>CAZXIV010000039.1:0-2061 GCA_964640945.1 uncultured Candidatus Peribacteria bacterium | reverse complement strand
GCTGAGCGTACTGTCGCTGTCGCCGACCAGACGGCGCGACCGCAAGTCAACAGCGGTGTCCCGATTCGTTTTACCGAGCAGCGTGGCGCGACCGTCGCCGAGGCCACCAGCCTCGCCAACGATGTCGCCGCGAAGCTTGGCCTCGATCCCCAAAAGATGCAAGCCCGTATGGCGGCGTCCCTGAGCTAACCGTTCTGTAGGAGAACAATTCCATGGCAAATTCCTTCGTCATCGCCCGGCAGTACGGTCAGAACCAAGCGCCGGGCCTCCGTCTCGTTAAGCTGGATGCCACCGTCGCGGTGGGCATCGGCAACATGGTGTGTGAAGTCGCGGGCTACGGTCAGATCCCCGCCGCAGCCAATGCGGCGACTGGTCACATGGCCGGTATCACCCTGTCGTCTGGTGACAACACCCTCGGCGCCGCTGGCGCGGTGTCGGTGGATGTGGAACCGCGCACGGCGAACTTCGCCAATGACGGAACGCACCCCTGCACCCAGGCGCATGTCGGTCTGACCGTGTATGCCTCGGATGCGTTCACCATCAGCAACAACAGTGCCGACGGTCCTCCGGCGGGTAAGCTGATCGAGTTCAACAGTGCCGACATTCAGGGTCGCCCATGCCGGGTCGCCCTCAACTGCTTCACCAGCTAGCCCTCGCTGAAGGAGATTTGACATGACCATGGTAATCAATAGCGGCATCTCCCAAGCGGAGGCCCTTGTCTATAACACGGCGATTCAGGAAGGTCTGCAAGCCGCAGCTTCCTCGATCACCGACATCGAGTCGCCGAAGATCGCGCTGACCCGCCCGGTCGTCATCGGCGGCAGCGGCCTCGACAAGAAGATCCCCAATGAGATCTTCTTCCCGTTCGCTCCCCCGACAGCTCGCGCCGAGTCGGTGGCGAATCAGGATCGCGCCTTCAATCCGCTCGTCCGCAACAGCGCCCGGCTGGCAATCGAGCCGTACTCCGCTGGCTACAGCATCAAGCGCAAGGACTTCTACAACGATATCTATGGGACGCTCGCAAACGTGCCCCGGAATATCGCCAGGGCCATGCTGAAGCTGCCGGATCAGCTCATCGCCCGGCTGCTGCGCAACGGCAAGACGACCCTGGACTACACCGGGACGTTCGCTTTCTCGGCGACCAAGCCCAAGTCGGTGAACGGCGCCATCAGCGGCACGTACTCCAACCTCTACACCGGACGCCAGCTCACCGCGCAGAACCTCTCGTTCGTCGTGTCGGAAATGATGGCCCGAGTGAACGAAGATGGCCTGAACTACGGCATCGTGCCGGACACCCTGATCGTTCCGTCGAACCTGTACGGCGCGGCTGTCCAGGCTGTCGATATGCGCAACAACGTATACTCGGGAACCGCTGGCGCTGGCAACTTGTGGCCCGGCCAGGCGAACTCGACGGCGGCAGTGGGCGACAACTGGATCGCCCATACCGGGTTCATCAAGCAAGTCGTCAAGCTGCCTGAGCTTGTCGACGGCGGCGCCTCGATCGACACCACCACTTGGTATGTCGCCGAGTGCATGAACCCCGCCCACGGTGGCGCTGTCGGCCTGCTCCTCGGCGTCGAGGAAGGCTTCGAGTTCCTCACCAACCTCGCCCCGTCGGACCCGACCGTTTTCTTGAAGAACGAGTTCGCCTGGGCTGGCGAGCGATACGCTGGCGTAGGCTACGGCTTGACCGCGTTCCTCTCTAGAGCGGAAGCCTGATAGAGAAAGAGCTGGTCACTCAACGTGTTCCCAGCTCTTTCTGAGCACTATCTTCGAGACCACCGTCTGACAGACTCCAAACATCTCGCCTAATCGCGTCTGAGAGAGCCCTGTTTCGTATAACCTCCGAATCTCTTTGACGTTCTCCGTCGTGAGTTTAGCTCTCCCATTCTGCTCGCCCTTGTAGATATCTGGTTTCTCCGTAAGGGCAGCGGCTTTGGCTGCTGCCGCTTTGGCGATCTGCTCTGGTGTGTGCTTTCTCCCTCGAAGAAGTGCTGCAATGTGGGCAACCACAGCAGGATCGCGTTTGATTCCTCGCAGGTAAGTATGGCCTTTCGCAGC
>CAZXIV010000038.1:0-3338 GCA_964640945.1 uncultured Candidatus Peribacteria bacterium | reverse complement strand
CGACAGGCTGTCATGGTTCGACTCCGCTCACCATGACAGCGCTCTACGTCGCCCGTGAGGAGGCACGGGGACGAGGTGGAGGGGCTTTGGCGCGACGCGCTTTCTTGCTCCCAGAGACAAGCTCTTGAGCCCGAGTCCGAAGGACGATGGGCGAAAGGCTTGGCTCGCAGTCCTTTAGGGCTCCACTTTTTGTCGCGCTGACAAAAAGTGGAAACCAATCAGTGGGCACCTGCTAGGAGAAAAGAGTATTGATTGGCAGGTGCCTCATTGAATCACCTAATGAGATCAAATCCTCATTTCTAAATATAATAAATCACCACTATTACTAGACCATGCAAGAGGGGCAGACTACCGCAAGAGGATGCAAAGGAGTACAATAAGGAGATACACAAACCCCATGCCTCCCTCCTCCCTCCTCCCTACGTACCAGAAGCTGTTCGTCTGTGCGTTTGACAGTAAGTCGCTCGCGGACAAGGTACAGAACAAGCTGATGCTCCAGCAGGAGCTTGGTTGGCCTATTGAGCCGAAGGCCCCGATGATCTGCCTGCCGGCGGGCATGACCGATGAACTCGGTGGCGCCCTCTTGAAGGGCGTGCTGCCGGGTGTTGTCAGTCAGAACGTGCAGCTCCTCATTCGTGGCAAAGGCAGTGCTGCCTACGGTGCGATCTTTTCGGAACTCCAAAAGCGCTACTCTCACCGTATTGCCATCCTCCCGAATACCGACGAAGGCATGGCCAAGATGCTCTCCGCGGCAGACATGGCGCTCTTCCTGGCGACGCCCGAGAAGGGCGACGACACGCTGAAGGAGTGCTTGGCGTGCGGCGTGCTTCCCATTGCTCCGGCCGGTTCGCCACTGCTTGAGAACTACGACCCGGTGCAGGAGAGTGGTACTGCCTTCATATACGAGGATCAGAGCCAATGGCATGTCTTTGCCGCCTTTATACGTGCGCTCGAAACGTTCAAGTTGCCGTTCGACTGGCGCACCATCCAGCGTCACGGCATGGAGATGGCCGATTAGTATTAAGTATTAGGTATTAGGTATTAGATATGATGACTATTTTTGCCTTATCTCGAATACTTAATACTCGATACAACATACTTCATACTTAATACACGATACCCGTCAGTGACTTCCCGTTGTCCCAAACCCGCCCCTGGTCGGTGCCCCGTGATCCTCGACTTCGACCCAGTCGGCTTTTTCGAGCTTGATGATGAGCGCCTGGGCAATGCGCTCGCCGCGCTCAACCGTCACTGGCTCCTTGGTGATGTTGAGCACTTGGACTAGGAGCTCATCGTTAGGGCCGTGGTAGTCGGCATCAATGACGCCCATCGAGTGGGGGAATGAGAGCCCCTTCTTGCGTGGTAGCGACGAGCGCGGTGCAATGATGAGGCCGTAGCCCTCGGGAATCTTGACGATGATGTTGCCCGGCACCAGGGCGATCTCGCCGGGGGCGATGATCGTCGTCTCACGCGTCACCAGGTCACAAGCAATCGCACCCGCCGTGTTGTAGGTGGGGAGAGGGAGGGTCTTGTCGATGCGGGTGACGGCGATCTGCATGCCGCTAGCCTAGCGCCTGCAGCTCTGGGGGTGAAGCGCGGCGGGTGACGCCGCCAGGCCTTAGTTTCCCGGATGATCGAGGCCAGCGCCCACCGGATCGATCAGACCGGCCCGAATGAGTTCGGCGATGACGAAGCGGCCATTGAGAGTGGCATCTTTCGTGGCGAAGCGAAGTTGCAGCAGAGCCTCGGGTCGACTGCGGTTGAGGTTCTTCTGGATGACGCGTGTTAGTTTACTCCGCAGGCTCTGGCGGAAATTCGTCCTGGCGGCGACCAGGCTTGGGTTGGTGGACGGGCGATCGGCGATAGCGTCAAGCTCGCGCATCTGTGCGATGATGCCGGCGGAATAGGCTAAGACTTTGCCCTGGTTTACGAGGCTGCCGTTGGTTTGGATCTCAAAGAGTGAGTCGAGGAAACTCTCCGGGAGGAACACGATTTCCGATTTGGCGAGGTAGCCGCTGCCCGTGGTGCGGATTTCGAAGTCATCGAAGTTCGGCCAAATAATATCAGCGCCCTCGCGGATGTCCTCGAGACCGGGTTCGAAGGCTGAGATGTATTGGCCGTTGCCGATCTCAGCCGTTTGGCCGGCCAGGACGCGGCCGATGATCTTTGATTTCTCGAACTCCGCCTTAGCCGTCTCCATGCCCGTGAAGAAAGTACCGCTGCGCGCTTCGAGCACGCGGGAGATGGCGTTGATATTCATCGTCAGCGGGTCGGAGGCATCCTGGGGTTTGCCTGCCTTGCTCCACTTGAGTACTTGCTGCCCCAGCGGCCCGCCGTAGAAGGCCATGCTGTAGGGGATCTGGTTGCCGGAGACGCTGGCAAACTTTGAGAGGATCGTATCGTTCATGTACTGCGCGACTTCGGGCTGGCGCAGCCAATGGTTCAGGCGGGCGGCAAAAATACCGGCCGTGCCGCCGTCCTTGGCTTTCTTCATCGCGCCTTGCAGCACGCCGATGGCCTTCCAGTAACCGTTGCCGTTCATCGCCTTGTCGAAGATCTGCACGAACGAGTCGATGTCGTTCTTGCCTTCGATGGCCACAATCTGCTCTTGCATGTCCTTATTGCCGGTCTGCGTGCTCTTGTTCAAGAGGCCGTTTAGGTACGAGGCGAGGAGGTCGTCACTCATATATTCCTGCGGAATGACGTTGCGCACGTTGAAGCCGAAGAGCTCCACGCCCGGGAGCTGGTTCTTGTCGATGAAGTTGTACTTCATCAGCGGGTACATCCAGCCCTTCTGCGCGCCAAATTCAAGAATGGCGAGGAAGCAGCTGGGGGAGGCGGTGTTCTTGGAGAGCTCGCCGCCGGGGCTGTAGAGATCCTTAAAGCCGAGCTCGCGCGTGCCGATGGCGTCCATGAATTCCTTACGCTCTTTCGCCTGGTCGCCCGACACCTTGTCGCCGAGTTGCTTCTGGACGTCCTCGCCGAATGGCAGCCAGCTGAACATGCTGCCAACTTTCTTGGCGACTACATTGGACTTGCTGTTGTTGTAGCCTTTGAGGGCATCGGTGTAGGTATCTTTCCATTTCTTAAAACCCTGGATAAGTTGATTGATGGAGAAAAACTCGATGTTCATCGAGGCGAAGATGCCCTGACCGCCCGTGGCGCCTCGCTCCGCCGGCACGTCGAGTGTCTCGAGTTCGGCCATGGTCTCATCGAGGCCAACCGCGCTATTGCTCTGCTCAAAGAGCGTCACCCGGTCGTTGAGGAAGCGGAGCTTAGCGCCCATACCGGCCATGCCGCCGAGGGTGTTGACCACGTACTGCCGGCTGCTCTTTCCC
>CAZXIV010000037.1:0-4047 GCA_964640945.1 uncultured Candidatus Peribacteria bacterium | reverse complement strand
CGCGCTTTATGCTCCCAGAGACAAGCTCTTGAGCCCGAGTCCGAAGGACGACGGGAGAAAGGCTTGGCTCGCAGTCCCTTAGGGAGGTACTTTTTGTCGTGCACAAAGAAGTACCACTCGTCCGCCTGATAAAAAAGATAGAAAAACACCCAATTGCTGAGGTGCTCTCTTTTTTACAGTTGAAGGGAAGTTTTAGACCAGTTTGTCGTAATCGTGGGCCAACATCTGGGCGTTCACCTGGCGGATGAGATCCATGACCACGCCGACAATGATGATAAGACCAGAGCCGGAGATGAGGAGGTCGGCGTTGGTGAGCGAGGTGTAAGCCGTGAAGAGCAGCGGCACGATGGCGATGATGCCCAGGAAGACACCGCCCCAGAGATTGAGGAGGTTCGAGGTGCGCTGCAAGACGGCGGCGGTGGCCGCGCCCGGACGGACGCCGGGGATGAAGCCGCCGCGCTTCTGGATCTGCTCAGCCACATCGGTCGGGCGGAAGGTGACCGAGACGTAGAAGAATGTGAAGGTGACCGTCAGTAAGAAGTAGAAAACGAGGTACCAGATGCTTGGGGCCTGGGGGTTGAGGTAGCTATTAATAAAGCCGACCACGCCCTGCAGGTTGTCGGACGTCTGCATGAACTGGGCCAAGATCATCGGGAAGGTCAAAAGCGAGATGGCGAAGATGATCGGGATCATGCCCGCCTGGTTGAGGCGGATCGGGATGCCGCCCTGCACGCCGCGGCCGGCGCCCTGGTTGGCGTACGTGATCGGGATGAGACGGTGGGCATCGGTGAAGAGCACAATCGCCACGAGCATCACCAGCGATACAGCCACGAAGACGTAGAAGACGCCGAGCGTGTTTGGGTCACCTAAGAAGAGCGCGGCAATGCGGCCGGGGACATCGGTGATGATACCGAGGAAGATGATGAGCGAGCTGCCGTTGCCGATACCCTTCTCGTTGATCAGTTCGCCGATCCACATCAGGAAGATCGAACCGGTCGAGACGAAGAGCATGGGCAGAAGCACGCTGGGGAAGGTGAGGCCGTCGGGGCCGAGGAGGTTGACGCCTGTCTGGCCGAGAAGCAGTAGGAAGCCGTAGCTCTGGACGAGTGCCAGGGGCACCGTCAGCCAGCGCGTGTAGCGGTTAATCTGCTGCTGGCCGGCTTGGCCTTCTTTCTGCATCGCTTCCAACTTGGGGAAGATGACCGTGCAGAGCTGCATGATGATCGAGGCGTTGATGTAGGGCGCCAGACCGAGCATCAGGATGGAAAAGTTATCGATCGAGCCGCCGGTGAGGGCCGAAAACACGCCCAGGGCACCGCCAGCGCCACCGCGCGTCTCGAGGAAGAGGCGGAGCTGCTCCGGATCGACACCCGGCACCGTGATGTGCGCCAACACGCGGAAAGTGGCCAGGAGTGCGAGCGTGAAGAGGATGCGCTTGCGCAGATCCTCGGAGTGCCAGATCTGGCGGAGGTATTTGAGCATCGCTTAGGCGGGGACGACCGTGACGGAGCCGCCGGCGGCCTCGATGGCCTTCTTGGCAGACTTCGATGCGGCCTGGACGGAGAGCTTGAAGGCTTTCTTGATCTCGCCGTCACCGAGGAGCTTCACCGGGAGGTTCTTGGTGAGGAGTTTGGCAGCCTTGAGGGTCTTGCGGTCGTAGTGGCCGGCGGGGAGCATCTCTTCCAAGGTGCCGACGTTCAACACTTCGTACTTTACCTGGCGCGGAGGGGTGAAACCGCCGAGCTTAGGCTGGCGGCGGAGAAGCGGGGTTTGGCCACCTTCAAAGCCGAACTTGCGGCCCTTGCCCGTGCGTGACTGCTGGCCTTTCGTACCGCGGCCGGCGGTGGTGCCTTGGCCAGAGCTGGCGCCGCGGCCAACGCGCTTCTTTTTTTGGCGGGAGCCGTGGGCGGGACGAAGCTTATGAAGCATAAGGAAGAGGGTGGAGGTCGGATTCTGCCAGAGGCGGCGGTGGAATCCAAACCCCTGAGGCCGTTGCACCTTAGCATTTTCCTCTCAGGACGCAACTCCAACCCGGCCGATTATCGAGCCCGAATCTTGTAAGCCGACGTAAAAAATGATACGATGGAGAGTCACATCAAACACACCCCACAAACACCCATGACTATCGAAACTTCGATCGCCCGCGCGATCCAGCGCGACCTCGACATTATCGAGGCACTCCCCGAGATTCACGATATTCCCGTGGAGCAGGTTGAGGGCTTTGTGGAGGGCTACGTGCTGCAGATGCATGAGCGCCTGAGTGATATCATCAATCAGCAGGGTAAGCCGTATCTCAAATCGCACGATGTAGCGGGCCTGTGCGCCACCTGCCTCGACGGCGGCGTGTCGCTACCGCCCCGGATGATGCTCAAGATGTGCCAGACGATCATCGAGCTTTCCGAGCTGCAGGCGAAGTTCATCCTTGATACCGATGACGGCAAGACCCTCTATTACTTTAAAATGACGGTCGACGTGATTTAAAGGCTTGCACTCGTGTCTCCCCTCCAAGGGTCGCCGCCAGGCGGTCCTTTTTTGATTCCCCGTGCACCTTGCCAGCGGGGTCGCGGCCGCGTAGATGTATCCCATGGAAGCCCACATCAAGGCCCGCAGGCCTCTAACCGAACTCCATTTTCACCTCGGCCAATCGGTTGAGCCGCATGTTCTCTGGGCCATTGCCCACGAGCAGGGGATTAAATTGCCAAGCAAGGACTACTGGGAGTTTCATGATCTTGTCACCTTAAACCTCCCCGAAATCACCTGGGAGGATTACCACAAGCTCTTCCACCTGACGGAGCTTATCCAGAGCTCGCCGGCCGCCATGGAGCGCGCCGTCTACGAAGCCGTGAGCGGCGCCTACCGTGTGAGCAATGTCACCCTGATGGAGCCCGGCTTTAACCCGCTCTTTCGTAATCGCGGTGGCGAGCGCGACCTCGATTACATCATCCTGGCGGCCCTGCGCGGCATGGAGCGCGCGTTGCTCGAGTTCCCCGGCGTCCGCGCTGGCCTGCACCTCATGCTCGACCGGCGCCTGCCGCTCGAGAAGAACGCCATCACTGTCAAAAAGGCCATTAAGTACCGCTCGCGCGGCATCGTGGGCATCGATATCGTCGGTCCCCGGGGCCACGAGCCCTTTGCCTATGAGGATTATGTGCCGCTCTATGAGCAGGCCATCGCCGCCGGGTTGAAGACCACGGTCCACACCGGCGAGGACGGGACCGCTGACGAAATGGCCCACGTCGTCTCGGTGCTGCCGCTTAGTCGCATCAACCATGGTTTCCGCTCCTATACGGATAAGAAGCTGATGGCGACGGTGGTCAAAAAGAACATCACGCTCTGCCTCTGTCCTTCCAGCAACCTCAGCGTGAAGTTCATCCGTGACCTAACCCATATGAAGGAAGTCGTGCGCACACTCTGGGACAACGGCGTGAAGTTTTGCTTGAACAGCGATAATCCGGCCATGCTCCGCACCACGCTCCCGCGTGAGATTGGCCTGATGCGCGAGCACGGCATCCTCTCGGAAGAGGAGATCACCCAGACCCTCCGCTGGGCGGAGGAGGCGAGTTTTGTTCCTACTGAAGTAGGGAAGAATCTCTATTTATAAAGGAGATATTTGTGCAACTGTCTGGTTTCCCATTTTTCTTATTTTCTTAAGCAGGTGCCCACTGATTGGTTTCCACTTTTTGTCAGCGCGACAAAAAGTGGAGGACGATCGGTACTTCTTTGTGCGCGACAAAGAAGTACCCAAGAAAGCGCGTCGCGCCAAAGCCCCTCCACCTCGTCCCCGTGCCTCCTCGCGGGCCCTTAGGCCCGGCCCGCTTCGTCGGTCGAATGCGCTGGCTGATTTTCTGGCGTTCCAAAGAGCCAGCGCATTCGAAGCGGGGCCGATCTACTCCCCCCGTGGCGCGACACCGCTCCACGGTCATACTCTTCCCGTATCGCTCACCGGTTGGTTGCCTGCGGAGGGGTGCGCGCCGGCCGGGGGTGAAGGGGCCGGAGCCCTGGTGACATCCAGGGTCTCCACTTGAGCACCGCTTGGCACCAGCTCGG
>CAZXIV010000036.1:0-4758 GCA_964640945.1 uncultured Candidatus Peribacteria bacterium | reverse complement strand
CCCCCGTGGCGCGACACCCCTCCACCCTGACTTGGGATGTGAACATCTAAACATCTTTCTCCAGCGTGGCCGCCTCGTGGTAATACCGTGGGACGATAACCCTCCCACAGTTCTACAAATCCCGTAGCGCACATTGGTTGGTTGCCTGCGGAGGGGCGCGCCGTGCCGGGGGTGAAGGGGCACTACCCTGTTATTGCACCAGGCTGCTACTTGAGCACCGTACGGCAGAACCATGGAGAGGGGCCCGGCGCGCAGCGTTTTTTGCTCCACTTTTTGTCGCGCTGACAAAAAGTGGAAAACCGTTGGTTGGCACGAGCCTCAAAGCATGACAAAAGCACTTGCCATCACCTTTAATCTCATTAAAATCCTTTCACTTTAGTGGGAGTCATGACACCAGACGCCACACGTCGATGCATGACGCCTGCACCACTTCCCCCTATCCCTATGGCCGATAAGCGCGCCCCAGGACAAAGCCCCCGTCTCAAGCGAGACAAGACAACCGGTATCGCCCGCAGCAAGAAGTACAAGGCGGTCGCCGTTTTGGTGGACCCGAAGAAGGCCTACACCATCGCCGAGGCCTGCGACCTGCTCCCCAAACTCTCCACGAGTAAGTTCGACGCCACCGCCGAAGTGCACGTCCGCATCAACGCCGATACCACCCAGGCCGACCAGCTCGTCCGCACCGTGGTAAGCCTCCCGAATGGCACCGGCAAGATGGTGAAAATCGCGGCCTTCGTGCCGGATGATCTCATCGCCGAGGCCAAAAAGGCCGGCGCCCACAAGGCCGGCAGCGAAGATCTCGTGAAGGAGATCGAAGGCGGCACCATCGACTTCGATATCGCCGTGGCCGTGCCCGCGATGATGAAGAACCTCGGCAAAATCGCCAAGATCCTCGGCCAGAAAGGCCTGATGCCCAACCCCAAGGCCGGCACCGTCACCGAGAATATCGGCAAAACGATCGAGGAGCTCAAGAAGGGCCGCATCGAGTGCAAGATGGACAAGTTCGGCATCATCCACGTCCCGTTTGGCAAGGTGTCGTTCGGCGCCGCCAAGCTCAAGGAAAACCTCGACGCCATCCTGGCCGCCCTCAAGGAGGCCCAGCCCTCAGGCATTAAGGGCGAGTACATCATGAACGTGACGATCGCCCCCACCATGGGCCCGAGTGTAAAAGTGACGCTCTGAGATCCGACATAACGTCAGCAAAAGAACGGCCCAAAAGGGCCGTTTTTCGTGCTGATGACGCTGCGACCGCGGAGCCTGAGAGACATGGGGACAAAATCAAAAAAATAATGCTATGGTAAACATAGAACGTTCACCACATCGCCCCATACCCCATCCAAGGAGACCTTGATGATTTCCCTATTAGCCACTGCCCAACTGGCCGAAAAGGCTGTCGCTATCGTTCTGCCGATGATCGAAGCCGCGATGAAGAACAACGTGGTCCGCGAGGCGAACCTACACATCGTGATCGGCAACCCCACCTACAGCGAACCGAAGCCGAGCAGCCTCCCCGACTAGTCGCAACGCGGCGGCATTCTCTACGAGCACGTCATCGGCTCCCCGGCCAAGTGGACCAGGCCTTACCGCAACATCGCCCGGGCTAAGGCCTACGCCTCCTGGCGCACCGGCTTATCGATGCGGCAGCTCCTCAACGAGTACCCCCAACTGCTCATCCCCAACGACGTGCCGTACGTCGGCAGTGTCACCGACGGCGCGGGCTGGGTGGTGGCCGCCAGTGGAATGGAAGCCCACTTCGACGAAGCATTCGCCACCGCCATCCTCGCGATATCGAAAGCACTCGTCTTCGGAGCCACCCCGGTGGCCCTTCCCGCCGACACCAATTTCTTCCGGATGCCCATCTAGGGCAACCGACACCCCGGACGACGGCCCTGCGCCGTCGTCTTTTTTTGTATCTCAGGCCGCCACGAACGTCTCGACCCGCGTCTCTTTCTCGAACACTTCCTGACGCTCCCCTGTCCGCTTAATGATATCCATCACGGCTTCCGGCTCCTCGGTGATCATGAGCTGAGCGCGGATCTCCGCGGCACCGTCGAAGCCTTTCACGTAGCCACAGAGATGGCGACGCATTTCGCGCACGCCGCGCACTGTGCCTTTTACCTCTACCGACAGACGACAGTGCTCGAGAATGTAGGGCACCTTCTGACTGAAGCGGAGCTGCCCGGCAGTGGGTGTGACGGCCACGCCCGTCTTAAACGACTCAACGATATCGGCCATCACCCAGGGGTTGCCGAAGGTAGCGCGGCCGACCATCACACCATCCAAATTTTTCAACATGCGCAGCGCATCGGCCCCCGACTTAATGTCACCGTTACCAAGCACCGGAATGTGCGGAAAGGCTTCCTTGAGAGCGTAGATTGGCTCCCAATCGGCCTCACCGCCGAACTTATCGCAGTAGCGACGACCGTGGATGGCGAGTGCACCGGCGCCGGCGTCGACGAGACCCTGGCAGAACTTGATCAGGCCGTCTTTCTTATCCCAACCCAAGCGGGTCTTCACGCTCACCGGAATTCCGACGGCTTTGCAGGTGGCATGCACCAGCTCAGCCGCCAGCTCGGGACTCTTGATGAGCGCCGCCCCGTGGCACGACGAGACCACCTTGGCCGCCGGGCAACCCATGTTGATATCGATGCCGTCGGCGCCCATCTGCTCCACCACCTTGGCCGCCGTCAGGAAATGCTCGGGCTCATCGCCGAAAATTTGGACGATGAAGGGCTGCTCGATGGCCGGATTGAACTCCATCATGCCCATCGTCTTGCGGGCGCCGTAGGTGATGGCGTCGGTGGAGAGGAATTCGCTATAAAGAATGGTTTCCGGACAAATTTTCTTGATGAATTGGCGGTACGAAGCGTCTGTCACGCCAGCCATGGGGGCCAGCGCCACCATCGGACGCGGGTGATGAGTCCAGGAGAAGCCAGATTTTGAGGTTCTGTCCAGTGACATGTAAGCGGCAGTATCCTTCCAGAAAAGGGGGAAAACAAGTATACTATAGAGCGAGTTGATGACTTCTCCTTCGCACAAACCCGGCATGTACCGCTGGCTCCCTGTCGCCCTCGGCCTGGCCGCGGCTGTGACAGCCGTGCCCGCCGCCGCCCAGGATTTCAGCATCATCAGAGATGGGATCGAGGGCTGTGACTTTGTCACGGGCAACCTGGAGGTGGAGTGCATCCCCAACTTCATCGGCGCGCTGGTGAAAGGCATCTTCGGGCTGATCGGCATCATCTTTATGATCAACATCATGCTCGGCGGCTACCAGATAGCCTTCAGCGGCCTCACCGAAGATAAAGGCGCCGGTAAAAATCGCATCTACTACTCCATTTTTGGCTGCTTCGTCAGCGTTGCCGCTTTCCTACTGGTCGACTTCGTTGTCTCTGCCCTCATCAACGGATGACCCAGAAAAAACTCCCCCAATCGTCGGCCTTCGAATCGTTCCGCATCCTCGGTAAGCGCGCGCAAGAGCTGCTCCAGCGCACGCGCGAGGAGCTTCATAAACGCCAAAAGGAGGAAGCCAACGCCCCCCTGCCCGCGGCTGAACCCCCCGCCAACGAGCCGCGCACGATGATCGACCTCTCCACCTGGAGCGTCACGCGGGCCGCTTTGGCAGTGCTAGCGGTGGTCGCCGGCGCCTGGCTGATCATCCAGCTCCAGCAAGCCATTATCCTCCTGCTTCTTGGCTTCTTTGTTTCGGCCATCATGGACCCCAGCGTCCGCATCCTCGAACGCTTCCGGGTGCCGCGCCTCATCGCCATTCTTCTGCATTATCTCCTCGCCCTGCTCGTCATCGTCTGTTTGATGGTGTCGCTCGTACCGCTCATCGGCTCGCAGCTTACGGAGATGGTGGGCCGCATCACCGTCGCCGCCAATACTTTTGTGCGCGACCCGAATTTCGTCCTACCTTTCCTCTCCGCGGACGCCAACGCCCGCATGCACCAGCTTCTGCAGACGGCCCTCGCCGACCCTTCGCTGAGTAACTTCAGCTTTGCCCTGCAACAGCTCGGTCAAAACCTGAGCTCGGCCGCGCAGGGTTCACTCCAATTCGCCTTTGGTATCGCTGGCTCCGCTGTGAGCTTCCTGGCCTCGACCACGGTTGTTCTCGCTCTCGCCTGCTTCATCCAGTTGGAGCGCGAGTCCATCCGCCAGTGGGTGCGCAGCATGCTCCCTGCCCGCTACCGCGGCTACCTGGACGACAAGTCGCAAGCCATCCACGTAAAAATCGCGCAGTGGGCTCGTGGCCAAGCCCTGCTCGCCCTGTGCATCGCCGTCCTCGTGTTCGTCGCTCTCTCAATTGTAGGCCTCGACTATGCCCCCACTTTGGCCGTCCTAGCCGGACTGACGGAGTTTATCCCCTATTTTGGACCGCTGCTCGCCGCCATTCCAGCCGTGCTCGTGGCCGTCACACAGGAAGGCCCCGAGTGGGCCCTGCTCGTGGCTGGCCTCTTCTACCTGATCCAGTGGCTTGAGAATAACTTCCTGGTACCCATGGTCATGCAGCGCGCCGTCGGCCTCTCGCCCGTGGTCGTCATGTTCGCCATGCTCGTGGCTGTGAGCTTCCCTGATGTCATCCACCCGGTGCTTGGCATTCTCTTGGCCGTTCCCGCCACCACCATCCTGGCGATCTTCGCCGAGGACATCCGTCGTCGTCGGGAGAAGAAATGATTCACATTTTTGTCAGTGCGATAAAAATATTTTCTCCTAGCTGGTGCCAATCATTCGGTTTTCCACTTTTTGTCAGCGCGACAA
>CAZXIV010000035.1:0-5349 GCA_964640945.1 uncultured Candidatus Peribacteria bacterium | reverse complement strand
CCATCCGCAGGTTCTCCTACGGATACCTTGTTACGACTTACTCCCAGTCAGTAGTGTCACCGTGGTACCCCCTCTTGCGAGTAAAGGTCCTTCAGGTGCCCCTACCTTCCATGAGTTGACGGGCGGTGAGTACAAGACCCAGGAACATATTCACCGTGACGTAGCTGATTCACGGTTACTAGCGATTCCAACTTCATGAAGTCGAGTTGCAGACTTCAATCCGAACTGAGGCCGGTTTTTTCCGATTGGCTTCCCCTCGCGGGTTCGCAACGGTTTGTACCGGCCATTGTAGCACGGGTGTTGCCCCAGACATAAAGGCCACGCTGATCTGACGTCATCCTCACCTTCCTCCGCCTTGGAGGCGGCAGTCTCTCATGAGAATACAACATGAGATGAGGGTTGCGCTCGTTTGCTGACTGAACAGTACACCTCAAGGCACGAGCTGACGACGACCGTGCAGCGCCTGTGTGTAGGCTCCTTGCGGCACTCGTCTATTTCTAAACGATTCCTACCATGTCAAGTCTGGGTGAGGTGCTTCGCTTGTCATCGAATTAAACCCCATGCTCCACCGCTTGTGTGGGTCCCCGTCTATTCCTTTGAGTTTTAGCCTTGCGGCCGTACTTCCCAGGCGGCGAGCTTACCGCGTAAGCTTAGGGCACAGGAACCGATTGAGGTCCCTACACCGAGCTCGCATCGTTTAGGGCGTGGACTACGGGGGTATCTAATCCCCTTTGCTCCCCACGCTTTCGTCTCTGAGTGTCAGCACACCCCCAGCATCCTGCTTTCGCTTTTGGCGTTCCATCGTGGATCTACGGATTTTACCCCTACACACGACATTCCAGATGCCTCTGAGTGGCTCTATCCCGCTCGTTTCCGGCACAGACGCAAAGTTGAGCTTCGCGCTTTAACGCCAGACGTGGCAGGAAACCTGCAGACGCTTTACGCCCAGTAATTCCGAGTAACGTTTGCACCTTCTGTCTTACCGCGGCTGCTGGCACAGAATTAGCCGGTGCTTTCTCGTGAGGTACCGTCAAAAATTTCGTCCCTCACAACAGAAGTTTACGCCCAGTAAAGGGTTTCATCCTTCACGCGGTGTCGCTCCGTCAGGCTTTCGCCCATTGCGGAAGATTCCTAACTGCTGCCTCCCGTAGGAGTATGGACCGTGTCTCAGTTCCATTCTGGCTGGTCGTCCTCTCAGACCAGCTACCCGTCATAGGCTTGGTAAGCCGTTACCTTACCAACTACCTGATAGGCCGCAGGCCCCTCCCGAACCGCGAAAGCTTTACTCTTTCGAGACCATCCGGTATTAGCCCGCCTTTCGGCGGGTTATCCCTGAGTTCGGGGTAGGTACCCACGTGTTACGCAGCCGTTTGCCGCTCCCTGGACGCTAGGGACGAGTATTAAGGGATAAAAGTAGTAAGTATTATGGGGAAATGGTTCTGGCCAAAACCCTTAATACTTAATACCTAATACTTAATAACAGATCCACACCGTCCAGGGCGCTCGACTTGCATGTTTTAGGCGCACCGCCAACGTTCACTCTGAGCCAGGATCAAACTCTTCGAAAAGAAAAGCTTGGTGGCTTTTAATGCGTTCCGGCATAAGACCCCCGGAGGGGTTGAGCCGAGAACGACGTTGGGTGAGTAGACCGACCGAAGTCGATCGTACTCGATATGATAATAGTTAAATTTGAGTGTTACGACGCGTAAACGCGCCGCAACAGTCTTTGTGAAGTCATATCTCACCTGCACGATAATGTGAAGGAGCCGACGCTGCCTTCGCTCCCCAGTTTCCCAGGGCGGAAGCAGGAACCATCCTACCCAGTGGTAGAGGGGAGTCAAGAAAGATTTTATGAACCTGCGGTCGCCAGTTGACTTACACAGGCTTCTATAGGGCTGCATACTGGTAAAAGTGGGAGAATTGATCTATACTACTCAGAAACCCATACCAAATCCCCCTCGTCTCTTATGCGTTCCAAGCGTCGCGCGTTCACCTCGATTGAGGCACTCATGACGATCGGCATCATCGCCGTGACGGCGGGTGTCTCGGTCCCTCTCTACCGCAACGTCTTTTTAGACTCCGAATTGGAGCGCACCAAAGAGCAGGTGCTCAAGGTTCTGCAAACCGCCCAGATCAACGCCCAAGCCGGCCGCGGCCAGTGGGGGGTCTACTTGCCAGAGGGCCTGCTCTACCGCGGTGAAACCTATGAATCGCGCGATCTCGGCACTGAGACGAAAATGGTGGAGATTCCCGTGACCGTGGAGCTGAACGGCCTGAATGACGTGTCGTTCTTGGCGGTGAGCGGCGAGCCTTCGACCGAAGGCGATATCTACGGCACGTCCGATAACGGCCGCCAGTGGATCATCACCATCCGCAAGCGCGGCATCTTTGCCACCGCCGACAGCGAAGATGTTCCGACCGGCGATACGGGCGGAGAAGAGTCGAGCTCGAGCTCAAGTTCGCTCCAGGCCACGAACCCCTACGCCATCCCCTGCAGTCCCGGCCAATCGTTTGTCATCCGCTCGGCCACCCGCCTCGACAGCTCGTTCCCGGCCCAGGCCGTGGGCGCCGGTCAGGCCGGCCTCACCTTTGATACCGCCCAGGCCAGCATCACACTCGCCCCGACGGACAAGGTCTATCTGATGGGTTACGACCCGACGGTTTCGCCCACACCCGCTCAGCACTTCACCGACGACGTCCTGACGCTCTCAACGAGCCTGGGCGTGAACACGCGCACTATCAACTACGCCGGCGGCGCCTGCGCCCCGACGCGGCAGTCGGCGCCGGTGGAGATAACGAATCTCTTCCTCAGTGGCTCGGAGACGTGGTCGGTGACGGCCCCCGTGAACGCCGCCTTTAAGGACAGCTGCGGCGACTTTGCCTCACACACGGCCTACTACCTGACCGTGGGCGCCTGCGGCGACCTCGGCACGATGCCGGGCGCGCAGAGTTCTAGCTCCAGCACCACGAGTTCCAGCTCGTCCTCGGTAAGCTCTGCCTCTTCCAGTACGTCCAGTGCCTCTTCTTCTGCCACCACCAGCTCGTCGTCTTCCGCCTCGACCAGCTCGACGAGCACCTCAAGCTCCAGCTCGGGACAATCCTCCTCTTCTAGTACATCGTCGAGCGCCTCATCCTCGAGTAGTTCGGACGGCGGCTACGGCGACACCTGTGAGGACCGCTTCGTACTCGGTGCCGACGGCGCCATCCGCCTGACAGGCAAGGCCTCAGTGCGCGTGTACGCCCTCGGCAGCAACTTGAAGTACAGCGGCGTGGCCGTGCCAGTGAAGCTTTTGTACAGCGTCGACGGTGGCGTCAGCTGGCTGCCGCTCTTCGGCGGCTCTAAGTTGGAGAGCGGCGACAACAGCGTTTCGCAGCGCGATGAAGATACGCTCGCCAACCTACCGACCGGCACAAAGATCCTCTTGAAGATCCAGGGCAGTAACGGCACGACCTACAGCCGCACGCAGACGACGAACGACGGTACTTCGCGCGTTCGCCTCTTCCGCCGCGGCGACAAACTCCCCGCCGTCGGTAGTCTGCTCGATCTCGTGCTGCCCTCGTACTTGAAAGATTACGTCAGCGGCGGCAAGAGCAAGGCCGGCCGCTACGACCTGCTCATGCTCTCGTATCTTAACGATGTCGCCGCCAGCAACGCCGACTACCTGCACGCCTCGATCGTGATCCATATCGATCAAGAACCCGACGCCTGCGTCCCCACCAGTTCCAGTAGTGCGAGCGTGTCGAGCGGCTCGTCGAGCAGTGCCACCGTGAAGTCCCCGCGCGTGAAGTTTATCTTCGAGCGCCTAGAAAACACCGGCCTCGGCAATGTGGACCGCGCCGTCTTTATTGGACCGCAGGCCACACAGCGCCTGGAGAACGAATGGATCACGCTGGTGGAGGATTCCGGTACGCCACGCAACGACGCCGGCATGGTGGAGGATGTGAAGGGCATCGCCATTGAGCGCCAGGGCACCGCCAAAATCCTGCGTGTGCTCAACCACGGCACGCTCTCGAGCGGCAAAGAGCTTGTGAACCTGCGCATCGTCTTTGACGGCGCGACCGTCACGAGCGTGGCGGGCGAGGCTGCCCCCAATAAGCCCGAAGGCCTCGATGACGGCGTGATCACCGACGGCGCCGGCGGCGACGAAGCCGTGATCGCCAGCGATAAGAAGTCTGTCGTCATCTACACGCGCACGACCACTTCGGACGACGGCTTCCTCATTAAGTGGGTCACCGCTTCCAGCTCGTCCTCTTCTAGTGTCGCTTCGTCTTCCTCGTCATCTTCGACCTCCAGCGTTAGCTCGAGCTCGTCCTCGAGCAGCGAGTTCCGCAGCACGACAGGCGTGAGCACCCGCACCTGCACGCAGGCTCTCAGTAACGGTAAGTGTGCCTGTAGCACCGTCAACCCCAGCAGCCGCGAGGCGACCTGCCTGGCGCTCGGATTCACCAGTAGCTGCGCTGTGCAGTTTGGTGGCACCAACAGCAACCAGGCCGGTGCTATCTGCTCGGGTGTCTGCACCAACTCCGCCCTCTACTCCTCGTGCGTGCAGGGCACGCTGGCCAGCAGCTCTTCCAGCTCCAGCACAACCTCTAGTTCCTCGTCTTCCAGCTCATCCTCCAGCGTCGAAACGAAGGTGACCCTCTGTCACGTAGTGGGCAGCGGTTACCAGAACCTCACCGTCGGCAAGAGCGCCGTCGGCGGCCACCTCGGCCACGGCGACCGCTTGGGCAACTGCACCGCCGACGAAGATGATGACGGCGTTGAGAACCAAGACGACCTTTGCCCGGAGACGTCACTCGACCAACAGGTACTCTACTGGGACGATCGCCTGGGCGTAGTGCTCAAGGGCAAGTCGTACCGCCAAGGCAAGAAGCTGACGATCTCGCGCTACACCCTGGAAGACACGCAGGGCTGCAGCTGCACCCAGCTGCTCAGCGTGGCCGCGCGCACGAACGCGTACTACGTCACTTCCGGCAACCCGGAGCTTTACCTCCTTCTCCAAAGTCTGCCTGATTACTATGTGAAAGCGGCCAAGAGCTTTGGTTGTGCAAAAGGATTCATGGATAACGTCAGTCAGAAATAAATTTGTTTCAGAAAGAGCCGTCTCGCGTGAGGCGGCTTTTTTTGTGAATTGAGGTTGGTGCCATTTTCTGGTTTCTCATTGTTCCTATTTTCTTAAACAGGTGCCAACTGATTGGTTTCCACTTTTTGTCAGCGCGACAAAAAGTGGAGCAAAAAACGCTGCGCGCCGGGCCCCTCTCCATGGTTCTGCCGGACGGTGCTCAAGTAGCAACCTGGTGCAATAACAGGGTAGTGCCCCTTCACCCCCGGCACGGCGCGCCCCTCCG
>CAZXIV010000034.1:0-5441 GCA_964640945.1 uncultured Candidatus Peribacteria bacterium | reverse complement strand
GGAGGGTTCTCGAAGCGAGGAGGCTTCATATGTTAGTACTTTCCAGAAAGAAACAGGAAACGGTCGTGATCGGCGACAACATTCTTGTGACCATCGTGGAAATCCGCGGGGACAAGGTGAAGTTGGGCATCCAGGCCCCCGGAGACATCCCGGTCCACCGGGAAGAAGTTTGGGTCCGATTGCAGCTCACGCAGGGGACGGACACCACCACCCCTATTACTGCGCCACGATCCCCGGTCGCCCGGAAGCGATCACGACGCATCCGAAAATAAACACCTCCCAGGGAGGTACAGACACTCTCCGACTCGTGCATGCACGAGTCGGATTTTTAAAAAAGCCCGGACATCCGTGTCCAGGCGGGGTGACAGCAGTGGCGACACACTTACGGAACCGATGTGTTTTGGGTCTTATCCCACTGGGGTTCGATGAAGACCACGGCGCGCGCTTTGCCCTCCACGCTGTAGGGCGTGCCGGGCGTGACGTACACAAGGTCACCCGTCTGGAGCGTTTGCTCCGCGTCGCCGAGCGTGACGACGAGGCTGCCTTCCAGAACCAGGATCGCTTCCGTGCAGGTGGCGTTGATGCGTCGGCCCGACTCCGGGTAACGGCCATCCTGCACAATCATCGCCACCGATAGACGGCCCGTGGGACAGTTTTGGTAGATGGTGCACTTGCCCCCAGGGATGTCGTACGTCTGTGCATCGGCCGCAAGACAGACGAGCGAGGGTGAGTGACCGACGGCCGCCGACGAGGGCGACGATCGAGGTGAGGAAGGGAACGACGTCCAAGGGCTAAAGAAAATCAGAAAGAACAAAATGGCGAGTGCGACCAGGGCGAAAATGCCCTTGTAGAAACGGTGAATACTCACAGGAAACTCCTTGAAAAAACAGGTGATGGTGCAAAAAAAACGCAGGCACACGGTAACCCAGGGCCGAGCAACGGTGAAGAGTTTTTAGCAAAATACTTGACGATCCCACAATCGGTCCTAGAATCGCCGCACAGTGCAGTTGACCTACATTTGCGCCGGCCGCCACCTCTGGAACGTCTTTATGACGAAGAGGGGCGGGCACGTGTCGCAATAAATGCACTAAACGAAGCGACTCACAAGCCCCCTCTCCTCACCAGGAAGGGGGCTTTTTGGACTTTCATACCACCGCCACCGTTGATTGGGCAGCATGTCGATCTGAGGGTCGCCATCCTGCCCGACCCACGCAGAGGAAAGGCAAACACTATCTCGTGAGGCGCGTGCCTCACTCTCACATCCAGTTCCATGTACTGAGGATTCAAACCATGACGATCCGATCCAGCCACGACAGCGACCGCCGGCTCCAATTTGCCAACGTGGTCCAGACTGCCCGTCAACTCGCTTCCGCCAAGCGCAACGACGACTACTTCGCCTTCCAGGACATCTGCCTCACCAACGGCCTATCGAGCGTCGTCCCCTATCGGACGGAGACCGATGGTCCCGAGTTACAGGCTGAAGAACCAAAATTCTACTGGGACCGCCTCGATCCAGCGACAGACGGCACCATCGAGAGTGCAGAGAGCAACCGCGCCCTGGCGAAAGCCATGGGCATCGCCCTGCATACAAACGAAGCGGCGGGGGCGAGCCTGCTCTATCGCCTGACCGAGGCGGCTTTCCCCGACCTGTTCAAAGCTAACCTATGCCATCGACCACACCTCGGGGGCGCTGATGGGCGAGGGCAGCCATCCCGGGTGACGCTCTATGGAGCAGCGAACGGTGTAGCACGGGTGAGCTGGGACACGCCCCTGTTCCGGCTCTACCAGGGCGGTAACTTGTCCGACTTGATGACCCGTCACATCCGCGACCGAAGCTCGCACCTTGGCGAGTTGATGGGTGAAGACGGCTACCGTCTCGGCCAACTGCTCTACGAGCAGCGCATGCTGATCCCCGACCCGACCATGGCCCGGCTCCTCGCCGGTGTCCTGCAGCGCGGCAAGAACGGGGAGAAGGTGTACATCTTGGGGGCGTTCTGCCCGGACTATGCGTACGAGTCGACAGGCGACCCGAACCTGCCGTACCGGTACACCTTCGACGGTCTCGGGACCGGCGTCGGCCTCGTGGCCCAACAGTTCGCCCGCGTCACACGGCCCATCTCTCAGTTCCTCACCTCCATCGGGGTCAACCACCACTTCGTGTACGGCATCGGCGACTTCGAGGCGGACTCGGTAAACATCCTCAAGCGCGTCATCGGCTGCGAGGACTACGGCGAGTTCGTCCGACGGTGCAGCCTCTCGCTCGAGGCGTTCCGCGCGCAGATGGGGGACGATCTCCCCCTGACGCTCGAGCTGTGCGACGCCGACCGGTGCCACGGTCGCTTGCGGCCCTACGCCAAGGCGGCCACCGAGCGCATGATGAGCGGCGACTTCGGTCGCATCGGCGAGCTGTTCCCGAACCCGGAAAAGGTTGTGGCCCAGATCGTGCGTGAAAACGGCGGGTTCTACCGCCGCTGGTTCACGCCCGACATGGGCGACGACAAGATCCGGGAGCTGGTCCTGCTCCAGGGCGGCGAGTACTCGGCGTTAGCGCGGATCTACGCCGAAGACTTTCAGGAGAAGAACATCATCGTCTTATCGGGTGACCGACCGCTGATGCATACCTTCGACGCGCTCGATACCGTCACCCCAATCCTCTGCGTCAAGCGGGCATACTGAACCGCTGCCCCGAGGCAGCACCATGAACCAACCCGGCTGCCGCGGCAGCCTTTCGATCCTCCAGGCGGAGACCAACCGCCTGGAGGATCTCTTCCTTCCTCTACACTCCCACCATATGTCGCTCCCCCAACTTCTCGTCGACGCTTCCAGTTCGGAAATCCGCGCCCGCACGGGGCTGACCGCACCGGACGTGTTCCTGTACCTCAGGGATAGCGCTGGCAATGACAGCGCCTACTTTGACGCCCGGGAATACGGCGTGCAGCAGGAGCGCCTCAAGGCGCTCGGCAGCAAGCTGCAACTCATTCCATTGGAACCGTACCTGGAGCAAGCCGAGAGCATCGACGTGCCGGCCACTCAGCAACAGCGCGCCCTCATCGCCATCCTGCGCGAGCAAGGCACCAAGGAACTCGCCGTCTCGGCCGCGCTCCCCTACGGCTGGGCCACCGCCCTGCAGGCCGCCGGCGTGACGCTCTCCATTCATGACTTCGCCCGCGAGCAGCGCCACAAGACCGAGCAGCAGCTCGGCTTCATGGACAAGGCCCAGCGTGTGACCGAGGGCGCCTACGACCTGGTCCGGAAGATCCTGGCCGAAAGCACGATCGAGGGCGCCAACATCATGCATCACGGCCGGACCCTCACGAGCGAGTGGGTGAAGGCGCAGGTGCAGCTCTATTTCATCGAGCGTAACTTCAGCAATCCCCACGGCATGATCGTCGCCTCGGGCGAGCAGGCCGCGCGCCCGCACGACGACGGCCACGGCGAGCTGCTGGCCAACAGCACGATCATCGTCGATATCTTCCCAATGGATAACACCACCGGCTACTACGCCGACATGACGCGGACCTATGTGAAAGGGACGCCGTCTGCGGACGCACTCGCCATCCACACGGCCGTTCAGGAAGTTCAGGCGATCGTCCTCGACCAGATCCAGGTTGGTTCCGTCGGCGACGACATCTACGCGCTGACGGTGGAGGAATTCAAGAAGCGCGGCTTCGAGAGCGGCAGTGAGAAAGGCTTCATGCACCGCACCGGTCACGGCCTCGGCCTCTCGGTCCACGAGGACCCGAGCCTGGGCAAAGGCTGGAAGGACACGATGGAGCCCGGCATGGTCACGACCGTCGAGCCCGGCCTCTACTACCCTGGCATCGGCGGCAGCCGCATCGAGGACGTGGTCGTCTTCCACCAAGACGGCCGCAAAGAAAACATCACCCGCTACCCGAGCGATCTCATTATCCCCTAATTTCCCCCTCTCATATGTCTGAATCCGTTTTTCAAAAAAGCGACGCTAAGAAGTACGCCATCCCCGGTGGCGACTGCTACCTCTACCCGGACTCCCCCACCGGCCGCCTGTCGTGCGCCTACGTGGTGCAGGATGGCCGCTACCCCGAGCAAGGCCGCAAGGTGAACAAGGTCTGCACCGAGGCGATGTTCATCATCGACGGCGAGTACACCATGGACTTGGGCGGCGAAATCCTGAAACTCAAGGCCCACGACGTGGTCTACGTCACGCCCGGCACGCCCTACTCCATCGAAGGCAAGGGCACGAGCTTCGTCTTCATCGAGCCCAAGTGGGACTCGACCCAGAATGTGCAGGCGGACTAAGCCTCAGGCGCTCTTGCCGCAATCATCATGGTGCCCATTGCGCCGGCTCAAGACGCCCTGGCGCCAATGCTGGTAATCGGACAAATCTTCGATGGTCGGCTTGAGCTGAGCCCGCTGCCGTTCCACAAGCTCAAGGTGGCCGTAGACCACATCCAGCAAGTCGCGCTGCTGCTCGGCCGTGTGACGTTCTGGCTTGGCGCCCCGCAGGACCGTGAGGAAGTTGGACCGGATGGACGGTACGAGTGGCTTGGACCAGGCAATCTCACCGCTGCGGCTGTCTGTCTCGAGCAGGATCTGACGCAGCTGCTCAACCGGGCACGTCGTCTGGAAGAACCCCTGCAGGTCATCGGAGATGGCAGCGGCCGAACGCGGCAGTTCGGCGCCGCCGCTGAGCGCGCCTACCACCTGGTCGGCAAAACGCTGCTCTCCACTCATGTGGCTCCAGCGATGGATGCGGTGACGGAGAGCATGGCGGCGACCGTCGACCGTCTGTCGTTTATGGACCAGGACCGACTTCACCTCGTAGAGGGCTGCAAAATCAGAGGGGTCGAGGATGGAGAGCCCATCGGCAATCACGCCGGGCGGGAGCGACGGCCGCAAGCGCGAGGCGTGCAGTAAAAGCAGGTGTCGTAGCAGACCATCGGGGGTTGGATGGCCAACGATTGTATGCCAATCAGTATGACGTGACTCGTCGACAGTGGTGATGTTGGTGCGGTGACAGGAACCGCCATGGGACCGGGGCAAGCCGTGGTGCTCGTTGCGAGGTGACACTGTCCATAGTCAAAACCCCGCCGAGACTTTGGCAAGTGAGAAGAAAAATGGTGGGCCGAGAAGGATTTGCACCTTCGAAGGCATAAGCCACCTGATTTACAGTCAGGCCCGTTTGACTACTTCGGTATCGACCCAGTGCGTTCGCAGCGATGGAAAAAGGAGCGTGTCACGCCGATCTATTCTACGCCCAAATACGGGACGCCTCAATCCCCCAGGTGTATCATCGAGACCTGGTAAAACTTTGATTTAAGGCCAAGCGCTGGCGCTGGGGCAAGGACTAACGGTGTATAGTCGGGACAATCCCCTCCCCCCCACCCCCTCCCCAACATGGTCCTCACCCACCTGTCGGTCCTCGGCGTTGTCCTGGCGGCGCTGGTGTCGCTCGTTCCTCT
>CAZXIV010000033.1:0-6150 GCA_964640945.1 uncultured Candidatus Peribacteria bacterium | reverse complement strand
GGCAGAACCATGGAGAGGGGCCCGGCGCGCAGCGTTTTTTACTCCACTTTTTGTCAGCGCGACAAAAAGTGGAAAACCGTTGGTTGGCACCTGCCTAAGAAAATAGGAACAATGAGAAACCAGAAAATGGCACCAACCTCGAAGAACAAAGACCCCTTAATCCCTCCACGTAATCAATCGACTCATGGTGTAGTTCCAAGCCGCCGCCAAGCCGGCACCGATCCCCAAGGCGAACAACTCGTGGTAACCACGCAGGAGCAAGAGCGTACTAACAGCAGTGTTGGCCAAAGCCCCTAGTAGGCAGGCACCGTGGTAGGTGACAAGG
This sequence comes from uncultured Candidatus Peribacteria bacterium, assembly GCA_964640945.1. Taxonomy (GTDB): domain Bacteria; phylum Patescibacteriota; class Gracilibacteria; order Peribacterales; family Peribacteraceae; genus JAGOUB01. The sequence goes on along the minus strand of CAZXIV010000033.1, from coordinate 5,825 downwards.
CCGCGTAGGAACGCCCAACCCTTCAGACGGGCGCGGCGGAAGGTCCAGACGTTGTTTAAGAGGAAGTTCACCAAGATCGAGGCTTCAATGGCAATGATGAGGGCCGTCGTCGCCCCCAAGTACGTCGGCTGCAGAGTGTGAGGCCAGAGTAGGCCCGCCACACGGAAAGTGGCCAGGTTCACCAGCACACCGAGCGTACCCACCAGGCAGTACTTCACGAGGATAAGCGGGATGATGCGTCCCACCGTCAGGTCGTAGAGCGACTCAAGAAACTCCACCTCGACGCGGAGCGACATCTTGCTTGTACCGGCGCGGCGCTCGCGGAAGGTGTAGGGACGCTCCGCCAGGCGGGCGCCCTTCGGCAAGTGCACGAGCACCTCCATCAGCAGCTTAAAGCCCTTCGGCCGAAGCTGCCCAACCACGCCCTCAAAGGCATCCCGCCGGACGGCAAAAAAGCCGCTCATCGGGTCGGTGACAGGGCTCGGACAGAGCCAGCCCGTCAGCGTGGTGGCGGCCTTACTAAGAGCTAGCCGGTTACCGCCCCAGCTGCCTGTACTGCCGCCTTCGGTGTAGCGCGAGCCAATGGCCACCGCCGCGCCTTGCTCGGCCGCGTCAACCAATTGCGGAAGGATGGCGAGGTCGTGCTGACCATCAGCGTCAGCCACCGCCAACACGTCGCCCTGGCCCGCCAGCCAGCCCTCGATGACCGCAGAGGAGAGTCCCCGACGTCCCACGCGGCGCATGACGCGCAGCCAGGGATATTGAGAAATAAGTCCGCGTGCAAACGCGGCCGTACCATCGGGCGAGTTATCATCGACGATGATCACCTCAAAATCACGCCCCTTGAGGGCGGCGGCAATCTCCGGGAGCACAATCGGCAGGCTCTCGGTTTCGTTATACGTCGGGAGAACAAGGGTGATCATGGGAGAACAGGCCCTACGGTACTGGAAGGGGGCCTAAAGAAGAAGCGGGCGCCGGGTGGCGTCCGCTTCGGGTGCGACTAATTGTTGTCGTCGCCTGGCTCAAGTAATTGCTTCTCACCCCCGATCTCGTATTCGACCGTAAGGTCGAGCGGGGTCTTGGCCGCGTGGTGACGAGCCCCTTTGATGGGGATCGGGGCGCTGAGGCGCACACCGACAGTGATCTTCTGCTTGGGAGCGCTTTCGCAACCCGTAAGCAGGAGCAGGGAGAGAATCAGCAGCGTGAAGGTTCTCATTCTAAAGTCCTCCTTGAGTGATTCCAGCCGTTCCTCGACTGGACTAGTATTATAAATTATTATTATAAAATGTACAATATAGGGTGAATTGGCTATTAAGATCATTTTAAAAGGCTAAATATTGACTTTTATATGGTATATTTTACTATACACACATGCCAGAGATGGACGGACAATTTCTTCCCGGCGAGAGCGTGGCCGAGTGGGATCGGCGCCTCAATCGTCTCCGGCGCCACGAGCAAGAGGTGGTGGCTGGCCAAGCCTATTTCACCGCTGAACAACTCCGCTCCGTATTAGGCCTGGGTGAAGCCCAGGAAGATTTCTCGCTGAGGTATCCGCGCCTGGCCGATTACCACGCCTCGATTGATGCTCGCTTCCAGCGCTCCGTCGGTCCCGATATCGAGACTGCGCTGTTGGCCCTCCTACCTCTCCTTCCTCCCGAGCAACGTGCCAACGCCGCCCTGTCGACACACCTCCTCTTGGAGGCGAATCGCCAGCGTCAGATCGGCTCCATGCTCTGCGTGCCCACCGAGCAATCACCCCGAGGTCTCGTCTCCTACACACGCTTCATCCATGCCAATACCGTCACCAAAACGCTCACTCCCGCCGCCGTCGAGGCGAATGCGGATTTTTTCCCGCTGCTCCACGCTCTCAAGGAGCAAGACGTGTATCTGGAGAGTCCCCCGTACGACGCAGCCGGCTATTTTGCCAAACAAAGTGCCGACCAATGTATCATCCCTGGCAGCCAAACCAGGATCTACTCCGCCGCGGGCCAGGAGCGCCTATTGCACGATCGTGCCGCGTTGTGCACCGTCCTTAGTCAGACCCACGCGCCCTTCGATCGCCTCTTCTGGCACCAGCAGTCCACGACGATCCATGGCATCCAGCCCGGTCCCGACCACCTTCTCACGCAAGAGTGGGTGCGCCGCGAGTACGCCAAGATGTCGGCCATCAATCCCTATACGCAGCCGCTCGATTTACTCTACAACAAGGGGATGCGCGCAGGCCTGGCTGGCAAGATCTTAATCATTTCTCCACCCACGTCGAATGCCGTGCTCTGGCAAGGCGATCTACCGCGTATGATCCAGGACCTCACCGATTTCTGTACCACCACCGAGGATTACGCCCGACTGAATCGCCGCCGCGAACGACAGGTGATCGAACGGATGAGTGAATCACTGGCGCAGGGACGGACACCCCACGTTTTCTTTGGCGCCGAGCACGCCTATGAGGTGATGCGTCGCTGTGCCGACCAGGGTTGGGCGGTGATGCTGAACGTCGCTACCTCCATGCCCAGACGCGACGCGGAAATTGGCTTCTACGCCAACGCCTGGAATCCGCAGTACAACATTCTCACCAAAGAGGTGCTGCCGACCATCCAGACTTGGCGCTGAGTCTTAGGTCTTCTTCACCCCCTCCTTCGTCTCGTGGTAGACCATGTCGAGGTTCACCTCCCAGAGATTTGTCTTATCGGTACGGCCGGCGAGGATATTATCCACGGCCATCATCGCCGTGAGCATCGAGTGGTCTTGGTTGTTATAGCGGTGCATGCCGTTGCGACCGATGAGGTAGAGATTTTGGATACCTTCCACGAATTTCTGGACGGTATCGAGCTGGGTGTAGCTACCCCAGTAGGCGGGGTAGGCCTTCGGCATACGCAAGACGCAGGCGTCGATCAGGTCCTCGTGCCGGGCCAAGCCGATCTTCTCCATTTCGTGGATACCCAGGTTGATCAGGGCCTGGTCAGACTGCACCCACAGATCACCGCCCTCGTTCACGAAGTATTCCAAGCCGATCCACGTCGAATGCTTGCGGTCGGCCACCATGTACGGGCTCCAGTTATTAAAAAACTGCACGCGCCCCACGCGCACACTGTCATCTTGGATGTAGATCCACGTATCAGGCACGTCGGTCGTCACCTCTTTGCCCCGCTCCTGCACGTGGAGCTTCTTCAGGAGCAAGCCGACCGTCAGGAAATCGCGGTACTGCAGGCCTTCCGCCACCTCGACCACCGTCATCGGCGGACGCGGCGTCATCATGCCGATCAGGTGCTTGATGGGCATCGTCGAGAAGAAATACTCGCATGGCTGCTCGGTCGTCTGGCCGGTGCGCACGTCCTCAAGCGTGACGGACGTCACCTTATCGCCCGTCATGTGCACGGCCGAGACACGAGTGTGCATGTGCACCTCACCGCCGGCTTTCGTCACTTGGGCCGCCACCGTCTCCCACATCTGGCCCGGGCCGTACTTGGGGTAGAAAAAGCGCGTGATCAGCGATGTCTCGCGCTCCTGCTGCTGCTTTTTGAAATCGCTCGAGAGCAGGTCCTTCACGGCGTGTGTCACCGCGCGCTTGAGCGAAAGGCCCTTGACGCGCTGGGCACCCCAGTCGGCGCGGATCTGCGCGCAGGGCACGCCCCACACCTTTTCGGTGTAGCCCCGGAAGAACGTCTCGTAGAGGCGATCGCCGAAGCGATTGCGGTAGAAGGCGTCGAGATAGGTCTCGTCGCGGATGGGCAAAATCTTGCGCTGGATGTACGACATGCCAATGAGGAACGTGTTCCAGAGCCCCAGTCGCCGGGCGACGTTGAGCGTGATAGAGATTGGGTACGGGAAGAAGCGCGAGCGGTAGAAGATGCGCGACAGGCGCGGCCGCTGGAGCATGACAGCATCCTCTTTATCGGGATCAGGCGCGGGGCGCTTCACAGTCACGGTCTTCGCGTCCTTGCTCACCGTCTCGTCGCCGGGCTCGAGGCATTCGGGACAGAGGCGCTTGAGGATAGCCTCGGTAGCTAGATCGATCTCATGGCCTTTCTCGGCCGTATCGGCCGATGGTTGGCCCTGGAGCGGCAGGATGTTAAACCACCACTTCATCACCCGCTCATCCTTGCTGAAGAAGCGGTGGCCGCCGATATCGATGCGGTTGCCTTTATAAACGTGGGTCCGGGCGATGCCGCCAATGGCATCCGTGGATTCGCACACCAGCGGCACGATATCCGTGCGCGCCAAGAGCTCGTACGCGGCCGTTAAACCGGCAGGGCCGGCTCCAGCGATGATCGCGACTGTAGGCACGGGGCTATCATAGCAGGCGGCAGCCAAGGGCCAGCCTCGTCCGGCTGATCTCAGCCGTAGCGCACCGGCGTCTCAGGCTGCTTGGCGACAAGCTGGCAGTGACGCGCGGCGACGAAGAAGTAATCGCTCAGGCGATTCAAGAACACGAGCAGATCGGGGTGAATCTCCTCCACGCGTGACAGCGTGACAGCCTCGCGCTCGGCCCGCCGGCAGACAGTGCGACAGACGTGCAGCGTGGCCGTGGCCTTAGTGCCGCCGGGCAACAGGAACGAGTGCTGCTCAGGCAGCGTGTGCTCCAGCTCGGTAATCCAGCCTTCCACTTCGGTCACGTCCGAGGGACGGATGCGCGGCGCGGCGACCGGCGCGTCGGCGGGTGTGGCCAGGTCGGACCCCACGCGGAAGAGCAGATGCTGCAGGCGTTCGGCGTGGGCGCGCAGGTCGTCGGGAAGCTTCTCGGCAATGGCCAAGCCTAAGCAAGCATTCAGCTCGTCCACCGTGCCGTAGGCGTGCAGGCGGACGTCGTCCTTGGGTACACGCTTGCCGCTAAAGAGCCCCGTATCGCCTTTATCGCCGGTCTTGGTCACGATGCTACCTATACTCAAGCAACAGGAAGGGCGATCACCTCCTTCACCAGGCGGTCATGAATGGGGCGAAGATCAGCTTCGGTGAGTGTGCGGTCGGGGGCACGGTAAGTGAGACGCAGCGTCAGGTTGTAGGCGCCGTTGGCCTGGCCGGGGGCTTCATAGACGTCGGCCACGCGCGCTTCTTCTACCAAGGGGTCAGCACGACGGATCTTCTCAAGCAGTCCGCCCACGCCCGTGAGCGCATCGGCCTGTACAGTCACGTCGTAACTGATAGCGGGAAAGGCGGCCACGGGCGTGATCTCACGCGGCACCAGCATCTTCGCCAGCGCCAGTGAGAGGTTAAGGGAGGCAGCCGCGGCCCGCTCGGGCAGGCCGAAGGCGGCGATCACGGCAGGATGGAGCTCGGCCACCACGCCGACCGTCTCACCATCGATCGTGAGAGCGGCGCTGCGGCCTGGGTGCGCCCAGCCAGGAGCGGAATGAAGCGGCGTACGTGTGAGCGCCTGGCCGTCGCGGCTCCAGAGCGTCTCGATTTCCGTAGCGAGCACGAGCATCGGCAACGTCTTCAGGGAAGCATTCGCTGGATCGACGTACGTGGTCGCGAGCTCCATGGTCTCAGGGCGTCCTTGGCCGCTCACGTGCGCTGTCTGGAAGGTCCAGAGCGGCAGGCTGCGGCCAGGCAGTAAGCGCGCGGCATGCTCGAGTAAGCGCGGCAAACCCGAGGGGTGGTGGAGCGAAGTATCTTCACCGAGGGGGTTAGTCACGTGGGTGGCACCAGCGGAATCAATGCCCGCGCGCTTGAGCAGCTGCGGACCAACAAGCGAGAGCGGGCAGACTTCCATGGCGCCGGCAGCGGCCAGGGCATCGCGCAGGCCGAGGAGGCGGGCGGGGCGCTCGGGCAGGCGCAGAGCGGCGCTCGGCAGCCCGGGCGCGCTCTTCTCATAGCCCTAGAGCAGG
>CAZXIV010000032.1:0-6260 GCA_964640945.1 uncultured Candidatus Peribacteria bacterium | reverse complement strand
CGGCGCGCCAGCGCTTTTGGGTACTTTTGGCGCGCTGCCAAAAGTACCACTCGTCCTCCACTTTCTTTGCGCCAAAGAAAGTGGATACCGTTGGTTGGCACCAATCTGATTGATACTTTGATCGTGCAGAAAGAAGTGCCATACCAAATGTAGGCAGATGCCTTCCTTATGAAATTCTCTATAATCAGCCCTATGACCAACCAGGAGATCGCCGCTGCCTTTACACAGATCGGGGAACTCTTGGAACTGACGGGTGCCAATCCCTTCCGCATTCGGGCCTATTCGCGCGCGGCCCAGATGATCGAGAGCTTGGGTGAGAGTCTGGCCGCCCTCTATACGTCCGGCGGGACGAAGGCGCTCAAAGCGCTGCCCGGCATTGGCGACGACTTGGCCGACAAGATTGGCGAGATGGTGACCACGAACAAACTCGAATATTTGCAGGAACTGCAGGGCAAGGTGCCGCCGGGCTTGGTGGCGATGTTGAAGTTTGAAGGTTTGGGTCCGAAGAAAGTCGCCCAGCTCTGGCACACGTTCAATGTGACTGATGTGCCCGCGCTCAAGAAGCTGATCGACTCGGGCAAGCTGCAGGAAGAAAAAGGTTGGGGCGAGAAGTCGGTCCAAAACCTGGTGCGCTCGATGAATGAGCGCACTGATCTGATTGCGCGTGTGCCTTTGCACCAAGCCTTGCCCCTGGCCGAGTCCGTGGTCGAAACGCTTCGCCAGACGAAACTCTGTGACCGCATCGAGATTGCGGGCAGTGCCCGCCGCCGCAAAGAAACGGTGGGCGATATCGATCTGCTCGTCACCAGCGATGAGCCGGAAAAAGTGATGGACGCTTTCTGCACGCTACCCCAGGTGGAGCGCGTGATGCAGCGCGGTCCCACCAAGGCGAGTGTGCGCTTGGCGCTTGGACTCCAGGCCGACCTGCGCGTGGTGGACGACGCCGTCTTCGGCGCCACGCTCCACTACTTCACGGGCAGCAAGGAGCACAACGTGGCGCTGCGTACCTTGGCCCAGACGCGGGGGATCACCATCAATGAGTACGGCGTCTTTAAGGGCACGGCCGAGAAGAAGGGGAAGCTGCTCGCCTCCAAGACCGAGGCCGATGTCTACGGCGCGCTCAAAATGGCGGTGGTGCCGCCCGAGCTCCGCGAAGACCGCGGCGAGGTCGAGGCCGCTTTGAAGGGCGAGTTGCCCGCCCTCCTGGAAGAGGACGACCTCAAAGGCGACCTGCACATGCACTCCGACTTTAGCGATGGCGCCAATACCATGGCGGAGATGGCCGCCGCCGCGCGCGACCGCGGTCAGCACTACATCGCCATCACCGACCATGCCTCGGCGATGGGCATGGTCGCCGGCATTAAAGAGGCCAACATCGCCGACTACCTCGCCAAAGTGGCCGCTGCCCGCAAGCAGGTGCCGGGCATCAAAATCCTTGCCGGCGCCGAAGTGGATATCCTTGAGGATGGCTCGCTCTACCTGCCCGACGACGTCTTGGCCCGGCTTGATTGGGTGGTAGCCTCGCCCCACCAGCATCTGCGCCAGGAGCCGGCGGCCTGCACCGCCCGCTTTATAAAAGTGGTGGCCCATCCCCTGGTCGATGTGGTCGGTCACCCCACCGGCCGCGTGCTCGGCCGCCGGCCTGGATTGGAAGCCGATTGGACCAGCGTCTTTGCGGCTGCCGCCAAGCACGGCACGGCGCTCGAGATCAATTGCTCCGCGGAGCGCGCCGACCTGAATGACGTTCTCGCTCGCCAGGCGCATCTGGCTGGCGCCGGCATAATCCTCAATAGCGACGCCCATACGCCCGAGGGTCTCGGCCGTCGCTTCGGCGTCTTCCAGGCCCGCCGCGCGGGGCTGACGACGGCTGAGGTGTTGAACGCGTTGCCGTGGGCGGCGTTCGAAAAACGAGTCCTCCGGACACCGGCGAAAAAGTGATCGCTGCCGCTCCGGACGTCTGTTATTATTGACATTGCTTAAAGAGGACAATAATTGTCCAGTATGGTTGACACTTCGTCAGACCGTCCTAGAGTACGGCGCCCTACGGGGATCGATCGTTTTTTCGCCAACGTACCTAGAGACCCTCTTTCAACGGAGCGCGTCCTCCTGTCTCCCCGGTTTTGCCGGGAGGGAGGGGCGGGAGGAAGTGATCGCCGGGAAAGGGGATCTGTAGGTATGGATAGGCTAAAGACCGCCGCTCGTCGGCGGTTTTTTAAAGAAACGCTCAACGGACCAAGAAAATCAGAAATCTCCTTGCCCACCCTAATGTCCGTGATTACACTCCCGGAACTATGGGTCAAGGAACACGTGCCACCGAAATCAAGCAGCGCCGCCACCGCCGCGCCAAGCTCAAGGCTCTGCGCAGTAAGTTTGCGGATGCCAAGAACGCCGGCGACAAGGAGAAAATCCTCGCCAAGGCCTCGCGCATCACCCCTTGGATTAGCGACGAGCAATTCAAGGCGTTGATGAAGGCGTAAGTCCTGGCGGAGCGACGTGAAGCCGGACGAACAGGCGAACTCTCTTTAGGCTTTGCCGTTATCGCAGCAAGTCTCGCAGAGTGAACCGCACGTTTCGCAATGTTTTTTGAGGCGGCGTTCGATGAGGCGCCCGCCGCAGACGAGGCAGCTTTCGGTGACGAGACAGGTATCGCCAGGGTCTTCCATGTGTCGATCCTACCATCGCTCCCGCCCGCTTATGGGCCGCGATTCTGGACTCTGTTCTTTGGAACGAGATACGCTCCAGCGGATATGCAACTGCTTTCGGATGATCACTTTTCTGCTATTTTTGCGCCTTTAGTAGGGAAGCGGGTTGGTCTGGTGGATGGTCAGGGGAATGTTGGTGACCATCTCATTTGGCGCGGAACCCGCCAACTTCTCGACCGGGCAGGGATCGACTGGCATCAGGAGAACTTCCCAGGCGGAAGATTTGATGGCCCCGGGAATTGGCTCCAAAACCACTGGCGTCGGACCGTGTGGCCGCGCTCCCTCCCTGACGTTCTGTTGCTGTTTGGGGGCGGCAATATGGGTAGTGATTACGTCCAGCCGTACCGTATCCGGCAACGGGCCCTCGGTCTGGGTGTACCCGCCATCGTCCTGCCGCAATCGTTCATGAGCGTCGAAAGCGGCCCGTATCTCCGGGTGTTCATCCGTGAGGAGGATAGCCGCCAGTTCTGCCCGCAAGGCATCTTGGCGCCCGATATGGCGTTGGGCTACCGCTATGATCGTGAAGTACAACCGGTGCATACGACAGGCCTCTTTTTACGCCAAGACGCGGAAGCGCTTTTTCCTGAGGTGGTCAGCCTCGGCGATCCCGTGGCGCTCTCGCCAACGGTCGACGACTATCTCGCTCTGGCTGGCAGCGCGGAACACATCCTGACCGACCGCCTCCACTTCGCCGTCGCCGGGCTGCTCAATCGCCGGCGCGTCACCCTGCTGCCGAATACCTACCACAAGAACCGCAGCATGTGGGAGTGCTGGCTCAAGGATTTGGGGTGTGAATGGGCCGACACCCCTGCCATCTGATGTGGTCCGCTACACTTGAACCATGTCTGCCCTCGTCATGGAGACACCTATTGGCTGGATTCGCCTCGTGGCGACCGATGCGGCCCTGGAGGCCGTGGAGCCAGCAAGTGTCAAAGCCGAACCCAAGCGCACGGCGCATCTGATCTTACAAAAAGCCCAGACGCAGATCGGGGAGTTCTTTGCCGGCGAACGCACGGCCTTCGATGTGCCATTGACGCCGGCGCCCACCCCCTTCCAAACGAAAGTGCGGCGCGCGCTCTTACAGATCCCCTTCGGCGGCACCGCCAGCTACGGCCAGATCGCTAAGGCGGTTGGCACCAAAAGCCCGCGCGCTGTCGGCCAGGCGGTGGGGGCGAATCCGCTTCTAATCATCGTGCCGTGCCACCGGGTGGTGGCCAGTGCCGGACTCGGTGGTTTTGCGTGGGGGCTGCCCACCAAGAAAAAGCTCCTAGCGGCCGAGAGGCGCTGATAGATCGTCATTTTCAGGCTGGCAAGAGGACCTCACATCGGGTAATCTGGCGCGGCTCCGAGGCGTACTCGGCCCTTCTTCAATAGCTTTATGAACCTGCGCAACATCGCCATCATCGCCCACGTCGACCACGGCAAGACCACGCTTGTGGATGCCCTGTTGAAGCAAGGCGGCGCCTTTGATGCCCACGAACAGGCGGGCGTTGGCGAGCTGATTATGGACAGCAACGATCAGGAGAAAGAGCGCGGCATCACCATCTACGCCAAGAACTGCGCCATCAAGTACAAGGATTGCCGCATCAACATCGTCGATACCCCCGGCCACGCCGACTTCGGCTCCGAGGTGGAGCGCATTCTGCGCACCGTCGACTGCGTGCTGTTGCTCGTCGACGCCCAGGAAGGCCCGATGCCCCAGACCAAGTTCGTGCTCAAGAAGTCCCTCCAGCTCGGTCTTAGGCCCATTGTCGTCATCAACAAGATCGACAAGCCGGCCGCCCGCCCGATGCAGGTGATCGACATGGTGTTTGATCTCTTCGTGACGCTCGGCGCCAACGACGAGCAGGTCGACTTCCCCTACGTCTTCGCTATCGCTCGCGAGGGCATCGCCAAGCGGAAACTGGAAGATGTCTCCACCGACCTGACGCCGCTCTTCGACCTCATCCTTGAGCACGTGCCCGAGGCCAAGCAGAACGTCGACGTGCCCTTCCGCATGCAGCCGAGCTCGCTCGGTTTCGACAGCTACGTCGGCCGTCTCGGCATCGGCCGCGTGGTCGAGGGTGTGGCCCACGTGGGTGACAACGTCTTCATCAAGCAACCCACCGGCGAGACCCGCCGCAGCAAGATTACGAAGATCTATGAGTACCAGGGTCTGAACAAAGTGGAGATCCCCGAGGCGCGCGCCGGCAACATCGTCACCATCGCCGGCATCCCCGATATCTACGTGGGCGAGACCATCACCACCTCGGAGACCGCCGAGCCGCTCCCGGCCATCAACATCGATCCGCCGACCGTGAGCGTTACGTTTATGGTCAACGACTCGCCGTTCGCCGGCAAGGAAGGCAAGCTCGTCACCACTCGCCACATCAAGGGTCGCCTGGAGAAGGAGCGCGAGACCAACGTCGGTCTCAAAGTGGAAGAGATTCCCAACTCCGATAGTTATAAAGTCTCCGGCCGCGGCGAGCTCCACCTCTCCGTGCTTATCGAGACGATGCGCCGCGAGGGCTTCGAGCTCCAGGTCTCCCGCCCCGAGGTAATCATGCGCGACGGTCCCTCCGGCAAAGAGGAGCCGATCGAACAGGTCATCATCGACGTCCCCGAGACGAGCAGCGGCACCATCATCAACATGCTGTCCCAGCGCAAAGGCGAGATGGTCGACATGCGCACTCAAGACGGCCAGTCCCGCATGGAGTTTAAGGTCCCGACGCGCGGCCTGCTCGGTTTCCGCGGCGAGTTCATCATCGAGACCCGCGGCGAGGGCATCCTGACCCACGCCTTCATCGGTTATGAGTCCTTCAAGGGCACGCTGCCCGGCCGCATGCGCGGCTCGATGATCTCGATGATCGCCGGCGAGGCCACGGGCTACGACCTCTGGAAGATCCAGGAGCGCGGCATGCTGTTCATCGGCCCGCAGACCATGATTTACGAGGGCATGATTATCGGCGAGAGCGCCAAGGACCAGGATCTGGCCGTCAACGTGACGCGCGGCAAGAAGCTGACCAACACCCGTTCTTCCGGCGCCGACGAGGCCATCACACTCACGCCTATCAAGCCGATGACGCTCGAGCAGGCGCTCGAATACATCGACGACGACGAGCTTGTGGAAGTGACGCCTCTTAATATCCGCCTACGTAAGAAGCTATTAGGGGAGAATGAGCGCAAGCGTGGTAAAAAGATGGATTAACTTTTGGATCTGCTCGCAAAAAAGAGGGCTTTAGCCCTCTTTTTTATGCGTGGTAAATTTCAGTCAGGCTCGTGCCAACCAACGGTATCCACTTTCTTTGGCGCAAAGAAAGTGGAGAAAGAAACAGGCCGCTGTCGTGGTGTTGCCTGCGCGAAATGGCTCGGTCGGCGGAAATCGTGAACTCGCGCGCACTCTTTCTTCAGAAAGTGCGCGCTCAAACAGCACGATTTCCTTATTCGCCGACCTTCGCCAATCGCGCCACAGCACTACCACGAGGCGGCCACGCTGTAGAACGTGATCGTGACGAGAGAACCCCTCCACGATGAAAGAATGCACAGGGCGCACATCGGTTGGTTGCCTGCGGAGGGGCG
>CAZXIV010000031.1:0-6711 GCA_964640945.1 uncultured Candidatus Peribacteria bacterium | reverse complement strand
CTTGTATCATGCGCCAGCGAAACAGATCGGGACGTAGCTCAGTTGGGCCACTGAGCCCTTGGGCGAAGTGCCCATCAAAAAAGCGCTAATGCGCGATGACCATTCTTTCAATACTGCTAGCCAGATCGGGACGTAGCTCAGTTGGCCAGAGCGCTTGCATGGGGTGCAAGAGGCCGGAGGTTCAAGTCCTCTCGTCCCGACCAAAAGTTGTGGTAGTGCCGCAGATTCTCCGGGTGGATCGTGCCGTGTTCGGGACGGGCAGCCCCGTCTTTTTGTGGCGGTTTTCTATTTGTGATAAAACAACATATTTGATATAATGCAAGTATCGTTCAGCAAGAACCTCTCTTTCTACTCATTATTCTATGTTTAATCAGCAAAAGGGTGGCCACATCGAAGGGCAAGAACAAGGACCGGTCACTGTCACCCTCTTTCAATGGAACAGTGAGCAAGGATTTGGTTTTGTGAATGTGGATGGGCAACGCGTTTTCGTCCATGCGACAGTGATCAATCCTCAGCCGAAACGTCGCGCTCCTCTCCAGGGATGCCGAATTGTTATTCGCAGGGAAGACATAGAAAAGACAGCGCAAGGGTTCAGGGCTATGGAAGCCTATACGGAGGAAGAATTCCTACGACAAGAGACGGACAGGCGTGAGCAAGAAAGAAACATTGCCGTAACCAGAGCGGCTGTTGAACAGGCCGTACGAGCATTAGGTGAGGGATGGCAACTCGGCGCCGAAGAGCCGAGTGATTCTGGGGCGAGATGGTATCTGAGGGCACCTGATCAGGTGGCCACGGCGGTTACTAGTGCCGAGAGTATCGATTCCCACGTGCAGGGGTATCGGTTTCGTTTGGAGCAGGCAGCACGTCAGGAGCAAGATAAGAGGGCACAGGCATATGTCCATACTCTCCTGGATGGTGTGAAAGCGGCCTTGCCTCAGTACCAAGTTGAACTAGAGCACATTAGAGCGCTGCGACGCCGCGAACTGGAATATGTAGAGCTTCAGAAAAGAGCGAACGAGCGCTATGAACAGGAGAAGCCGAAACAGATCACTAACGAACAGCCGTCAGATGGGAGGGCTGAGCATGATCACCACCTTGTTACATTGGAGGACCGCAAGGGCAAGCGAGGTACATACAACGTTGTTCGGAGGACAAGTCTGGCCACGGATCGATATGGATCGGTGATCAATAGCACCCGGCTCACACCCGACGAACGCAGCTACGAAGCGGACACGGTCACATGTACCGAGTACAAGCTACTTTCTGGTGACGATGTGTTTTCAGAATGGCAGGCCGAAGAAGAGCACCGTCGGCACATCTACACAGATGTTGGAATTGATACCATGCGTTGGTACGGAGAGAGTAATCAAGAGCTTAATACCCTTGGTTTGCGCGTGGCAGAAGATGTCCTAGCCACGCTCGATATTCCTCCTAAGCTCCAGGAAAGAGTCAGAGATTTCTTGGTGGAGACTGGAAGTCTGAGTCTCAATCAGCCTGCCCAAGTTTTGGAGAAGACCATGGAATCCACAGGCACCGTATCACCATCAAACACGGCCGAAGACATTGAACGACGTGATCATGACATTGATGCCTTTGCTGCCCTCCAAGAGCGTTCTCCCGCCTCTGTATTACGCGGTGGGGAGGCACTATCCATCGCTCTCTCTAGCAAGGTGCAGCCTCAAATCTACGATGAGCCCAACGGCAGCGTCGCCTATCCAATTCTCCAGCCACAAGGTACATCCTATGACGAGCAGTACCTGCTAGCTTGGACAAGAAATCAATGGCAAGGACAGAAAAGCCTGAAGGAGGTCGGGGAGAAATATCCGCCGTTCTCGGCGGAGGAAATCGAGGAGAAACGACAGGTGGCATGGCAGTATTTCGTGGCCTCGGAACAAGGTAATCAAGGAGATGAATTAGGGTGGCAAAAAGATGCAGCCACCTCATCGCCCGTTCCCTCTCTGCCACAGCCCAAGATGTATTTCGCTCCTTTGGCTGCAATGGCTTACCCCGGTCTGGCCGTAGACGAGCAGGGTGTGTGCGCAGTCCAATGGTTTTTGGATAGTCAGGAGGCACAGCGCGCAAGTGATCAGACTTTTGATGTCATGAAACAGCGCTTGGGAAGTGCGGTGAATGGGCTGCGTCAGAGGGTGGAAAGCCTCCGAGGAGAGAGCCCAGTCACCAATCTGGCGGAGATCATGCAAGAATTGGCGGCCTTAGAATCACAAACAACCAGCGCTGGTTGCCATCGGGCACTGGCCAAGCTGGGAGAGGTTGAGAAAGACATACAGGCGCATGAGAAACAGAGTGGCGCGGCGAAGCAGGAGCGCCGCGAGCAGATTGCAGAGCAACACTGGCCAGAGATTCAGGCAGCACTCCAAAAGCATCAGATGCATTTGGCTCGCTACCTTGATACTGAATACGGTGTGCCTATGCCGCCCTCATTTGCCGCTCTCAAAGATGGATACCCGATTGGTCAACCTGCCGACCAACTCGAGGTAGGGGAGAGAAAAGATGCGTTGCTCACGTCGTTGCCTCTTCCGTTTGGCACATTGCAGGTCTATCACCATTATCGCTACAAAGGTGAGCAGGGTGCACGAAGAAAAGACGTGGGATGGTATGTGTACATACGGATGGAGGCAGGCGAATCGTCTGTGCAGCCGCCAGAAGCCACGCGAACAGAACCGGCTGCTCCTGCAGAAGAACCGTCTGTGGCCGCTCCTGCCCAGCCGCCAAGTCAGGCGGCGACAGCCGGGCAGATGCAAGATCTGCTCTTGAAGTTCGGTGGTACGGCACCCAAGAAAAAGAGTAAGAAATCCTGACGGCGCCGTGGGCGTTTACAAAGGATCGGATGATCGTCAGGACCGGGATACTTTGGCTCATCGGTCCCCAGCTCTCGGCCGGGTAGGGTCTTGGAGGGTGGGGAGGGGACCCTGGGCTATCTTGCATCGTTTGAGGGCTTCTGCTTTGATGATCGACTTTCATGACCTCCAACCTGACCCCTTTCGGCTCATCGCCTCAGCTGGTAATTATTCCAGGCCAGTATTTGCAATATTTGTAAATAAATGTTATAATGTAATGTCCACCTGAGATGAGCCTCAACCCCACCCAATACTCGGCCGCGACGGAGATCCTCAAGCGCTACAAGCGCATCCTCGTCATCCCGCACGCGAATGTCGATCCCGACGGCCTGAGCAGCGCCTTGGCCTGTTACCAGGTCTTTAAGAGCCTAGGCAAGGACGTGACGGTCATTTGCCCCGACGTGCTACCGGAGGCGCTGGAGTTCCTGCCGGGCTTTGAGAAGTTGCAGCAATCGATCGATGCCAGCCAGGAGTTTGTCATCACCATCAATCTCCAAGACGGCGTGGAAGTGGATAAGCTCCGCTACACCGTTGAGGATCAACGCGTGAACATCATCGTCATGCCCAAGAAAGGCGCCATTCGCTCGCAGCAGATTTCACTGGCGGAAGGGGAGCGCAGTTATGACCTTATCGTCGTTGTCGATACGGCTGACACAGCCTTGCTCGGTTCGTTCTACACCGACCACGTCGATCTTTTCGGCAGCGTGCCCGTGCTCAATATCGATCACCACATTTCTAATGCTGGCTACGGTCAGCTCCAGCTCATTGACCCGACGGCCGCCAGTGCCACCGAGGTGCTCTACGGCTGGTTCCAGAGCGATCCCGATATGAAACAGGCCCTCACGCCTGACCTGGCGACACTGCTCCTGACCGGCCTCATTACCGATACGCGCAGCTTCCAGAATCCGAACACCACCCCTAAATCGCTCGAGGTGGCGGCCGAGCTGCTCGAGAAGGGCGCCCGCCAGCAGGAGATTATCCAGCACATCTATAAGACGAAGCCGCTCTCCACCCTGAAGATCTGGGGCCGCGCTTTAAACCGCATCCAGGTTGATCGCGAAGCGCGCATCGTCTGGTCGGCCGTGAGCCGCGAAGACCTGGCCGAGATGGGCGCCACCAGCAAGGAGACACATGGCATCCTCGACGAACTCCTCTCCACCATTCCCGATGCCGATCTCTACGTGCTCTTCACCGAGCTGGAAGAAGGCGGCCTCAAGGCGAGTATGCGTTCGTCGCTGGCGGTCGACGTGTCGGCCTTGGCCGGCAAGACCTACGGCGGCGGCGGCCATGCCCGCGCTTCGGGTTTCCGCGTTAGTCACTTTCAGAACTTTGCTTTGCAGGTGCTGGAGTGTGTTCAGAAGTTGAAGGATGGCATCAAGGAGCAGACGACCCCCGCGCCCAAGGCGCCGGTCCAGCCCCCGCGCGACATCCCGCGCGCGGCCGCGCCGGTGCTGGCCCCCATTCCCGCCAAGCCGTCCGCGTTGCCGGTTGCCCCCAAGTCGTTCCCGGCTGGGCCGGTGCCCGCCCCGACGTCGGCTGCCCCCCGTCCTGCCCCTCAATCGGTCGAGATCCGCCCGCAGGCACCTAAGTCCCCCGAAGCGACGCTCCCACCGCGGGCGTAAGGGGCGTTTGTTGAGGAGGGAGGCTTTTTCTGGTATCGTCCCGGAGCCTTTTCGGCCCCGTCCTCCTCGCTATGCGCCTCGTCCAAGTGGCCAAGATTCTCGGCATGACCGGACAACAACTCCGTAAAGAGCTGGAGCAGGTTGATTTCGGCGTCAAACCGACCGATCGCGAAATCCCCGATAACCTGGCGATTGGCGTGATTCGCTTCGTGGCGCGCAAACATAACCTCAAGATCGACTTCGAGACGGTGATGCAGCAGTCGGCCGGAACAATCGAGGAAGGAGGAGAGGAGGGGGCAGCGCCCGCCGCGCCCGCGCCCGAGGTGCCGGCCGCCGCGCCGAAGGTGGATGCCCTCCATGTGCTCCGCAAACTGACGCTCGACGATGTGTCGCCGGCGGCCATCAGTCGCCAAGCCGCCCTACCCCGCCCGTCCCCGCTGCCCGGCCGCGGTGGTGGTGGCGCCCGCCGTCCCGATCGCGGAGTGCGCACCGCTCAACCCAAACGCGGTAGTCAGCAGCCCGCCGAGCAAGTTCAAATTAAGAAAAAAGAAGGCGTCGTGCCCCTGCCCGCGCAGATTACGGTGAAGGAGTTTGCCGAGAAGACCGGGGTGCAGGTACCGCAAGTCGTGGCCACACTCATGAAAAACGGCGTGATGGCCACCATCACCCAAACCATCGATTTCGATACCGCCGCCATCGTTGCCGCCGAGCTCGGCGTGACCGTGGCGCGCGAGTTGGCCACCGCCAAGGTGGAAGACTTGTTCAGTCGCAACTTAGAGGCGCTTCTGAAGGACGACGACGCTGAGGGCCTTGAGCCCCGCGCGCCGATCGTGGTGGTGATGGGCCACGTCGACCACGGCAAAACCTCGCTGCTCGATGCGATCCGCCGGACCGAAGTGGCGGCCGGCGAGGCGGGTGGTATCACCCAGGCCATCGGTGCCTATCAGGTTGTCCATGATGGCAAGCCGATCACGTTTCTTGATACTCCTGGTCACGAGGCGTTTACGGCCATGCGCGCCCGCGGTGCCCAGGTGACCGACGTGGTCATCCTGGTAGTGGCGGCCGATGACGGCGTGAAGGACACCACGGTTGAGGCCTTGAGCCATGCCAAAGAAGCCGGCGTGCCGATCATTGTTGCTCTCACGAAAATCGATAAAGAAGCCGCCGATCCCGAGCGTGTGAAGGGCGAGCTGGCGAAGCATGAATTGCTCGTGGAGGAGTGGGGCGGCACCGTGCCGCTCGTGGCTTGTTCGGCCGTCACCAAGCAAGGTATCCCGGAGCTTCTGGAGCAGGTGTTGCTCGTCTCCGATTTGGAAGAACTCAAAGCCAATCCCAACCGTCGGGCCGTGGCGACCATTATCGAGAGTCACCTCGACTCATCCCTGGGCGCCTTGGCCAGTGTTATCGTGAATACTGGCACCCTGCGCATTGGTGATATCTTCGTGTGCGGGGCGAGTTCCGGCCGCGTGCGTGCCATGACCGATGCTCGCGGCGAACGGGTCGAATTAGCGCTCCCGTCGGGCGCCGTGCGCGTCTCGGGTTTTGATACTGTCGCCCAGGTAGGCGATATCCTCCAGGTAGTTGGTTCTGAGCGTGAGGCTCGCGCGATGGTGGACTTGTACCTCACCGAGTCCTCTAAAAATAAGAAGCAAGGTTTTGTGGACCTTGTCGCTCGCATCTCCGAAGGGAAGGCGACGCAGCTGAAGGTTGTCCTCAAGGCCGATACCCAGGGTTCGCTCGAGGCCATTAAGAGCGCGCTTGAACTGGTGTCGAGCGAAGGTGTGACCGTGAAGGTGATCCACAGTGCCGTCGGCGCTGTCTCCGAGAATGACGTGATGATGGCTTCCGCCAGCCGCGGTATCGTGGTGGCGTTCCACGTGACTATTCCTCCGGCGGTGGCCCGCACCGCCGACCGCGAAGATGTGAACATCCGCCAATACGACGTTATCTACGCTCTCCTCGATGAGATCACCCTGCTCCTCGCGGGCCTCCTCGAACCGGAAGAGACCGAATCGATCCTCGGCCACCTGGAAGTGCGCGGCGTCTTCATGACGAAGCGGTCTGAGCAGGTTATCGGCGGCCGTGTGCTCGATGGCGTGATGAAGCGCCTGCCGTTTCGTTTGCAACGTGGCGGCGAGGTGGTGGGCCAGGGGCGCATCACGTCGCTTCGCAAAGTGGACCAGGACATCAAAGAAGCCAAGGAAGGCACCGAGTGCGGCATGCGCACCGAG
>CAZXIV010000030.1:0-6732 GCA_964640945.1 uncultured Candidatus Peribacteria bacterium | reverse complement strand
CGATTAGTGATAAACATCGCTATATGCTGGAATCTCCGTCGAATCCCCTATGCCGCAAGGTACGGGGTGCGGACAATCAGCAGGAAACTGACGAGTATAAAGTATGAAGTATCGAGTATTAAGTATGTTTCATACTTAATACCTAATACCAAATACCTAATACTTTTCGGGCTCCTCAGAGACTACACGCGATGCTCCTCGCAAGAGGATGATGAGATAGTCCGATCCCTGCAGCGATGTAGGGGCGCAGCAAAATCGAGCTGCCGGTAAAAAACAGATCGAGTAGTAAGTATTAAGTAGTAAGTATTATGGGTTCTTGAATAATCATTCCCTTAATACTTAATACTGACCCCTTAATACTGGTATGTGCGCTCTAGGCTTCGGCCGGAGTTCTTGGCTAACCACCAAGAGGAACATTGAAGTTCCGACCCGCACGAATGGTACAACGATCGGAGCACTGTCTCAACGCTAGGCCCGGTGAAATTTCAGTGACGGTGCAAATGCCGTCTTGATCACGGAAGGACGAAAAGACCCTATGAAGCTTCACTGTAAGCTGGCATTGTGTCGTTGGTCTGCGTGTGCAGAATAGGTGGGAGACTTTGAAGCCGGGGCGTTAGCCTCGGTGGAGTCACCGTTGAGATACCACCCTCGAATTCCGACGATACTCACCTCGACCCCGACACGGGGCGAGGGACCGTGCTTGCTGGGCAGTTTAACTGGGGCGGTTGCCTCCTAAAGCGTAACGGAGGCGCGCAATGGTCAACTAGCGCCGGATGGAAATCGGCGCGGTAGTGTAATCGCACAAGTTGGCCTGACTGTGAGACTAACAAGTCGAGCAGAGACGAAAGTCGGCGATAGTGATCCGGCAACCTGAGCAATTTATTTTGCTCTCACCACGTGGGTGGGTTGTCGCTCAACGGATAAAAGTTACTCTAGGGATAACAGGCTGATCAGTCCCAAGCGCCCACAGCGACGGACTGGTTTGGCACCTCGATGTCGGCTCATCGCATCCTGGGACTGGAGAAGGCCCCAAGGGTCCGGCTGTTCGCCGGTTAAAGCGGTACGCGAGCTGGGTTCAAAACGTCGTGAGACAGTTTGGCCTCTATCCTCCGTGGTCCATTGGATACGTGAAAAGAGTTGCTCCTAGTACGAGAGGACCGGAGTGAACGAACCTCTGGTGACCCTGTTGTCGCGTCAGCGGCAGCGCAGGATAGCTATGTTCGGAAGAGATAACCGCTGAAGGCATCTAAGCGGGAAGCTCACTTTAAGATGGCGTATCCCCATAAGCCCCCCGGAAGACGACCGGGTAGATCGGCCGCAAGTGTACGTGCAGCAATGCATTCAGCTGAGCGGTACGAACGGGCAATTGAACATTGTTTTTTCTACTACTGTACTGTTCATGTCTCACGCGCGGGCAAGACGTGCCCATCAAACACGTTTCAAGGAATCCTTGGCAAATCGACCGTTTCGTCCTGGTGCTTCGAGCGACGGGGTAACACCTGATCCCATCCCGAACTCAGCAGTGAAGACCGTCAGCGCCGATGGTAGTGGGGCATCCGCCTCGCGAGAGTAGGCCGGTGCCAGGACGAAGCGGTTGAAAAAGCCAAGACTGTCCTCTCTCTAAAAATAGAGGGAGAGAGACGGTCTTTTTGGCGTGTCTAAAAAGCAGTGGGCTTGAGCTTGAGGCGGAAAGGCGCAACCAGCTCAGTGCCCATTCTGAATGTGAGTCGCCCCTGAACGCCGTGTACCATGTCCCCATGAAGGAGCGTCTCCAGAAGATCCTCTCGCGGACGGGCATTGCCTCGCGCCGTCACGCTGAAGAATTATTGGCTGCCGGTCGGGTGACGGTGAATGGTGCGATCGCCAAAGTGGGCGATCAGGCGGTCCAGGCGGTCGACCATATCGCCGTGGATGGCGTCGCGCTGCCGAAAAGCACGACCTTCCTCTATTACCTGCTCAATAAGCCCCGCCGCGTAGAAGTGACGAATAAGCGTCCGCCCGTGCCATCCTCTGGCCGCCTGCCCGCACAGATTTTGCCGGATCTTCTCCCGCCGGAATTGCGTGGGAAAGTGTTCCCGGTCGGCCGTCTCGATCAAGATAGTGAGGGGCTGCTCTTGCTCACCAACGACGGCGAGCTGGCGCTGCGCCTGACACACCCGCGCTACGACCACGAGAAGGAGTATCGGGTCCGCCTCCAGGCGTCGATGAGCGACGAGGCGTTGTTGCAGTTGCAACAGGGGATGGTGATGGATGGCCGGCAGACCAAGCCACTGCTCGTGAAGCGTATCTCTTCTAATACGCTTCTGATCACGCTCACCGAAGGCAAAAACCGCCAAATCCGCCGGATGTGCGAGACGGTCGGCTGCACGGTTCGCAGTCTGACGCGTGAGCGCATCGGGCCACTTGGCATCGGCACGATGAAGCCTCGCGAGTTGCGACCTTTGGATGCCGCCGAAATCGCCGCCATTCGTCGTTTTGTCGGACTGGACAACGAGGGTGCCTGACTGTCCAAAAACAGTCTTTTCCGCTATACTGGAACCAGAACATGCAATTTATCCCCCATGGCGCCGCGCGCGAAGTGACCGGCACCTGCCACGAGATTCGTGTCGGTTCCCGTCGTTTCCTGCTCGATGCGGGTCTTTTCCAAGGGCATCGTGCCGAGACGGCGGTGAAGAATCGCGAAGTCACCTTCAACCCGGCCGAACTGGACGCGCTGATTCTCACGCACGCTCACGGCGATCACGTTGGTCGCTTGCCGTACTTCTGGAAGAAAGGCCTACGCGCGCCCGTCATCTCTACCTTCGCTACCAAGGACCTGGCCGACGTGATGCTCCAGGACTCTGCCTTTATCCAGCAGAAGGACGAAGAGTACGCCAAGAAGCACCTCTCGAATCGCATTACCACCGACGGCCCGCTGTACGGTGTGGAAGACGTGGCCGCCTGCATGAAGCTCTTCACCCCGCGCCACTACAATGAGTGGTTCCCGGTCTGCCAGGGCGTGCAGGCGCAGTTTCTCGAGGCCGGCCATATTCTGGGAGCGGCCATGGTCGTCATCGAGGCGAAGGATGCCGGCGGTTCTAAGGTGCGCATCGGCTTTACGGGCGATCTCGGCCGCAGCGCGCTCCCCATTATCCGCGACCCGGCTGCCATGCCCGCGGTTGATATCCTCATTTGCGAGAGTACCTACGGCAACCGTACGCACGAGAGTATCGAGAAGGCGCGCGAGCAACTGCGCGACATCATCATCGCCACCGCGTCGCGCGGCGGAAAACTGCTCATTCCGGCCTTCTCACTCGAGCGCACCCAGGAGATTGTCTACGACCTCCACCTGCTCTGGGACAGCAAGCAGATCCCGGCCTTGCCCATCATCATCGACTCGCCGCTCGCCTCTAAAGTAACCGACGTCTTCATGAAGCACCCGGAGTGCTACGACGAGGAGATGTTCAAGGATTTCCTCAGTCGCGCGCATAACCCCTTCAAGTTCTCGCTGGTAAAATACACCGAGAGCGCGGAGGACAGTAAAGCCATCAATGGCACGCCGGGCCCGATGATCATCATGGCCGGCTCGGGCATGTGCGAGGCGGGCCGTATCCGCCATCACCTTAAAAACGAGCTCGAGGACGCGCGCAATACTGTCCTCGCGGTCGGCTATATGGCCAAGGACACGCTTGGTGCCGCCATTCTTAATCCCACCATCGACCGCGTGAAGATCTTCGACGAGTACCGCCTAAAGAAGGCCCAGGTGGCCTACATCAACGCCTACTCGGGCCACGCTGATATGCGCGATTTGGATGCCTTTGTGGGCAGCGTGGAGGGCTTGAAGCATGTCATCTTGGTGCACGGTGAAGAAGAACAGATGCTACCGTTTGCCACTCGCATCCGCGCCGCCCGCCCGGGCGTGATGGTGCATATGCCCGCCCGTGAAGAGGTGATTGAGTTCTGAGCCAAAGGCATAGCCGATCGTCGGCGTTTGACGTATAATGGCTCCCCTTCATGCTCCACGCGGCGCCCTCAATGGCTCTCTCTGTCGCTTGTGCGCCTGCTCGTACGCCCTCCCTGCCCAATTTCGGTGAGGCCGTGCTCTGCGCCGGCACGCACCCGGGCATGGTGGACGTGCTCCGTTCTCGGCGCCTGCTGCAGTCCGCACTGCGTCGCCTCTCGTCCCTCGATCCGGCCGTGCTCATGAGTCAGCGCGCCGAATTGCTGACACGCGCCACCGGCATCTGTGCCGAAGAGGTGGCCGAGGCCGTGGTGAACGAGGTCGCCCACAAAATGGATCGCCGCTCATCGAATGGGCTTGTAGACCTGCTGCAGGGTTCCGGGACGATCGAGATGGGTGATGTGCGTATGGAGTTAGATGGCGCCAACGTCATCTTCCGCCATGGCCGCGCCAGCGCGGAGGTGGATGGTGTCGTCGCAGTCGGCGATGCGCCCGAGACGCTTGTTCTGTACGACGTCACCACTTCGCCCTCCTACCTGGCCGAGAAGCTGGAGGAAGGGGAGGAGTTCTTCCAAGGGCTGCGCGCCTACTTTGCGTCTCGCTATGACATCGCCCTGGAGAAGTGGCACATCCTCATGGATGACAAGCGGCAGGGGGAATTGCAGGCCTCCGATCGGCCGATCATGGCTCGCTGTAAGCCAAAATCGTCCCATGAATTCGCCGGCGTACACATCCTGGCTCTACCGTTACAGCGGCATGTCCGGCAGATGCGCGAGCAAGTGCTCACCAAGATGGATGCGAGCGGCGCGTATCTATTCGGCGAGCTGGCCCACTACAACTGACCGATCATCAGATCCCCATCGCCGCGGCGTGCGGCTTCATCGCTTCCAGCACGAGGCCGATGAATTCGTCGAGCGTCATACCGAGCAGCGTCTCGCACTGGCCAATCTGCGCGCGATCCACCTGGGCGGCGAAGCCTTTGTCCTTCAACTTCTTCTTCACCGAGCTCACCTCAACGTCGGCGATCTTTTTACTGGGGCGCACCATGGTCACGGCGATAATAAAGCCGGTCAGTTCATCAACGCAGTAGAGCGCTTTGCGCAGCATCGTATCGAGCGGATACTCGGCGCCGTAGAGGTGCGCGTAGTGTGCCCGGATGTCGCCCAGCAGTTCCGGCGGCGCCTTGATGCCTTCGAGCATCGCCTTGAGGTCTTCACCGCAGTGCTTCTCATAATCCTTATCGAGCTTGTCCCAATCGAGGTCGTGGAGCATGCCGGCCACCTTCCACGTCATCGGGTCACCGCCTAGGCGCGTGGCCAGGGCTTCCATTGCCGCGCCGGTAGCGAGAAGGTGGGCTTTCGTTTGCACGGCGTGCGTCTCAATCAGGCCGTGGGCTTCGGGAAGGAGGTGGCCGTAGGTGGCGTGTTGGAGTAGGAGCGTGCCATCTTCTTTGGCCGCTTGGGAAATGGACGGGGCCTTTAGGCTGTGTTCAGGCTTCATGAGCGGGAAGAGGACCACGTCGCGCAGGTTGGTTTGCTGCGTGAGTAAGGCCACGATCCGGTCAATGCCCATGCCGAAGCCCGAACAAGGGGGGCAGCCGTAACTCAAGGCCTTTACATAGTCGTCGTCTTTGCGGTGGGCATCACTGTCGCCACCGGCATTCGCCTTGGCCTGTGCATCGAAGCGCTCATTCTGATCGACAGGATCCACGAGTTCGCTGTAGGCGTTCACAATTTCCCAGCCGCCGACCACGAGCTGGAAGCGGTCGGTGATGTCGGGGTTCTTATCGTTGCGGCGGGCGAGTGGGGAGATATCGATGGGGTGACTGGTAATGAAGGTCGGTTGCACCAAGTGCGGCCGGGCAACTTTTTTGTAGAGTTGATCGATCAAATTACCGCGGCCGAGTTTGGAGACATCGACCTCGAGTTTGATCCCCGTTTTCTTCATCGTATCGCGCAGATCATTGGCGGTCGCACAGGTGTCGATATCAATATTTGAGTGCTTCAAAATGGCTTCCCGAAGGGTTAATCGTGGCCATGGTGGGGTGAAGTCCACGTTGATGAGGGTGCCGTTGCGATCGGGGATGTTCGTCTGGAGCGTGCCAAAGACAGCGGGCAGAACTTCTTTAAACATCATCTCGGTGAATTCCATGTTGTCTTCAAAATCCCAGTAGGCGGCGTAGTGCTCGACCATCGTGAAGTCCTGGAGATGACTCGGGTCCAGACCTTCGTTGCGGAAAATGCGACCGACTTCGAAGACGCGATCGAAGCCGCCGACGAGACACTCTTTCAAAAACGTTTCGGTGGCGATGCGCAGATACACATCCAAGTCGTAGGCGGCATGATGCGTCACGAAGGGGGTGGCGAGGGCGCCTGAGGCGGCGTTTGTCAGCACGGGTGTCTCCATCTCTTCAAAGCCGTACTTCCAGTAGAACTCGCGGAGCTTGCGGATGAAGAGTGAACGCAGCTGGAAGCGCTTGAACGTCTCGGGGTTGCTCGTGAGATCCAAGTAGCGCTGACGCCAAGCGGTCTCTTGGTCGGCGATGCCGTGCCACTTCTCTGGCGGCTGTGCCAGGGCCTTGCTGAGCATGATCCAGCCCGTGGCTTGGACCGTTGGTTCGCCAGTTTTGGTCGTGATGCGCTCGCCGCGAATGCCGATGATATCGCCCAGATCGAGCGTGGCCTGAGCCAGTGCGTAGGCCTCTTCCAGCTGCTCTTCGCGGAGCATGATCTGCAGGCGGCCGGTGTGGTCTTGCAGCGTCAGGAACGTGACCTTGCCCATTTCGCGCATCA
>CAZXIV010000029.1:0-9851 GCA_964640945.1 uncultured Candidatus Peribacteria bacterium | reverse complement strand
GGCGCGCAGCGTTTTTTACTCCACTTTTTGTCGCGCTGACAAAAAGTGGAAACCAATCAGTTGGCACCTGCCTAAGAAAATGAAGAAAATGGGAAACCATGCCTTATACAACCCCCACTTAACCCGTAATCTTCTTATCTCTAACCCGACTATCCTGACGCACCGGCGTCGGGTAGGTGCGAATGGCGGTCTCCAGCTTATCGAGCAGCTTCACCGGATCGTCATCGAAGACCATGTTCGGCGGAATCTCGCGCTTGCAGAGATCGCGGATGATCATCTGGACGTGGTTGCTGATGCCGCCGGAGTTCGTGAGCACGCCGATGGGGCGGCCCTCGTCGTAGGCGATCGTGAGCTCATTCAACGTGCCAACACCGCCGCTGACAATCACGACACCGTCGGAAGAACGGATATTGATGACGTCGCGCGACATGAAGCCCATGCCCGTGTAGATGAGAAAATCGTGCTCGTGGGGCGAGAGGTATTCGTTCACATGCTCATACTCGGAGAAAGCGGGCGAGATGCCGATGGTGAAGCCGCCCTGCTCCTTGGCAGCAAGCATGGCGTCGTGGGGCAGGCCAGGACAAGCGCCGTTGATGAAAATGTGCCCGCGGTTACCAATCTCACGACCAAGAATGCGGGCCTTCTCACGGGCAGAGGGATCTTCAATCAGTGGACCACTGGCAGCACCCATCACGCCGATTTTCAGGCGGTGGTAGTGCGACGTGCCTTTACCAGCAGTGGGGTTCATCTGTCTGTCTTGGAACCACTTCATTATAGCAAAATCCTTGCCTTATGGCCAGGAGTAGAGATTTACACGTCTATTCCTATTATATAAAAATATGTTATAATAGTATTTAACGACCAATACCAATCCCCTGCCCTATGCGCCACCAGCGTCACCTGGAACCCCTGAGCGCGCTCTTCACTCTCTCCGCGCTGGCCTTGCTCGGCATCATCCTCCTCCAAGGGCCTCTCGGCGCGAGTACACGAGCCTCGGTCCCCAGCCTGGCTGCCGAGTGTGGAAACGGGATTCAAGAAGGCAATGAGCTGTGTGACGACGGCGACAGTAACGGCGTGAGCGCATGCTCCGCGTCGTGCACAATAAACGAATAATCCCCTCTCAGACCGCAAACTGACCGTCTTTGAAAATGACCGTGGTCGAGCCATCCGGCAGCTCGGCCGTGACGGTGCGGTCAGTAGTGGAGACGATATCGGTGTGCTCGGCTGAATCGTTGAAGCCCAGCGCTTCCCACTCGTCTTTAGTCGGCTGGGACTGGTCACCATCGTAGCTATCCTTGTAGGCCGCACCCACGGCAATGTGCGTGTTGCCGTACTGGCCGCCCATATTCTCATCGTAGAGCGTATCCGCCATAAAACGCGTGATGCGCGAGAGACGCCGGTCGGTGAGCGAAAACTCGCCGATCTTATCGGCATTCTCGCGGGCCACCATTGCCTTTAGAAATTCCTCACCCTCGGAGGCTTGAGCCCGAACGACGCGCCCGGCCTTGAACTCGAGTTCCACATCTTTGATGAGGTTGCCGAAGCGGTAGAGCGGCTGGTTGAAGCGGATCACACCCTCGGTGCCGCGCCAGTCGGGTGAGACAAAGAGCTCATAACTCGGGATGTTACGGCCGCTGCCGCCCAGCCACAGGCGGTTTGAACCGAGCTTCACCCACAGATCGATCCCCTCGGCCTCCACGTGCACGCGCTCGATCTTCAAAGCGTTGAGATGAGCCTTCACGCGGTCCTGCTCCGCCTGAATCTTTCGCCACTCGGCCACGGCGTCGGCCTTATCCAAGTAGCAAGCCTCAATCACTTGCTGCCAGTACTCCTCTAAGCTCAGGCCGGCCTCGGCGGCCATGGCGGCCGTGGGATACATCGCAAGCGTCCAAGTGTACTTCCCCTGGCGCTCCTTCTCGTTGTACCACTCGCGCACCTGCTTGCGCGCGTCACTGGTGGCGAAGAGTCGCTTGGGATCCACATCCTTGAGCTCCTGGGGGTCGGAATCGGAGATGATGCTGACGTTGTGATCCACCAGCTCGGCTTCGGCTTTCTTGAACGCCTCAGGGAAGAACTTCAACTGCTCGTCCGAAGCGTACTTGAAGAAGATCTTCGACATGCCTTCCGGGATGTACTGCTGCTTCACGTGCCCACCCGATTGGTAGACCGCGCGCATGAGCTCGGGCAACAACGGCTTGGCCGTATCGGGCACCGACAGCTGCACCACCTCGCCGGGTTTGATGCCCTGGCAGTTGCCCAGCGCGAATTTCACCAGCAGGTCGGCGTAGTTGGCAAGGATCTTCTGGTCCGGAACGTAGTCGGCGGAGTGGGTCATGGCAGGTACCTTGCCTTATTCGCGTTGTGCTCGTCGAGCGTTTTTCCGTAGTGGATCTGGCCGTCTGGCGCGTGGAGGTAATAGTAGTAAGCCGAGGCCTCGGGACTGAGAGCGGCATCGATGGCGGCCAGGCCGGGATTGCCGATGGCGCCCGGCGGCAGGCCGCGCTCGCGGCGGAGGTTATACGGCGAATCGGTGGCCAAGTCGGCCGCAGTGATGTCGCCGGCCTCCTTGCCCACGGCGTAGAGCACGGCCGCGTCGACACCGAGCTGCATGCCTTGGTCAAAACGCTTCCAGAGAATGCCGCTCACGATCTTGCGTTCAGCCTGGCCGCGCGACTCACGCTCGAGCAGCGAGGCCATCGCCACGATCTGCGGGAGCGTGCGGCCGCCCTTGGCCAGTTCGGCACTGCGGCCCTCTACGATGCGCGTCTTAAACGTACTCACCAGGCGCCCGACGAACGACTGGATGTCGAAGTCGGCGGTGGCGACGTAGTAGGTATCCGGGAAAAGATAGCCCTCCAAGCGATTACCCGGTGCCGGCGCGCTCGCCGGCAGGAACGGGTAAGCCGAAAGATCACAGCTCTTGGCGCAGGCGAGCAGTGCGCCGGTGGCCGCTAGTCCCTGGCGGGCGAGTAGGGCGTCGATCTCGGCGACAGTGGAACCTTCGGGGATGGTGAGCACGACTTCCTCGGCCTTGCCGAGCGCGAGCGCGGCCAGCACCTCATTGAGCGTCAGAGACGGACGCAGCACGAAGCTGCCGGCCTGCAGGCCCTCAGCGCCGCCCGCCAGGGCCAGGTGGATCTTGGCCACCAGCGCCGAACGAATGACTTGGCGCTCCTCAAGCTCAGTCAGAATGGACCCCGCCGACTGGCCGACTTCGATCTCGATCAGTTCGCGGCGATCACTCGTCGGATCGACGGGCTTCAGCGCGCCGACGTACCAGGTTTTGACCGCCAGAATGAGGGCCACCCCGAGAATAAGCCCAATCCATGTGCGCCGCGCGCGGCGTTTGGCAGCGCGCCCGGCGCCGAAGCTAACACGCTCGATCGGCATCAGGCCTGGCCGGAAAGTCCCATCTTTTCCATCACGGGCTTCATGTACTCGGTCGCTACCACTTGCGCCTTCTTAAGAGCGCGATTCAGGGCATCGGCGACGGCGCCTTCAAGCTTCTCATGGGGCACCGACGGATCAAGCTTGATGCTCACTACTTCCTGTTCGGCCGAGACGACCACCTGCACGCCGACGCCTTCGGCTTCGACGTGGATATTCCTCAACTCCTGTTTCACGCGCTTGGCCTCCTTTTGGAGACGGTACATGTCTTTCATTTGTGAGAATGACGGCATGGCAGCAGCCTATCACTCCGCCGCCTCGCCCGTCGACTCTCGTTGCCTATTTATATCGCCCCATTTGGGCAATCGCTCGCCGGCCACGAATCTGGGCCGATTTTTATCTCTCTGACGAGGAGGTGTGACTATTCTTTTATTGGCCACCATCGGCCAAGAACTGAGCCTCAGCTCAGGCTTGATTTTACTCCTCTGTCAAATATACTGCGCCCGCGATCGTTGGTACCACCACTCGCCTCTTCTGCACCAGCCCATCACCGTGGGTTTGCTTGGGAGAGGCACCGTGCACTCTTCCGAATTGAACCCAAATCCGTGATTTCGGAGAACTGCAACTATGACCACGACCGCTGCGCCTAGAAAGAAAAGCACCCCGTTCCGGCACCAGTCCGCCTTGGAGATCATCCTCGACAAAATCCGCCTACAGGCGACGAACGCCGCCGTGCGGGGCTGTCTAAACGAGCAAGGCGAACGCTACGCCGAGCACGAGTCGGCCGGTTGGCAGATGACATTCGCGGTCCCGGCCAGCGGCCAATCCGTGGAGGACGGCTTCCCAAAAATCGTTTTCGTGAAGGGGCAGAACCGGATTGAGATCCAATTCCCGACGATCCTCACGTCGCACTGCAACGTGATCTGCGGGGCCCGCCAGATCGTCATCCGCCACAACAAAGTCGTGGCCGACAATGGTCAGGAGTTCGAAGAGCACCCCCAACCGCCCGAAGCTATGCTCCAGAGCCTCTTCGCCCTCATGCCGATAATCCGAGCATAAGCACATTCGCAGCCGTCGCCACCCGGCGACCACGACAAGCTCTCCCTACCTCCACCCCTCCCCTTTACCGGGGAGGGTGTTTTTACATGGGCATCGGCGGCAGAGCCGGCGGCACGGCCGGAACGGTGGAACCACGAGCGACGCCGATGCGGTCCTCGATCTCCTGGTTGACGAACTCCTGCTTACGGCCGTACTTGGTGCGACTGTATTCCTTGATGAGCGCCGAGAGTTTTTCATTGCGGTCGGACTCGTCGTAGATCGTCTTCATGCTAAACGGACGGCTCGAGGTGTTATTGATGTTCAGTTTGCAGTAGCAGTGGAAATTCGGAATACCGATCACGTCCTGCTCGCTCAGCACCGGCGCGTATTCCTTGGCCATGTACTCGGCGTCCTCGGCGCCGATCTTAAACGACATGATGGTGCCGACGTTACCGAAGACGGCGTCGCGGATCTTCGTGTTGGCCTGATCGTAGTTGGCCGTTTTCCCGGTCAGCTGGCCGATGTACTGGTGGGCCATGATCAAACCGAGCTCATATTTACGAGCCTCGGAGAGGATGGAAGCAAAGGCGTCGGTGATAAAGTTCTGGAACTCGTCCACGTACAGGTAGAAGCGGCGACGCTGGGCCTGCGGCACGTCGGCGCGACTCATGGCGGCCATGTTGACCTTGTTGACGAAGATCAGGCCGAGGAGCTGAGCATTCACGTCACCAATCTTTCCTTTAGAGAGGTTCACCAGTAGCACCTTGCCCTCGTCCATCACCTGGCGGATATCAAAGGCGCTCTTGGGCTGGCCGATGATGTTGCGGATGGTGGTATTAGTGATGAACGGTCCGAACTTGGCCGAGAAGTACGGGATCATCTCCTCTTTCTCGCGGGCACCGGTCTTGGCGATTTCATGCTCCCAGAAGCTGCGCACCACCACGTTCTTGCACTTGCTCACTTTGTAACGCTGAAACTCCTCATCCACGAACAGGCGAGGCACGTCGATGAGCGTGGCGCCTTCCTCTTCGTCGTCCATGAGGGTCAGGCAGCCGTTGCGGAAGTAGTGCTGGATGCGCGGTCCGAAGATCTCGTTACCGTACATCTTGATGAAGATTTCCATCGCGTCGAGCGAGGCGCGGTCTTTCTGCTCGGGCGTGGTGGCCTCGAGCATGTTGAGGCCCATCGGGCGCTCGATGTCGGCGGGATCGAACAGGATCACGTCCTTGGCGCGCTCCTTGGGTACGTGCGCGAGGATATCCTCGATAAGGTCGCCGTGCGGGTCCACCACGCAGAGACCGGCGCCGGCCTTCACGTCCTGGCGCACCTGGAAGTTCAGGAGCGCCGACTTACCCGTACCCGACTTACCGATGATGTACTGGTGGCGGGTGCGGTCGGTATCGAGGAAACGCACTTCGGTCTTCTGGGCGCGATAGTCGTTGAGCCCGAGCAGGATGCCCTCTTTGGGGACGTTGGGCGGCGGTGGGAGCACGCGGTACGTGATCCACTGAATGACGGGGATCTTGTTGTAACGGCTGTCGGGAAAGTGGAAGAGTGCCGCCAATTCGCGCTCGACGAGCAGGCACGACTTGGTCCAAGGGAAGAAATCGTTTAAGCGGTGCCGCCACACCCAGTGGATGAGCGGGGCGTTCCAGGAGAGCGGCAGGAAATCGACGAACATGCGGCGGTTCACGAAGTAGTTGCCGTAGAGATCCTTAAAAACGTTGAAGGCGACCTGGAGGTTATTGGTGATGTCGATGGCGCGGTCCCACGTCTTGGCGGCGGCCATTACACGAATAGTGGCATGGAACGGGCTCATACCAGCCTTTTCGCCGATGCGCTTGTAGAGCTCCTCCTCGGGCTGGATCATGCGCACGAACGAGTCGCCCCGGCTGGCACCGGGAGCCAAGCTCTGCCCGGCGACGGTGATGGCGCCGGTAAAGAAGCGGATGAGCGGCGAGAGGATGGGGATGTGTTCGATCCAGAGGTCGCTCTTGCCCTTAAACTTATTCGAAGCGAAACGCTCCGCGATCTTCCCCCACTTGTTGCTGAAGCTCGGCGTGATCGAGACTTGGATGGTGGCCAATTCGCCGTCGTCGAGCTTGCTGAGGACGTTACTCATGTCGTTGAGCGGGTCGTCCTGCATCTGCTCGTAGAAGCGGATAGGGTAGTAGAACTTCTTGGCGAGGGCCATGTGGTAGCCCACGAGCTTGTACCCCTTGGGCCAGATATTGATCGCGGGTACCACCATCACCTCGGCGTCGGAATAGAACGATGTGATCTGCTTCTCCACAATGGAAACGAGGCTCGGCTTGGCGAGGACGTGGAACGACAGCTCGTTCTTCTCCATGTAGATCTCGAAGCTGATGGTCGCGTAGCGGAAGAACCAGAAGTGCACGGTCTGCCAGAAGGTGAGGCTGCGCACCTCCCAGAGCGCGCGGTAGAGCTGCTCCATGATGGCGATCTTCTCCTTAAAGTCTTTTTCGGTGCGCTTCTCCTGGTCGATCTTGCTGTCGCTGCGGGGCAGGAGCACCTTCATGTGCACGAGCTTGCGGCTATGATAGATGGCATAGTTGCAACGGATGGCCGCCATCACGTACTTCGTGCCGGCAAAAAACGACACCGGCAACAGCAACCGCCACGGGTCAGCCCAGATCCACGTCCACAGCCACGGCCAAAAATCCGAACTAACGACGGAGGTCAGGAAGGCAACGAGTCCCCAGAAGATCGGCCAGGCGAAGAAACGGAGGAAGGTGACCAAGAGGCCAGGAGGCGAAGTATCGTTATAGTATAGCAAAAAACAGCATCTGACGGTAGACAGAACTCCTGCTTCGTGCGCTGGCGACAAGGCACCGTTCGACATTCCAAAATATCTTAAAATATTGTATAATAAGACAAATGAACATCGACACCTTCCTCGATCCCTATTACGTCGACACGCTGACGAAAGCCGTGATCGCGCTCTTCCTTGGCGGCATCGTCGGCTTCGAGCGCGACTTCTCCGGGCACGTGGCGGGGCTCCGCACCTGCATGATGATCGCGCTCGCCTCCTGCATGTTCACCACACTTTCGGTCTACTTTGAGGCGGGTGACTGGCGCATTGCTGCGCAGATTGTGACCGGCGTCGGCTTCCTCGGCGCGGGCGCCGTGCTCCACCAGCACAATCACGTCTCCGGCCTCACGACCGCCGCCTCGATTTGGCTCGTGGCAGCGCTCGGCATGATGGTCGGTGTCGGCCTCTTTGCAACCGCCACGGCCGTCACGCTGTTGGCCGTGCTCGTCCTCATGCTCTTCAATCCCCTGCGCGACTACCGCTTGCAGCACGCGGCGAAGGGAGCTCAAACCAAAACCTCGCGCTTACAAGTGAGCCGCCCGCGCGTCTCGCGCCAAGCCTTTAAGAGCAAAAAGGTGAGCCGCCAGCGCTAATTAGGCACCGGGCGACTCGGAGCAATCGGCCACCTCCATCGTCATTGTGCGGGAGCGGCCGTCTTTCGTAGCCAGCTCGAAATGATACTCGCCGACCATTGCGGGCTTCAGCGTGAAAGATTCCTCCGGCGACACCCAGTCTTCGAAGCGCTCGACGGTGCCGTCGGGATAGGTGACAGCGCGCACCACGAACCACTGGCGGCTTTGCACCTCGAGCTGCTGGCCGAGCCGCAGCCGGTGCGGGATACCCGGCGTGAGCGTGACACCGGGGGCGACGCGGCGGGCGAAGCGCTGCTCCTTGGTGCACGGTCCCACGAGCGTCACGTCGCCCAGTCGCTCGATCGTCACCTTAATGACGCCGGTGCTCGCGGGGGCAATAGCCATGAACGCGCCTGTGCTGAGGTCGAGGCCGCGCCCGTCAACGTAGGGGCCGCGGTCGTTCACGCGTACGATGACAGACATGCCGTTGGCAATGTTGGTGACACGCAAGAGGGTGTTGTACGGCAGCGTGCGGTGGGCGGTGGTCAGTTGGTGCCAGTCGAAAATCTCGCCGAAGGCCGTCGTCTCACCCTGGAGTTCTTCGCCGTAGTTACTCGAAAGAATCACTGTTTTCGCCAGATTAGCGTCGAAGGCACGCATGTCGGCCAGAAGCTCGTCGGACGAGAGGGTAGCATCCGGGTTTGGTAGGTCGATGCCGTAGCGGTCGAGCACATCAGGCAGGGTCTCGGGCGTCAGGTTCTCGGGCAGGTCGACGTTGCGCGTGCGCGCCAGCCAGAGGTAGGCATCCTTGGCGACGAGGGCGTCATTCGGGCGGAATTCGCTGCTCCCCTCCGGGTAGGTATCGTCGAGTAAGCCGCGACCGTGCGCGAACGTGATTTCGTCGTAGCCGAGGTCACCCTTGGGCACGTCACTGAAAGCGTCTTTCTTCCACGGTTCGCTGGGGCGGCTGAGGGCCGACCACAGCATGAGAAATCCGTCACGGCGCGAGATCGCCTCGGCGGCGGAGGCCGCGGACGGCAGGAGGAGAACCAGGAGTAGGACGAAGCACAGTGAGCGTCGCATCCGTCACAGAGTGACGGAGAGAGCGAGTGCGATCAACCGGAAACCACGACGCTTTAGAGCGCCACCAATCCCCCGCCGCGCACGCGCGCGATCGCCTCCTTGAGCTGGAGCTTCTGGATGGTGTCGAGCGTGATGGGTCCGACCTCGCCGGCGGCAGCGTCGGTGACCGTCTTAACCAGGCCTTTGCCCTGCTGGAAGACGGCGACGGCCGCCTTGGTCATCTCGCCAAAGGTGCCCGTCACCCGGTCACTCGGGAGGAGGCCCAAGCCCGCTAGAAGGTTTTGCAGGAGACGAACCTGCGTCCCTTGTGTCCCTGCGGAGAGCGTGGCGGTGAGCAGTTCGCCGCGGGCGGCCAGCCGCTGGCGGATCGTCTCGACGAGCACTCTCTTCTCGGCGTCTTGGCGGGCGAGCGCGAATTTCCAGGCGCGCTCCACGAGCGGCAAGGTCTTGGGGCCAATACGCCCGGCACCCGGCGACGAGGCGTCGGCAACGAGGCCGGCCTGCTGCTGGAAGGCGACGATGGCGGACATGAGGGCGTCGTCGTAGTCGCCCGTGGTGCGGCCGCGATAGAGCCCGATAAAGCGCAATGTCCGCTTGGCAGCAAGGATATCGGCCGCGGACGAATCGCGGTCAATAGTGGCAAAGCTGGGAGTTTGGTCGCGGCGTCGAGCGAGCGAATCGAGGGTGGCGGCCGTACGCAGGGTCAGGCGATCGGAGGGCTCCGTCAGCCCAGCCTCGCGATTGAAGGCGGCAAGGGCCTCGGCCGTCACCAGACCAAACTTGCCGGTGGCGTCGTGGTCGAAGTAACCCAGCTCAGCCAGGCGCTCCTGGAGGCGACGTACGCTCAGACTCAGTTGGCCGTTCTCAGCGTTGGTGCCCGCCAGAGCCCCACCCCGGATGTCATACGGCGCGAGCACGGAGATTTTTCTTCCCTCTCC
>CAZXIV010000028.1:0-10290 GCA_964640945.1 uncultured Candidatus Peribacteria bacterium | reverse complement strand
AGTTGCGCGCCGAAACCGGTCGAGTGTCAGTCCTACGAGTGATAGGCTGGGAACATGGCTCCACACGCCATCATTGGACACCGCCACGCCCTGGCGTCGTTGGAGGCAGATCTCGCTGCCAATAACCTCGCGCACGCCTACCTCTTCGCCGGCCCCCGGCACGTGGGCAAATTTACCATCGCGCACTGGTTCGCACGCCGGGTGATCACCGCCGGGCTTGAACCGGCAGCCACTCAAGACGCGCTCCGACAGCTCGACCGCCTCATCCACCCCGACCTGCTCGTGCTCGACCAGCTCTGGATGGATGAAATCTGCGACGACTGGAACATCATCTCCAAAACCTCAAACGTCCCCCAGGAGCACCGCGCCAAGCGCGAGCCACCGATGAAGACCGACACCATCAGCATCGATGACGTCCGGGCCATCCAGGAGCGCCTGCACAGCACGGGTAGCGGCGGTAAGCGCTTCTGCCTGATTCGCTCGGTCGAACGCATGCAGGATGAAGCCTCAAACGCCCTCCTCAAGATTCTCGAAGAACCGCCACCCGGCCGCATCTTCATCCTCACCACCCAGCAGTTCGAAAGCCTGCTCCCGACTGTCATCTCACGCTGCCGCGTGCTGCACTTCTCGCCGTTGCCGCACCGAGAACTCCTGCCGTTACTCAAGGGAGAGCCGGAAGAAGAGCATGGCTTCCTCCTGCATTTGGCCCAGGGCGCACCCGGGATCGTGAAGACTCTCCTGGCCGACCCCGATGCCCGCCGCGCAGAGCACGGGCTGCACACCACCGCCCGCGCCTTTTACGCCGAACCCAAGTTGACCGCCCGCTTGAAGACCCTCGAGCCGCTGGCCAAGCGCGGTCCCGCCGGGGAGACCCTCCTTCGCCACCTCTTCCTCGCTCTGCGTGAGACCTCCGCCGCCGATCGGGCGCGCCTGACGCCGGCCCTATTAGCCTTCGCCAAAGACCTCGAAACCAACACTCACCGGGGCCTCCTCTGCACGCGTTTCGCACTCGCCGCTGGCCGCTAAAACGGTTCTGAAACAGACGAGAACTGGCGAAAAAATCCTGACACCAGCCAATAGGTGCAATAAAGCTATTAGAGCCACTATACCTGACCATTTTTGATCGCGGCCGAAGACGAAAAAATCTCATCAGGACATAGATCAACCTATTGGCAAACAAGGGCAATGGGGTAGACTCCCGGCATGGACATCCGTTACCGAATCAAGGGCGGCGTGCCGCTCCAAGGCGAAGTGATCATCAGCGGCTCCAAGAACGCCACCCTGCCCATGCTGGCGGCCACGCTACTGGCCGACGGCGAGACGGTCGTCGAGAACGTCCCGCGCCTCTCGGACACGCTCATCATGCTCCAGATGCTCGAGCATCTCGGGGCCGAGACGAGCTTCGAAGGCTCCACCGTCCGCGTTTCCACCCGCAATCTCAAGTACCAGCCGATCCCGCTGGAATACACCAGTAAGCTCCGCGCTTCCATCGTGCTCCTGGGACCCATGCTCGCTCGCTTCGGCGTGGCCGAGATGGCCTACCCGGGCGGCGACGTGATCAGCCGGCAGCGTGGCGTCGAAGCCCACACCGTCGCCTTTGAGCAGATGGACGTCGCCAATATGAGCAACCGCGAGACGCTGCATCTTCAGGGCAAGCCCCAGCCCGGACACGTCATCCTGCCGGAGTTCTCCGTGACCGCCACCGAGAACGCCGTTATGGCCGCCGCCCTCACAGAAGGCGAGACGCGTATCGACCTGGCGGCCATCGAGCCACACGTCCAAGCCGTCTGTCAGATGGTGAAAGCGATGGGCGCGGAGGTGGAGGGCATCGGCACACACACCATCATTGTCCGCGGCCGCAAACAACTCTCGGCCGTTACGACCCGCGTGCCCTTCGATTACCTTGAAGCCGGTACCTTCGTGGTCGCCGCCCTCGTCACTAAGGGCAAGATCCGCCTGCACGATATCGACCGCGAGGACCTGCTCCTCTTCCTCGAAACCCTCAAGAACGCCGGCGCGGTCTGGACCTACGACGCCCCCGCTAAAACGCTCTTCATCGACGGCGAGCTCTCAATGCTCAACGCCTTGAGCGTCCGCACGAACATCCATCCCGGCTTCCATACCGATCTCCAAGCCCCTGTAGGCGTGCTCATGACACAGTCCAAGGGCGTCTCGCGCATGTTCGAACGCCTCTACGACGGCCGCCTGGGATACCTCTTTGAGCTGGAGAAGATGGGCGCCCACGTCGAGATCCTCAACGCCCACCAAGCCCTGATCATCGGTCCCACCCAGCTCAAAGGTCGTATCGTCTCTAGCAACGACATCCGCGCCGGCGCCGCGATGGTGGTGGCTGGGCTCTGCGCCGAGGGCGATACCATTATCACCGACGTCCGCTACATCGAGCGCGGCTACGACCGCTTCGATGAGAAACTCCGGGCGCTCGGAGCTAAAATGGAGCGAATCATCAACTCCCCGGCCTAAGTCGCGCCGACGGTCCGCCTCCGCTACACTCCTCCCCGATGCTCACCTTCACTGCTGTCTCAGGTTCTGGTTTCCGCCTGACGGGCGCCGCCCGCAGCCTCTCCGTCTTTACGGGCAAGGTGGTGGATGC
This sequence comes from uncultured Candidatus Peribacteria bacterium, assembly GCA_964640945.1. GTDB lineage: Bacteria > Patescibacteriota > Gracilibacteria > Peribacterales > Peribacteraceae > JAGOUB01. The sequence continues at coordinate 7,679 of CAZXIV010000028.1, read as the reverse complement.
GAAGGATTTACTCCTGGCCTCTCTCCCCGAGGAGAACCCGACGTCCGATGTGCTCTCATGGCCGGGCGAGTACGACCGCTCGGGCATTGCCATCAAGGGTATTGGCCAGGCCGAAGGCCAGCACGTATCGTTCGTGGTGTTCGCCGATGACGTCCGCGTGGGCTGCATCGCCGGCCCTATCCAGGATTGGTCCGAGGCCGAGATCGAAAAATTGGGAGAAGTGACGGTTCTCGTGGTGCCCGCCGAAGACACTAAGAAAGTGCAAGCGCTTGTCGACGAAGTGGACCCCCGGATCCTGATCCTCATCCCGGGCAAAGGCGGCAAGCTCGACAACGACGTTCTTAAGGCCATGGGCGCGCTCGGCAAGGAGCAGCTGCCCGACTACAAGCTCAAGGGCCTGCCCCAGGAGGGACGTGAAGTGGTAGTGCTCAGCAAATAAGCACCTAAACCGAAAAATATTTGACAGCCGTTTTGACGGGAGGTAAAACTCCTGGCGATGAAACTTTCCTTCGTCCTTACGTGCGCCAACCGCAAGCTCTCCATTCCGGAGGGACGGTCGCACTGAGCTGACGAAAAACGTTACCAAGCACTCTGCGCCTCCCTCCCCAAGACGGGGGCGTTTTTGGTTCATTCTCACCATCGTATTCACAACCGGGGACCCTCTCGATCGAAGGAGGTCGGGAGACTCCCCTGTTGTACATCGTGTACCCAGGGAAACCGTCACATATCCGTTACGAAGGAGCGTCCTCATGTCTGTATCCCCTCAACCCGTCGGTGTCCTCGGCGCCAGCCATATCCACCTGTGCGATCCGCACGAGACGGGGAGGCAGCGCCGCCACCGGCAACCCACCGCCCTGACGCCGAAACCGACCGGGTTGGAACGCCTGAGCCGCTGGTTCAAGCGCCATGGTGCCCTGCCCAGCCACATCGCCACCCGGCCCATCAGCCGGCAGCTCACCGACAAGGTGGCGGAGGCCAACGACTTCGACACTAAGTGGATCTGGCTCGACGCTGATAATCAATGGCACCTTGGCAGCCTCGAAGGGGCGATCATCGCCCACGGCGACACGCTCGCCTAAACTATCCCTCCGCCTGACTCAGTCGGTCAGGCGACCCCACTACTTCCCCGCGTACATCCGTACAGCAGGTCCATCGGGACTCCCTCAGCAACCTCGGTTGCCGAAGGAGTCCCTTTTGTCAGGTCCTGAGCAGCGCTTCTTTCTGCGCTTTCGACCAGCTCTTCACTTCAGCCTCGCGCTTGCGCACAAGCGAGAGCGTGGCGAACGGTTCGCTATAGACGATCGTCACGGGCAACCGCGAGCGCGTATATTTGGCGCCTGTGCCGTCATTGTGCCTGGCCTCACGCTCGGCCAAATCGAGGCACGTGCCCGCATAGAGCGAGCCGTCAGCGCAGCGGGCGAGGTAGAAGAAGTGCGGCATGATTAGTGAAGTTTCTCGCCTTTCTGGAGCATCGCCAGCAGCAGAGCGAAACGCTTCGCCCGGGTCTCAGGCTTCTTGGCCGTCTGCAGCCGCCAGGCGATGGCGTAGGTATTGGCCTTATTGAGCGTGGCGAACATTGCCGCCGCTTTCTTATCGGCTTTGACCGCCTTCAAAAAATCCGCCGGCACCACCATCGTCTTTGGCGAATCGTAGGCTTTCGCCCAGCGGCCGTCCTTCTTGGCGGCATTAATGGCGGCCTGTCCGGCGGGCTGCATACGCTTCTCCGCGATTAAGCGGGCGACGTGCTCCTGGTTCCGCTTCGACCAGATGCTCCGCGCGCGCCTAGGTGTAAAAATCTGGACCCACGACTCGGCGTCGAGACTGCGCTTCTGGCCGTCGATCCAGCCGTAACACAGCGCCTCATCAAGCGCTTGGGCATAGGTGATACTCTTTTTTCCGGAGTCTTTCTTAAAGAGCTGTAAGCGCAGACCATCGGCCTTGGCGTGATTCGCCTGTAGCCAAGTTTCCCACTTTTGCGGGGTAACGAAAGCGAGGATGGGATACTCAGCGGGCATACACCGAGTATACGGCAGGCGCGTACAATCAGTCTGATGATCATCAAATCACCCTTCTTGCGGGAGGTCACGCTCAAGCGCCAGCCTGATCAACCGCTTGCGCACCCGTTTGATATCCCTGCCCTGGACCCGGCCAAACTGCACTTGGAATTCACGACGCCAGTGACATTCTTTGTAGGCGAGAACGGGAGCGGTAAATCAACACTACTCGAAGCAATTGCTGTGAACTGCGGCTTTCATCCGGCCGGTGGCAGTCGCAATAACATCTACGACTACAAGCCCACCGAATCATCACTCGCCGGTCACATCCGCCTCGCTTGGAAGAAGCAGGTCACGCATGGATTCTTTCTGCGCGCCGAAAGTTTTTTCAATTTTGCCTCACATATCGACGAGCTGCGCGAGGGGCCGGGCGGCGGCGAAGCCTACGATCCGTACGGCGGGAAATCTCTCCACCAAGCCTCGCACGGCGAATCATTCATGGCGCTCTTCCAGCACCGCTTCGACCAAGGCATGTACCTGCTCGACGAACCAGAAGCCGCTCTCTCCCCCACGCGCCAGCTAGCCTTTGTAGCCAAACTCCATGAGCTTGTGGCGGGCGGGCAGGCCCAATTCATCATCGCCACGCACTCACCAATTCTGCTCAGCTTCCCTGGCGCAACCATCTATGCCTTTGGCGCCAGTGGCATCACACCGATCAAGTACGAAGAGACTGATCACTTCCGCGTGACGAAGGATTTCCTCGAAACGTACCGATCATTTTACCGTCATTTGTCGAAGCCGGAGTAAGTCCGCCGCTTGGACACCGTCTGTATACTCATAACCATGAGTAAAAAAGCCCTCTCACCGGCCGCACACGACGCCCTGCTGAAGACCTTGAAAGCCCGTTTCGAGAAACACATGGAGCGCCATCAGGGCGTAGCCTGGGCCAAAATCGAAAAGAAGCTGGAGGCTCAGTCAGAGAAGCTTTGGTCACTCCAGGAGATGGAGAAGACCGGCGGCGAACCAGACGTCGTCGGACAGCAGGCCGGTGCCTTCATCTTCGTGGATTGCTCTGAAGAAAGCCCCAAGGGCCGCCGGAGCCTTTGTTACGACGACCTCGCTCTGCGTGCCCGGAAAGAACACAAGCCCAAAGACAGCGCCCTGAACCTGGCAAAAGACATGGGCATCGAACTCCTCAGCGAAGAGGATTACCGAGAGCTACAGAAGCTCGGTGAGTTTGATCTGAAGACCTCGAGCTGGATCCAGACGCCAAAAGCAATCCGCGTGCTCGGCGGCGCCCTCTTTTGTGACCGCCGCTACGACACCATCTTCACCTACCACAACGGCGCCGAATCGTACTACGCCGCGCGCGGGTTCCGCGGGTTAATCAGAGTGTAAAGCACGTGGTAACACTGGTTTCTCGATTGATTGTACGCTGGTGTTTGGGTTACACAGAAGGCTGACTCATCGCCAACAGGGCAGCCATTCCCTCCGGGGTGAGCTCAACAAATACAGAAATACACTCACTATCTCCCAGGTACTCCACCCTGTGCCCGTCTCCGTGCGTGTCCTCCGGCAGAACCAAACTGCCCGCCGGGAATATCCGAGTCTCACCGTTCGTGGTCGTTACTTTGAATGCGCCACCGAGAGCAACCAACTGCACGCGGATGGCATGATGGCTGTGGTCATATCCGGGAGAGACACCCCAGAAATTCACTGCTTTCGCTCCTAAATATTCGGCCAGCGAACCGAATCCATTTTTGTCTTTGATGGCACATTGCCGGGTCTCGAAACACGTCTTGCCCTGTTCATCAGGCTTAATGCGAGTGAATGTGACGGTATGACCCATAGTTTGGATGATAACATCGATGTGGATTGAGCAGTTTTTCTACGTACATTATTTTTGTGTTTCAGTTGTGCCGGGACTCTCTTCGGGTAGCGGAGAGAAAATATCCCATCCTAAAGTTGTACTGAGTTTTGTAGCGTTTTCTTTACTGAGTGCGATTATACCAGTCAGTATACGAGAAAGCGTACTTTCAGTGATGCTTGCTTTTTTGGCGAGAATCTTTTGATTCCATCCTTTTTGCTCACAGAGGATTCTTATCCGATTAGCCAGGATAGGGAGAGTCTGACCCCTTGCACACTCTTCCAATCTACCTCGCAAAAATTGCACTATCTCGGCAATGTAGACCCGAAGCTCTGGCTTCTCCCTGCCCAATTCCCAAAGCACATTTTCTATCTCCTCTTTCGGACCGGGCACTGGTATTGAATCTCCCATAAATATACGATAATAATTTATTGCCTATATGTCAATTGTAGCCAGGGTTTCTCGATTTATTTGACCCTAGTTTTTGTTGTACCTAGGACAAAAATTTAGTGATTTTTCATCTGTGAAAAGTACATTTGAAAAGTCTCTTCAGGAGTCTGATTGGATGTATCTATGAAGTGGCCTTTCCCAATTTTTTCCTTCAGTGGAAGTAATTCGGCATACACAGCAGCAATACGGTCAGGACCTGTTGTCCAACACTCGCGTTCAGCATCTCTCTTGATAAGCTCATCCTGAGAAGGCATCAGCACTTTAATTTCGAGTTTATTGCCGAATTCTTTCTGAAACGATTCGATGAACTCTGTGTATCGTCCAAAAATAATGTAGTCCACGACAACATTCTTTCCCTGACTCGACAGTGACTTTACCTTCTGAAGAATTTTCTCATGAGCGAGACGGAGCTTTTCAGTATTTTCAGGCAGCCATTGGTCGCCATCAGGAAAAAACTCAGTATCTTCGCTGTCGCCATCCAGTAATACAAAGCCGCATTGCTCAACAAGAAGCTGAGCAATGGTCGATTTTCCTGCGCCACCCGGCCCCGTCAGAATGAGAACTTTCAGCATATTCAAATTGTATGAGTGATGTTTAAAACTGCAAAAGTCCAAGGGTTTACAACAGAGTGACTACACTATTTTGTTACATTTTTTGTGGGATGCTTTCCTGCCGCCAGTCGTTCCTTCTTTTCTCTGCGCCATCCCTTGATTTGCTTCTCTCTTCTCATAGCCAGCACGAGTGTTTCAAATTCTTCAAAGTACACGATTTTCACGGGCAATCGTTCAGCGGTGTATTTCGCACCTTTACCTTCATTGTGTGCGATTTCCCTCGCTTGGATATTCGTGCAAGAACCTGCATAGAGAGAGTCATCAGAACAACGAGCCAGATAGAAGTAGAAAACCATCGGTGGAATCGTAACATCACGAGCCTCTGCCAAAAAACAGCTTTGAGTTTTATTGAAGCAATTGCCCTTCGGCTCCGCGCTGAGGCGCTCCGCTCAGGCCATTCGACTCGATGCCGCAAAAATTGATGCGATGGTGGTCGCAGACCATGAGCGAGCGCAGCGAGTCGAATGGTAGCCCCGGTAGGAATTGAACCTACATCCACCCCTTAGGACGGGGTTGTTCTATCCGTTGAACTACAGGGCCGTGGGACGAGTATACTGGGCTTCATCCGCCTCACCACGTTCACCGCCGGCTTGGCCGTCCTCGCGACCTTGTCTGCCTGCGCGCCAACACCGGCCCCTTTGCCTCCGCCGCCCCTTCAGGTCGGCTCGTACGACGAGGCCGAAGCGATGGTCCAAAAAATGGTGAAGGAAGAAGGCGCCCGCCCCGCGCTCGATCTACTGCGACGCATCGCCGAAGGCAGCACCGACCTGGCCGGCCAGTGCCACGGCCTTGCGCACACCATTGGCCACGACGCGCTCGGGCGCTATGGCTTCGATGAGGCGCTCACCTACGAGGACGACATCTGCGGCTCGGGGTACCTGCACGGCGTGATCGAATCGCACTTCGCCGAGACAGACGAAGAAGATGTGCCGCGCCTCTTCAAAGAAACCTGCGCCCCAACCAGCGGCAAATGCTTCCACGGCCTAGGGCACGGCCTGATGGACGTCTACGACAACGACATCGACCGCAGCCTGGCCCTCTGCCACTCACTCACCGAGCGCTTCCAGCGCGTGCAGTGCGCCGAGGGCGTCTTTATGGAGCACTTCGCCTCCGACGGCACGACCCACCCCTCCCCGCTGCTCGACGCCGATGATCCCTACAAAGCCTGCCGCGGGCGCGAGGCCGTCGACCGCGCCGTGTGCGCGTTCTACGCGCCGCGCTACCTGCTCCGACTCAACCCGGGCGCCTACGCCGAGGCCGTCGATTGGTGCGACAGCATCGATACCGAGAGCCGCCCCGCCTGTCTCAAGGGCGTCGGCAGTGCCGCCATGAAGGTCCACGTTGCCGAGCCGACGGTCGCCATCGCCGCCTGCGCCGCGCTGACCGGCGAGGACCACACCCTCTGCACCGAAGGCATGGTGAGCTACACCATCGTCCACTTCGCCTCGGTCGCCAAAGGCCGGGATCTCTGTCCGCTCCTCCCCCGCGCCGACCGCGCCACTTGCGAGCGGATCGCCGGGGCCAGCGAACCCTTTTACGGCGAGTAAGGCGCACTTGACGCGGAAGCGGGCCATCCGTAGGATGCACGGGCTTTCTCCTGACAGCCTTCGCCGTCAGGCTTTGCCCACAGAAGCACTATGCCGTACACGCTCAAAAATGAGGATGCGCGTCTCTATGAGTTCTGCATCCTGTACCCCTACCCGATGCCCCAGAAGGACGAGGCGACTCTCCTGAAGGAAATCGACGGGATTTTCGCCGAGGCCGGCGCCATCATGGTGTCTAAGGACGCCTGGGGCCGCCGCGGTTTGGCCTACAACATCGGCGGCTACGCCGAAGGGACGTACGTCGTCTATTACGTCGAGATGGACCCGTCCAAGCTGACGGAGATCAACCAGACGCTCAAGATCACGAAGGGCCTCCTCCGCCACCTGGCCGTAAAGCCCCCGAAGAACTACGAGATCACCTCGTTTGCCAAGCGCTACGAGGACTGGTTGGAACACCGCCACGTCGAAGAGCAGGAGCGCGAGAACGAAAAGACCCGCAAGCTCGAGGAGCGCGTGGTCGAGAAGGCTAAGCGCGACGCCAAGCGCACCGAAGTCGTCCGCACCAAGAAGCCCGCCGGTGAGAAAGCCCAGGCCGGCGAAGTCGGCCAGCAGCTCGATAAACTCCTCTCCTCGGATACGCTCGATATCTGATTCCCTCCGCCCCCACCCCCATGCCCGCCCCCAAGAAGAACCAATCCTACGGCCACCAGCAAAAGCAGCAGCGCAGCGACCCGCGCCTCAAGTCCTGCCCGTTCGACCCGAAGAACGTCGCCTACATCGATTACAAGGACTATCCGGCTCTCAAGCCGTACATCGATTACTTCGGCAACGTCCGCGCCAAGTACTACACCGGTGTCTGCTTGAAGCACCAGAAAATGATCCGCCAGGCCGTCGAGCGCGCCCGCTTCATGGGCATGGTTGCCTATCGCAAGTAATTCCCTCTCCTCATCGCCTCTGAAAAGAGGGCTTCGGCCCTCTTTTTTGTGTGTTTATAGTCCTTTTTGGCAGCGCGATAAAAGCTTTGCTCCTGGCAGGTGCCAACGTACGATTTGGTACTTTTTGTGCGCGACAAAAAGTACCTCCCTAAGGGACTGCGAGCCAAGCCTTTTGCCCGTCGTCCTTCGGACTCGGGCTCAAGAGCTTGTCTCTGGGAGCAAGAAAGCGCGTCGCGCCAAGTCCTCCTCCGCCCGGCCCTGTGTCTCCTCGCGGGCGA
>CAZXIV010000027.1:0-11643 GCA_964640945.1 uncultured Candidatus Peribacteria bacterium | reverse complement strand
CTCTACGTCGCCCGCGAGGAGGCACGGGGACGAGGTGGAGGGGCTTTGGCGCGACACGTTTTATGCTCCCAGAGACAAGCTCTTGAGCCCGAGTCCGAAGGACGATGGGCGAAAGGCTTGGCTCGCAGTCCCTTAGGGAGGTACTTCTTTGTCGCGCACAAAGAAGTACCAACCAGTTCGCTGGGCACAAACCTCAGGCGACTACTCTGCCACCCTCATGTCCTCCAACATCACTTGCGCTGTCTGCCTACCATTCCAGGTATCCAGGCTTAATCGGCCCACGATATCGAGAGGTGTATCAGCGTGACTAGTCAGGTGACCAAGGCCGAAGCCAATCAACTTTCCAGGGCCAATCCGGGCCTGCAGGTGACGCGAGTTCTCCCCTACTCCTCGGGCTCCATCCAGCGTCACACCCCGCAATAAAACCCGCGGTTCTAGGTTCCCAGCACCGAATGGCTCGAACATGCGCAGATCATTGATCAGACCTGGTCGGAGACTAGTCACAAGCAACTCGGCATCAATCGCGAGCGTTGGCACGAGGTTTTCGGGCGCAACTGTCGCCGACACATGAGCGGATAATCGCTGAATCAAGGGCTCGATATTCTCTTGGCGCACAGTGCAACCAGCCGCCTGCGCGTGACCACCGAAGCGCTCTAAAAGGTCGGCACAGGTGGTCAGGCCCTGAGCAAGGTGATACCCCGCTGGCCCGCGCAACGAACCGGTGTAGACACCATTCAACTCACTAAGAACCAAACTCGGTCGGCCAAAACGCTCTGTCAGCTTGGCGGCAACTAAACCGAGGATGCCTGGATGAAGATCGGCATTCGCAATGGAGATCAGCGATGGGACTGACTCTTGAGCAAGGATCTTCTCAAGTGCGCCATCGATAGCAAGCTTGCTACGACGCTGACGGTCGGCGTTGAGTTCTTCGAGGTGGGCAAGGGCCTGACCACCATCCAGAAGCGCGGACAGGGCAGTGGTGGGATCAGCCAAGCGACCAGCGGCATTGATACGTGGGGCCAGACGGAAAGCGATATCGGTGGATGTGAGCGCAGGCGTTGCCGTGCGCAGCTGATCACGCATTTGAGCGAGTGGCCCACTCTCGAGACGCTCAAGGGCAGCGAGTCCAAGATGGACCAGCGTGCGATTACGGCCAATAAGGGGCACCACATCCGCCACTGTTCCCAGCATTGCTAAAGCCAAATCAGTATCGGCCTCATGACCATCAACCGGGGCCAGCGCGCGTCCGAGCATATGCGCCAAGCCGGCCGCTGAGGGCCAAGGGTCTTTGAGGTTGGCCGTCATGGGATGCACGAGGGCCGTGGCCGGTGGCAACTCGGCGGGGGGATGATGGTGATCGACGATGATCACATCAATCCCCTTCTCTCGTAGGGCAGCCACCGCCTCAGTCGCCGTGACGCCAGTGTCGACCGTTAGGACGAGGTCGGCATGCTCCCCCACCTCGGCCGCCAGGGCCGTGGTAAGGCCGTAGCCGTCGCGTACGCGGTGCGGCAGGCGAACGACGGGGTCATACCCCAAACGACGCAGGGCGCGCACTAGAAGGGCCGTAGACGTGACGCCATCACAGTCATAGTCACCGATGATCACTATTCGCTTCCCTTTTTGGACGGCACTGCGTAGACAATCGACGGCAAGGCGCAGATCCGGATAGTCAGGAAAACTTGGCAAGTCGTCGAGAGAACTAGACTCCGTCTGGTGGAGACCACGCCCTCTCCAGAGCATGCTCAAGCCCTCCCGCGTGGACAGGTCAGGAAGCTCGGCCGGCAGCTGCCAGCGACGGCCAGTGAGTGACAGAGACGAAAAGATGCCCGCACTCTCGCACGGGCATCCTGATGACTCAAGACGGAATTAGGCGATCTCCATGGCGCGCGTCTTGCGCACCGTCCAGGCGACCGCGAGGGCACCGACAGTCAGGAGAACCCACGTGCCCGGACCAGAGCGCGGCAGCGGGTGCCAGGACCGAGGCTGAGGCTCAACCCACGGGGCGGGACGCTCAATATTCTGGGGACGATTGGCCCGAGCCTGGAGATCGGCGACAGTAGCTGAAAGATCATCGACGCTCATGATGAGATCATCGATCGAGGCGCTGAGGTATGGGTCGGCGCTGACGACATCATGCGGAGGATCGATCACGACGTAGCCGGGCTGGCCGGAGCCGGAAACGACCGACGGATAGGTCGGGCCGCCGTAGGTGGTGGTGTAGGTGCCGGTCTGCTGTTGGCGGCGCTCGGCATAGAGAGCATTCTGAGCCTCAACGCGAGCTTGGGCGTGCCGAGCCGTGGGCGGGGGCAGGCCGTAGTCGTCGACGTACACATACTGATCCGGCGGCACATAGGCAGCAGCCGTCATCGGCATTATGAGGAGAGCCAGCGAGGCCAGGATCATTGTGGATGTGTGTTTCATATGCTTCTATTGTACAGGAAAGTAGACTTATGGGCAAACGCTGGTATCGCCGAAGAGGCAACGATAGACAGCATCGTAATCATTTACTCCGGCCGGATTTGTCATTTTAACCAAAGGATTCGTTTCGCCAGCTTCGAATTCACCATTGAGGTTCGCATCCTCGCCAAGTTGGAGGATTTGATCGTTACCCACGCGGACGGTGCACATACCGTCGCAGAGGCCATCACGGTCGCTATCGCGGTTTTTGGGGTCAGTCTCGTCGGAATCCAGGCGGCCGTTGAAGTTCTTATCTTCAATGCCATCAATCAGGCCGTCGCTATCGGTATCGCGGATGGTGGGCTGGGTGCCCCCGCGCACTTCGATGCCGTCGGAGAGGCCATCGCCGTCACTATCAGGCTTGGTGGGATCGGTTTTGATAGCGAGCTCCGACTTGTCGTTGAGCAGGTCGCCGTCGTTATCGAGGCCAACGGGCAGGGGGGCCTCCGTCATGAGGAAACAGAGTGAACCGGGGTCGAACGTATCGAGCTGGTGACGGAACCCTGTTTGGCGGTTACGCTGCTCAGTCGCGATGGAATCCTGGGCCTCTTGGATGTTGTAAATGGAACGGCGAGCGATCGAGGACGAAGCCGCCGCCTTCTGCTCCTTACGCTCTTTCTCCGAGAGAAACATGAGGCCCGGGAAACCCTGACGGTTCTGAGCGATTTCAGGATCGTAGTTTAGCGGCAAACAGTAGCCCCAATACCGGACTTCGGTGCCGCGGCCGCCGAGAAGCACCTCACGGTTAATCGGTGCAATATCGAACGGGATGTGGAGGATGACATTGGTATCGGCGGGCACAGTGGCACCCGTCATCACTTTGGCGGCGTCGATGACTACCCAGGGGATCTCACGCTGTTGTTTTTGAGGCAGGAGCAAGGCTAAAGCAATCTCGTTTTGTTCAGTGATTGAGACACCGGACTGCCCCGGGAGGAGCGCCATCACGGCGACCACCGGCAGGAGAGCCAGAGCGAAGGCCTTAAAGGCGGAGACGACGTTAGTGGAGAGGCTCGATGCCATCCCCCCATTCTAGCACAGAATGCCCTCTCGGCGATAGAGGGTCCTGCGCTACACTGTGCGCATCGCGCCCAATCCCTACGACATCCTCGGCGTCAGCAAAACCGCCTCGGCCGACGAGATCAAGCAGGCGTATCGAAAATTAAGCAAAGAATGGCACCCTGATAAGCATCAGGGGGACAAGCAGGCGGAGGCTAAATTTAAGGAGATCAACCAAGCGTATGAGCTGGTGGGGGACCAGCAGAAACGCGCCCAGTACGACCAATTCGGTGCAGCGGGTCCAGGCGCCGGCGGCTTTGGAGGCGGGGGATTCGATTTCTCTGGTTTTCAAGGGGGCGACATGGGTGACCTATTCTCGAACTTCTTTGGCGGGGCGCGTGGCGGCGCCCAAGTAAAGGGGGCTGATCATGAAGTGGGTGTGACCATCGCTATTGCCGAAGCGGTCAGCGGCACGAAGCGCACTATCCGTATCCAGCGCTTTGCCGCCTGCGATACGTGCCAGGGCAACGGCGCGGCCAAGGGGGCCAAGGTGATCACCTGTGACCAGTGTGGCGGTACGGGCCAGGTCACGCGCGTCGCCCAGTCGTTCTTCGGGCAGATTCAGCAACGCGCCCAGTGCCCCAAGTGCCACGGGAGCGGCAAGGTACCCGAGACGCCGTGCGCCACCTGCCACGGCGAGGGGCGGACCCAGAAGCGAGAGGATGTGACGGTGGAGATTCCTCCGGGCATCGCCGATGGCCAGACCATGCGCGTGCGTGGCGGCGGCGACCAGGGCCTACCCGGTCAACCGGCGGGGGACCTGTTTGTGCACATCGATGTCCGCCCTGACGACCGCTTCCGGCGCGACGGCGACGATATTCATGCCGTCACAACGGTGTCGGCTATGGACGCCATCTTGGGCGCGGAGATCGATATTGAGACGGTGCACGGCCCGGTGACCCTGAGTGTTCCCGCCGGCACCCAGCCGGGACAAGTCCTGCGCGTGAAAGGAAAAGGTATGCCGGTACTGAACACTTCCCGCCACGGTGATCACTACATCCAAATTGATGTGATCATTCCGAAGAAACTCAGCCGCGAAGAGAAACGTTTGATGGAAGAATGGAAGAAAATATTCGACTGAGCCTCCGGTGACCATGACCACTGTTTGAGCCCTAATAAAAGAGAAAAAGGTCTACTCTTCATCATGACCAACGATCACTTGTTCCACGTTTGATGGAACGCAACCTATCGCCCTGATCACCACGCTAGACAAGGGGTATTCGGCAGAGATGGAAATAGCAAGCTTTGAGATGATGAAGGACGGCCGCGGCATGAATAAGAGGGGTTCAGGCACGAGCTGATAGGCATCTGATCAGCACCCAAAAACGCGGGCCACCCTAACGATAGAGCCGTGTAATTCACACGGGTTAAATATCAAGATTCTCCAGGCCATCGTCGGCCGGGATGACCGGTGAAAGCTCTTCGCCGACGGGGAGTTTCGCCTCCTTCTCGTTCTTCAACTTGAGTACGATCTGGCGGTAATCGCCCTGGCCGATGCTCTCGGTGGTGAAATCTTGCAGGGCAGGGGACTCGGCGACGTGGAGATGCACGATGCGGCGGAAGTAGGGGCTCATGGGCGAGAGCGCCACGCGGCTGCCCGTGCGGCGGACGAAGTCGGCCTTCTGCTCGGCGATCTGGCGGACCTTCTCCTCCTGCTGGCGGCGGTAGCCGTCGACATCGAGAATGATGAAAGGGTTCGCCTCAGCCGGCTGCTTGGAGCGGACGATGGCTTTGGCCAGATGCTGAAGGGAGTTGAGTGTCTCGCCGTGCCAACCGATGAGGCGGCTCGGCTCGGGGGCGACAATATCGACGCGAGTGGCGTTGGTCTTCTCCTCGAAGCTGACAGTGAGGCTCGTGTACGCGAGGCCCGCCTGCGTGAGCAGGTTCTTAAGAATATCCTCAACAAGAGCGGCAGGCACCATAGCGGAGCCATGATAGTGGCTGGCAGGAAAGACTCCAAGTTGAGTATTAAGTATTAAGTATTAAGTATTAAGTATTAAGTATTAAGTATTAAGTATGACACAAGGTTCACTGCAGACTAAACGGATACCAGATACTTCATACCTCATACGCAATACTAAAAAGCCCCCGGGTTACGGAGGCTTTCTTGCAAACGTGAAAGGAAGGATTTAGCGAACGGCGTCCTTGAGCGTCTTGCCGGCCTTGAACGACGGAACCTTCATCGCAGGGATGGAGATCTTCTGCGTCGGGTTGCGCGGGTTCACACCCATGCGAGCCGCACGCTTGCTGATGCGGAAGGTGCCGAAGCCCGTGACAGTCACCGCGTTGCCCTTCTTGAGCTCCTTGGTGATCGTCGAGGTGAGAGCCTCGAGAGCGGCCGCAGCGGCGCGCTTCGTGATGCCGGCAGCGTTGCCGATCGTCGCGATAAGGTCCTGCTTGGACAGAGACATAGGGGAGGGGGGAAAGAAGAAGTGAAGAAGTACTAAGAGCAGTCTATCCCGCTGCATCGCTCAGGCAAGCCACATTCTCGAATGTATAGCAAAAATACGGCTTACAGAAGCCGTTTTGGCTTCCGTCAGCCCTAAAAGAGTGAATACAAACGGTGATCAATGATCATTGGCAATTGGCTACCCGGCCACTTTTATTGCGCTTCTGTCCATCTTTGACAAGCGCTGCCTGCTCTCCGTAGGCTCAGGGCCCATGACCCAGCTTGTTATTGTCGAAAGCCCCGCGAAGGCGAAGACCATTAAACGTTTCCTCGGCAAAGAATTTACCGTGGAAGCGAGCATGGGCCACGTACGCGATCTGCCCGAAGGTGAACTGGGCGTCGACGTTGAGGGCAACTTCGAACCAAAGTACGAAGTGCCCGAGGGAAAGGAAACCGTGGTGAAGCACTTAAAGAAGCTCGCCAAGGAAAGCACAGCGCTCTGGATCGCGACTGATGAAGACCGTGAAGGTGAAGCGATCGGCTGGCACCTCCTCCAACTCTTGGACCCCAAGCGTAAGGCCGATGTTAAGCGCATTGTCTTCCATGAGATCACGGAGAGCGCCATTAAGGCGGCCGTGGAGAACCCGCGCACCATCGACATGAAACTCGTGGACGCCCAGCAGGGCCGCCGCGTGCTCGACCGCCTCGTGGGCTACACGCTCTCGCCGTTCCTCTGGAAAAAAGTGTACCGCGGCCTCTCGGCCGGACGTGTGCAGTCGGTAGCGGTGCGTATCATTGTTGATCGCGAGCGCGAGATCCGCGCCTTTGTGCCGGTGGAATACTGGACGGTAGACGCCGCCCTGGAGACTGCGAAGAAAGAGGCTTTCACTGCTTCGCTCAGCCAGCGCGACGGCCAGAAGTTTGTGCCCACTACTAAGGAGGAGACGGACACCGCCCTGGCCGAGATTGAAGGTAAGGACTTCACGGTGGCCGAACTGGAAAAGAAAGACGTGCAGCGCCATTCCCCCGCCCCCTTTACAACCTCGACGCTCCAGCAGGAGGCGGCCCGCAAACTCGGCTTCTCGGTGAAGCAGACGATGGTCATCGCCCAACAGCTCTACGAAGGCGTGCAGCTCGGCAAGGGTGAGGGCTCGGCGGGCTTAATCACCTACATGCGCACCGACTCCGTGAACCTGAGCAAGAAGGCACTGGAGGACAGCAAGAATATGATTCAGAAGCTCTACGGACGCGAGTACGTGCTGAGCGAGCCAAAGGTGTTTAAAACTAAAAGTAAGGGGGCCCAGGAAGCGCACGAAGCCATCCGTCCCACCGAGCTCGACCGCACGCCCGAGTCGCTCAGCGACGTACTCGACCACCAGCAACTGAAGCTCTACACCATGATCTGGCAGCGCACGATGGCCAC
This sequence comes from uncultured Candidatus Peribacteria bacterium, assembly GCA_964640945.1. Classification (GTDB taxonomy): domain Bacteria; phylum Patescibacteriota; class Gracilibacteria; order Peribacterales; family Peribacteraceae; genus JAGOUB01. Next base: position 4,315 of record CAZXIV010000027.1, on the reverse strand, counting down.
GCAGATGCCGGCCGCGGAGTTTAAGCGCATCGGCGCGAACATCACGGCAGGTCGCTACACCTTCCGCGCCACCGGCCAGACCCTCACGTTCGACGGCTACCTGCGGGCCTATACCGAGGGCAAGGACGAGGATCACGAGGCGGCCACCGCGCAGGATGATGGCGATAAACTCCTGCCGGCGCTGACAGAGGGCGAGACGCTCAACTTGGAGCAGATCCTGCCCGAGCAGCACTTCACCAAGCCGCCGGCCCGCTACACCGAGGCTAGCCTGGTGAAGAAGCTCGAAGAGGAGGGGATTGGCCGTCCGAGCACCTACGCCCCGACGATCTCGACCATCCAGCAGCGCGGCTATATCCAAAAGGAAGGGAAACAGCTGGTGCCGGCCGACGTGGCCTTCACGGTCACCGACCTACTCACCGAGCACTTCCCGGATATCGTCAGCCTGACGTTTACCGCCAGCATGGAAGAGAAGCTGGACGACGTGGCCGACGGGAAGGAGGACTACCGCGAATTCATCGGCGATTTTTATAAGCCGTTCCAGAAACTGGTAGAGAGTAAGACGAAGGAGATTAAAAAGGAGGATGTGCTTAAGGAGCGGGTGCTGGGCGTGGACCCAGTCACCGGCAAAGAAGTGGTGGCGCGCATGGGCCGCTTCGGACCGTTCGTGCAGCTGGGGCGTGTGGACGCCACTGAAGCGAAAGAGGCTAAAGCCAAGCGCAAGAGCGGCGAACTGAAGACCGCGTCGATCAAGAAGGGCATGCGTATGGAAGATGTCACCCTGGAGGACGCACTGGCACAGCTGCAGTTCCCGAAGACGCTTGGTAAAGAAGGTAGCGAAGACGTCGTGGTGCACCTCGGCCGCTTCGGCCCGTACCTGCAGTGCGGCGAGCAGACCTTCACGCTGCCCAAGGACGTCGAGCCCGGCAGCGTCGAGCTGGCGCAGGCCGTGGACATGCTGAAGAACGCGAAGGAGCTGAAGAAGAAGGCCGCCGAGCCGCTGAAGAGCTTCGGCAACGACCCGGAGTCCGGCGGACAGGTCTTCGTGAAGGACGGCCGCTACGGCCCCTACGTGACCGACGGCAAAACCAACGCTTCGCTCAAGAAGGACATGGCTCCCGACACCCTCACCGAAGAGCAAGCCTTTGAACTTTTAGCGAAGAAGCGCGCCTCACCGAACCGCGGCTGGAAAGGCAAAGGTCGCCGTTGATCATGGTCATGACCATGATCATTGGTAGTAGAATGAGAAGGTGATGGTTTTGGAGGAGCGCGTTCTGTTCAGCATGGAACATTTGCGGTCAGCGCTGGATATTGAGTCAGACCAGCGGCGAAGGAGGTTCACATTCAGCGCTTCGTCTAGGGCTCGACGATCACCATCATTTTTCCCTGAGAATAGGACCTCGGCTGTTAGGTCCATCTGACAAAGCGCATGATTCCATCATGTTCAATCGAACCTGACGAGGCCTCTTTCTCGCTGATCATGATCATGATCCATAGCATGACCATATCTCTGATCACCTCCCCGATTCTCTCCATGGAAACCCTCAACCCTTCGCTTTCGATCAAGGAAGCCGCTGACCGTTACCAAAAGGCCGAAATCACCATCCGCCGCCTTGTGCGCTCGATTGTGAAGGACGCCGAGTCCCCTGATCGCCACCTGATCATGCCTGACGTGAGCGAGGCGAAGAAGCTCCAAAGCAAGCGCAAGCCCTTTAGCTACAGCCTCAGCCTCGAGCTTCTCGAGCGCCATTTCTCCGGCACTGAGAGCAAGGCCAGCAAAGGCGCCGGCCAGAACGCCGAGTACCTGCGCCTGCTCGAGCAAACCTCGGAGGGTCTCAAGGACCAGCTGAAGGTGAAAGATGAACAGATTAAATCGCTCCAGAACTCCATCGAGGGCTTAAGCGAACGCCAGCGCGAAATGAACATCCTCATGAAGGGCCTCCAGCAGCAGCTCATGCTCTCGAGCGGCCAGCCTAGCGAGAAACGGTCGTGGTGGAACTGGCGGAAGAAGTGATCACTGCCTCATCGTCCAATCCTTCAAGACCGCCCCGAGGCGGTCTTTTAGGTCCGAGGGAATCTCGAAAGGGGCCGAGCTCGTGGCCCTCGTCGGACAGCTCCATGAGGGGATATGCTAGGCCGCGCCGCTTGAGTACACTACGGGGGCTCCGGGCGGTCCCGGTTGGCAACAACGGCTTCTAGGCGCTTAGCTCAGTTGGTAGAGCGTCGGTCTCCAAAACCGAAGGTCGAAGGTTCGATCCCTTCAGCGCCTGCCAGGCACCGCCCATCATCACCGATTCAACCACTCCAGCACCGGCTGGTAGACTGCCTGACGGACATCATCGCGGTGTGCGCCCGTGAGCGCGATATGCCCCACATCCTCGATCTGACTGGACACATCCAGCTGCTGGTCTTGGGGACGAGGGGCGGCCAGGGCTGCACCCGAAGCGAAGCCAGCGTCACGGCGGACGTTTTTTTGCAAGATCTGCAGATGTCGACCGGAGCGCTCGGGCGGTTGGTGGAGGGCAACGGGTGGCACCGACCGAAAGCGAACCCCTTCGATGTACACCGTGGAACCAATGGGGAGGTCGGGCGGCACCACGTTCTCGCCCGGCTTGATCACCTCTTCCACTAGACCAGCGCCGTAGCTGTAGCCAACAAAACGCACCTCTGAGCAGAAGGCGTTCTTGAACATGCCCTGTCCCCGAGTCGCGTCGGCAATGATAGTGCGGACGTGTTCGCGAGCGACGGCGTTATTCAAACGGGGATTGCGCGATATCTCGGAACCCGGGATCAGCTGGATGACATGGCAATCACCGCGCGCGGCCAGCTGCTCAAACAGGTAACGACTACCGAAGACCAAGTTCGGGCTATCGTTAGGATTGGGATCATAGAGACGCTCATCGTTGCCGCCAATGAGCACCACCAGCGGCCGAGCGCGTTCGCCAGGCACCAGGCTGACGCGCATGCGGTGTTCGCCGGGCTTCTCTGTGTTTGGGCGGGGCTGTGCGGGTGGTGTGAAGAGCAGGCGGCGATGATATTCCTCCGGAGGCAGGTTATCGCGGTTAGCGGCCTTAGCGACTTCTTGTTCGAGGGAGCCATTGAGGACGCCTTCAAATGTATCGCGCGTGGCGGCAGTGATGCCGCCGAGGCGGCGGCGCACCTGTTCAGTCTTGAGAGACTCATTGAGCACCATACCCCCGACAGCACTGATACCAAGCGCGATCAGGAGCTTCTTCCACCGGGCCATACCCGCTTCACGGCCGCGCCGAACTATCTGGCGCAGACCCAAGGCACCGCCAGCCAGCAGGCTGGCCAGGCCGGCGAAGACCCAGCCTGAATGACGCGTCTGGCTCGGTGGCGGCGGACTCGGAGCGGGCGGCGGACTGGCGCGTAAGCGCAAGCGCAGATCCAGTAATAAGGCGCGGGTCGACCGCTCTGCCACATTCACCTCAGGTTCGGGCGCCGCCGGTACCGGCAGGGAGGCGAGATAACGCTCTACCGACTGACGGAGGGCCGCACGTTGCTGGTTAGGCAGGGCGGGAAACGTGTCGTCGCTCACATCTTTAAGCAAAGCAGCCAGCTCCTGCTTGGGTTTGGAATCCGCTTCGCCGTCGAGTTTGGCTTGAAGTTGGAAAATGCTCATCTTTATTTGTTTATCCGCTTATTATAGCAGAAAATGCCTCAATACAAGAAAGGCAAAACACCGGTAGATACGGATAGAAGGCAAGAATAACGGACATTTTGACTAATAATTTAAATAGTATTATAAATGGATTAATGGGCCTTGTGGCCCTGTTCGTTCTTTTTGTGGAGTGTTTGATGAAGGTTATCGGTTGTCTCATTGTCGCCTGCGCCGTTGCCGGATTTGGAATGATCATCCAGCTACAAGCGCTGGTGTGCCTGCCCTTCTTAGCCACCATGCTGGCCGTGGGCATCTGGCTGGTGCACATGCCCCCCGCTCGCCCTACGAGCTCAGCCAAGCAGCTGCCCCCGCCCCCACCGCGGGTGGGTCCGCTCCCCCGCTCCCGTTACCAGCGGCGCGACCTCTCGCCAGAGGAGATCGAAGACGTCGAAGTCCACTTACGGTGAGATGATTCTCTCACCCCGAAAGTCCCCACGCTCCTCCGGCGTGGGTTCTTTTTTTGCACGCCATTTCGCCCCATTATCGTCCCGATCGAAAGAGCGGACGAAGAGAGGGCGCGCTGAGCCCTATCAGGCTTTCATGAGTTTGGCTGTGGGATGGGCGATGACATCGCGGGCAACGACGATACCAGTGGCCATCACCCAAGCCGAGAGCAGCTTTTCTCTTTCGTTCTCC
>CAZXIV010000026.1:0-12355 GCA_964640945.1 uncultured Candidatus Peribacteria bacterium | reverse complement strand
GCCCGAGTCCGAAGGACGACGGGCGAAAGGCTTGGCTCGCAGTCCCTTAGGGAGGCACTTCTTTGTCGCGCACAAAGAAGTGCCACTCGTAGGTTGGCACCAACCACAGGTCAATCTACCCTAGAAGCCATGTCCGACTCCCCCCTGGATCACCTTCCTAGCTCCGAACGCGAAAGGGTTCGCAAACGTCTGCGCAGCCCTGAGGCCTACGAGAAACTGCGTGAGAAGGTGAAGGGTCCCGAGGACCTGGAAAAGGAATTAGCCAAGGCTGAGCGCTTGGCTGACGCCAGCTTGGAAATGGAGACGAATCCGGAGTCTAAAGAAAAGGTGAAGAAGGGGATTGAGAAGGATTTGAAAGAACAAGGCGCCGAGACGGTGCTCGAACATGCTGACCAGCTGCCCGCCGACACCCGTCAAAAACTCGAGCAAGGAAAATTCACGGTCACCTCGACGCCGGATAAGGGCTTGAGCGTTGTGCCGGAAGGCAATGTGAGTGATCGCCTGCCGTTAAAGCAGACCTTCAGCGACCAGTATATTTCGGCGCTCCTGTCGTCGGCGGACGGACAATAAAAATCCGCGAGATGCCGCGGAAGTTTATTTCGAGTACCTTATTTGTTCACAAACGAGGGTAATTTTTTTTACGACCTCACATTGTGATGAACAAGATGCCGAACAGTGAGATGAGGAGGAGGACACCACGCATAGGCGGGAGGGAGGGTGTTGGAGGTGTGGAAACACTGTGGATCCTACGACCCCTTCCTACACATATTCAAGGCCTCTGATCGGAATAGCCCTTGCGTTAGAGGAAAAAACTGAGCACATTTTTACTTCAAGACTGTGGAAAACTTGTGGGGAAGTTCGCCAATTCGTCGTCGGGTGCGACCACATTCGGAATGGTCTTTTTGCACATCTGGCAGCGATGCGTGATGCGTGACTGGCTTCCAGCCCGATAGTCCAGCGCTACGGGTTCCATTCGTCCTTGGCAGGTTGACGATCGATCACCCGGTCCTTGGGCATCGACGTGCTTGCTCCAAAGACAATAAGGGCAGTGATTACGGTAACTCCCTCGTGGCAGCGGCTCCACAGCGCGGTGGCAGTGGCCGCAGACGAATGGTTCTTGGCGGGCGATGAAAGGGATGGCGTCGGACATGGTCCTATCGTACCGCCTGTTCCTGGTCGAGGGCGAACACCGGTACGGCGCTACTACTGGCCGACGGTCCAGTGTTGGAATGGGGCCGACAGCGTCGGTCGTCCGATCTCATCCGAGAGTGGGGTCATTCCTTCCCCCCATTTTTTTATGCTTCTTTTTGGTTCTGCCGCGGTGCGGCATTGGTATCCCGATGCCCCCGACAGGGGCGGACTCGATCTCTGGGCTTCGCCAAAGGAAGGCCAAGCGCTCACAGAACGTTTGCATCAATGTGCGGATGTCACACGTCACCGCGTCCATCATCTTGTATCGCCGTCTGGTCGACCGCTCCGGCTGGAGATCTGTCCGCCAGGCAGTGTGGGTGCTCGCTTAGAGACCGACTTCACCGCCGGTGCGGAGAAGATCGACATCGAGGATGTGGTTCAGGCCAAAGTGCTCACACCGCCGTTTATTCGGGCAATGGAACGGGCCTCGCTCTATTACCCGATTCAATGGGAAAATCATATCGGTGCCTATCACCAGTTGAAGGATCGCCAGCGTCAGGAATCACTCGAGGTGAGTGCCGAGCTCACCCAGGCTCGGGTGGCCGAGCTGCAAGAGCGGTATAAACATCGCTTTAATGCCACCAATAAGAGTCTGATGATGAAGAATGAGGATTTCTTTGCGAATTACCCGTACGCCTTCCTGCGCGTCTTTAAGCATGATGATCTGCACACTGCCACTGCCTACGGGGAGAGTCCGCTCTACGAACAACTAAAAAACAACCGGTCGCTGGCGTATATTCCCCAATCGAATTTTAACCGGCGCGTCGATCGGGACCAGGTCCGCCTGGTTCAGGAGGAAGGTTTTGCGATCGCCCTCGAGCGAGTGATTATTCCCTCCCTGGAGTTTGGGCGACCCTATGATCCTCTCGACGCCTTTAAGTTCGCGGTGCGGCGCATCTGCACCAATCTGACGCGCGGTTGGTTCCGTGACTTTGCCATCGAACACTATCCTCAGACAGTGAGCACGCCCAAAGACTACGTCCGTGACTTCCAAGAAGCGGTCGCCTCCGGGAAGATTAAGAGACAACGCACGGAGCCGTGGACGCCGGAGGATGAAAAACAAGTTTCTGCCTACTTCCGCACCTACCGCGATGAGTGGCTCGACGAATGACATCATTGGCATGCGTTCCCGCTTTGTATTAGGAGGAGGCACCAGGGGTGTCTTTGCCGTCATCATCCATGGTGATCGCTTACTTATTTCCCAATGGCGTGACCAGGCCACCTGGAACCTCGCTGGCGGCGGCGTGAACCCAGGTGAGACCGACGAAGAAGCTCTGCGTCGCGAGGTTCGGGATGAGACGGGCTTGGAAGTCATGGTCCATTGTCCGATCGGCGGTGAGCGCGTAAAAAATGACGATACGATCCAGCTCTACCTCTGCACCATCACCGGTGGGGCGCTGGTGGCCACGCGGGAGTCGCGTGAACACCGCTGGGTGACGCCGGATGACATCGGCTCAGTACCTTGGGCCGGCGGTGGGCTCACCAGTCGGCATGCCCGTATGGCCTGGGATGGCTTGTCGCTTCTAAGGGAGCCCGTCCTTATTACCCGCTCAAACTGGCCCGTGACGGGCATCATCGAAACAGGGCCCGAGGGGCTGTTCTTTCAACTCCCGAATGGCGCCTGTCTGCGCTGGGAGGTGTTGTCTGTGCGGTGAGCTTTTAGACGTTAAAGCGGAAGTGCATCACGTCGCCGTCCTTTACAAGGTATTCCTTGCCTTCCACTCGCAGCTTGCCGGCCTCCTTGGCGCCGGCCTCGCCCTTGCCGGCGATATAGTCGGCGAAGGCGATGGTCTCGGCCCGGATGAATCCTTTCTCAAAGTCGGTATGGATAACGCCGGCAGCCTGGGGAGCCGTGGCGCCCTTGCGCACCGTCCAAGCACGCACTTCCTTCACGCCGGCAGTGAAGTACGTCTGGTAGCCGAGTAGTTCGTAGGCAGCGCGGATGAGCGTCTCCAATCCCGACGATGAGACCTTGAGTTCCTGGAGGAGGGCTTTGCCTTCCTCCGGGCTCAGGTCTTGCAGATCTTCTTCCAACTTAGCGGAAATCAGTACCAGCGTAGCCGTTGCCGGCAGGCCAGCTTGTTCCTTAGCCTGAGCCGGCGTCAGGCTGGCAAGCTGTTCTTCGGAGACGTTGGCGGCGTAAATAAGGGGCTTACTTGTGAGCAACTGCCAACCGGCGACGATGGCCTTCTCTTCGTCTGCCAAGACCGTCGTGTTGGCCAGGCCGCCTTGTTGCAAGACAGCCAGGACCTTTTCGGCGATGGTGTTCTCTTCCTGCTTATCTTTGCTGCCGGTGCGGGCAGCGCCTTGGTTACGCTCGATGAGTTTTTTCACAGTCTGCAGGTCGGAGAGGGCCAGCTCGGTTTCGATGATCTCGCGATCGCGCTTAGGTTCCACCGAACCTTCCACGTGGATGACATCGCCGGGGAAGAGACGCACCACGTGGCAAATGGCGTCCACCTCGCGGATATGTTGCAGGAATTTATTGCCGAGACCTTCACCTTCGGAGGCGCCCTTCACCAGGCCGGCGATATCCACAAACTCCACGGCTGCCGGAATAATCTTCTCCGGCTGCACGATCTCGGCGAGTTGAGCGAGGCGAGTATCAGGTACTTCCACCACGCCGACGTTCGGGTCGATGGTGCAGAAGGGGTAGTTGGCTGCCTGGGCGCCACGGCTGCGCGTGAGCGCGTTGAAGAGCGTGGATTTGCCCACGTTCGGGAGGCCGACGATGCCCATCTTGAGAGCCACGGGCCGGCAGTATAGCAGGAAAATGCCTACTTGGCAGGACTGAAGACGCGATCGTCATGCCATCGCCAGCGAGAGCGGTTCGTTATTCGCCCCCCAGGGTTTGATTGACAAAATACTCATTACATTGTATATGTAGTACGAATGATTACTCGCCTCCTGGCCCTGGGTATTTTGGCTCAAATGACGATTCCTACCGCCCTGGCGGAGGAATTACCTGTCCGCCGGATCGATGCTCTTCGGGCGTTGGTCGCCTCTAAAGAGGAGACGGTGAACGAAGCTGATGACTTTCTCGATGAGCCCGTCACGCCGTCTCCGGTGGATGACCTCCCTCTCGCCCAAGATCAGGCCGCCGTCTCGGTGGCGATGCAGCGGGGCTGGTTGCTGTTGAGCGACCGCAAGTTCCGTCCCAACGAAGCCCTGAGCATCGATGACGCCCTGCAGTGGCGCCTGCGCGCCAGCGGGCTCGGTGCCCTGGCTGCCGGCGCGGTCGACCGTGAGCGTCTCCCGCTCTCTGCCTTCCGCAATGCCGTCGTCGAACTTCGTCAATACCGCTGGACCCTCTCTCCCGCCTACGACCCGGGCGAGTTTGTGTCGCTGCCCGATGCCCGGGCTCTCTTCGCCACTGTCACCGGTGTGCTCCTCCCCGCCAATCCCGTGACGTATCCTTGGCAGGAACCTACGCTGCTGGCCGGCAACCTGCTTAATTCCACGTGGAGTAGTGGCCTGCCTGCCCTGCCGCCCGGAAGTAGTGCTTTCGGCCCTGTCTTTGATGGTAGCCAGGTGGGAATCACAGGCACCAGCAGTGACGGCGTGACGTTGATCACCGAGCCTGATAATGCGTGGTGGCCCTTCCCGCACCTGCGCGTCGCCGTGATCGACGGTATGATTCAGCGCACACTGGGCCTGGTGGTAAACCCCGCCTCCGGCGCCGAAGCCCAAGTACAGCCCGCCAGCGAACCGGTACATGCTGGCCTGATGGCGTCGCTGGTCACGGGTGTGAGTACCACTCTCGCCGATCCTTGGCAGCAACTCCAAGCGTCCGATAGCGTCATCGATCAGCCGATGCCCGCCACCGACCTCGACGGCAATGTCCTGCCCTCTGTCCAAGGCCTTGATATCGCCAAGTACGTTTCAAACAAGTCTTTTGCCATCACCATGCCTTCGCTCGGCATCACGGATCTCAACGTCGAACACCCCGCCGATGCCACCAATGCAACCGCTCTCCTGGCTCCGCTCCAACGCGGCGTCGGTCATCTCTTCTCGTATCCCGGCGAAGGCGGCACTGCACTCATCTACGGTCATAGCAGCAACTATCCCTGGGACGTCTCCGGCTTCGCTACAATCTTCCGCCAGATTAATAAGTTGAAGGTGGGCGATCTGGTCTACGTCACCTACGGCGGCACCTTCATTGTCTACCAGGTTACTTCGCATCAAACGATTCCAGCCGGCGACCTTGGCGCGGTGATGTCCGCCGGTGACGCCGAGGAGCTCGTGCTGTACACCTGCTGGCCCCCCGACAGCGTCGACCAACGCTACCTCGTGCGCGCTGTGCCGATCGGCATCTATAGCATCTAACATTATCGTCCCTTCACTCATCGCGTCTCCTGGAGACGGGCCCCTTGCGCAGAGATGTGCCTAAGGGGCCCGTCTTCCCTACTAAAACGCTTACAATCCTGGAGTGTGATCATGCCGAGTCCTTTCACGTACCTCATCAACCCCTACTTTAAGGGGCTGGTGCACTATCCGTCACAAACCGCCATCACGGTCATTTATGGCACGGTCGTCGGCAACGGCGAGGGCCGGCGTCGAGCAACTAATGATGAATATCTCGCGGCTGTCCGCACCTGCGCCAGAGAGTGCCCACAGCTCGCTCAGACGCTGGCTCGGACCGTCGCGGCCGCGATCCTTGCTATCTATCTCGCGCGCGCCGGTCAGCAGGTCTGGCTGCTGAGTGTTGAGGGTTGTCGTCACCACATCGGCGGCTTCGTAATGCTTGGCTACGAGGTCGTCGGCTCCATTTGGGAGTTCGTCGTCCGCCCCTGCCACCCCCTGCCCTCCAAAGTGCTCGGCGGAACCTCATGCTGCACCGTCGAGGAGAGCCGGCTGATCCTGGGCGAGGCCCATCACCACGAGGGGCTGGTCAAGATCTGGTGTGTGACGCACGGCTACCATCAGCAGCGGGTGGATTGGACGCTCCAGGCGGCCATGGCCCGCACCGGTCTCATGATGGACCGCGTCACCCTTCTGCCAACCACGACGCCGTGCTTAGTGATGACCGACGACCCGTGCACTGCATTTCTTCGCGAGATCATTCTGGCGGCTTCGGTTCACGAGGGCTGGCTCAAGCGAGAGGAGCGTGCCGAGCGCTTGAATCGTTGGTTCTACCGCTGCTCGTCGTTCCTCGAGTGGATCACCGGCGGCCGAATCGATCCAGAAACATGGCTCGCCTCCAAGCGCCGCCATCGCCTCAAGACGGCCTGATATTGTAAGTGTGGAGACGTGCTCTTTCCCCCCGGTCCGCATGGACCGGGGGGTATTTTTTCGTATTCGAGAGTAAAAGCTGGGCTGTGCCTTGCCTCGTCCGGGGAAACAGGCAAAATCGATCTCCTCACATGGCTTCTTCCTACTGGATCAACGCGCAGTTCAAGGGTCTGATCGACGACGAAAGCGAGAACGCCGTTACGGTCGTGACGGGTGCCTGTACGTTGCCCGACGGCAGCTCCCGCCCGGCCACACGCGACGAGTACCTGGCCGCCGTCCGGCAGTGTGCCGTCACTTGTCCCGAGCTTGCCCAGACGCTCGCCCGCGCCGTCGGCGCCGCTATCCTCGCTCTGGAAATGCAAGCGCGCGGTCATAAGGTGACGCTTGTCAGTGTGGAAGGCTGCCTCCACCGCGTTGGCCCGTTCCTCATCCACGGTCATGAGATTGTGGCGGCTATCTGGAGTCGGATTGTTCGTCCGTCGCACGCCCTCCCTCCGCAGCGGACCGGCGGCGACGCCTGCTGCACCGTCGACGAGACGCGTTTAGCCGTGGCCGAAGCCGCCAAAGGCGCCCAGAACGACCAAAAGTTCGTCCAGTGCGTAACACACGATTACCACCTCAGTCGCACCGACCGCTGTCTGCGCGAGGCCGTGGCCGCCGCGGGGCTCGCGGGTGTGGTGACCGTCCTACCCGCCCTTACACCCGAGCAGGCGGCGGAGACTGCGCGGCTTGTACCTGGGCTCGAACTGCTCCGCGCTATTATTACTGCGGCCACATTGCCGCCTGCCACTCGCCGTTGGGAAGGCCGAGGAGAACGTCTGGTTCGGCTCTTGCACTGGGGCTCCGCGCTCCTTGCTAAGCTGACGGGTGGTCGCTTCTCGCTCGAGCATTGGCTGGCCGAAGGCCGTCGTGAGGCCTTGGCGCCTCGGGCATAATTCCGACATGAAGCCCCTCGTCCCTCTGCCGGCCCACGAAATCATCCAGACGCCGTGGGGTGGTGGTTACCGGTGCTCCGAGCTGCGGCAAGACAACCACGCTGACGGCGCTCTCCCAAGCTCTCCGGCAGCCGGTGCGCGACGAGATTGCGACGATGGTCATTCGTCGTCGTCTGGCCACAGGCCAGACGCTGAGCGAGGCGACCGCCGATCAGCCCGGTCTCCAGCACGAGATCTTCCAGGAGGGCCGCCTGTCTGAAGACAGCCTGCACCCGGCCGTGCCGACGTTGCTCGATCGTGGCTGGCCCGACGTGATTGCGTACGATATGCTCTACAACGGCGGCCGGGCCGACTCTTTCCTGGAAGCGGTGCACGGCGCGCGCCGCCGCTACCAGGTCGTCTTCCGCTTGGAGCGTTTGCCCTTCGAAGCGAACGACGTGCGCGTCGATGGACAGGTGGCGGATCAGCTCCACGAACTCTACGCCGAGGTCTATGGGATCCTTGGGTACAACGTGGTAGATGTTCCGGTGATGTCGGTGGCCGAGCGCGTGGCCTTTATCCAGGGCCGCCTTTGCGCTTAAGCGCCCGGCGGCGTTACTGGCGGACGGGGCGGCGGAGGTGGCAGGGGGGCACTCGGCTGTGTAGCGGCAAAGGTACCGATGCGCCGTAAGATCTCCTTACTCACAAAGTCGCGTTGGCGGCCGTACTTTAGGCGCGAGAGTTGCTTATAAGCCTCGGCCGCCTGGGCGTCCTTCAGGTAGGTGGTGTCAAGCCAGTGGCGAGGTACGTCGATCGAGAAGGGGCGGCTGGGCTGGCCGTCGATGCAAAGCTTCATGCTGCCCTTGAAGGCGTCGACGTTCACCAGGTCCTGTTCGCTGAAGACGGGGGCCATCTCTTTGGCGCCGATTTCGGCGTCCTGGGGGCCGATCTTATAAAACATCATCGAGCCGACGTTGCCGAAGATGGCGCCCTTCAGGCTGACGGAGCCTGAGAGCTTGCTCTCTTTCTCGAGCTGGTCCATGTACTGGTGGGCGAGCACCAGACCGAGGCGGTACTTGCGGGCCTCCGACAGGATCGACTCGATCGACGGCGTCACGAAGTTCTGGAATTCGTCGATGTACAAAAAGAAGTCGCGGCGGGCTTCCTTGCCGGCGCGCTGGCGACGCATGGCGGCCACCTGGATCTTATTGACCACAATCATGCCGAGCAGTGTGGAGTTGATATCGCCGATGAGACCCTTGGAGAGGTTCATCAGCAGGATCTTTCCCTTGTCCATGCAGTCGCTGATGTCGAAGCTGCTCTTGGTTTGGCCGACGATGTTGCGCATCAGTGTGTTCGTGTAGAACTGGCCGAACTTGGCGGCAAAGTAGGGGATCATCTCCTGCTTCTCGCGCTGGCCGGTCTTGGCCATCTGGTTCTCCCAGAAGCTCCGGACGATGGGGTTCTTCACCTTGCCGACCTTGTACTTGTTCCAGTCGTCGTCGGTGAACAGGCGCACCAGGTCGGTGATGGCCCCGCCTTCCTCTTCGTCTTCCATCAGGGTCAGGCAGCCGTTACGGAAATAGTCCTGGATGCGCGGGCCGAATACTTCTTCACCGAACATCTTCACCATCATGTTCATGGCGTCCAAGGCGATGAGGTCGCGCTCCTCGGACGACTTGCCTTCAAGCAGATTTAAGCCCATCGGGCGCTCGGTGTCGGCTGGGTTAAAGTAGATCACGTCGTCGGCGCGCTCGCGCGGGATGTAGGGTAGGACCGTATCAATCAATTCGCCGTGGGGGTCGACGATGCAGAGGCCCTTGCCATTGGCGAAGTCCTGACGGGCCAGGTTGACCATGAACGACGACTTACCCGTGCCGGTCTGTCCGATGATGTAGAAGTGGCGGAAGCGGTCATCGTTTTTCATAAAAATTTTCCGCTTCTCCCCACGGTCGCTGTTGTAGCCCAGGAACAAGCCCTCTTCGGGGATGTTTTTCGGGGCGGACGCGACCTTAAAGTTCTGCCACTTAATCGTCTCCACCTTGTTGTACTTCACATTTGGTAGGTGGAAGAGACTGGCCAACTCGGCCGTGCCGAGGAGCATCGTCTTCGTCAGTAGCCACTGCTTAAAGGTGCGGCGGGGATTACGGGTGATGAAGCGCTGGATCACCGAATCCTTACTCTCCATACCAACGCTCTGAAACTTGTTGCCGCGTACTTCGGTGAATTGGCCGAAGCTTGCCTGCACCGAGCTTAAGATCATCTCGGCGCGAGCGGGATTGTTGGCCGAGGCGACGATGCGTACTAACCCGGTGAATCCGGCGCTGCCCGCCTTTTCGTCCACAGCTTTGCTGTATTCCTCCACCATCGTCGAGACGCGCTCGCCCGTAGATTCGTCCGTTTTACTACCGCCAGCTACATCAGACGAATCAAATACCGAGAGGAGCGCGGCTAACCAGCGCAGGGGATTGAGCGTAGAGAATCCGCTCTTCTTCTTTTTAGGGTTAAGCAGTTTCGTGGCCTCATCCTGCAGATCCTTCTGCCAGCCGCTCTTCGCGGGGCGGAGCACAATCTGCACGGCGGCGCCCTCATCGCTCTTGAGTTTGCTGAAGGCGTTGGTGATCGAGTTGAGCGGGTCGCTCTTTTGGCTCTGGTAGGTCTTGAAGACCGAGGTCCAGGGTTGGGATGGCATGAGCGTCTTGGCTTCGGCCACCGACTGCGGCGTAAAGATGTTGTAGTCTTCCACCTCGCTCATAATGCAATCGGGGTAGAACGACGTGATCTGCTTTTCCACCAAGCCGGCCAGGCGGCGCGGACAGACGACGAAGAATAAGATTTCGCCTGCTAACGCGGCGTATTCGAGGGAGAAAAACTGCTGGCCGTGGAGGTGCCGGTCGGGGCCGCCGTTATACAGGCTGTGGAGCGATTGGTAGAGATGATCCATCACTCCGATCACTTCGCGGAAATCCTTGCCGAACTGGTCGCTTTGGTCGTCCTTCTCCTCGCGGCTTTCCTTTTTTGGTACGAGCAATTGCAGGAAAACCAAGTCCTCCATACGCTTGCGATCGGCTGCCATCCGGCTTTTTAACACAAAGAGCGCGACCACGCCGGCAAAAGCGAGGGAGGCGCCGAGGATGACGAGCAGGACCTGCATGACTAAAGGGATCGTACCAGTATAGCACGTTTTCTCATGTTTTTCAGCTATTCTTCGCGCTCAAACCGGCGTTCACTGCGGGTTCCGCAGGTTAATGAGCTTCTCGACCAGCTCCACGAGGCCTTTGATCGTCATGTCTTTCTTAATCAGGAAGCCATCCGCGCCTAAATCCTTCGAGCGAGCGAGGGTGCGTTCATCGGCCAGGTTACTGAGCATAATCACCGGGAAGGTGCGCTTCTCCTTGGGTAGGAGCTCGAGTACCTGGAAACCATCCATTTTAGGCATATTGATATCTAATACGAGCAGGCTGGGCAGCTGTTCCGTCAGCATTTTTACGGCTTCCTCGCCGTCATTCGCCGTCCGTATCTGATAGCCTTCGAGCGAGAATTTGCGCTGGTAGAGCTGGCGAAGAACAGGATCGTCTTCGGCAATCAGGAGATCGGCTTTAGGCATGCGACAAAGTCTACCAGAGCCTCCGGGGCTCCGCCTAATACCTAGTTATTCCGTACTCGCCTGGTTCTTTTGACAAGTGAGGAGGGCTGACAATAGTCAGAAAAAGTGCTATTATTAAGAGATGGTTGCATCTTCTCTCCGCTTTCGGCTCATTGTCGCCGGCGTCGCTGCGGTGGCTATGGGCACACATGCCACCCCGGCCTTCGCCCAGTTGCAGGCCGATCTAGAGCTGTGCGGCGACGGCGTCTTGCAAGTGGGGGAGGAGTGCGATGACGGCAATCGCAACGATCGCGACCGTTGTACCGCGTCGTGCCTCGTCACACTCTGCGGCGACGGTGCGGTGCAAGCTGATGAGGAGTGTGACGACGGCAATCAGATCGAAGACGATGCGTGCAGCAGCCAGTGTAAGAGGATGCGTTGCGGCGATGGCGTCCTGCAAGCCGATGAGGAGTGCGACGACGGCAACCGTGTGAATAACGACTACTGCCGTAACGATTGTCTCGCCGCCAGCTGTGGCGACGGCGTTATTCAGGGGGACGAGGAGTGCGATGAGGGCGGCGTGAATTCCGACACTATTCCCAACCGCTGCCGCACCGATTGCATGCGTCCGGCTTGCGGTGATGGTGTCCAGGACAGCATCGAAGATTGCGACGACGGCAACAGCGATAATACCGACGACTGCAACACGTCTTGCCGCTTGGCGCGTTGCGGAGACGGCGTGGTGCAAATGGGCGAGGATTGCGATGATGGCCGTGACAACTCCAACCTGACGGCCGACGCCTGCCGCTCCGATTGCACCGATCCCATCTGTGGCGACCGCATTGTCGATAGCGGCGAGGCCTGCGACGGCGGTCCCTTCTGCGCCGACGATTGCACCAATTCACAGCTCGGCACGCTCTTGCTCAGCATGGGTGGCGCCGTGGCCGCCGGTGGCATTGTCTATCTGGTTGTCCGTCGCATCATCAAGCGTCGCGCTGGCGTCCGTACGCCCGCCATCAATCGTCCTCTCGATGAAGTGCCACTGAGTCAGATTGAGAAGCCGTTAGGGTGATCATTATGTGGTTCACTGACTGTTTTCTTTATTTTCTTAGGTTTCTGCCAACCAACGGTTTTCCACTTTTTGTCAGCGCGACAAAAAGTGGAGCAAAAAACGCTGCGCGCCGGGCCCCTCTCCATGGTTCTGCCGGACGGTGCTCAAGTAGCAGCCTGGTGCAATAACAGGGTAGTGCCCCTTCACCCCCGGCACGGCGCGCCCCTCCGCAGGCAACCAACCGATGTGCGCTACGGGATTCGTAGAACTATGGAAGGGTTCTGTATCACACCAGGCACCGAAACGAGGCGGCCACGCTGGAGAGGGATGTTTAGATGTTCACATCCCAAGTCAGGGTGGAGGGGTGTCGCGCCACGGGGG
>CAZXIV010000025.1:0-12473 GCA_964640945.1 uncultured Candidatus Peribacteria bacterium | reverse complement strand
CGCTCTTGCCCCGCGCTTCAGTGACGTCTCCGTTGGCGATTGGTACGACCAGACCATTCAGGCGGCTGCCGACCGCTGTATTTTGCAGGGTGACGCCGGCACCTCGGGTCGTGTTCGCCCCGGGGCCTACATGAACCGTGCCGAGATGATCACTATGTTCCATCGCGCCCAACAGAACCTGCGCTACGGCGAGGACTGTGGCCCTTCTCAGGCATCGCTGACAGGCGTCTCGGTGGCGAATGACACCCATCTGCGCCTCGCCTTTGCGGTCGATCTTAGTGAAGCGCGGGCGGAGAGCATCGTGCGCTACACGCTCCAGCGCGTTAGCGACAACAGCGAGATTGAAGTCCAAAGCGCCGTGCTCCTGAGTGACCGTACCGTCGAACTGGGACTCTCTTCTGCCCTGCGCAGCAATACGCTCTATGTCCTGTACGTGGACCAACTTTCCACGACCACTGGCGCTTTCTTTAGCGACAGTCGTACCTTCACGTCGCCAACCACGGTGGCCAGCGCCCAGATGATCGATGTGCTCGTTCGTTCCCACTCACAGCTGGAAGTGGTCTTTAATGAAGATCTGCAAGAAGAGCGCGCCGAAGAGACGGCTCGCTACCAGCTGAGTCGCACTATGAGTGGCATGTCGCTGTCCGTCTCGACCGCGGTTTGGCTGGATGCCCGCCACGTGCAATTGAACCTCAGCGGTTCACTCTTGGGAACAGCCTCCTATCAGTTGTCGGTGAATGACTTGCGCACGAGTGCCGGCAGCACCTTCGATGACACCTTCATCTTTAGCGCTCCGTCCACCGAGGCGGCGCAAATATCGTCGGTCGTCCCGCTCTCGGGCAGTCGCATCCGTGTCACCTTTACGCTCGACGTCGACCGTGTCCGCTTGGCCGAGGCTGCCCGCTACACACTGACGAGCTCGGGCGCCAATGTGGTTGTCGGTAGCGTCTCGAACATCACCGATCGTTCGGCGGATCTCTACCTGAATACGTCGCTCCGCTCCCAGGCTCCCTACCGTCTGGCCGTGAATAATCTGCTCACCAAGGATGGCTTAAGTTTCGCGGATGACGCGAGCTTCGTCTACGACCTCGAGAACACTTCTCTGCGGGGCGATCTGAATGGTACGCAGGAAGTGCCGCTCACCGCGTCGCTCGGCACGGGCACCGCGTCGTACACGCTGCAATCCGACGGCTTGCGCTATGACATCACCGTTCAGAACCTTAGCTCCTCCATTACGGACGCCCACTTCCACCTCGGTGCTCCGGGTGTATCCGGCAGCGCCCTCTTTCCCATTACGTTCAACAACAATAGCGCCTCTGGTGTCTGGACCAATCTGACGAACGACCAGCGCAACGCCATCCTGGCGGGCAACGTGTATGTGAACGTCCACACGATTACCTACCCCAATGGTGAGATCCGCGGCCAGGTGCTCAGCAATCAATAACGCACACCAACACCATTTTTTCTGCATGGACGACCTGGCCGAAAGGCTGGGTCGTTTTTTGAGGTCCGAAAAAATCGCCAGCCTCGGGTGAGGCTGGCGACGGAATGGTTCGGTTTAAGCGATGTAGCCGCCGCTCTGGTGGGACCAGAGGTTGGCATACACGCCTTGTTGTTTTAGGAGGGAGAGGTGATCGCCTGCTTCGACGATCTTTCCTTTTTCCACCACGACGATGCGGTCGGCCCCAGCGATGGTGGAGAGGCGGTGGGCGATGGCCAAGACGGTGCGTCCCACCATGAGGTTGGCGATCGCTTCCTGGATGTAACTCTCGGTCTGGCTGTCCAGCGCCGAGGTGGCTTCGTCCAGAATCACGATGGGCGCACCCGTGAGGAATGCCCGCGCCAACGCCACCCGCTGCCGTTCGCCTCCGGAGAGCTTCACACCGCGTTCGCCGACCTTGGTATCAAGCCCCTTCGGCAGCTGCGAGATGAATTCCCAGGCGTGCGATCGCTTCGCGGCGATGATAACTTCCTCCCGGGTCGCGTCGGGCCGCCCGATGAGGATGTTGTCACCGATGGTGCGGTGGAAGAGTTCCGGCTGCTGCGAGACAATGGCGATCTGTTGGCGCAGACTCGCCTGGGTGACGCCGGTCACATCCTGGTTGTCGATGCGGATGGAGCCGTGGCCCAGGTCGTAGAGCCGCAGGAGCAGCTTCACGATCGTCGTCTTGCCGCCGCCGGATTCCCCGACGAGGGCGACCTTCTCGCCCGGCCGGATGGTCAAGCTGAGGCGGTCAATGGTTGGCGCGGTGCCCTCGACGTATTGGAACGTCGCGGCGTCGATCTCGATCTTGGGCTCTGTCACCTGGAGGCGCTGGGCCTGAGGTGCGTCGCTCACTTCGGGCTTGAGCGCAATGATGTCCGCCATCTCCTTGGCGTCCGCGATGTTCTGGTACACGCGGTGGAGCTGGGACCCGAAGTCCCAGAGCTGTTGAATGAGCAGGATCACGTAGGTTTGAAATAACATGAAGTCGCCTACGGTCACCGTCCCCGCCCGCCAGCCCGTGATGAGCCACCAGATGATGGCGAACTCCAGGATCGACATCAGGACGCCTTGGCTGCGCATGATCCGGATGCTGGCGAGCCAGGCGCGCGTCCGCTTCTTAAAGCACGTGTCTATGTATCCGTCGAAGCGTTCCATCTCCTCCTTCTCCCGACCGAAGGCCTTGACGGTGGCGGCGTTGCCGAACGCGTCGGCGAACGCCCCGCCGCAGGCCGAGTCCGCGTCCGCTTCTTCTTTCGAGAGGCGGTAGCGGATCTTGGCGGTCCGGAGATTGAAGAGGATGAATAGGACGCACCAGGCGCCAAAGACCAGCGCGAGCATCGGCTTCTCGATGGTGAAGATCACCAACGTGATGACGATCATGCTGATACTCCGCCCGATCTGGAAGAAGTACGCGTCCGCGATCATTTCGAATGCGTGGCGGAAGCGATTCGCGCTTTTGACGAGTGACCCCGCGAAGGAGTTCTCGAAAAAGCGCATCGACT
Source organism: uncultured Candidatus Peribacteria bacterium (assembly GCA_964640945.1). GTDB lineage: Bacteria > Patescibacteriota > Gracilibacteria > Peribacterales > Peribacteraceae > JAGOUB01. The sequence continues at coordinate 9,485 of CAZXIV010000025.1, read as the reverse complement.
GGCCAATGACCGCTGCGAAACTGCGCTGGTCGAGATCGCGCATGACGCCAGCCTCGAAGCGGATGATCATCAGGTCGTAGATCATCCAGATGGCGTGGGTGAGGAGGAACGTGCCCGCGATGTACAGCAGCGCGCGCTCCAGAACTTCGCCCGTATCGTTGGCGACAAAAGCGTCGAGGATCATCTTCAGACAGAACGGGTAGAGGCTCTTGGCCGCCACCCCCATGACCATGAAGACAGTCGTGACTACGAATACTCCGCGGTACTTGGCAACGCTAGGCGCGTAAGCCCGGAACACTTCCTTCATGGCGGCCCTTTCATGAGAGCGATGGTGTAAAAGAGGACAGAAATACCTAAACGCACTGGTTTGGCGTCTGGGTTGCTAAATGTTATTATAAAACATTTTTAAGTCAATAGCAAATAGCGACACTGAGCCTACGTCGTTTGGGGCAGTGTGCGAAGGAAAAAGTCGACTTTTACGAAAAGGAGCGTCTACGCGGTGGGGCGGGGCCATGGAGAAACCGCCCCTGGTATGTACCAGGGGCGATGGACACTACAAGAGTGCGGGGCGGCAGATGCTGAGGTGTATCTGCGGTTCGGTGAGATGGTCGAAGAAGCGGGATTCGACATAGATTCGGCCGTGACGGATAGTCAGCTGCAGTCGGCCATCCCGGTCTTTCTGCTCCTTTAAGCGGATGATGCCGTCGGGAAGCATAAGGCCTTGCTGGCGAGCGAGGAGGGCGGCGGCCAAGCCAAGACAGAGAGGCGTTGGCTGGAATGCCGGGTAGAGAGTGTCGACGAGCGCGAGCTGTTCCGGCCAGGTGCGGCCAGCCGCTTCTGGTACAAATAGGTAGACGTCGTAGGTGCCGGCCGGTTCGACGAGTTCGTACTCGTCGTACCAGCGGCTATTGTCGAGGAATTGTTTGCCCGCCTCGCTCTGGCGGAGGGCGGCGGGTGTCAGTCCGGAGTAGGGGATGGTAAGCAGGGTGGACCCTGCTGTCGGCCCCGGAGAGAGGCCGACGAGATCGTAGTCGGGGGCCGAGATCGGCATAAGAGGATCCTTCTGAATGTGGTTCTTGCCGCTCCTTCGGGGTGGAGGAGACGGGCGGCTTGTGCACGTAGACATGAACAAACAGCCCGTCTCCAATAGACAGGCCATGGTGCGAATGATCGTGCTCAGGCGGACACCGGCAGATTCCTGGGCACGCGAAAATCGCCGGTGCGCTCCGAGATGACTTCTGGGCGGAGCGCGCCGAACGGTGCCGAGGACAAACCGGTGGCTGAGATGGTTCCATCCTACGTGGCGGAGGACGGGCGTCAATGAGGAGTGTGAATGGGGGCAGCGATGGTTCAGGTTACTTTCGCTTTGCTGTGGACACCAAAATCCGCTGCTTAGGCAGTAATCAGTACGTGCATAGGACACTGGTTTAAGTGTCTTTGACAAGTATATTGAACATAGGCACTGTAACCGCAGTGTTGTTCCTGTTCCTTCGAACCCCCTGGAGCCTCCTCATGGTGGCGACTCTCGACCGCATGCCCAACGTCCGTACGTAGGTGGCGCAGCTCGACTTGCAGCGTCCCTGTCTGTTCCTCGTCGTCCGCAAGCAGATGGACCCCAATCACGTGTCGCGCATGGAGCGCGAGTACCGCCGCTTCCTCACCCTGGTGGCCGCCTTTCCCGGCGAGAAGTTCCCGATCTCCAACGCCGTGGACGAGTTGTGGCACGCCCACCTCCTGTTCTCCCGCGATTACGAAGCGTTCTCTCGCTCGGTTCGGCCGGAAGGCGGGATGATCCACCACCAGCCCACGTTGAACGACGCCGAACGCGATGCCCTGAAGCCGCGCTACTTCGACGGGACGCTGGCCCGCTACAAGGAGGTCTTCCAGGAGGAGCCGCCCGCCGAGTTCTGGCCCAGTGCCGACGCCGAAATCTGCTGGTCCTGCACCACGTGAACAAGGACGGCTTTAGCAACAACCTTGGGGGTGCCGACCGGCACCCCATTCTTTCATCACTATGCTTAAAATCGCTGTTCGACAGTTGCGTCCCGAGATGGTGAATTCGCTCCGCCAGCACGGGCAACGGCTTATGAATGATTGGCATGATGACGTCGTTCGGTCACTCCATGCCGAAGGAGTTGTCGCCGAGAGTTGCGTCGTCTTTCAGGTTGAGGACAAATGGTACGCAGTTGGCGTGATGGCGGCGCCTGGAGAAATCACGAGGGGGCCTGATACAGAGCTGGAGCAGGAGCATCGTCGAGTGCTAGAGGCGGCGATCTTAAATCGTGTGCGCTGCGAGTCGGTCTACGAGGTTGATGCGGGTTTATCAGATAAGAAATAAGAGAGGAGCATGGGCCCGATTCTGGAGAGTGGCAATCGTGAGGTGCTCTTCCGTCCGGCGGATCGAAGTAGCCGAACTTTATATCGATGGGGTTCGAACCCACGACCCTCTGGACCACAACCAGATGCGCTTCGCGCTGGGCTTTTTAGTGCGCCTCGCTTAAAAGCTCGGCGGCCCAGCTGAGCTACGATCGCGATAATCCTGTTGATGTGTGGAAGTAATGGGGCGATCGATGGGGTTCGAACCCACGACCCTCTGGACCACAACCAGATGCTCTAACCAGCTGAGCTACGATCGCCATATGTCAGTGATGTCATGGTCGACCCAGCTGAGCGAGGATCGCCATTCGTAAAACGCCCGCAGAGTGTACCTCGACCCCTTCCTGGCGCCAACTTAAGCTTTGCCTGTTTGCGGGCTATTTCCCGGGGGCGTCAGGTTATCGGCCCGGATGATGGCCACTTCAACGTCGCTTTGGAGTTCGCCTTCCTGGCGGATAAGGGGGGAGTGAGGCACGGGGGCGGTCGTCACCGTCGATCTCACCGGAGCCACGATCACACTCGGGGTGGGAGCCGGGGTCGGGGCGAGAACAGGCTTGGGAGTGGGGACCGGTGGCCGGCTTTGTACCAGAGGTGTCGGCATGGGGTCTAAGCGCACAGGCGGGACAGCGAGTGTGGGTTTGGACACCGAGACAGGCGTAGGTGGTCTCTGCAGAGGGAGAGAAGGAGCGGTCTTAGCGGGCACGATCGGCACCGGAACGGTCTTGGTCACAGACAGAGGAGCGGGCGGTGCAACCAGGGGCGTGGCCGCGGCCGGCGTCGCTGCCTCCGGTGGGACCATGGGACCAGGGAGAACGGCCGGCACGGTCACTGGGGCTGGGGTAGGAGTGAGCGACGGCGCCAGGGGGGCGGGAGTGGCGACGGACGTGGTTGGAACGGGTGCGATCGCTTGTTTGGTCGCAGGCGTGGCGGTCGTTGGCGGCGTGATTGGGGCCGCAGTTGATCCAGTCGTGGGGGCGACGCGAGGGGTGGGAGCAGTGACTGGTGCGGGCGGAATGACGGATTTTGGTGGGGCGAGGGTCGCCGCCAGTCCGGGGGTCGGAGTCGGCGTGGCTGTCACGACGGGCACGACTGGAGCGGGGGCGGGTGGGGGAACAGGCTTGGGGGCTGGCACGGACACGGGCGGTACGACCGGGGTAGAAGCGACCGGCGGTGTCGGGGCCACTGGCTTGGGGGCCGCCGTCGGTTGGCTGTTTTGGACAGGAGCCGGAGCGGCGTTATTGACGATGACTGTCACGGCCGGAGAAGCGGCGGGAGCCGGCGTCGGCGAGACGGTTACGACCGCCGGAGGAGGCGTTATGACGGCCTGGGGTGTAACAGGTACCGGCGTGAGGGTGACCACAGAGGCCGGGAGCGGTGGAGGAAGCGTGGGTGTTGGTGTCACGACCGAGGCGGGCAGCAGCGGGGGCGCAAACGTCGGGGCCGGGGCTTTGGGGGCCAGCGCTACCGGCACCGGCGTGGGGGCAGGTTTGGGTGCTACCGGCGCAGCGACGGGAGTGGGGAGGATGGGCGCACGGACGGGCGCTGCCACCACTGGGGCGGGGGTCGGCTTCGGGACGGGTGGCACCTCACTCAGCATCGGGGTGGGCGCGGTAGCCACCTTTGTCGGGGTGGGTGCGGGCGCCGGGGCGGGCGTGGTGGCGGCTTCGGCGAGACCCTTTTTGAGCCAGCTCGGGGCGTTCGCCTGGTCGATTTGCGGTTCACCGGGTGCCGTGGCGGCGGCGGGCGTGGGGCGGCGCGGTTCGGTTGTCACCACCAGTGTGGGCGGCGCGCTATCCTTGGGTGCTTTCTCATCCTTAATGGGCACAGCGCGCAGCTTCTCATCGATCTTCGTCAGTTGGGTCTGCAGGCCGTTTCCGCTCATGCGGCCGAGGGCCATCACGATCAGTGCGCCGATGATGGCGCAGACGATGAAGATGATCAGGCCGATGATGATGAGTTGCAGCCACGGAGTGCCGCTGGCCGTGACCGTCGTCGGAACCGACGAGCTGGCGCTACTGACGGCTGCAGTCGAGCTGCTCGATGAAGTCATAGTTGGAATGGCGGGCACCTCGGCGATCGTCACGCGCTCCGTACGCTCAGCCACCATCACGCCGGTATTGAGATTGACCAAGCGCACGGTAACGGCATACTCGCCGGTTTCCAGGTACCGGTGGATGGGGCGGCCGAGGAGACTGGAGCTGGCGTCGCCAAAATCCCATTGCAACAACAGGGGATAGGGCGGCGGGGGTGAGCCGCGGAAGCCGAGATCGAACGTGACCAAGCCCGTGCCGTCATCGAGAGCGATGATATCGAGGACGGGCGGCTCGATGCCGGCGTCCACCGCCGCCTCCTTCGACAAGAGTGTGAGTGGGGCGGCCGGGCTTGGCTCCACCAAGATGAAGCGCTGAGTGACGGTAGTCGATGCGAACCAGAGGCGCAGCGGAACACCGTCGGTGGTGAGCAGCGTGGCAGTGGTATCGCGGTCGTTCTTGGTGTCGCCGTCGTCGTCACTGTCGACCTGCGCGTCTAGGTCTAGCGCGGGGCGCTCGTTGGCGCTCAAGGCGCGCACTATCAGGAGGCCATCGGCTGGAAAGACGAGACGGCCGCCGGCATCGGGCGTGGGCGTGAAACGCGGGCCGGATGTCTCGGTGTTGGCCGGGTCCCGGCGAGCCTCGACGATGATCGAGAAATTTTGGGAGATGGTGACGGGCAGGTCGATTGTCTCAAGTTTGAGGGCGTATTTGCCTGTTTGCACAAAGCGCGAGACGAAGATCGATTCGCGGCTTGCACCCTTGAAGACGCCGTCCTGCGTCAGGGCCCAGCCGACCTTTGCGGTTGGCAAGCCCACGGGCATGAGCTGCAGGATGTCGCCGGCCTGGAGCGTGATGACGGGGGCCTCGGCCGCGAGCGCCGCCGACGGTGCCAAGACCCCGAGCACGATGGTGAGGACGAGAATGGGCCGGCGGATGGTGGCAAGGAGAGGCATTAGACGGCGCCGGCGAGATCGAAGACGAACCTGACGATGACGCGCGAGAAGAGAACAATGAAGAGTCCGGCGAGGGTGTAGAAGATGATGCGCTTGGCTTGATCCTTGCGCTCCTCGTTGCCAAAGCTGAGGATGAGGATGATGCCCGCCACCACCACCGTGATGACAGCCGCGAGCGCGAGGTAGTTCGTGATGGTGATGAGCAACTGCTCGATCGGTCCGCGGTCGACGTTGGTGGCGCCACCAGCGAAGAAGTTCACGATGAACTGCGCGAAGTAGATGATGAGCAGGCCAACGATGACGTAGATAATCATGCGCTTGACCCGCTCCTTCACTTCCTCATCGCCGAAGCCGAGGATGAGGTAGAAGCCCGCGATGACGATGACGAAGACACCGGCCAGCGAAGCGTAGCTCACGATGGTATTGATGATGCCGAGCACGTCGGCGGTAATGTCGAAGGCAATGCCGCCGCCAGCGAAGAAGTTCACGATCGCCTGGGCAAAGAAGAGAATAAGGAGGCCGACGATGGCGTAAAGGATCATGCGTTTGGCACTCTCTTTTGCCTCCTCATTGCCGAAGCTGAGGATGAGGTAGAAGCCCGCGACCACAATCACGAGTAGGGCCGCCAGCTGCGCGTAGCTCAGAATGGTGTTGATGATGTTGAAAACTTCACCACTGATGTCGAAGGTGAAGCCGCCACCAGCGAAGAAGTTCACGATCACCTGCGCGAAGAACAAAATCAGCAGACCGACAATGGCGTAGATGATCATTCGTTTTACCCGTTCCTTTGCTTCTTCATTGCCGAAGCTGAGGATGAGGTAGAAACCCGCCACCACAATCACGAACAGAGCGGCGAGCTGCGCGTAGCTCAGGATGGCATTAATAATGTTCAGAACCTCGCCGCTAATGTCGAAGGTGAAGCCACCACCAGCGAAGAAGTTCACGATCGCCTGGGCGAAGAAGAGAATAAGGAGACCCACAATGGCGTAGATGATCATGCGTTTTACTTGTTCCTTAGCCTCCTCATTGCCGAAGCTCAGAATGAGGTAGAAGCCGGCGACCACAATCACAAGCAGGGCCGCCAGCTGCGCATAGCTCAGGATGGTGTTGATGATGTTGAAAACTTCGCCGCTAATGTCGAAGGTGAAGCCGCCGCCAGCGAAGAAGTTCACGATCGCCTGGGCGAAAAAGAGAATGAGGAGACCGACAATGGCGTAGATGATCATGCGCTTGGCTCTCTCTTTGGCCTCCTCGTTGCCGAAGCTCAGAATGAGGTAGAAGCCGGCGACCACAATCACGAGCAGAGCCGCCAGCTGTGCGTAGCTCAGAATGGTGTTGATGATGGCGAGCACGTCGCCGCTAATGTCGAAGGCAATGCCGCCGCCAGCGAAGAAGTTCACGATCACCTGCGCGAAGAACAAAATCAGCAGACCGACAATGGCGTAGATAATCATGCGCTTCGCGCTCTCTTTCGCCTCCTCGTTGCCGAAACTTAGGATGAGGTAGAAGCCCGCGACCACAATCACAAGCAGAGCCGCCAGCTGCGCATAGCTCAAGATGGTGTCGATGATGCTGAAGATGACCCCAGTGATGTCGACCTGCCCTGCGCCAGCGAAGAAATCGACGATGACCTGGGCGAAGAACAGGATGAGAAGTCCAATGATGGCGTAGAGAATGATGCGCTTGGCCTGTTCCTTACGCTCTTCGTTGCCGAAACTGAGAATAAGCACGATGCAGGCCACCACAATGGCGAGCAAAGCCAGGATGGTGGAGTAGTGCACAAGCATGCCGATGATGCTGAGGATGACATCCGTGATGTCGACCTGCCCGGCGCCAGCGAAGAAATCGACGATGACCTGGGCGAAGAACAGGATAATGAGTCCAATAATGGCGTAGAGAATGATGCGCTTGGCGTGCTCCTTCCGCTCCTCGTTGCCGAAGCTGATGATGAACATCATGCCGGCCACCACAATCGCAAGCAGGGCGGCCAGTGTGGAGTAGTGCACGAGCGTACTGATGACGTTCAGGACGGGGCCGCTGATGTCGATTTGGCCCGCGCTGGCGAAGAAATCGACGATCACCTGGGCGAAGAAGAGTATCACCAAGCCGATGGCCGTGTAGATGATTGCCTTCTTGGCGCGCTCTTTCCACTCGTCGTTGCCGAAGCCAAGAATGAGCATGAAGGCCGCGACCACAATCACGAGCAGCGCCGCGAGCGTGGCGTAGCTGACTGCGCGGCTAATCGTAGCGCTGATAAAATCGGCCAAGCTGCCCTGGGGCACGCCCACACCGGCGGCCTCCTCAATCCCCTGGATCACGCCGCCGCCGTCATAGGTGGCAGCGAGCACGAGTGCGGGCATTCCTGCGCCAAGCACGGCGCCCAGAAGGCAGGCCGCCAGGAAACGTTTGAGTGTCAAATGGATGTTTGGCATTTCTCCCTATGATACCACAAAATACCCTCTTCCCGCTAGAGCATGCGCCCCCTCTCGCCCTCGGTTGTCCTCCAGGGCACCGGATTAACCGCTCTACTCATCGCAGAGCCAAAGAACGTGCGTTACCTCACCGGTGTGGAGCTCTCTTCGGGGGCACTCCTCCTAACCTCGCGCGTCGGTCGTCTGTATGTGAGCCCCTTGTACCTCGAGGAGGCCACAGCCGCCGCCTTGCCGGGTGTCGAAGTTGTGGATGTGGCGCGGCTGTGGGAGGACGCCAAGCGCTACGAGCGCATCGGCTTCGAGGCCGAGTACGTTCGGGTGGCCCAACTACTACGTTGGAAGAAGCACTGCCCGTCGCCCACTTGGGTGCGCACGCGCGGGCTGATCGAAGAATTCCGTCGCCAGAAGGACGACCGTGAGATTGCCTGCCTGCGCCGCGCCGAGCGCATCACCAAGGAGATGCTGCGCCGCGTGCCCGGCGTGCTGCGCAAAGGAGTGACCGAAAAGGAGCTGGCCTGGAAGTTCGCCCTCTGGGCGCACGATCTCGGCGCCGACGGACTCGCCTTCGATCCGGTCGTGGCCTTCGGCACGCACACCAGCCATCCGCATCACCACGCCACCACGCGCATCCTTAAAAAAGGGCATTTGGTGCAGGTAGATGTGGGCGCGGTGTATCGCGGGTACGGGGCCGATCTCTCGGAGATCTACTTCACCGCCGATCCTACCTCTGCCCAAGCCCGTGCCTGCGACGCGGTGACAACGGCGCTCGAGGTGGCGATCACCAAGTGCACAGTGGGCGCACGTACGGCGGCAGTGGATGAAGCGGTCCGCAAAGTGTTTCGGGCGGCGGGGATGGAGGCTGCTTTCACGCATGCCCTCGGTCACGGTGTCGGCCTGACCACGCATGAAATCCCCGTCCTGTCGCCGGGGCCCGCCAAGCGCTTGCTGCCGCGCGAAGTCCTGGCGATCGAGCCGGGCGTGTATTTTCCCGGGCAGTTTGGCATCCGTCGCGAACGGATGGTCTTCCTGCCCGCTGAAGACGCCGGAGAGTGAAGCCTCCTAGACTTTCAGCGACCCCATTTTTTTGGTATACTGACGGGATTGCTCAAATACACACTTCATACCCGGATGGCCGCCCTGTCGTTGCTGACGGTGCTCGTGCCGCTGCTGCCACTCTCGGCGGCTGCCTCCGATCCGTCCGTGGCGGCGGGCACCACGCGTGACTTTGTCCTGACGGCCTACTACTCGCCGTTGCCGGGGCAATGTTGCTATGTCATGGGCAGTGAGATTGCCGACAAGCGCATGAACGGCGAGGGCCTCCGCGGCGCCGACGGTACCGCCGTCTATCCGGGGATGGTGGCTGCGCCGGCCAGTTATCCCTTCGGGACCACCATCAAGCTCGACGGCATTGGCACGGTCACTGTCCACGACCGCGGCGGCGCCATCAACGTGCTCAATGGCGACGTGCACCGCATCGATCTTTGGGTCGGCTCCGGCGAAGAGGGTCTCGCCCGTGCGTTGGCTTTTGGTAAGCGCACGGTTCGCGGCACCATTACCTCTTTGGCCGGTGCGGCCGCGGCAATCGACCTCACGACCCTGCCCCTCGATTTCTCCGTGCTCGCGCCGTATGACATCCGGGGTGGGGCTCTGGCGGGCACCATCTTTTTTTCCGCTTGTCTTAGTCCTCTTCC
>CAZXIV010000024.1:0-14312 GCA_964640945.1 uncultured Candidatus Peribacteria bacterium | reverse complement strand
GGAGACCGGGCGCCCATACCGGCCATGCCGCCGAGGGTGTTGACCACGTACTGCCGGCTGCTCGGATTGAGCGTCGGCCATAAGAGCTCGTCGCTGATGTCCGGCAGCTCGCCGTCGACGAGCGGGTCGACAGCGCGGCGGCCGCGCGTGGCGGCGATTTGTTGTTCGACAGCGTTGATCTCGGTGCCTTCGCCCATCTGGCGCCAGTCCTCGCCGATATCGACGCCGTGCGCCGTGCGCAGCCAGGCGGCCATGTCCGTCGGCGGTAATTGGCCGCGCTCCCACCGGTCGATCGTGGCGGCGATGTCGGCCATGCCGCTCAGATTCGTACTCTCAAACGCCAGGTCGCGGTCGAGATTTTGCAGCTGAGCGGTGAGCCCGGCCGCGTTGGGGAGAAGTGACTCCAGGCGCTGGGCTTTTTCCAGCTGCGCCGTAATGGCGTGCCGGTATGTTTGCACCTTGGTTTGCAGCGCGCCAATGCGCGTTCGGACGTGTGCGGCATTGAGGACTTCTTGCCCCTCGCCTTCGAGTGTCTGGCGATAATGTTGGTTATAGAAATTCTGGGCATCGCGCATCTGGTTGGTAGGCGGTGGTGGCGTGGGCGCGGGAGTGTTGGGGTTGTTGGGTGGGGGAGGGTTGTTGGGTACATTCTGACGCAGCAAACGTGACTCTTGGGCGAGAGCCAGTTTCCAGGCGCCGGTCGGGGGGAGGTCCCAGAAGCGCATTGGGTTATAGTTTACAAATTCTTGAAATAGTGTCCAAAATATTTTCAGTCTTTTTTGTATCTTCGGGTATATAGGCCGAAAGCAACTGTTTTAGTCGATCTGGATTGATGGAACCAGTGAGGATGGCGGTACCCTGGCGGCCATCGACGCGTTCTAAGCGAAGTTGTGTGAACTCGCGCGTGCGCAAAAACCAGAATGAGCTGAATTCTTTCCAAGTGTGGTAGGCCCCATCAAAAACCAAGCCGTGCTCGTAGACCGCCAGACGACGAGGACTAGGCGTGTGATTGTGAGCCAAAACGTATAAACCGGCGCACAGGAGTGTCACCAGCGCCACCGACCAAGCGCCCGTCAGGATGGAAAACGCCGCGATGCCGATCACGCCCGTGCCCGTCAGGCTGTACCAACGGCGCGAGCGGTTATGCACGGGTTCGATGAGGGCTTCCCATTCGAGGAGGGGCTCGCCGAAGTCGTGGGGGACGATGGGGGTGGTATTCATAGGAATCCCCTAATTGTAGCAGAAAACCTCCTTTTTGTCCGGTTGCCTGTCTTGCATTGGTATGTATATGTTTCATAATTATTTGTTACCCCCTCTCGGATCTTCGTTGCTTTTGATTGATGATTGACAATATTTGTTTTTAATTCTATAAGATAATTAGAGGTCTTTCTCTTCTGCGGCGGTGATCGGAGTCTTGGTATGAAAATGACAATTGTTGCTCTCTTCTTTGGCACCGGGTTGCTTGAGGTTCTCCTGGCGGGATGCTTTTTGATCCGCAGCCAGACCCTCGGTCCTCGCGGCGCCCCTATTGTTTGGCGGGACAATTTTGCCCTCCAGATGACAGCCTTCCTTGGTAGCAAGGGGCTGGTCATCATCTGTCTGTCTGGTGTCGTCTACTTTGGCGGCTATGACTGGTTTGTGTCCTTGAGTCCACTGACGCGAGTATTTTCGGTGTTGGCAACGGGGCTTGGTCTCTGCGCTGGCGCCGGGATTTTCGATAGGTGGCGGCAACGCTCAGGTGATTTCCCCTCCTATGCCGAGGCCATTCTGGGTGGTACGGGCATTCTCATTGCCCTTTCGTGGCTATTTTTCCCCACCGTCGTGTTTGGCTTGTAACCCCTCTAGGGCGAGTATCTCCGCCGCTCGCTCTTTCCTCCAGCGCCGTTCCGTGTGACGGCACACGTCCATCGACCCTAGCTCACGAGAGCTGGGTCGATGGTTCTTTTTGGTGGCCACTCTTTCGCAGTGGTGGGGTAGAGGAGGGCAGCATCCCAATGACCGTCCTGTCACAGACAATGCCAGGTCGGTAGGTGGCCGTGATGGCAATAGGCACCTTTTTTCGTGAAGAGGTCTGGCGGGATGTTGGTTAATTTTTGGCTGAACGTCAGTGGTGGATGGTCATCATCGATGAGTGTGGGCGGCGCAGAGAAAGAGTGATCGCTGGTGGGAAGATGATCCGCAGGCAAGCCAAAGCCCTGCACCACGGAGTGGTACAGGGGTCGTTGCCAGGGGCAGCGACGGCGCGTTTCTTGAGGCAGTCGTCGTTTGTTTAGAACAGGCGGAAATAGAGGATGATCGGCAGGAAACAGGCGATCAAAACGATGGGGACTTGGTAGACGGTAAAGGCGACGAAGTTTGGCATCGGTATACCTCGTTCGGTGGCAATCGATCGCACCGCCATGTTCGGGGCGTTGCCGAGATAGGTGAGGGCGCCTCCTACCACTGCACCGGCGCAGACCACAGCTAGGAGGACGGGGTCCGCTTGAGTAAGTTCAACCGGGGTTTGGACCTGTCGCACCGTGGCCCCGAGGGTGAGGAAGCAGGCGAGCGTAGGTGCATTGTCCAGAATGCCGGACAACAAGGCACAAACGAGAAAAAACTGAAGGGCCGTCTGCAACCCTAGGGCTCCGCCGTGCTCCTTGAGCAGTAAGAGGGCGGGCGTCATGGTGGCGAAAATTCCCGCGAACAGCACCGCGATTTCCTGGCTGCCATGCCACGAGAACTTATTGTTGGCGCGAGCTTGGTCGGCACGCGGTACTAGCCACCAGGCCGTGGACACGAGCGCGGCCATGATAAACAGCTCGAGCCAGAGTGGCGGTTGCGACGCGATCGTGACGGCCATGAGCGCCAGCACGATGATGTTCCAGCCGCCAGTCGTCGTGACTAGTGGGTTAGTTTGAGGCTCGCCGAGTTCATCGTGAGCGTTGAGTTGTTGTATTTCTTCCCGCGCGTAGGCCGCGGAGTCCCAGACGAAGTACATCGTTAGGAGCGTGCCTTTTACGATCAGTGCCGGGACAAGCATATTTTGCAGGAACCAGGCGAACGGGATGCCTTGCTGTAGGGCCACGATCAAGGGTGTGCCGACGGGGACAACCATGCCTCCGACGTTTCCGACGATCGTGATGAGAAACAAGAATGTGTGCTTTTTCCATTGGCGGCTGCGGTTTACGTCGATGAGAACGTACGCGATCATGGGGGCAGCACAGACGGGGCTGACGAACATGGCCACGAGCGCTCCCGCCGCCAGGATGCAGGTGTTATTCAACGGTGTGGGACGAACCGAGAGGGAGATTGCCAGGCTGCCGGCGGCGATCATCATTGGTATTACTGCGGCCATAAAGCCGCCGTACCCTTCCCACATTTCGTGTAAAAACGCCTCCATCCGGAGGTCTTGCGAGGCCGCCCAGAAGAGGACGGGAATCACGCAGAGCGTCATGACTTTTGCTTGGTTAGCGATCTTTTCCCACCAATGGGGGATCGCCATGGAGAGGGTGGCGATGGACACCAGCACCGCCCCAAAGGGCACCACATATAGGAGATCAGGATTCATTTCATACCTCTTCTTTGGGGTTATACAGTGTCACTTCCGGCGTAAGGCCGGGGAACGACTGCCTGTGTTATGAAGTTGCAAACCGCCAGACATAGCGGCGACGACATTTAAACATAAAAAATGAAAAAGTCTAATATTTAGCCAGGGTCAGCGGTTACTGAGAGGTTGATTGGAACCTGGTGAAGGCGCGACAGAAAGGCCTTTTGAGACCTGGGAACGGATGGTGGAGTGTATCCGAGGAATAATACCATTGTAATGTTGATCTTAAAATTACACATACATGTATGACAAACCCCCAGCCGAAGCTGGGGGTCGTCCTGAACAGCGAAGTGAGTGCCGCGATGCGTGCCCGAATGGGCGTTGAATGGATGCCGCACCTGCATCCAGAGCGGGTAGCGTCTACCGTCATCCCATCCTGAGACAACTACCTATAGGGTGGGCGTAGCTCATGCCCAAGAAATGTTGCAACGTCACCTTACGGTCTTGGCGATCTGATCGGCGAAGACCGGATAGACCGCCGCGATGGCCTTGGCCTGCCATCGCTTCGCCTCATTTGCCCCGAAGACGTTGCAGGGCCGGTCAGCGCTCGTGGTCACCTTGGCCAGGTGCCATGCCGTGTTGAAGGGTGCGAAGAACAGGATCGTAGCGGTCACGTCCTCCGACGTGTCGAACATGCTGTATCCGTTCCGCATTCCCGAGACGTCGCGCCGCTGCCCGCCCTGGTGACGGATTACTTCGATGACCATATTAAATGGTCCGTACATCTCTTGGTCGAGATGCTTGAAGTGTCCGGCCATCGCCTGGCGGACGATCTTGTCGTAGAGGTCGATGCAGCTATCGATTCCCTCGCCCGTCAGCTCCATAAGGAACCGGACGTATTTTGACGGCGTGAGGCCGCTGCCGCCGCCTAACTCCAATGGAGGTAGGCGGTCACAGTGGAAGTGGACGGTTGCGGCGGTCGTGGTGTTCGTGGTGTTCTCGGTCATGGTATTTTCTCCTATCGGGATTGCGGCCCGACGCCGTCCCTCTTGCGAGGGAAGAAAGAACGGTTAGGTTTGAAACGCGGTTCGAGCAGCATAGGCCCCATAGAGGCCCACGATGCTCAAACCGGCTCATCACCCGTAGCACTCAATGCTGTTAAGGAACTTGTCGGAATACGAGATTCTGACAAAATATATACTAATATACTATTTATATTTGTCAATATTATCGTAATGGTTCAATCTCCAGAAAAATTGCAACTAACAGCCATAATCTTTCATATGACTTCATTTTTGCGAGGTCCAGAATTTCCCCTTCAAACTCACCGAGAATCGCCTTAATCTGCAAAAAATTCTTTCTTGAATCAGCAATGTATTTTTCAGTCAAGAATGGTGGGCAATACTGGACTTGAACCAGTGACCTCCACAATGTCAATGTGGCGCTCTAGCCAGCTGAGCTAATTGCCCGGAGGTTTCGATAATAGAGGAATGATCGGGGGCGAGCGCCATTGTGGCGCTTTTTTGATGAGCTCGTCCCGCAGGCGGCACTCGACCCAGCTGAGCTAACTGCCCGAAGGTGGTGATGATACTGGAATGATCGATGGGCTAGAGCTCAGTGGCGCTTTTTATGAGGGCGCCGGCACGGACGTGCCGTCGGCCCAGCTGAGCAGAGTGCCCCTTGATGGGAAGTTCTTCAGGGAGATGGAACCGCCGCGCGGCAACAACGGAGCCATGCGGAGCGGAGAGAGGGTACCAAGTCGCTGTCCTCGTCACAAGCCTACGGCAGGCTTTCGATATGCGTTCTCTCTTCGATTTTCTCCTACCGCCCACGTCGCTGACCGGCGAGGTAGGGGAGTGGTTCACAGCGGCTGAGCTTGAGCTTCTCTTCGCCGAGCGCCGCGTGCGTCGGCTCGAAGTCGAGGAAACGGCGCTGCGTGGGCTGATTGGCATCGACCGGCTTGTGGCCGGCTCGACCTATGCGGCCGCGCCATTGACGCGTTCGGCGCTCCATCGGTTAAAGTACCAGGGCGTGCGCGCCTATGCCGAGCCCCTCGCCAGCTTGCTGGCGGCGCTGGCCCCGCACCTTCAAATGCCGCGGGTGGACGCTGTCTGCCCCGTGCCGCTCCACTGGAGCCGGCGCTTTTGGCGCGGGTTCAACCAGGCGGCGCTCCTCGCTCGGCCGCTCGCCCGCGAGCTGGGCGCGCCGTGTGGGCCGTTGCTTATCCGTTGCTACGGCGGACGGTCGCAGGTTGGCCGCTCGGCCGAGGAGCGGCGGGCGGCGTTGGCGGGAGCGTTTTTCGCCCGGGCGGCGCCGGCGCACGTGGTGCTCGTGGACGACGTTGTCACGACCGGAGCGACGATTGTGGCTTGCGCCCGCGCTCTGCGCGCGGCCGGGGCCGAGCGGGTGAGTGTGGCGTGTCTGGCATACGCGGCATGATGTCTAGTATCGGGTTTGAAATCGCCACCACTCGCAAGGACAACTCTTGTGGAAAACTTTTCTGTTTTCCACAGGCAGGTTACGATCCGACGCCATGCTCCTCCTGGTGTCTGCCATCGCGTTCATCGTGCTTCTTACAGGGCTCGTCATTATTCACGAGTGGGGCCACTACATCACGGCCAAGCTGGCCGGTGTTGAAGTGGAAGAATTTGGCTTCGGATTACCGCCTCGTGCCAAGACGCTGTTTCGCCGCAAGGGGACGGTCTTCTCCTTGAACTGGATCCCATTTGGCGGCTTTGTCCGTTTAAAGGGCGAGAACGAGACGACCCGCCGGGCCTCGGGCAGCTTTGGCGCCGCGCCACTCTATAAGCGCTGCATCATTTTGCTCGCTGGCGTCTTCATGAACCTGCTTCTGGCGATCATTCTCTTTACTGTCGGATTTACATGGGGCCAGTGGCTGCCGACGTACCTGACCGACCGCGATTTGCAGGCCGCCGTCGACCGCGGCGAGGTGAATGCCACGCTCTCGGTGGTTGTCTCCGATGTCACTGAGGGCGGCCGCGCCGACCGCGCCGGCGTGATGAGCGGTAGCATCCTGGCTTCCATCGACGGCAAAGAGGTGCGCTTCCCGGAAGATGTGAAGGCCTTCCAACTCGGTAAGACCTCGGTCCGCTATGTCCTTCTTTCTGGCTCAGGATTCACACAAACCTCTAACCTGACCGTCTCCGTTGCGGATGGACTGAGCGGCATCCTCATCCGTGGCGCGGTGCGCGATCTCTCCATCCCCAAACGTTCCGTGCTCGACGGCTTCGTGCTGGCGCTGCGTGAAACGCAGGTGGTGACAGTGCAGACGATCATCGGCCTCAAGGAGCTTGTGATCTCGCTCGTCTCGCAAGTGCGTGTGCCGGAGGGTGTCACGGGCATTATCGGCATCGCCGAGCTGACGTACGTCTCGGTGGAGCAGGGCTTCATGGTCTACCTCCGTTTGGTCGCCCTTCTCAGTCTCAGTTTGGCGGTGCTAAACGTGCTGCCGTTTCCGGCGCTCGACGGCGGTCGCCTGGCGTTAATCCTTTTGGAATCCGCTCTGTCGTCGCCCCTGGTGCAGCGCGTGCCCCTACTTAAACGGGCCGTAAGCTCCTTCGTCACCTTCGAGCAAATGGCCAACGCCATCGGCTTCCTTCTCCTTCTTCTTGTCATCCTGTTTGTCTCCGTTTATGACGTCATCCGCCTCGTCGCCTAGCGCGCTCAAAGACCTGTGGCTGGAGATTTTGCAGAAGCTTGAGCCCAAGCTTCAGCGCAGCATGTTCATCACCTGGTTTCGCGACACGACGATTTTGGGGAAAGAGGAGGGGACAGTCGTGGTGGGTTTGCCGCTGCCGATGGGCCTCAGCTGGCATCTGGAGCATTATCGCGCCCTCACGCTGCAGTTCGCTCAAGAGATCGAGCCGGCGGTGGAGCAGATCGTGTACAAGGTGGACGTGTCGCTCAAAGACGATCGCCTGCGCACCGTCGATCTCCTGGAGCACTTCCCCGAGCAGAAGCGCCGCAAGCTCCCCGGTCGTCAGGAGGTAAAGCTCGCCGAGGGCATCGTCAGCAAGATCCTCAACCCGCGCTATAGCCTCGATAACTTCGTGGTGGGCAGCGGCAACCGCTTGGCCTACGCCGCCTGCCAGGCCGTGGCCTCGGCGCCCGGCGGCAAATATAACCCGCTCTTCCTCTATGGCGGCGTCGGTCTCGGTAAAACACACCTGCTCCAAGCCACCGGCAATGCCATCCTCAAGCACTCGCCAAAGTCGGTTGTGGTCTACACCACCACCGAGGACTTTACGAACCAGGTGATTGAGGCCATCCAGCACCAAAAGATGGAGCAGCTTCGCCGCCGCTACCGCATGGTAGACGTGCTCATCATCGATGACGTGCAGTTCTTGGCCAACAAGGAGCGCACGCAGGAGGAGTTCTTCCACACGTTCAACGCGCTCTACGAGGAGCACAAGCAGGTCATCCTCTCGGCCGACCGCCCGCCGCAGGAGCTGCAGCTGGAGGACCGCCTCACTTCACGCTTCGAGCGCGGGATGATCGCCGACGTCTCGGCGCCCGATTATGAGACGCGATTGGCGATCCTCACCGAGAAGGCCCAGGAGTACCAGCTCTTTATCGACATGCAGGTGTTGCAGTTTATCGCCGAGCACGTCACCAGGAACGTCCGCGAACTCGAGGGCATCCTCATGCAGGCCGTCGCGCAGTACGAACTCGAGCAGCGCGCCCCGACCGTGGGGTCCATCGCCGAGATCATGCGGAAGTTCAACAAGGACCCGCACAGCGAGCCCGAGGTGATCGGCTTTGAGATGCCAGCCAAGCGTGCCCAGACGTTCCAGGACGTGATGGAGGCCGTCAGCCGCTACTACTCGGTGTCGGTGCAGGACATGACGAGCGCCTCGCGCGTGCGCGAGATCCTGCTGCCTCGCCAGATTGCCATGTATCTCAGCAAGAAATACCTGCGCATGAGCTTTGTGCGCGTCGGTGAGATTTTCTCGGGTCGCGACCACACCACCGTGATGAATGCCTTCACCAAGATCGAGAAGACTCTCCAGCAGGATCCGCAGATGCTCCGGGAGGTGCGGGCGATTGAAAAGGAGTTGGAATTCGTGAAGTAAGCCTCATAGCTTCCTGAAAAGGATGTCCCGACGTTTATCCCTTAAAGCCTAGTCCATAAAGCGGTGTCACCCTGACACGCTTTCCTAGCCTTGAGGGGATAAACGCCGAGGTTCCTGTATTTGCATTTATTATAATATAGTGTTATATAGTATCTATTCTTCGGTCATTCAGTATTTCCGGAACGGAGAGGTGTCCCATGTTGCGACTGCTCGGTCTAGGTTTCGATTTCAGCGACCTTGAGGAAGAAGAGGTGGCGCTGACCGCAGAGCAGCAAGACGCTGCCGATTGCTTTAAGGAGAAGGTGTATGTGTTTGGCGGCTTGGCCGCCGCCGTCACCGTGCTGATCATTGTCAGCATCCGTAGCATTTTGGGCGTCTAAAACCTTAGGCGCACCCGAAAACCCTCAAGCCCCCGGTCCGCCGGGGGTTTTCTTTTTGTACTCGCCAAAAACATATCGTGTTGTCCATTGGCTATGAAAGGAGAGTACTGTGCGGGACGTGATGGCCATGGCGAGAGTCACTGTTTTTTTCGTATAGTTTCCGCGACATGATCGTCCTGGCTTTTTTGGAGAGGAGTCTTTTTGTCTCGGAGGCAGGAGAGGATTACACTGCCGTTCGTGAGTAGTCATTCGACGCCCACCGGCACGACCCCGACGACCCGCTAAGGGACGGCGTTCGCTGCTGAGAGTTCTCACCCTGCGCGCCTCCCCAACCGAGGTGCGTTTTTTGTTTCATCCTCTATCATCCCCCGTATGTGCGCCCACTCCTCCTCCGATCAGAACCAAGATGACCTCGCGATCATGCGCCACTCACTGGCGCACGTCCTCGCCCAAGCGGTTGAAAAGCTGTGGCCGGGAACGGAGCGTGCCATCGGGCCCGCCATCGATACTGGCTGCTACTTTGATTTCCTCTTCGCTGAGCCGATCTCCATCGATCACTTCGGCAAGATTGAGAAGGAGATGAAGGCCATTATCCACCAGGGGCAGACCTTCCGCCGCGACGAACTCTCCGTGCCGGAAGCGGTGAAATTCTGGAAGGCGAAGAACCAGCGCTTTAAGGTGGAGATGACCGAAGACCTGGCGAAGAACGAGGGTGTGAAGCACGTCACAAACTATGCCAACGTGAACAAGAAAGGGGAGGAGACGTACGTCGATCTCTGCCGTGGCGGCCACTTGGAGAACCTGGGCGATATCCCGGTTGATGGCTTCAAGATCACCTCGCTGGCCGGCGCCTACTGGCGCGGCGATGAGAAGCGCGAGCAGCTGACGCGCATCTACGTGGCGGCGTTCGCCAGCAAAGCCGACCTGGACGCGCACTTGGCGATGCTCGAGGAGGCGAAGCGGCGCGACCACCGCAAGCTCGGCAAGGAGCTTGACCTCTTCACCTTCAGCGAGCTGGTCGGCCCCGGCTTACCGCTTTGGACGCCGCGCGGCACGTTGCTTAGAAACCTCCTCGATCAATTCGTTTGGGAGCTCCGCTCGGCGAGCGGTTACCAGAAGGTGACGATCCCGCACATCACGAAGAAAGACCTCTACGAAACGTCCGGTCACTGGCAGAAGTTCTCCGACGAGCTCTTCCGCATTACTACGCGCGAAGGGCATGAGTTCGCGATGAAGCCGATGAACTGTCCGCACCACACGCAGATCTTCGCTTCGCGCGCCCGCAGCTATCGCGATATGCCGCAGCGCTACGCCGAAACGACGACGTGCTACCGGGACGAGCAAACCGGCGAACTCCATGGCCTCTCCCGTGTGCGCGCCTTCAGCCAGGATGATGCCCACGTCTTCTGCCGCGAGAGCCAGGTGCAGGAGGAGTTCCTCATCGTCTGGGACATCATCGATACGTTCTACAAGACGGTCGGGTTCGAGCGTCTCAACGTCCGTCTCTCCTTGCATGATCCGGCACACTTCGAGAAGTACCTCGGCACGCCGGAACTCTGGCAGAAGGCCGAGACCGCCGTGCGGCAGCTAGCCAAGGACAAAGGCGTCGACTACGTCGAAGCGCTCGGCGAAGCGGCTTTTTACGGTCCGAAGGTTGATTTCATCACCACCGACAGCATCGGGCGCCAGTGGCAGGTGGCGACGATCCAGCTGGATATCAACATGCCCGGTCGTTTCTCCTTGTCCTTTACGAACGAGGCCGGCGAAAAAGAGCAGCCGGTGATGATCCACGCCGCGATCATGGGCTCGATCGAGCGCTTCCTTTCGATCTACATCGAGCACACCGCCGGTCTTTTTCCGCTCTGGCTCGCGCCGGTGCAGGTAGCCTTGCTGCCCGTCTCGGGCGAGCAGTCGGCGTACGCGGTTAAGATTGGTGAATCACTCTTCGAGGCTGGTGTTCGCTTCGAGATGCTGACGCCGGAAGATAGCCTGGGTAAGCGCATCCGTGAGGGTGAGATGATGAAGATCCCGTACCTGCTGGTGCTCGGCGACCGCGAAGCAGGGGAGGGGAACGTGACGGTTCGCAATGTCCTCACGAAGAACCAAGAAACCCTGCCGGCCTCGAAGTTTGTGGAGTCGCTGCTCGGCGACATTCGTGAGCGTAAGCCAGTGGCGTCGATTGGGTGTTAAGTTATGAGGTATGACGTAGGCAGGGTTTTGGTCTCCAGGGGGGAAGCGTACGTCCTAAATACTTAATACTCGAAACGTAATACTTTATACTTCGCCCATGTTCGAGGCCATTCCCTTCGGCCCCTTCATCTTCTGGACGCACCTCGCGTTCATCTTGCTTGGGATCTGGCTGTCGGCGGAGTTTTTCCTCCGCCTTTCTCAGAGTGCCGGATTGTCGCTCCACACATTCAAGGAAAAATCCCTCCTCTTTCTATTGGCGTTCGTCATCATGGGCCGGGCCTTCACCGTCCTCGAGAACTTCCGCCTCTACACCAAGGATTGGACGCGTGTCTTCATCCTCTCGGATGGCAATTTCAGCTTCCTCGGGGCCGCCTCGGGGATTGCCATCGTGCTCTACTTTACTGCCCGGCAGTCGCGAACCACCTTCCTCCAGTGGCTTGATGTGCTTTTGCCGGCAGCCACGTTCGGCTTGGTCTTCGATTGGCTTGGCAAGTTTGCGGCCGGCCAGAGCTTCGGCCGACCGACTGACATGCCCTGGGGCGTTACGTACGACGCCTACTCGGTGTCGTACACCATCCCGATCCACCCGGTGCAGCTCTACTACGCCGTCTTCTTCTTCCTGCTGTCATTTCTTCTCCTCATTGTTCGTCGGCACTCCAAGCGCGCCGGGGCCGAGACGCTCTTTGGCATCGTGGTGGCGGCGCTCGGCACGATGTTTTTCGAACTCTTCCGTGGCGATCCGGCCACACCGGTGTTCGCCAGCTTGGCCGATCTCCTCATGCTCTGCGCACTCTTCGGCAGCCTGACGGGCGTGGCCTTATTGGAACAGAAGATTTCGTCCCGAATCGTGATGGGGTACGAGATTGCCGCCACGCTGTTCGTAGGCAGTTATTTCTTTCTCCGCCAGAGCCTGGACCTTGCGACCTACCAGCTGCGTTTCAGCCAATTCTTGGCCATGCTAGCCCTGCTCACGGTGGTCGTGTACGTTGTCGTCCATCGCCAGAGGCACCCTCACCTCTAACGTCCCCTCCACCCTATGATGCCCATTTCCTCCCTGCTCACCTTCCTCTCTGCCGACCCGTCGCTGCGCTTGCTGCAAGGTTTGCTGCTGACGATCGCGGTGCTAGTGGTGTACCTGGTGTTCTTTACGCTGCGCGACGTGTTGCTGCGCAGCCGCAACTTTGCCTTTCAACTGTTCGCCATTCTCCTCGTTGCCTTCCTGCCGATTGTTGGCTTTCTGCTCTATATGCTCATTCGCCCGGTGCAGACGCTGGCCGACCGCCGCCGCGACCGTATGCTTCGGGAGCTGCACTCCGGCCTGATCCAGCTTGAAAAGGGCGAGAAGGAAAAAGACAAGGAGAAGGATGCCCCGAAAAAAGAGAAGTCCCACAAAATTACCCCCCGTTCCGAATAAGCCTATGCCACTCTTTAGCTACCTTTTCTGGCCCAATCCGGCCAACGCGTACTACACCGATCCGAACATGGTCCTCATGCTCGGCCTCGGCCTGGCGCTCGTCGTCGCTTCGTTTATCCTCCGCGCCTGGCGTGGCGGCCTGGCCGACCATCGCCTGAAGAAGCTCAGCGCCTCGTGGCAAAGTGCGGCGATGTGGTTTGGTGGGACGCTGATTTTCCTCGTGATCTGCCGGGTGGAGACGATCCAGTTTTTGGCGATGCGCGCTCTGGTCTTTCTTTGGGCGATTGCCCTGGTGGCGTACATCCTCTGGCAGCTGAAGCGTTTTAAGTCGCAGTACTTTCAGATCGTCCCTCGCGATCGCATCGACGACGCCCGTGATAAGTACTTGCCGAAGAAGCGTCGCTGATTACTGCTTAGGAGCCACGGAGGGCTGATGGTTCACATCCTGTGATCATTCGGTCTATTGACAGTGTCGTCAAAGACGGCGAGCATATGCCTCCTATGCCTCTCAAGCACTCCACGGAAACTGTCCTCGTTGTTCTCCTCGCGGTTGTGATGCTCGCCACCGGCGTGCTGACAGCCAGCTTGCCGTCGCTCCCGCTTGGCGCCGGCCCGTGGGGCATCGCCTTCCTGGCGGCCGTCCTGTATCCGCTCATTCTCTACCCGTTTCTCCGCGACAATCGAGCCGACAACATCTTCCGTCTGATGCACTGGGCTCCCGCCGTGCTCCTCCTGGCTTGGTTCGCCTTGGCTATCCTTGAGCTTGTCTTCCCGGCTGTCTTCCTGCTGCGCCGGGCGTTGGTGTGGGGTTGGTCGCTCATCGCGGTTATCACCCTGTTTGTGATGCTCGTCGCCTTCTGCCTGCGTGTTCTGCGCGAGGGGGCCAAGCGTGTGTCTATTCTTGCCTCCATTCTGGCGGTCTTTCTGGCGTTGGCCTTCGTCGGTGAATGGTTCGGCTGGCCGGCCATGCTCGCGCGTGACCTTTGGACCGGTACGCCGGCCGCGGTGACAGGTAGTGGCACTACCGTTTCGTCGCTGTCGTCCAGCAGCCGCGCCTCTGCCTCGTCCATGATGAGCTCCAGCTCCTCCCCGGCCTCGTCGGTGAGTAGTATTTCTTCGGCCATGACCTCGTCTAGCAGCCGTATTTCGTCGGCGATGTCGTCGGCCGCCGGTTCCTCGAGCAGTGCCACGGCCGATTTGGGCTGGTTCGAGTGGCTCTTCGGTTGGATCTGGGGTGGCTCCTCCTCATCGTCTTCCAGTAGCTCATCGAGCTCCTCCAGCAGCCTTTCCTCCTCGTCATCGTCGGTGATGAGCGCGAGCTCGTCGTTCGTCTCCTCGTCGAGCAGCCTCTCATCGGCCGCCTCGTCGTCCTTGAGCCTTAGTAGCCGGAGTTCGTCGTCGTTACCGCTGATTGGTCAGAGTTCCTCGAGCTCGGTGCCGCCGCATCTGCCCACCTCCGGTCCGGGCTTAGGAGAGCTGCTGCTCCTCCTGGCTGCCGGCTACACTGGCCTGCTGCATGCTCGCGCTAAGAAGCGCGTGTAATTTTCTCCTTTTCGCTTCTAAAAAGAGGGCTTCTGCCCTCTTTTTTGTGTGTTTATAGTCCTTTTTGTGGGTAGTAAAATTCTCAGTTTGGCTTGTGCCCACTGACTGGTTTCCACTTTTTGTCAGCGCGACAAAAAGTGGAGTAAAAAACGCTGCGCGCCGGG
>CAZXIV010000023.1:0-15012 GCA_964640945.1 uncultured Candidatus Peribacteria bacterium | reverse complement strand
GGGGAGAAGGGTTCCCAGCCTATCACTCGTAGGACTGACACTCGACCGGTTTCGGCGCGCAACTGCCGCAGCTGGAGATGAGGCGGAGTTCGTTTTCGCTAAGGTCGTACTCGTAGTTGAAGGTGGAGCGGCAACCGGCATCGGCCCAGTCGCCCGTGAGCGGCACGATGTTGCCACGGCGCTTGCCGAACTCGCCGATGCTGTAGCACTGGCTCTCACCGATCTCGCCGCGCTCCACGGCTTCTTGGAGAGAGTTGCTGGCGATGTCGTAGCGCAGTAGGCCCGTGCCCTGGCAATAGCCGCCGTTCCAGGCGGCAATCACGGTTGTGCCATCGAGTGAGGCGCACATCTCGGGGATAAAGCTTTCGGCGCCGCGCCACTGCTCGCCGTACTCCTTTTTAAACACGCGTAGCGGTGAGGTGGCTTCGGCCTTGGCTATAAAGCGGTCGTACCACGACTCGTCGGCGTATTGGGAGGGTGAGCCGCAGCTGTCGAAGGCGAGTTCTTGCTGTCTGTCGCTGGTGATCTTCAGGCTGTCGATGAGCGGCGTGAGGGCGCGCCAGGCGGCGGGGTCATCACCCAGGCAGAAGCCGGTCACTCGTACCGCGCGGGTTTCGGTAATGAGCAGCACACTGCGATAACCGCACATGCCGCCCTCGGTGAATTCGACCAGGCGCAGGCCGTCACTGCGGGTGGTGTCACGGATGATTTCGGTGCTGTCTTCGGCGATCGCGTCGCGAACGTGTCCGAGTTGGATTTCGGCCTGGGCAGCCGAGAGGCCGAAGATCTGGTAGGTCGCGACGTCGTCGCCTTCGGCACAGTTATCGCAGACCGGACCAAGGTCGAGGCGCCATGAGCCACCCTGCGCCGCCCCGATGACATTGGGCGTGCCCCAGGTGCGGTCGTATTGGAACGAGACGCCGAGTTTGGTCATCGACGAACGTTGCCATCGTGCCGCCGGGCGCGAGGCGCTCGTAGCGCTGGTATGTCTCCGGTTGGATGCCCGAGAGCCAGCGGTAGAGTATCTCGGCCACCTCGCCGCGCGAGAGGGGCTGATCGAGGGTTGTCACGCTGGTGGGAACGTAGTGAGCGTCGGCCACGGGCCGGGCGGTGTACTCGTACCACGGTGCCTCCGCGAAAGTCTGGATCGGGATGATCTCCGGCACGAAGTTGCCGGGGTAGATCTGGCTCGAGAGTGACATCATCTTGGCGGCTTCGACGAACGTCACCTGGTTCGTTGGGCGGAACGTGCCGTCGGGGTAGCCGGCGACGACGCGGTGCTGCACGGCCGAACAGAGGTAGGGCGCGTACCACGCCGTCTGACTGGCGTCGGGGAATCCGTAGATATGGTTAGGATCGCAGAGTGTGAGCGCGTCGTCGGGCATGGCCGCGCCCATGAGCATCTTGAGGAACTCTACGCGGCTGACCGGGGCGGAGGGCTTAAAAGTGCCATCGGCGTAGCCGCTGACGATACCCTCCACTTGGACGTAGGCGATGGCGTCGGCAAAGACATGGTTCTGGCTCACGTCGCTAAACGCGAGGGCGGGCACAGGTAGGCTGGCCAAGAGAACGGAGAGTGAGACGAGGGGGAGGCGCATAGGCCTGATCCTATCACTTAAGCCTCCTGCCCATGGCACTTCTTATACTTCTTGCCGCTGCCGCAGGGGCAGGGATCGTTGCGGCCCACTTCGGGCTGGGCAGGAGGACGGAGAGGGGGGCGAGAGGAAGGGTGGGGCGCATGGGGCATGCATACTCTCGCTCTGGCGAATAGACGCTGTGTCACTCTCTGGGTGTGTCCTGCTAAAATTGACCTAAATACTTATATGTGCTTTAATAAATTTAGTTCGTTCACAAATTTAGGAGCAAGACATGACATTTGAAGACCACCGTGCGGGCATCGTTGCTCGACTAAAAACAATTTCTGAGCAGTATTCCCTGTTGCTACAGCAATGGCAGGCTCTGCAGACGGATGCGCACTTTCATGATCTTTGGGGTGCCCAAATGGCTGTTGAACAAGACATCATGTGGGCAGAGTGGCGCAGCTTCGGGAATCCTTTGGGAGACTTGCAAGAGTCGCTGACAACAGAGGCGATTACGCATGCCACACGGCGGTTGGGATTGGCGGAAATTGCGTACAAGCTTAAGGGTTTGGATGATGCATCGTTCCATTTGAGTCCTAAGCAACGATCGGACTGCGGTCGGGTGACGTCTGTTTTTTCTAGTCAAGATTGCCCGCCGCCGGCCTATTGGCACGGATTAACGCAGCGCTTGCCGACGCGGTTAAGGCATTGGTGGCTTTTAGACGGAGCGGCAAGTCACCTTCAAAAATTTCTCCAGGGTAATGAGGACGGAGACCCGTCCTACAGTGCTCACGGAGCAGAGGTTGCAGTGCCACAGGATGTCGAAGAGATCCCATTGAACAATCGGTACACACTGATTCAATTGAAAAACAACACCACACTCCGCTACCGCGTGACGGGCGAAGAGCTACAACAATGGGCACAGCGACGAGGGCTTCAACCCCTAACTGTAGGTGAGATCTACCAAGCAGCTCGCTGGCTTAAAAATCAGCTTAGAATCGAGAAGTATTGGACGGTCTTTGCTCCGAGCTTGGATGGAACTTGGCTAGAGGTAGTTAGAACTTGTCGTGGCGCCTCATTAGGCTCAACTGCGCCGTACTGGGTTGTGCGCGCAGTGGAGAAGCAACATGTCGATTGCCGCCTTCTCGATGGCGAGGAATTCTTTTTGTATCAACAATCATAGATCGTCGCATTGAATTTGCGACGAGACATTACCCATTGTCTAAAGAGCAATGGGTTTTCCGTGTGATCTTAGGCGTTCTGCCCGTGGCACTTCTTATACTTCTTGCCGCTGCCGCAGGGGCAGGGATCGTTGCGGCCCACTTCGGGCTGGGCGGCCTTGGCCTTGGGCGCGCCGGGAGGCGAGGATCGGCGCTCGTGGGGGAGCGGCGGGTGTGCGGGGCGGGCGGCGGGTGCAGACGAATGAGCGGCCAGGCCGACGCCGGTGTGCGTCAGCTCGGCTTCGATTTGGTCGGCGTTGGTGATGAGTGTGGGCTCCTCTACCTCAACCATACGCACGGGGGCGGCAAATTGCTTAAAGTCCACCTGGAGCAGCATGCGTACGATGGTGGCATCGATGGTGGCGAGCAATTGCTGGAATTTGCGGAAGCCCTGGTCCTGGTACTCCACCAGCGGGTCGCGTTGAGCGAAGCCCGAGAACGCGACCTGCTCGCGCAGGTGGCTCATCTCGTCGATATGGTTCATCCAGTGTGTGTCGATAGAACGCAGCGTGATGATGCGCTCAGCGCGGCTGACAATGACAGCGTCGGTGGCGGCGCAAGCGCGCTCGTAGGCACTGATGAGGGCATCGACTACGCGCTGCTCAATGTGTTCGCGGTCCTCGTGCGTGCGGAGCTCTTCGAGTGTCAGGCTCTGAGCCGCTTCCGGGTGGAAGCCACTCATGACGGCGAGCATTGTCTGGAGGTCCCAATTCTCAGGATCGCGGTCGGTGGTGTGGGCCGCGGCGATCGCCCGGCCTTCGCGTTCGATGGCGGTGATGATGTCGCTGTGGAGCGCGCCGGCTTCGGCGACGGTGCCCTGGCCGCTCTCGGCTTCCGCAATACGCTCAAGGATTTTCTGGCGCCGCTTGTAGATGATATCGCGGTGCTTGTTCATGACGTTGTCGTATTGCAGGACGTGGCGGCGGATATCGAAGTTGTGGCCTTCCACGCGCTTCTGGGCGCTCTCGATACTGCGGCTGACGACGCCGTTTTGCAGCGGCACGTCGTCGGGTACCTGCAGGCGTTCCATCATCGACTTGAGACGGTCACCGCCGAATAGGCGCATGAGGTCGTCCTCCATCGAGACGAAGAACAGACTTTCGCCGGGGTCGCCCTGGCGGCCGGAGCGGCCACGTAATTGGTTATCGATACGGCGCGCTTCGTGGCGCTCGGTGCCGAGAATGGTCAGACCGCCGAGGGCGGCGACGCCTTCGCCCAGTTTGATGTCGGTGCCGCGGCCGGCCATGTTGGTGGCGATGGTGACCGATCCTCGCTGGCCCGCGCCGGCGACGATGTCGGCTTCTTTCTCATGTTGTTTGGCGTTGAGCACCTGGTGAGGAATGCCGTCTTGTTCCAGGAGCTTGCTCAGCACTTCCGACTTTTCGATGGAGGTGGTGCCCACGAGCACGGGCTGACCCCTGGCGTGGCGCTCTTTGACGGCGCGGACCACCGCGCGGAACTTGTGCTCCACCGTGCGGTAGATGGCGTCGGTCTGGTCTTGGCGCGTGACCGGGCGGTGCGTGGGGATGACCACAACTTTCAACTTGTAGATCGACTCGAATTCCTCTTCTTCCGTCTTGGCCGTACCCGTCATACCGGCGAGCTTGGGGAAGAGGCGGAAGTAGTTTTGGAACGTGATGGTGGCCAGCGTGCGACTCTCGCGCTGGACCTCAACCTTCTCTTTGGCCTCAATGGCCTGGTGGAGGCCGTGGCTGTAGCGGCGTCCGGGCATCAGGCGGCCGGTGAATTCGTCGACAATAATCACCTCACCGTCCTTCACGACGTAGTCGGTGTCACGCTTAAAAATGGCGTGGGCCTTGAGGGCTTGCTCGATGTGGTGCACCTCCTGAAAGCCCTTATCGGTGTAGATGTTCTCGACGCCCATCTTGGCCTCTAGGTAGGCGATGCCGGCTTCGGTGAGAGTGGCGGCGCGCTGCTTCTCATCGCGCGTGAAGTGCTCTCCCTCGCGCAGGTCCTGCACGAGCAGAGCGTACTGGGCGTACTTGGTGGTCGACTCCTCGGCCGGGGCCGAGATGATGAGTGGCGTGCGGGCCTCATCCACCAGGATGGAGTCCACTTCGTCGACAATGGCGTAATTGAGCGGGCGCTGCACCTGGTGCGTGAGCGACGGCGCCATGTTGTCGCGCAGGTAGTCGAAGCCGTACTCGTTATTGGTGCCGTAGGTGATGTCGCTGTTGTAGGCGGCCCGGCGCTCCTCGTTATTGAGGCCGTGAACGATGACGCCGACCCTGAGTCCGAGCGCCTGATAGAGGAGGCCCATCCACTGCGCGTCGCGCTTGGCCAGGTAGTCGTTGACGGTCACGACGTGCACGCCCTTGCCTGAGAGGGCGTTTAAGTACACAGGTAGCGTACAAACGAGGGTTTTACCTTCGCCGGTCTTCATCTCGGCAATATTGCCGCGGTGTAAAATTATGCCGCCGATGAGCTGCACGTCGAAGGGGACCATGTCCCAGGTGAGCTCCTGCTTGCCGATGCCCATGGTGGTGCCCTTCAGCAGTTCGCAAGCGCGCACGACGAGTGCGAATGCCCGGGGTAACAGTTCATCAAGCGTTTCACCTGCGTTGTAGAGGCGCTTGAATTCCTCTGTTTTCTGCGGGAGATCGACGAGTGTCAGAGCGCGGTACTCGGGCGAGGCCTGGATTTCGCGGATCTGGCGGACAAGAGGCAGGAGGCGCTGCACCTCCTTGCGCGAGGTGTCGCCGAACATTCGGTTGAGGGTGTCGAGGATGCTCATGGACGAGGCAGTATAGCGCGGTGGACAGGGATTTGCTTATAAAAACTACCCCTTCGGCAGTATTGAGTATTAGGTAGTAAGTATTAAGAGGTAAAGCATGCCATGTCAGTCATGAACCCTGAATACTTAATACTCAATACCTAATACTCGTTAATACCCTCGTCCATACCAAGGATCAATGGGCGCCTGGGCTTCCTTTGCCCCCTGAAGAAGGGTGGGTAAAACGGATTCGATCGGGCGGAGTTTGGCTGGTGTTAGCTGGAGTGAAGCGAGGGTCTCGGCGTGGGCTGGGATCAGTTCGCCGGCCCAAGGGGCGCCAACGGGGGCCTGGTTCAGGATTGCGTTCAGGGTTTGCAGGGTCGGTTCCGGCCAGAGCGGGGCGAGGGCTCCGAGACCGCGGACGAAGAGCTGGTCGAGACGGGTGCTATGGAGCCAGAGGGCGTCGGGCGAATCGAGTCGCGCTCGCCACAGCTCACTGCCATGAATGGGTAAGACCGGGATCTTTCTTTCCCAGGCGAGAGCGTTTGCCGCGGCTACCGCCACCCGCAGGCTCGTGAAACCGCCCGGCCCGGTGATGCAGGCGACGTGCGTCAGGTCTTCGGCTGTCCAGTTGGCTTCTTGGAGAACTTCGTTGATGAGCGGCACCAGGCCGTCGTCGCGCAGGCGGCGGTCGACCGCGCGGCGGACGATGGTCTCTTGTGCCGTCACGCAGGCAACGGAACCGTCGTGGTGGGCCAGGTCAAGGAAGAGCGCTTTCATGTGCGGACATTCTAAAGAACCCGGTGCCTGGAAGCACCGGGTAATCAGGCAGACATCATTTATCCCCCGATGCCCTCGGTCGGGATGTGGTTGCAGTCCTTAGGTATGTGGGCGGACGGGGGTAGTTGGCGGACAAACGGAATCACTTGGTCCGCTGGGAATGTGACTCCCACTCGGAGCCAGTGGTCCCAGGCAGGAACGGGGCGTGCCCCCTGACTGTCGGCGGGGCGAAACATGGTCCCGCCCATGTGGCGGACGTAAGTCGTGAACCAGGGCAGCTCTATGGCGGAACGCAGATATACGGCAAAGGTCGACGGGATCGCGGTTGGCATGGCGGGTTCTCCGGTGCGTGTGAAGGGTGTTCCTGCCGGTGGCCGGCAGGCCGCGCATCCTCTGCCTCTTACCTGCCTCGCGCAAGGGGTTCGGCTACCATTGGGACGTGCCCGCGCTCTCTGTCGTGATCCCTACCCACCGGCGTGCCGATTTACTCGCCCGGTCGCTACGGTTCTTGGCGGCCCAGACGGCGGCGGCCGAGCTGGAGGTGATTGTGGTGAGTGACGGCCCGGATGAAGACGCGAAGCGAGCTGCGGCGTGCGTCACCGTCGGCGGCCGGCCGGTGGTGTTCTTTTCGATCCCCAAGTGTCAGCAGGGTATCGCCCGCAATCGCGGCGTGGAGAAAGCGACCGCACCGCTGGTGCTGTTCTCACAGGACGATATCTTCCTGGCACCTGACGCCTGCGCCGTCCACCTGCGCACGCACGCGCTTCACCCTCGGGCGGCTGTGCTCGGCTTCACCACCTGGGATCCCGCTTGCGGCCTTACGCCGGTGATGACATGGCTTGAGGCGAGCGGCTGGCAGTTCGGTTACCCGCAGATTGCCGCCTACGCGCACCGCCCGCTGCCATCCGCCCTCCAACACCGCTACACCTATACCTCGCACCTCAGCCTGCCGACGAGCGTCGCCAAGGGTATCGCCTTTCGCGAAGACGTGGGCCTCTATGGCTGGGAGGACATCGAGTGGGGGCTGCGTCTGCGCCAAGGGGGCGTGCCGCTCGTCTACGAACCCGATGCCACAGCTCTGCATCATCACCATTTGGAGTTGGCCGACTCCCTCAAGCGGATGGAGACCATCGGCCGCTCGGCGGTCCACATCGAGACCGTGAACCCCGCCTTGAAGGTCGTGCCGCGCGGCTGGAAGCGCTGGGCGTACCGCGTCCTCGCCCTCCTGCCGACCATGCGTGGCCGGCACACGCAAGCGTTTCTGAGCGGTCTTGGGCGGCGATCGTCGGCTTCATGCTAGCGGTCTTTTTCGTCGCCCGACGTGGGCGTACGATGGGGCCATGCGCCGCTGTCTCCTTTTTCTAGCTGTCATCCTTCTCTCCGCTTGCACGGCCTATGCGCCGGGTGCGGGTCAGTCGTCTTCCCAGGCCGGCATTCCCGCCACGTGGACGTCGTACGCCGGTGAGAAGCTGGGCTACAGTCTGGCGCTGCCGCCCGATTGGACGGCCGAAGAGACGGAGACGAGTCGGCGGTACGTCGGTGGCACGCCGACCACGGTCCTGACGATCTTTCGGAGCGAGGAAAAATTCTCCACCATCGACAACGCCCTTAGGGCCCGCGACGCCGCGGCCGCTACCGGCTGGGAAGGTCGGCCGAGCCTAAAGGTGCTGACGAGCCAGCACATCACCCTCGGTTCCGAAGCGGCTGTGGAACGGCGTGAGGAATATCTGGCCGCTGGCCTGACGGCGGTGGCGACGTATTTCCTGCATGATGGTCGGCTGTACGGGTTCTCCAGTCGCCCCGATGGGGCTGATGTCATCTCCGATGCCCAAATCATGCTGCATCAGCAGATCATGTCGACGGTCCGCTGGCTTTAAAAACGCTTGCCAAAAGACCCTGTTTGCGCCTACGATGGCCAAAACGGTGGATCATAATCTGAGACTGCTCCTTTTCTAGGAACGGTCGATCTCCAGGTTTCCTGCCTGTTATTCCCCTTCATCCCATGCGCGCCTCATTCCTCGCCGCCATCAACCAGATCTGCTCCGAGAAGAACGTCTCGGCCGATCAAGTGCTCGAAGCCGTGAAGCAGGCTATCGCCACGGCCTACCGTAAGGACTACGGCAACAAAGAGCAGGAGATCCGTGTCGACTTTGATGACGGCAAGGACCTGCCGACCATCCTCGTTGTCAAAGAGGTGGTGGGCGCGGTCGAGAACGAGAACTTTGAGATCAGCCTCAAGGACGCCAAGCGCGTGAAGCCCGACTCTGAGGAAGGCGACGAGATCACGATCGACGTCACGCCGGCCGGCTATGGCCGCATCGCCGCCCAGGCCGCCAAGCAGGTCATCTTGCAGAAACTGCAGGAGGCCGAGCGCCAGAGCCTTTACGAACGTTTTAAGGACCGCGAGCAACAGCTGCTCACGGCCACCGTCACCAAAGTTGATACCAGCTGGGTGACACTCGAGATTGAAGGGATGACGGTGAGCCTCCCTTGGCGCGAGCAGATCCCCGGCGAGCACTACTACACCGGCAAGCGCATCCGCGTGTATCTCGACACCGTCGAGTTCACGGGTAAGGGTCCGCAGCTGCGCATCTCGCGCACGCATCCCGAGCTGGTCCGCAAGCTCCTCGAGTTGGAAATCCCCGAAGTCCGCAACGGCGACGTGGAGATCCGCGGCATCGCCCGCGACGCCGGCTTCCGCAGCAAGGTGGCCGTACTCAGCAAAGATCCCCGCATCGACCCGATCGGCGCCTGCGTGGGCCAAAAGGGCGTGCGCATCCAGGCCGTGATGGAAGAGATTAACGGCGAGCGCGTGGACATGCTTGAGTGGAGCGAGGACGCCATCAAGCTCATCTCCACCGCTCTTCAGCCGGCCGCCATCTCGGCCGTGATTATCGTCAACGATAAGGAGCAGGTCGATGAGCAGGGGCGCCGTGTGAAAAAGCGCGCCGCCGTCTTCGTGGAAGAGGCTCAGCGCCCGATGGCCATCGGCAAGAAGGGTCAAAACATCCGCCTCGCTACCGATCTGACGGGCTTCGAGCTCGACATGTACAACTACGAGGAGCTACCGGCCTTCAAGGCCAAGCTCTCCGAGCTCAGGGGCGAAGAGATCCCCGAGCCCGAGGTGCAGAACCTGGAGGCTGAGCAGGCCGCCGACCAAGCTGAAGACAAAGACGGCCTGGTGAAGGAGACGGACATCGGCGAGGCCCCTGCGGTAGAAGCGACGGCGGAGTTGCCCATCGATGAAACTGGCGCCGCCATGGCTGTGGACACCAAGAATGTCGAGCAGACCGTGGAAGGTGTGCCGGCCGAAGTACCCGAGCACGCGCCTGAAGCCGAGAGTAAAGAGGGGAAGAAGAAGGCTGCCAAAAAGAAACCCGAGGCCAACGAACCGCCGGCCGTCTGACCTTATTATCAGGACCAAAAGGCCTCGCCCGAGCGGGGTCTTTTTGGTTGTACAAAATCTGTTGACTTCAAGTTTTTTGAGCGGAGAATCGCCGACCAATGCCGATCACTTCTCCTTCCTCTACGGCCGACCACCAAGAGCCTGAGAACTTGCAGAAGGTTCGTGAGGCGGCGCTCATGACAGTCTTTACGACGTACCGCCCCGGCCTTTTGGCCTACTGCCGGAAAATCGGCGTACCCGAGAGCGACATGGACGATGTCCTGCAAGATACCTGGATCGTCGCCGCCACCCATCTGCATCAGTTGCGCTTGTCGCACGTGGGTACAGTCTGGGGTTGGGTGTGCCGCACTCTGCATAGGCGCGTGCTTAACGGCGCCAGGCGCCGACGTGAGGTGCTGGTGCCCGAGAGCGACTTTTGGGCGGAACAGGGCTCCGGGAATACAACATCTCCTGCCGAGGATCCGCTGCAGATCTTGCTCGACAAAGAGCGCACGGCCATCATCCAGGTGTGCATTGATACTCTGCCAGTCAAGGAGGCTCCCACTATTAGGGACTACTACCTAAAGGGCGGATCGATCGAATCTGTGGCGAAGGCGCACAAGACTCCCCCGGGTAGCGTGAAACGGCGTCTTCATGATGCCCGAAAGCGCCTGCGAGCCATTCTGCCGTCAGACTTGGAGTCTGACGCGTGACGGCCTGCGGCCCTTCCCGTAGTGTCGGGAAGATCTATGCCGCTCCCCACCCTCCGGTATCTCGTTCTCGATTCCGAGACGACCGGTTTTATCCCGAAGACACACCGCATCATCGAACTGGCTTGGGTGCTGGTGGAAAATGGCGTGATTGTGACGGAATTTGAGAGCTTGCTCAGTATCACCGAGCCTATTCCACCGATGGTGGAGGTGCTGACGCACATTAAGACCGCCGACCTCAGCGGCAAACCCGCCTTTAAAGAGGTGGTGGGCCAGCTTGAGGCGGCCCTCACGCCCGAGACGATCGTGGTGGGGCAAAACATCGCTTTCGATATCTCGATGGTGAAGGGTGAAGGGCTCGATCTCTCCAGTTACCCAACGTTTGATACCGCCATGTTGGCGTCGCTGGCGTTCCCCGAGGCCCGGAGCTTCTCCTTATCGTACTTAAGTCGCATCCTCGGCCTGCCGCACGAGCCTGTGCACCGCGCGCTCGGCGACGTGCGGGCCACCATGGCCCTGCTCGACGCTTGCTTCGCCCGCTTCGGCGAGCTTGGCGACGAGCAGCTCGCCGCTCTGCGTATGTTCCTCGGCCGCAGCACGCCTGGTCTCAAAGCGCTGGCCTCAGCCCTACCTAGCAAGGGCGCGGTCAAGGCACCTGCCTGGCTCACGGTGGAGCGCGGCCATCCGGCGGTGCGCGCCGGTACAACGATTGACCTGACCCCGCCGGACATCGGTGCCGTGGCGCTCCGCGAGCAAGCAGCGACCGACGACACTCTCGGCCAGCTCCTCGCCACGCCCCTCGGTAAGCCAGAGAAGCGCCGCCTCATTGCCGTGAAGAACCTCGAATCCACCATCCGTCAGACCATCCTTCCCGAGGACACGGTGGCGGTCTTCCCGCCTCAATTCCTGCTGGAGCCGGCTTCAGCCGAGCGCCTGCTCGCGCAGCCTACGCTTTCGGCCGACGAAGCCACGCTCGCCACCAAACTCCACTGGTACCAGCCTCGTGTTCGCCGTGATATCCCGTTGCACGGCGACGAACGCGCGGTCTGGAACGGTGTGCTGGCGAGCACTAGGACCTCCGACACGTATCGCCGCCAGTTTGCCGCCCTGCCCGCGATGGTCCTCATCGACCACCAGCAGCTGCTGCAGTTTGCCTCGGAAGAAAGCCCGGAAGCCGAGGCCCTGCTGGCGCCCGGCAGCCACATCGTCATCACCGACGCCTCGATGCTTGAGGATACGGCTACCCGCGCGTTTGGCGCCGAGCTGAACATTGATGACATCCGCGCTGCCAGCCAGGGGCATGCCGCGCTCACCAGTCTGACGGATCTGCTCTGCATCTTTGTGGAAAAGCTCGGCGGCGAAGATATCCGCTACCTCGTCCCGCACGACCTCGACTCGCGCGAGGTGAAGGGACTGCGCGAGCAGCTCGCGGCCTTAAGCGTCGATGTCGCGCTGCCCGAGCGCACACGGCATCTCCTAAATCAAGCGGAGCGCGTGCTCGCTGCCGATGCCCTCGCCGGACGCCTGGCGTGGGTGGAGCGCCGGCGCGGTGGCGGCATTTACTTGCATAGCGCCCCCGAGAAGGCTTCCGACCTGTTAGCGAAGCACCTCTACGCCAAAGTTCCGACGACGCTGCTCTTGCCGCCCGGTAAAGAGGGGGACGAGGCGCCGATTGTGCCAATGGAAACCAAGAGTGAGCGCCTGCCGCCGGCCGCCGACGAGCGGCCGATTGTGATCGAGCTGGCCGGGCCGACGCTCGAAGAGATCCTGCGGGCACCGCCGGCCGGTAAGACGATCATCCTGCTGGGCAGTAAGCGCGCCATCGAGACGGCCTTCATTGTGCATGCCGAGAAGTTGGAGGCGCTGGGCGTGACGCTTATCTGCCAGGGTATGAGCGGCGGCCAAGGCCGCATGGAAGCCGAATTCCTCGCGGCTGAGGGCACCACCGTCTGGCTGCTGACGCCGTGGACGTACGAGGGTTCCGAGCTGCCGAAAGAGAGCGTCGACCGCCTGATCATTGAGACACTGCCCTTCGACCACCCCAGTCACCCCGTGCTCGGCCGTCGGGCGATGCGCTTTCGTGACGGCTTTAGTGACTACATGATGCCGCGTCTCGAACAGCGCCTGTTCCGTCTCCTGCGCACCTTTGCCCATCAGCGCCGCGGGGTCGGTGAGGCGATGGTCCTCGACCGTCGGCTCTTCGGGAAAGATTACGGCCGTCGCATCCAGGCCTACCTGGCGCGCATTGCCGCGGTGAAAGACATCGAGAAGCGCCCCGAGCTGGCACCTGTGCCCGCCGCCATTCATCCTAAGCCAGTACAGAAGAGGCCCGCCGCCAAGAAGCCGGCCAAGCCGAAGGGGAACGAGCAGCAGTTGCCGCTCCTTTGAGACAAAAAAAGCCCGCGCATCATGCGCGGGCGGGGTGGCATCGGGCTCGATGTCGTCACCTTTTTCCTTCCAGGGACAGGCGAGTGAAGCGGCCGGCGGTACCGGCGCACCAGACAAAAAACGCCCGGTCATCCTTGTTCTTCAGCTGGCGGAAGCCCTGCTCCACGAGCGTGATCATGTCCTCCGTCAGTTCGTCTGGGCCCCCTTCGACGGGGCGACTAAATTCATCCCTGAAGGCGGCGACGCATTCGGTGTACCATGTCGACCAGCCGGTGCTGTGCGCTCGTCGGAAGGCCTCCTCCATCCCCTCGTTGAGGGGGACAAATTTGATCATCCTGAGCACTAAATTTCGTTCCTGGCAGGCCTTCGTCATCAATTGTTCCAACTCGTCGTTCGACCGACCGAGCTCGTCGGTGCCCATCACACAGGTTGCCTGCGGAGATAATGGTCCCGTGGCCGACGGATCGGCGATAAAGAAATACAGTTGCAGGGACATCTGCCCCTCCTTTCGACATGTAAAAAGTTCGAACCCACACGCGCAGGTAATATACAATATTGATATTTATTGTCAATTAGCCCCTTTCCGCGCTAAGACAACGACCAGCGTGCGCCACATGATCCAAAGATCGAGGCCAGCTTTCCATTCTTCGATGTACTGCAGATCGAGGCGGACTTCGTCGGCGAAGGTGAGGTCGCTGCGCCCTGATACTTGCGCCAGGCCCGTCACGCCCGGTTTGACGGCGAAGACGCGGCGCTCGCGGTCGCTGTAGAGCCGGACTTCGTCCGGCAAGTGAGGGCGCGGGCCGACGAGCGATAAGTGGCCGCCGAGGACATTGAGGAATTGCGGCAGCTCGTCAAACGACCAGCGGCGGAGAAAGCGGCCGAAGCGCGTCACCCGAGGGTCGTTCTTCATCTTAAAGAGTGGACCGTCGCGACGTTCATTCTGTGCGAGAAGCTCGCTCTTCAGCTGGTCGGCGTTTTTGACCATGGTCCGGAATTTTAGGACGGGAATAAGGCTTTGGCCGCGCTGGCCGACGCGTTTAGAGACGTAGAAAATCGGCCAGCCGCCGTCAATCAGAACGCCCAGTGCAATGAGGAGTAGAAGGGGAGAAAGCGCCAGTACGAGGATGAGGGCCAGTAGGCGGTCGGTGGCGGTTTTCCAGATGCGGCCCCAGCCGTCGAGCGGAGTGGGCTGGAAGCGGATGAGTGGCAGTAGACCGAGGCGGTCGACCACGAGGAGGTGGGGCGAATCGGTGAAGACTGGCGGTAGGAAGGCATAGTCGATATGACGGCTGCGGCAGAAGTCGATGAGCTGAAGGGTGTCTTCGCGGGCGGGATCGGGGCAGGTCTCCACCACCAGATCGAGGTGGCGCGTGGCGGCGAGCGCGGTGACGTCGTTAAAAGAGGAGAGATGCGCCACAAAGCGATAGGACCGCTCCGAGAGCAGTGGCGCCAGCACCCCAGGTGCGAGCACGGGGCCGACGGTGACCACCTGGCGCACGCCGTAGCCAAGGTTGAGAAGGCTCCGGTAGGCAACTGTGAGGAGCGCCCGGAATGAGACGATGCAGACTGTCAGCAGCGCCATGGCGTGCAGCAGCAGGATGCGCGAGTAGAAGAGCTCGCGGCGCACGAAGAAATACCAGATGGTGACCACGACGAACCAACTGGCGACGGCCAGGCAGATCTGGCCGAACTCGCGCCAGGCGCTCTCGGTACCACGCAGCGCGTAGAGGTTATGGAGCGCGGCTACGGCCAAGAAAATGATGATGCTCGGCAAGATGAATTCCGAGCCGTATTGCCCGAAGCCGGGGAGGGTGGTGGGTGCCTCGAGCAGCTGGATGCCGGGCACGAGGTCGATGTTTGCTTCGCGTAGGCGGTAGGCGATGATGAGTGCCAAGACGACCGCTAAGACGTCAGCCGGGGCGCGCAGGGCGCCGAAGAGGATCTCAAGCTTCTTCACGGGGGAAGTATAGTCTTTTTGAGAGAGGAGAGGAGGGGGTTTCAGGCTTGTTTAAGCTTTTAGAAGGTATTATTACATTTCAGAACAATTCTTAGTCAGGCTTCTACTAACTGAGGAGTTTCCACTTTTTCTGCGTGATAAAAATCTTCTCTCTTGGCCAGTGCCAACCAACGAATTGGTACTTCTTTGTGCGCGACAAAAAGTACCTCCCTAAGGGACTGCGAGCCAAGCCTTTCGCCCATCGTCCTTCGGACT
>CAZXIV010000022.1:0-15775 GCA_964640945.1 uncultured Candidatus Peribacteria bacterium | reverse complement strand
GGAGAGAAGTGAAGATGCCAAAGAAGCGGGTGACCTCGCCTTCGAATGCGCCAAGCAAGGTGGCCTGCCGCCCCTGTCAAAGCTCGTGTCGCTTGCCCTCAAGGCAGTCGGTATTTATCGCAGTAAGCGTCAAGAAGCGCTGCATCAGCTCGAAGTCATTCGCCTTAAGGGGCGCGAGCGCTGGGGGACGAGCATCCTGCGCGTGGTGAAGACCGAACAATATACCATTCAAAATAATGATCCGGCCCGGACCCAAGTTGATGCTTTTCTCGGCGAAGAATCAGTGGAAGCAACCTCTGCCGAAGAGCACTCGTTGCAGGCTCTCGCCGGAGAATTGGCTGTCTTCGAAAAGGCCGCTGCCGAAACAGCTGAGCGGGCGTCGTCGATCGGCGCCGATTCGCTGGCCACGCAGGAATTGCAGATGTTGGAAAAAACGCTGACGGCCGGTAAAAACTCCCTGACGGCCATGTCGCAGAGTGCTCCCGCCGCGACCGAAGAGTCCCCGGCCAAAACTCCCGTTGACGCGTTGCCGGCCCCGGAGACCGACACCGATAAACAGCGGCAGTATTACTCTGGCCTCGAGACCGATGCCTCCGGACGAAAAATTTTCTGGATCAACGGTCTGAAAATGGATACCTATAATATTGAGCAGGCGGAAAATTTTGAAAACATTTTCAATGAGTTTGGGCGCATGATCATCGCGGCCGAACGCTCTCGTCTGCAACCCTGGGTGCCGGGAAATTTGTACGCGCAGATGGGACGATCCAGCGGTGATGCCGCGCGGTTTTCCTTTATCCCCCCGGGCGCGATCAATGTGAACGGGGTGCATATCGAACATAAAGGCGTGGTTATGGATCCTTTCTTACACCCGACATTCACTCAACTGCGCGTCACCTTGCCCAATGGCAAGGTGATCAGTGCCAATTTTCAGCCCTCAAACAACTACTTGGTTCTAGTCTCACTCGATGGTCAAAACCAGAATACAGAGTCGGGCATGGCCGAAGTCGTGGCGCTCTTGCGGCCAGCGGCGGGCCAGACGATGGAAGGTCTGGCAAACACCCCCTCTCGCCCGGCGGAAATAGATGCCGCGGTCGCTCCTCTTAAAGCGAAGTTTGCCCAGGAGCGCCGTCAGCACTCGGGTGTGGAGCAGACTGACCAGGGTCGAATCTTTTGGATCCACGGCCAAGCCTTGCCTGAGTCTTATCTCTCGCATGGCTGGCTGGCTTTTCCAGAAATTGCGCACATCTTACTAAAAACACAGGCAGATCGTCTCCGGCCGGCCACCACTAAAGAATGGGGTTCAAATCCGGTTCCAAAAGACGTTAAAGCTTTCTCTGACTTACATTTTGATG
Organism: uncultured Candidatus Peribacteria bacterium; assembly: GCA_964640945.1. Classification (GTDB taxonomy): domain Bacteria; phylum Patescibacteriota; class Gracilibacteria; order Peribacterales; family Peribacteraceae; genus JAGOUB01. The sequence continues at coordinate 14,423 of CAZXIV010000022.1, read as the reverse complement.
TCGATGGCGGAAGCGCCGATTTCGACCTGCAGACGTTTGGGAAATGGCCGTCGTCCATCGTCGGACGATTCGTTCTCAAAAATGGCGTCCGCCTGCAAGTGACAATGCCCACAGGCCTAGGTTCAAGAATCATTATTGAGCGGTCGGGTCAGGTGGCGAATGACGCCGAACATGACGAGTGTTATCGCCTGATTCAGCCTCTCCTCCTCCAAGTTGTCGCCCAAATAACGGCGCAGTCTGCGACCAAGGCCGCATAACGCCAGGCGTTGGCAGTCATTCCTGTCGACGGCAACGGGGCGCTATACTGGCGGCGATGCTCACCGCTAACCGCCCCTTCTCGCTCGTTATCTTCGGCGCCTCCGGGCACCTGGCGAAAATGAAGATCTTTCCGGCGCTCTACGTACTCTTTTTAAAGAAGCGCCTGCCCGAGTCCTTCGCCATCGTGGGCTACGCCCGGAGCGACATGGATGACGCGTCATTCCGTGATTTCGTGAGCGCCGCCATCCGCGCCGACTTAGAAGAAGTGAATGAGAAGACGGTCGCTGCGTTCCTGAGTCATCTTTCGTATGTGCGTGGCCAGTACGACAAGCTCACCGATTTTGAGGCCCTCGCGGCCAAGCTGACGGCGCTGGAGGACGGTACTACGGACACACTCCGTCTGGCGTACCTCTCCATTCCACCAACCGTCTTTGAAGCAGTGGTGGAGAACCTGGCTAAGAGCGGTGTCCGCCGGGGCGAGTTCCGTTGCATCGTGGAAAAGCCGGTGGGACACAACCTGAAGAGTTTCCAGGCAGTGAAAGCCGCGCTGATGGAGTCCTTGCACAGCGACGAAATCTATCTGCTCGATCATTACTTGGGTAAAGAGGCGATCCGTAACCTCTACTACCTTCGCGCCGGTAATCCCATTATTGAGCGCATCTTCGAGCGTGGTCTGGTGCATCACGTCGAGATCGTGGCTGCCGAATCGGCCGGCATCGAGAACCGCGCCGGCTACTTCGACGCCACCGGCACCTTCCGCGATTTCTTCCAAAGTCATCTGCTGATGGTGGCCTCGTTGCTCACCATGCCGCTCGGCGGCGAGGCGTCCATCGCTGCGCACCGTCTGGAGGCCTTGGGCCAGCTCTGCCTGCCGCCCGTGCGCGATCTTGGGGGCGTGGTCATGCAGGCGCAGTACGGCGCTGGTGATGGCAAAGTGAGTTACCTCCAAGAAGCGGACGTGGCCAAAGGTTCACGCGCGAACACTTTTGCGGCCTTGGCGCTACGCAGTAAAAGTGAGCGTTGGCAGGACGTGCCGTTCTTCCTCATCTCCGGCAAGCGCCTCGATCGCCGCGAGACCCGCGTCTCCATCCAATTCGAAGCTATCCCCGGCGCGATCCCCGGCAACGCCCCAAACCGTCTCGATGTCATCCTCCAGGGCGAGGCCGGCCTCAAACTCACCCTCCAGACCAAGCTTGGTGGCAGTGACCCCGCCTTCCGTCCGCTCGTGATGGCCGATCCGCTCGTCTGCGTGGGCGACTGCCTGCCCGAGCACGGCTTACTCTTGCTCGAGGCGATCCACGGGATTAAGCGTTGGTTCCTCTCCTTCGAGGAAGTGGCCGCGAGCTGGCATCTCATCGATCCGCTCCAGGCGCACCTTGACCAGCCGTCGACGCCGCTCCCCATCTATGCGGCCGGCTCGCGCGGACCGAAAGAAGCGGAGGCTTGGATCAAGACCCATGGGCAGACTTGGATCACCTGCTAAACACATGACCACTCCCCTAATCACGGTCGATTCCGACGAAATTCTCGTCGCGCTGGCTGCCGACCGCTTGGCCGCCGGCATCCGCGCGGCGTTGGACCAGAACGGCCGCTGCTCGCTCGCCCTCTCGGGCGGATCAACGCCGGGTCCGGTCTATACCCGCCTGGCTTCGTTGCCCGACATCGACTGGTCACAGGTGATCATCCTCCTGGCCGACGAGCGCTGTGTGCCGCCCTCGCACGAGGAGAGTAATGCTCGCCTCATCGCTGAGACGTTTCTGGCCCATCTCCCCGCCCGCCCTCTTCGCTTCCTAGTCCCCGACATGCGCCTGCAGCCTGGCGAGGCTGCCGATAGCTACGGCCGTGATATTGAGGAAGCGCTCGACGTGCATCCCCTCGATCTCTGCGTGCTTGGCATGGGCGAAGACGGCCACACGGCCTCGCTTTTCCCACCGCTCACGGAGATGGCGCTGAGCCCCCTGACTGCCATCCACACCACGCAGGACGATTTCCCGATTATGAACCGCATCAGCCTGACGCTGCCCATGCTCACGTCGGCCCGGCAGACGCTCATTCTCCTCTCTGGTCAGAATAAGAAAGAGGTCTGGGAGATGATGGAAGCCTCAGCGGAGGGTCCGGAGCGCTGGCCGCTCAAGGCCGTACTGGCTGCGGGGAAGGCGACGGTGATCACGAGGTGGTGAGTTTCTAAAATCCGTTTTGACCTTCAACGGGCCAAAATCCAGCTGCCAAATCATTTTGCAGCTGGAAAAATTCTGTTGCAACATCTTTTAAATATGCCTCGTTTTCTTGGGTGTATCCGTCACTTTTATTTTGGAATAATCGATGAAATAGTTGATTTCTTTTATTATGCAGATCATGCAATTGGCCACACATGTCTTGGTCAATAATCTCTAATCTAAGCGCCTCATTGTATATAGCTCGATCTGCAATCTGACCAATTAATGGATTAGCATAATCATTAAAGATTTTATCAACATACGGAGAATAATGTTCTTTTTGGACACTCATTCTAATCGAATCTCTAAGAATAATATTGATGCAATTAAAACATATAACGATCACCTCAAAGTAATACTTCTCCTCAAGGGCTTTGCCTGCGCGCAACGACCAAGACTCGATGCCATCAGCCAGAATATCCGCCAGAAGTGATCGATCAATTTGGTTCATAAGATGACTTTATACAAATCCTGGAGACTAATCAGTAGTTGCCCACGCCAAATCTTTCAGGTGCTGCGTGATGCGGCCCTCTTCGACGCACATCAGATCCAGACGATAACCAATTTCACCCAGGTCCTCGCGGTCGATCCACATGCGGGCGGCGCGGCTCATGGCGGCGCGCTTTTCGGGTGTCAGGTTGATGGCGGGATCGTAGCCGTGGCGCTGCCGGGTTTTCACTTCGATGAAGGCGAGCACGCGCTCGGTCGGGTCGTAGGCGAGCAGGTCGATCTCACCGCGGCCGACGCGCAGGTTGCGGTCGAGGACGCGGTACCCGAGCAGGCGGAGGCGCCGTTCGGCGACCGCTTCGCCGGCTTGGCCGACGGCTTCATTTGGCCGTAAGAAGGCGGGGGCGGCGAGCCATTGGAGCATGTGTTGCATGCCGGTACTTTCCCACATGGGTGTTCTCTCGTCCACCACAATGAGTCGACATCAAAGCCAATTGTATGGTGTACTTCCGTTCACTCCTCCTCCCCACAATGCTCACCAAGCTCTTCTCCTTCGCAAATATCGGCCTCTCGAGCGAACTCATCACCGTCGAAGTTGGCTCGGCTCTCGGCGAGTCACAGATCGTCATCGTCGGTCTCGGCGATACGGCTGTTCAAGAGAGTAAGCAGCGCGTGAAGATGGCCATCCGTTCGAGCGGCTTTAAACTCCCGAGCGGCCGCTCCGTCACCATCAACTTGGCGCCCGCCGACATTAAAAAGGTTGGCCCGCGCTACGACCTGCCGATCGCGCTCGGTCTCTTGATGGCCCATGAGCTGATCGCTGTTGATCAAGCTCTCCTCTCGGCCACCGCCTTCATCGGTGAGTTGGCGCTCGATGGCGGATTGCGTCATATCAGCGGCGTGTTGCCGGCGGCTATCGGTTGCCGCGAGGCGGGCTTAAAGCGGATCGTCGTCCCGGCGCCAAATGGTCCTGAGGCGGCGCTCATCCCCGGCCTCGAGGTAGTGGCGGTCTCGTCGCTCGGCGAACTCGTCGATGTTCTCACCGGCAAGCGCGCCGCCGCGCCGGTCGCGCCCCCCGCGGCCGCTGTCGGCTTTGATAGCGGCATCGATTTTGCCGATATCCGCGGCCAGGAGCAGGCCAAGCGTGCTCTCGAGATCGCCGCCGCTGGCGGCCATAATGTGCTCTTAAGCGGCGCCCCTGGTTCAGGCAAGACGCTCCTGGCCAAGGCACTGCGGGGCATCCTGCCGGCACTCTCTCGCGAGGAAGCCATTGAGGTGACGCGTATCTACTCCGTCGCCAATCTCTTGCCTTCCGATCGTCCGCTCCTCACCGACCGTCCTTTCCGTTCCGTCCATCATACGGCCAGTGGCGTCTCCATTGTCGGCGGCGGGCAAATCCCCGGTCCTGGTGAGATCAGTCTGGCGCACCGTGGCGTGCTCTTCCTTGATGAAGTGATCGAGTTCCCCACCCAAGTGCTCGAGGTCCTGCGCCAGCCGCTCGAAGACCGCACCGTCACCATCACTCGCGCCCAGGGTAGCATCGCCTTCCCGGCCGATTTCCTCCTTGTGGCCGCCATGAATCCCCCGGACCAGGTTGGCCTCACTGGCCGTCGCACCAAGCGCGCCCTCTCCGCTCCACTTCTCGACCGCATCGATCTGACGGTCGATGTGCGCCCCGTGCCCATTGGCGATCTGCAGGGGCGGGCGCCCGGCGCGGAGAGTACTGCCGATATCCGTCGACGGGTGGAGACCGCCCGTGACCGCCAGCTGAAGCGCTTCAGCGGCCTTGGCCTCTGTACCAATAAAGAGATGAACATCCGCCAATTGCAAAGTTTTTGTCCGCTCTCCGCTGCCTGCGAGACACTTCTTAAGCAGGCCGCCGAGCGTCTCAAGCTCTCGGCTCGTGGCTACCACCGCACCATTAAGGTGGCGCGCACCATCGCCGATCTGGAGGCTAGCGACGACATCCTGCCGGCCCACGTGGCTGAGGCGCTACAGTATCGCCAAACGGTCAGTGAGTAATCCTCTCCTCTCCCACGCCATGTCGCATTTTCATCTTATTCCAGAGGTCCAAGTCATGCTCGTGCGTGACGGACAGATTCTCCTGCTTCGTCGCTTTCAGACCGGCTATGAGGACGGGAAGTATTGTCTGGTGGCCGGACACATGGATGGCCATGAAACCGCGCGGATGGCTGCCATCCGGGAGGCGAGAGAAGAGGCGGGAGTGACGATCGCTGCGGACGATCTCCGCTTTTTGCACGTCATGCATCGCTCCTGTCCCGACGAAGGGAGGGGATACCAAGAGCGGGTGGCATACTTCTTTATGGCTGATCAGTGGCAAGGAGAAGTGAAGAACATGGAACCGGATAAGTGCGATGAATTCCGCTGGTGCGCGAGTCAGTCGCTCCCCGCCGACCTTATCGATTACGTTCGTCAGGGAATTGAAGCGGGCGCCAAAGGCGTGACGTACTCCGAACACGGTTGGTGATCCTTCAGGATGAATAAGGACGGAAAGTGGACGAGGTTGACGCTCCTTATACTTGATGGCTAGGCTCTGTTCATGCAACTCTCCCGCCTCTCCCTCCCGTTCCTCGTCGCTGTGCTCGTGCCGGCCATTTCCCTCGCTGCCCCGGCTCAGACCGTCAGCGAACTTTTCCAGCGTTTCGCCACTAGTGACGAGACCCGCCAGTTCAGTATGGAGACGACAATCGTTGACCCTCTGGGTGCGACGACCGCTGTGAGCGTCCAGGGCAAGATGCGCGGCCAGGGTGGTGACGCCATCGCTCACGGCATCGTTAAAGTGACGAGTGGCGCCGACACGATGCGCCTGCGCCTGGTGCTGATCGACGAGACGATCTACCTCAAGCTCTCCCAATCCGGCCCTGCGGACACCGGCGACATGATGAATCTGGCCGAAGACTTGGGCATCGAGCCGTGGCTTGCCATCCCCTTAAACGCCGAGACTGTTCTGGAAGACGCTCCGCTGACCGTATTTGGCATTTCGACCACCGATCTCTCTACCAAGGACAACGTCATGGTCAGTCAGTTGATCGATAGCCTGCTCTGCATTACCTCCGCAGTGAGCGACGGTAAGGGGGGTACGGTCTACACCATTGAATTGATGAATCGCCCCGTCCTGGCCCTGGCCAAGGCCTTCGGCGGCATGATCATGATGGGTGGTGACAACGCCGACTTAGAGCGTGACCTAGAGCTCCGCCGCCTCGACGGCATGGTGCGCGACGCCGTGACGTTCTTAGCTCACCTACACGAGACGTCAGCTGGTGATTTGGGCGCGTCCGATCTTACCCTCAATGTTGATACGGACGAGACGGGCGCCATCGCCTTCAAGATGACGACGACCGTCATCCCGCAATCGTTCACGCTTGTGCAGCCGCTGCTCACGATTACCATTGATGAAATGATGGCCGCACAGAGCCAAGATTCCACCTCGTGGAGCTTCATGATGCCGGTGCACGAAGAGATGGATTGGGACGCCTCCGCCGGCTGCTCTGTCATTGATATGCGCCGCGGTGTCTGCGAAATGCCGTACGTTAGCCGCCGCCACCTCGGCCAATAATCTTCCCTCTGCCTTCTTTAAAAAAGGCCCCGTCCCGAGACAGGGGCCTTTGTGCGTACATGATTATTTGAGCAGTGGTCCGGCCGGAAGAGAGGGCAGATCGACCCAGCGGAAGAGGCCCTGACCGTCGGTCCATTGGATGTCACCCAAGTCCGCCAGACTACCGGTCTGTTGGAGTGATACTTGGAGTGATGGTTGCTGGCTGCCGACCGGGATGGTGACGTCGGCGACCACGGTGACTTCGCGCATCGAGCCCAAGATATCGCGGCGATTCTCCGGCAGCGGGCAGGTGAGCAGCGTTGGGTTGCTGGAGCTACGTGAGCAGATGGTCTCTTGGTTATCGGCCAATTTTAGGCCGATATTGGCCAAGTCGACGTTATTTGTGGCCAGGTGGAACTGCAGCAGGCTGATCCGCAGAGCGGCATCCACCAAAATCTCGCCGGCAAAGCTGAAGCGAGCGAGTTCACGCTTCTTGCCCGCCTCCAATGTGCCGGAGGTGAGCGTGCTTTGGACCGATGTCAGGCGCGCAAACGCCGTCTGACTCGGGGGTTGCACGGGCCGGTCCGACTGGACGCTGGCCGCCTCGCTGTTTGTGGCGAGCGTGACGTAGAACGCTTGTACAAGGACAAATTCTTCACTCACGCCGCCTTCACTGACTGGCTTGAGATCAAGCACGACGCCCAGTTTGGCGCGCTGATTGGCAGGAATCTCCATCATCGCGCCGTCCTCGACGCCACGCCAGATCATTTGCTCGCCGGGATTACTAGCTTGGCGCAGCAGCGAAAACATGGCCGTGCCGTCGGCATCCACGATGGTCACGCCCCTCACGCTCTGGAGTTCGCGATCAAAGCGCACCTCGGCGCCCTGCACCTTCACAGCCACATTGCTGCCAAAGGTGCCGTCGGCGATTGGTTGGGTGGTCTGGCCCAAGAGTAAGAAACGGCTCTTGGCCTCCCAACCCAGTGACGAACTACTACTGCTGATAGAAGAGCTGGAATACTCGCTGGAGCTGCTGCTCTGTTGGCTGCTACTACTGGAGGACGAACTCTGGCCCGGCGTCCAGGTACCATCCTCGGCTCGGCGGAAGTTCTCGAGTTCACCCTGGCTTTCGGCGGCGAAGGCCGCAGCGAGGCGGGCCATCTCGCCGCGCGTCAGGGGGTTGGCGTAGGCCGACATGCCCGGTAGCGCTGTCTCATGGGCGCGGGCGGCGGCTGCGTAGCGCAGGTACCACTCGCCGCCGCTGGGCTCGATGGTGTAGTCGAAGAGTAACGTCAGGATCTTGAGCGCCTCGGCGTAGTTCACCGGTTTGCTTGGGCCAAAAGTGCCGTCGGGATAGCCCGAAACGATGCCCTGAGCCTTGGCCGTGCAAACCGCCGGGGCAAACCAGTCAAAGGCGCGCACGTCGGGGAAGCAGTTGGCCGCGGCGCCCTCATCCATGTCGCCGCTTAAACGCATCACAATCGCCGTGAATTCGGCGCGGTTCAGCGTGCGTCGGGGGCGGAAGGTGCCGTCGGGATTGCCTTCAACAATACCTTCGCGGGTCAAAAAACTGATGCCCGCGGCTTCAGGCAAATCGAACGGGCCGTCGCTGTACGTGCCGGAGATGTCGGAGAAGTCGATGGCGGCCGCCGCGGAGAGCGGTAGCGCGACCAACGCGAGACTGGAGAAGAGGCGTCGCATAGTGGGTGGAGTCTACCACGTCGACGTCGCTCAGGCTCCGGCCTTACCGGTATGCGGCTGCTTCGGCAGCGTGACGGTGAAGGTTGTACCCTTGTCGGTGGTGCTTTCGAACGCAATCCGGCCCTGCAGGCGGGTGAGAATGGACTGTGAGATGTAGAGACCCAGCCCGTTGCCGTCGGTGTCGATCACGCGGGCGTTTTTGGCCCGGAAGAACTTCTCAAACAAGCGCGAGCGGTCCTCCTCGGGGATGCAGATGCCGTTATCGCGGATGCGAATCTCTACTTCATCGCCGGCATCGCGCACCTGGACCAGCATGTAGCCCTGCTCCTTCCGTGAGTACTTCATGGCGTTTGTCAGCAGGTTGAAAATCACAATCGACAGGAGCGTCTGATCGGTAGTCAGCTTTAGGCTGGAGGGCAGCTCAAGCGTCTGCTCCACTTTGTACTGGGCCGCCAGCTCCCCGAGGCCCGAGGAGAGCTCGCGCATTAGAGGCGTTAGATCAACCTCGTTCCAGCTCGGCTCGATGCCGCCTTCGTCCAACTTGGCCGACTGCAGCAGCGTGTTGAGCAAACGGACGGTGCGCTCGGCCAAGGTTTTCATCTCCGCCACTGACTGACGCTGCTCTTCCGTCAGCGTCTCCGCGCCTTCTTCCAACAGTTCGATATGCCAACGAAGCGCGCTGATGGGCGTCCGCAGTTGGTGACCGGCCAGGTCGATAAACTCCGTCTTCATGGCGTCGATCTGACGTTCTTCGGTCACATCCTCAAATACCGCCACGGCACCGTCGAGTTGGTTACCCACCAACAGCGGCGCGGACGTCAGGGCGATGGGTAGAGGCGCGCTCTGGGGGCGGTCTAGGCACAGGCGCTGGCTGACGCGTGATTTGGTCGTCTCGCGGCGCTGGATCGATTCCAGAATGGGGTTTTGGTTATCCGGCAGCGGTTGGCCGTCGCTTGTCAGGCGGAGGACGGCGTCTACGGACTGGCCGATGATGGCGTTAGGAGTGCTTTGGAGGAGGCGGGCGGCGCTAGGGTTGCAGGCCGTGATACAGCGAGCCTGGTCTACTGTTATTACGCCGTAGTTGATCGATTCCACCACCGCTCGGTCGAGAGCGGTTAGTTCCAAAGCTTCATGCGTGCGGCGCTCAACTTCTGCTTCCAGGTGCGAATAGATCGCGCGCAGGCGGCCAGTGACGTCTACCAATATATGGTCGAGCAGTTCGATCTCGTCGCCGCTCTTGATAGTCCGTTCGATCTGCCACTCGCCGGGCGTGAGGTGGCTGACCTTCTCTATCAGCTCGTGCAGGTGCTTGGTGAGGCTGCGGCTGAGGAGCGACGAAAGTAGTACGCCCAGCACGAGCAGTAGGCCGCCGACGCCACCTAAAATGGCGGTCAGGCGCGTCACCTCGGTGAACACTTCACTGCGGTCGATCTGGATCGCGAGGCCCCAGCCGAGCTCCGGGATGGAGCGCACCGCGGCTAACACCGTCGTACCGCGTTCGTCTTGACCGAGTCCTGTGCCCTCTTCGCCCAGGGCACCGGCCGCAGCCGGCAGACGTTGGCGGGTCGATTCGACTGGGGCGCCCAAGTCGAGCGTTTGCCCGCGCCCGTCCGCGCCTATACGCACGAGGATCAGGCTGCCACCTTGTTCGAAGGCCAGTTCCAGCGTCGCCGTGGCGCCGGCTGAGCCCAGGGCGGCTGTCACCGGTCGTAGCATGGTAGCCGCGCTGTCGCGTAGGACGATGGCCCCCAACACCGTGCCGTCATCGGCGTGGAGTGGCGACACCACGTCGAGCCATTCCCAACCATCAGCATCGAGGCGCGGCAGGAGCGTTGTCTGCCGGGGAATCGAGACCAGCGGCGGTACCTGGGTACCCGCGCCGGCGCGGCGGATGAGTGTTTGGTCAAATACGGCGAGTCCCTTAAGGCCGTCGTCATTTTGTCCCAGCTCGAGCAGCCAGCGCTCGGCGGTCCCGCTGGGGGCTTCGCCCCGGCTCATGGCCACCGCCTGCGGGTCGCGGGCCAAGAGGCGGCCGCGTTCACGGGCGGAATTGAGTGAGCGCGTCACCAGGTCCTCCGTCAGGCCGGCCGCTTGCTGTAGTTGCACCATCTGGTGGCGCTCCAGCAACTGCTCACTCACGGCGAACGCCACCACCGACAGGCTGGCGACAATGAAGAATGCGAGCAGGAAGAAATCGAGCGCCGCGCGTTTGGCCAGGCTGGTGGTCAGCCGGATAGGGGTGACGGTGGGTGGGGTGGGTGTCGGCATGAGAGTTTCCTCTCATTATAGCCGAAAACAGGCGATTTGTTCAAGCTTTCTGGTGGTCAGCGGGTCAGACTGATCACCTCTTCCAGCTCGGCGTTGGGCGCCGCCACGGTCAGACGCGAGCCGGAGCTAAAAACCACTGTATAGAGCGTTCCTGTACCTACCAGCGGGGCTTGAGGGTCCACGGGCAGCGCTACGAGGTAGGCGCCGTTTTGTGTCAGCGCGCTCAGGTCGACGCCGTTCACGCAGGTCAGCGCTCCGCTACGACAAATGCCCTTCGGTCCGTCGGTGGGAATGCCGCTGGGTAGGCCGCCGCTGTGGCCGATGGCGTACTGATTAAGAGCCGTCAGGATGGCCTCGGCCCCGCTCCAGCGGGCGGTGTTGCGCGCTTGCGCCAACATGCGCGCCGGGTTTACCGCCCCCATCACAATGCCCGTCAGGATGGCGATAATGCCAATGACGATCAGTATCTCAATGAGTGTAAAACCGCGGCGAAGTCCGGGCGACGCTTGTCCCGATCCGCGCGAACGATCGAGCACAGACGAACGGAGACGGGGGTAGGCAGTACGGCGCATGCGCCGAGTCTAACAAAAACCCCCCGGTTGCCCGGGGGGTCTTCTGGACGAAAGAACGAAAAGAGCGGTTTGGTCGCTTAGCGAGTGACCGAGATCGTGGCGCCCTGCTCAGCCGAGGGAGCGGAAACCGTCAGGCGGTTGTTGGCGTCCTTCACGATTGTGTAGAGCGTGCCGGTGCCCGTCGTGACGGCCAACGGATCGTAGGGGATGCGGACGAGGTACTTGCCGCTCGTCGTCAGGACGGTGAGGTTCACGCCGTTCACGCAGGAGACGGCACCTGTGAGACAGATGGATTTGGCCGTCGTCGTGATATCCGTCGGGAGAGCGTTGTTGTCGACGTAGTACTGGTACACAGCCCCGAGGATCGTGTTAACGTCGCTGCGGCGGCGGGCGTTGTTGGCGTCACCGATCTGCTTGGTCGGGTTAATGGCGACAATAACGATCGAAGCGAGGATGGCGATAATACCGATAACCAGGAGGAGTTCGATCAGGGTGAAGCCCGATCGGGAGGCGCGAAGAGCCATGTGTAGGGGTAGGGAGGGGATAAAGGCAGATCCAGAACCGGATCTTGAAACCGGAGGTGAGTATAAAGCAGCGCAATAGAGCCGGTCGCCTGCTTTGCCTTGACCACTTCTCTCCGACATGACCCCTTGTAAAAGCCATTGTTGCTTTCTTACGGGCAAACGAACGTCTCCGTAAGAGGTTGGCAGGTGCCGTCGAGGCAAGCCTGCCACTGTAGCGAGTTGGGCGTAGCGCAGTTTGGCGGGTTACAGCCGCAAGCGTTGCCCTGCGGGATATCAGCCGGAAAAGCGGTCGCCGAGACGATGAATGTCCGCACTAGCGTTTCCGCCGTCGGCGTCGACGGTCGCCGCGCGAGGGTCACCGACAATTCGGCGCTGGGATGGAGCGCATCGGGGGAAGTGTTCGAAAACACCAGCGCCACCACTGTCACGTCGCCCCCACCAATCAGGTCGTAGGCCATGTCGCGTTCGATGATCACTATCCCGCTCCCCTGCTGGCCGATCAGAGTTGGGTCCGTTTCCGCCGTCGCCGTCTGTAGGGCGAGCACGCGGCCCGAACCGCCGAGTGTGGGACTGAGGATGCGCTCGGAGCGGCGCACATGGTACGTGAACGATTGCAGCAAGGCCGCCCCGCTTCGCTCAAGTTCGAGCAGTGCCTGCGCGCGGGCATTGCCCTCCTGCGCCGAGATCATAAAGAACAACACCGAGACCGAGACGGCACTCGTAAGGCCCAGAAAGATGAGCAGCTCGATGAGAGTCAGGCCGGCGTGGGTGCGGAGCTGTTTCATTGGCCGCTGCAGAGACTAAAGTCGGGCACCTCCTGCCAGCTCGTTATCAGGACAGCGGGCACGACGGCCGCCAGTGCAATCTCCAAGCGGCGCACTGAGTCGCCCGCTTCGCCTGTCACGCAGATCGTGCGGTTCCATTGACCGCTGCCGCCAACGCTACCCACGTGGCAGTCGCCACCGGCCACCTCCAGGTCCTCATTGCCGGCGTAGCTCAGGTCCTGGCGCAGCCGCAAGATGGTCCGCTCGGCGCACGATCGTGCCCGAGCCAGCGCTTGCGAGCCGTCCTTGAGCGTAATCACGTCGCGGCTCCAGCTCGTGGAGAGCAGGAGCACCGTCGCCACCAAGCTGGCCGCCAACGCGCCGATCATCAGGATGGTGATCAGAAAGACATAGCCGGGATGGGAGCGGAGAGCGGTCAAGCGGGGCGGAAAATATGGAGGGCGCTATTCGTCAGGAGATAGACGCGGTTATTGGCGAAGTCGTACGTTACACCGCGCCCGTCGCCGGTGGTGGCGTTATAGGTGGCGCGCTCCGGCGAGCCGCCAGCCTTGAGCACGCTCGGGCTCAGCATGATGAGCTCCTTGGTGGGGTTGCCCGTGGCCGCGAAGGCGCAGCTGCCCGGCAGGTCCATGGCGAGCCCGTTCACGCTGCCGCCAATCTCGTGCACCCAGGGGCCGGTACTCGCCGAGGGCGCGCCCGTCAGGCTTAGCGGGTAGAGCAACAACTCTTCGATGGCCGCGCCGTTGGCACGCCCGAGCAGCGCACCCGTCCCCGCCACGGCCACGGCCTGGCCATCTTGGATATCCGTCGCGTTGGCGCCCGTCCCGGTTGCGATGGCCATGGTCACGGCGCTGCCGTTGTCGGCAAGTGAGAATGTCCGCAGTTCCGAGGTATTCATACTATCGCTGGCGTAGACAAGGTAGGGCGAGACCGTCGCTAGGCCGGTGACGGCGCCACCCGCGTCGTGCCGGCTGCCGGCCAACTCGAAGCTTGCGGTCACTGGCAAGCCATTGGCGTCGAGCGTCTGGTGCAGTCGCAGCGCCAGCAGTTGGTCTTCGCTCGCATCGTCGGCCGCGCCCACGAGCACGATTGTCTCCAGGGCCGGGCCGATCGCTTGCACGAGCAGACTTCGTCCGCGAGCGCTGCCGGGAAGGTTGTAGCTCGTGAGCAGCGCGCTCGCGCTAAAGCTTGAGGGGGTGCTCACGTTGTAGACCTTCACCTCGGCGGCCGGATCATCCGTGAGGACCAGCAGCACCGATCCCACCAGGGCTAGGTCGTGGCCGCCCGCGCCCAGGTGAAAGCTGGCGGCTAGTCGTGCGGGGCTCGCTTCGTTCGCCAAGTTAAAAAGATACAGGCCGGCGCCGCCCGCCGACGTCTCGCTGGTTACAAAGAGTGTCTCACCCTGGCGCGCGGCGCGGTTGAAGAGCGGTGTACCGGTCTCAACCGCCGTGCCGATTGTGGTCAGGGTGGCGCAGTTGCCGGCGGCACCGACAGTCTTTTCCCAATCGACGAAATCTTGAATAAGCGTGACGGTCCCGGTCCCGCCGCGCCGGCTCGTCCAAACGGTCGTGGCCGTGGCACGCACCGCGTCGGCCGCCAGGCTGGAGACGGCCAGGCTGGTGGTAAAGCCACCGGTCGAAGTGGTAGCTGTGCCGGTGAATCGCCACTGCCCCGCCTGCTTGCCGAAGCCATGTGTGCCGACGCTTAATGAGGAGAATGACTTGTCGCGGATGCTCGCTGCCACCTCCAATGCCTGCTCGGTCAGGAAGTTCGCGCGGGCCGTGTCGCCGGAGTTGAGCGTCATGTCCTGCGCCACGATGAACGTCATCGCCACTGCGCTCACGAAGATGACGAACAGGACGATGCCTAAGAGGCCTTCCATTAATAAAAAGCCGTCGCGATCAGTCCGGAGAGAAGGGAGGGTCCTCACGGTATTTGATAGTACGCTCTGGGGGTTGTTGTTGTCATTTTCTTAAGCAGGTGCCAATTTCTGATTTCCATTTTTTGCAGGATAACCTGAGTGTCTGCATTGCAGACGAGAGGTACTTTTTGTGCGCGACAAAAAGTACCTCCCTAAGGGACTGCGAGCCAAGCCT
>CAZXIV010000021.1:2836-16040 GCA_964640945.1 uncultured Candidatus Peribacteria bacterium | reverse complement strand
GTTCGTCCGACGGTAGGGTGGCGCCGGCCTCGGCCACGATCTTGATGTAGCCCTGGTCCGGGAAGATGCCCGTCTGGGCGGTGTCGACCGTTGGGAAGGCGGGGCTGACAACCAGGCTGGTGCCGCTCAGGGCTTGCGGATCGTAGGCCAGCCAAACCTGAACGCGGCCGATAGGCACGCGCGCTGGGTTCATGAGGTACAAGCCGATGTTCAACGAGGTGTTACGGCGCAGGTCCGGCGTGCGGTACGAGTCGTTGGTGCGGATAAAGGGTGCGCAGGCAGAGAGAGGCCTGCCTGCCTCCGGCAAAGAACCGGCGAACGAACCGCTGCCAGCGGCCAGTGTTTCGCATGGTGCGGCAAATACGAAGCTCATGCTCCCCGCGGTGGGCACGTTCTGGGCGGCTGCCACCGGCGCAAACGCGGTGGCCAGCGTGAGGGACAGGGCCAGGAGGCGGGAGGGGCGGAGGAGTGTCATGGTCTTAGTGGGCGGCGTCGATCAGCTTCAGAATCGCCAAGGCGTCGGCCGAGGTGATAACACCGTCGCGGTTGGGGTCGGCCTTTAACTGCGCGACTGTCGGCTGCTCGTAGCCTTCACTCAATTCGAGTGCCACGGTGACGTCCGCCTCATCCACCAGGCCGTCACCGGTTAGGTCGCCACTGAGGGTCAAAAGCTCATGCGCCTCAATCGGACCGATAGGAGTGACGTCGTCGGCCGTGCGTAATCCCACCGTGAAGGCGGCGATAACGCTCAGAGCGCCGACGGCAATCGTGCGTACCGTCTTGGCCGGAAGAGGGTGGTGTTTTTGTGTAGACATTTCTCCCTATTATAAGCCAAATTGGCTCTTTCCTCAATCGGCCGTCATTGACGCAATCTTCAGAACAGGTCGATGTATGGCCTACCTGACGGCCAGCTGCTTGTCCGCTAGAATCCATCCGTGAGCCAAATTACCCTTTTCCAAGGCGAAAATGACTACGCTCTAGCCCTGGAGAAGCGCCGGTGGATGCAAGAATTTACCCGTCGGCACGGGGCCGATAACCTGCTGCACGTCACTGGCGATGGCCTAAAGCTGCGCGCTTTGCTCGACGACGTGTCGGTCATGCCGTTTTTAGCCAGCAAACGCTTAGTGGTACTTGAGCCGGCGCCCGACCTGGAAGCCGAGGAATGGGCGGTGGTAAAGGCCTCGATCCATCCTGATGTCCTCCTGTTGATCGTCGATCGGCGGACGGCTACCGGCGCGCGTGCCCGGCGAAAAAATACCTTGGCCAGCAAAGCCCTCGAAGCCGCGTCCGATACCGTCAAGACATTTGAGGCCCTCAGCCGGCGCGATCTGGAAAGCTGGCTCAAGGCCGAGGCCGCCTCCGCCAGCGCGTCGTTTGAGCCCGGCGCCCAATCGGCGCTGCTCGAGGCGGTGGGCGAAGACCAAGCCCTCCTCTCGTCCGAAGTCACCAAACTGGCGCTGGCCGCCGGCGGAGCGCCCATCTCGGTCGCGCTCGTTGAGGAGCATGTGGCGCCGTCCGACGAGGGCGTGATCTGGCGCATCGGCGATCTGATCGGCCGCGGCCAGGGCCCCGAGGCCTACGCTTTCGCGAATCGTTTCCTCGATCGTGGCGGCGAACCGTTTCAGCTGTGGAATACTCTCTTGCTCTTCGTCCGCCATGCCGCGGTGGTGGCCGACGTGGTCGCCGCCGGCGACGATCCCGCAGCCGCCGTCCGCGAGGGCGGGGTGCCTTTCCCGATGCTCTCGGCGCTCCGGTCATTTGCTAGCCGTTACGACCGTCGCACCGTTATGGCTCAGGTGGAAATGGGCTGCGACTTCGATCGGGCCTTAAAGACCGGAGAGCTCAAGTCGAGCGACGACGCCGACGCCGAAATCCGCGCGGCCGTCGACCGGCTGCTGCTCGCGCTCGTTCGCCCGGTTAGCCGAGCTGGTTGATTTGGTTGAGGAGGTCCTCAGCTTGTTGCGTCTGCGCCTGTTTGTCCGACTGCTCAGCCGCCGTGCGTTCTGCCAACCGTCGCTGACGCTCGTCGTCGACTTGCTGCACAAATTGCTGCTGGCCGATCTTATCCATGTCTTGGCTGTATTTTTGGTCGATGGCCTGGAGCTGCTTCTTCTCGTTTTCCAGAATGTCGCGCAGGTTCTGGATTTGCTCGGGCGTCATCACCGGCAGGATGTTGACCCAATATTGGCGCTCCTCCGTGTTCATGCTTTCGGACGTCAAAATAAGGGCGATCACGTCGGGAAACGCCGCCTTCACCTCGTCGGGAATGATGATGGCGCTGGCCGCAGCAACCTGGCCGGCGCTGGCGGTTGCGTCTGGCATTAGGCAACCTTGAGGATCTCGTACGCGACGGTCCCGGAGGGCGTCTGCACGGTGATCTTCTCACCCTTGTGGTGGCCGAGCAGGCCGCGTCCGATAGGGGACTCGTTGCTGATCTTTTGAGTGAAAGGATCAGCCTCGGTGGCGCCGACGATCGTGTATGTCTCAGGCTCATCGCTGTCCTTTTCGGTGCGGCGGATGGTGATGGTGGAACCGATGGAGATCTCTTTGCCGCCCGCGGCCGACTTGGCTTCGGTGATGATCTTGGCGTGCTTCACCTTCTCCTCCAGCTCGATGATGCGACCCTCCACGAAGGCTTGTTCATTTTTTGCCTCCTCGTACTCGGAGTTCTCGGACAAATCTCCATACGAAATGGCTTCCTTGAGACGTTGGGCTACTTCCTTGCGGCGAACAGTCTTGAGGTGGTCGAGCTCCTCTTTAAGCTTCTTTAAACCTTCCTTGGTGACAAGCGTCTCGGCGTCGTCGCTGTCGTCGTCGCCGGCGATGGGGTCATCACCTTGGCCGCTTCGTCGCGGCGATGGCTCGTCGGAGCCAAGGCCGTCTTCTTGGAGTTCGTCGTCGGTGGGGTCGTCGTGCAACATGCCGGGTGAGTATACGGGCCGCCCGCCCGCCGCGCAACGCGCTTATTAAGCCGGAAAAAGAGGATCGGCTCGGCAGGGGAGTGTCTCGGCAGTGTCGTTGCCCAGAGCCTCGGCCAGTCGCTCCAGGAGCCGAACGTCGCCGATGGACGTTATTCCGGTGCGCGCGGCGAGCGTCCGCAGGGCCGAAGCCTCCTCTAAGAGCGCCGTGTCGTCGGCCGGCGGCACGGCCACCACGATGTCGATGCGCCCTTGCTCCACATACTCCGTCACGTTGGGACTCCGGGGCTCGCTCGAGCGGTGGAGGAGGCCGGTGGGCACCGATCGCGACAGGAAGAATTCGTGGGCATGACTCGTGGCCAGGAGAACGGCGCCCTGGCGTTGCAGGGCTTGGACTGTCGGCAGGAGTCGACTCAAGTCTTCGAGGTCATCGATACAAAGGAGGATGCGTCTCTCCGGTGGTGAAAAACCCAGACTAAGGAAGCTTAAGAGCAGGGCCGGTGCCAGGGTGGGCGCCAGACTCAGGGCCGCGCGCGGTCCGTCGGGTCGGGTTTGATTGAGGCGGACGGCCACGTTGTCGGCGTCGCACAAGATGAGAGAAGTGTCGGGCAGTAATCCGAGCGCGGCGAGGACCGCTTGCTGAGCCAGATCGACGCCCGTAGCCAGCCGAGTGAGGGGTGTAAAGCGTCCGAACTCAAGGGTACAGCCGATGACGAGCGGTTCTTCGGCGGTGAGGAGGAATTCCACTGTGAGCGGTCCGGAGACGTGCAGGTCGGCCGCCAGCCGGGCGGTGGCCGCTTTGATCTGGCGCAGGGCTCGCAGGCTTAGCCGCTGGGCAGGCACCACCGTCGTCTCACGGCCGTCCTCGGTGCCGAGGCGCTCGATACATTCGGTGAGTGCTAAGACGCGCAGTTCGCCATCCTGGGCGACGGCTTCGGCTGTCACCAGCTCGCCCGGGGGTGCCACTGCGATAGTGGCGTGTGCGTCGCGCCCCACGCTGTCACGTCCGTCGAACCAACCCCTGAGCGCGGCGGAAGTTTTGGCGATAAGCGTCCGTCCGCCGGTGAGCCCGTGACTGCCCCGAAGGAGGACGGGGTAGCCGGCCAGCTCGGCCACAGCGGCGGCACTCTCACCGTCGGCCGCCTCGCGCCAGTCGGGGGAGGCGAGGCCGAGTTGGCTGCAAATCTCGGCCAGACGACGAGGATCGTCGGCGGCCAGGGCGCGGTTCGCATCGGTGCCAAAGCCCGAGGCGCCCTCGGCGGCCAGTCCCGCCCACACGATCTCGGCGGCCTCGGCCGCGCCCCAGGCCACGGTGGCGAAAGGCTCCGTCAGGCGGCGGATCTCGGCGAGGTTCTCGGTCGAAAGATCGGCCACCACGCGCCGGCGGCAGTGCTCGCGGTCGTCGTTGGTCCAGGGGTCGCCGCTCACGACGATTGATTTGTAGCCGTGCTTGGCAGCCTCTTGGATGGCTAAGGCGGTACAACGATCTCCGGATCGGCCGGCGAGCGAGGCGCTGGGACCGAGGACTGGAAAAAGAAGTGCTGATGGCGGCAGGGTCTGGCTCTCACTGGTGGCGCGGTAGCCGAGGTAGGCGGCCCGCCGCTCGTCCGAGAGGTCGCCGCGCAGGAGTGCCACTGTCGGAGTGATGTTAAAGGCGCGCCGCGCTGCCCGTATCTCTTCCTCCGACTGGTTACGGACGGCGGCGATGGCGCGGTCGGAGAAGCCGTCCTGCTTGAGCTCCCAAAGCCGGTCGGCCGCGAGCGGGCTGCTCGCCTGCTGAAAGAGTTCCCGGCGCAGCGTCACGGTGCGCGCGATAGCTTGCAGGAAAAAGACATCGATACCGGTGGCGGCGTGAATCTGGTTTAAGCCCCAGTCCTCATCGAGCGCGGACGCGATCGCCAGTAGGCGCCGGGCGCCGGGTAGCTTGAGTTCGCGCCGCAGGTCGGCCGGGCTGAAAGCGGGCGGGCGGAGGCCGTCGCCGCCGATGCCGAGCGACCGGAGGGCCGATTGCAGGGCCTCGCCGAAGGTATGGCCGAGCCCCAGCGCGTCGCCGGAGCGGGTTTCGCCATCGAAGGTGGGGGTGAGGGGATGCGAGCTTTGGCGTCGAATGGTAGGGGGGAGGCGGACGGCGATAGCCTGCAGTAGTGGTGTGACGGGGAGCGTTTGTCGTACGGACCGTCCGAGCGTGAGCTCGGCGTGCAGTCGGCCGATGGGTAGGTCGTGCAGTCGGCCGAGGAGCGCCGTCAGGCGGCCGAGGCCCGGCTCGATTGTTACGGCGCGCTCCAGGCCGCGCTTGCGGTCGACGGCAAAGGTGACGGCGGCCAGTCCAACCATGAGGCCGCTTTGGACGAGGTTGGCGGCGGCCGCGTGCAGGCGGACTCGCGTCTCGGCGGGGATGGACTGCGCCGGGGCGACAAGGATGGGTTCGTCTTCCGAAGAGGAGAGGGGATCGAAGTGATCGGCGTCGCCGACAATGAGCGTCTCGCCGTCGCGGTCGGCCAACGCCAGCACGGTCACTCCCTGCCAGCCGTCCACGCTTTCTTCGATAAGCACGGTTTCATCGCTGAGCAGTACGTGGCGGACGTGCTCCTTAAACTGCTGGATGTCGACGGCGGTAAAGCGTTCGCGCAGTCCTCGGACGGCCACGGGGTAGCCCAGGAACTCGGCCGCGCGCAGCGCTTCTTCCAAGCTGCGGCTGGGGATCGATTTGCGGATGTCGGTGCCGGGCGTGGCGTGTTCGTGCAAGCCGAGCGGTTGTTCACGTAGTTCGCGCAGACGCTCAAGCGGAGTGCCGACCGCTTCCACACCATAACGGCGGAGGATGTTGGCCGAGTCCAGCGCCAGACCGGCGGTCATCGCGGCGCTGCCTGCGCACGAGCACAGGAGGGTGCGGGGTTTCTCGGTCGCGATCACCCGTTCGAGAAAATCAGTCGTCAGCGGGGTGTGGTAGGTGCGGTCGGTCGCGCTCTCAAAGGCGTCGGGCGAGACGATGGTCACCAGGTTGCCGCCGGCGCGCAGGGCCGAGACAGCTTCATGGCAAGGGCCTTCGAGGGCGGCCGCGTCGCCGGGCCCCGGGCCAAGCACGAGCATTGTTCGGCCCACGCTGTCGTGAGGGTCGGCTAAGGGGCCGTCGCTGGGGTCGGGTGTCATGTGTGCAGCGACAGCCTACGGGTCCGGCGGCGCGCGCGGAAGCGGCCCTGCGCTATACTGCCGTCCATGTCCCTCTCATCTCTAATGGTGGCGGTCACTCTCCTGGCTGGGCCGGGAGGTGTTTTGGCTGCTAGTGGTCAAATCCTGCCGGTTTCGGCGATTTTTTCCGGTGCCCTTCTGGAGATCATGCGCGAGGATGCGCTGCAGCAAGCCGAGGAAGTGCTTGAATCCACGCCCGAACTTCTGCCCCTTGTCCAATCGGGAACAACGCTCTCTCCGCGCTCGCCCCGAGGCGCCGACGTGCTGACGGTCGCAGTTGAAGGTGCCGATACTTCCTTTCGCGATGTCCCGCGTACGGTCTGGTTTGCGCCGTTTGTGCGTGATGTCCTTACGGGCGGCTGGATGTCGGGTTACCGCGACCAGTTCGGGCAGCTACTGGGCCTCTTTGGCCCGGCCGACCCGGTGACACTCGAGCAGTTGGCGAAGGTGGCCGTAGAAGTGAGTGGCCGCACGGCCCCGGACTGCATCCAAGGCGGAGTCGCCCTCGTGAGTCGCCAGGCCGCCGGACGCTGGTCCGAGGCTGCCATCCACTGCGCCGAGATTTTAGGCTGGGCGGTCTATAGCGACGGTGCCGAGGATGTGACTCGTCCGGCCCTGCGCCGCGAGGTGGTGGTCACTCTCCTGCAGGCGTTCTCTGTGCAGCCCGCGCCGGCGACCGGCCGCGTCTTCAAGGATGTGCCGTTAAACCTGCCTTTCGCTCCTTTTATTGAGCAGGCGGCGACCGACGCGATTGTTGGTGGCTATACCGATGCCTCGGGGCTGCCGACCGGCCGCTTTGGACCGAGTGATCCCGTAGACCGCGCCGCCTTCGCCAAGATCGTGCTGAATGCCCGCGGATATGCCGGACGCTGATTAGCGTAGTTCGGCGTACGCGCTCACGGTGTTAAACGGCGGGGCGTAGATGCTGAGGCTCTTCACGGCGCTTAAGGCGGTCTTGGTAGGGATGACGTAGGTCTGGGCGCCCATATTGGCCTTGAGGACACCGAGCGGCACCGGGTGATCGCGCGGATCGCCTTCTGAATCGGCGCTTAAAGCCAGGCGCAGGATCGGGGCGTTGCGCACGGACAGGCCCTCCAAACGCGCGAGCAACGAGCCGTCGCGCAGGTGTTGGACGGTCACGTGCCCCTGTGCCGGATGAAATGCATCGGCGCCAATGAGGGTGCCCATCAGGACAATTTCACCGCTCTGAGTGAGAGGCTCATCGTACGAGATATCGGGCAGGCGCGCGCTCACCGACGATACCTTGAGTAGCAGCATCTGGCGCTCGTCTTCGGACATGTTATCGAAGGCCTCGCGCGTCAGGGCGGCGAAGTTTTTCAAGAATACGCGGTCCTCAGCGGTGAGGTTGGAGGGGCCGATGGACACCGTCGGTGCCAAGACAGGAGGAGCGGGTGGCGGGGCTGCCGAAGGACGCATGAAGACCGCGACGGCGATCGCGATTAAGACGGTGGCGGCGGCGAAGCGGAAGGCGCGGGGCACGGACGCAGGGTAGGGGCGCTGGTGCGCGGCTGCAACGGCTCAGTGGTGGGCGCTCTTCATGGCCACGGGCAGAGCGTGCCACTTCATCTTCTTCCGGGCCGGCCACTCAAAGACGATGCTGCCGCCGACGATTAAACCGGCGGCGAGTGCGTGCGTCCAAAGAAGAGGCTCACCGGTGAGGAGATGTGAGAGGAGGACACTGGCGATGACAGTGGTAGAGCCACAGAG
This sequence comes from uncultured Candidatus Peribacteria bacterium, assembly GCA_964640945.1. Taxonomy (GTDB): domain Bacteria; phylum Patescibacteriota; class Gracilibacteria; order Peribacterales; family Peribacteraceae; genus JAGOUB01. Next base: position 8,205 of record CAZXIV010000021.1, on the reverse strand, counting down.
TGAGACAGTGCCGATGGGCAGACGCTCGACGGCGGTGTAATAGCCGTACATGCCGGTGAAGCGCGAGATGGCGCCGAAGCCGATGAGCGAGAGAATAAGGGCGGCCGGTAGGTTAAAGATTTCCTGGCTCATCGATACGTTCAGAAATGGCGAGATGAAGCAGAGAGTAGTGATGGCCACGCCGATGCGGACGGTTAAGAAGAGGCGCGGATCGCAATCCGACAGGTAGCGGCGGAAGCAGATGTTGCTCGAGCAAAAGAGGAGCGTGCCGAGTAGCAGCAGAAAATCGCCGCTTTGAGGGGTGATCCCGTTGCCGAGCGAGAGGAGAAAACTGGAGGCAATGCCGCCTACCACGATCGCCGCCCCCACGAGCTGGCGGCGGCTAAAGCGTTGGTTCAGCCAGAGGGCGGCCAAACCCATCGTGACGGCCAGGTCGACGCCGGCAAAGAGTGAGGCGTTGGTGGCCGTGCTGCGCGAGAGGCCCTCGAGCCAGAGGATGGGGCCCACCACCGCGCTGGCCAATGAGATAATTATCGCTGCTTTGAGTGTCTCACGCGGGAGTTTGCGAATATCGCGAACGGTCGGCACGGCGCCGAAGCTCATGAGCACGAGGACGGCCATCACGAACTCGCTCGCAAGTAGGATGCTGTAGGGCGAGAGGACGTCGGTCAGGTTTTTGCCGAAACCATTATATGTGCCGCTCGCGACGATGGAGATCGCGAGTGCGATCCAGCCGCCGATCGGGGCGGTTCTGCGAACTGGGCGGAGGGTCGGTGGCAACACTCCATTATACCAGAAACCTAGCCTGTAGTCAGTAGCCTCCGCTCCTTGCACAAAACACTGATATATGACATTGATACCTCGATGATCCTTGCGACCATCGGCCAGGTTGAGAACACGAGGCAAGCACTCTGCGCGTAACCGACGCGCCCAGGGCGCTTGCCTCGGAACGTTTCCAGGCAGGCCGCACGGCCCTAGTGCTCTGGGGTTTTCTCTGGTGAGAGGAGAGACAATGTCCGCGACTCATCCTGGCTACGCTTTCGACGTCGCCGCCCTGCTTGGAATTGGCACCCCGTCCACTGACTCTTTACCAGCGCCCATCCCCGGCGAGATCCTGCTACGCATGCCCGCTGGCCTGACGCTCCAGAACCTGCGCAACAGCCCGGTCGGCCAAGAGTTCCTCTGGCAGCAGGACTGGTACGACAAGTACGCCTGGAGCAGCCACGCTCCGCCCGCCGGCATCTACCACCTGAAGATTCCGGTTCCCGACTCCAACTGGAAGATCGCCGAGGCACAGGACAAGATGCTGTCCGAAGGCGAGACCTCGGCACCCGTCGTACTGACGGCCATCGCCCTGTCGTGCATCAAACGCCAGTTAGGCCTCGACCCGTTGGAAGGTGCCTCGATACGTTGCCTGGAGCAGATAGTCGTTGGCAGCCGCGTCGCACTGAGCTGGTCCTGCGGTCGGCTCTACGTCAGCGACTGCTGGAACGGCTACCGGAGCGGCGGCATATGCGCCGCGTCCGTCCGGACATCCTGAGTCTTGCCCTTCGAGTCGTTGATCTTCTTGCATTCTTGGGACGCGAACATTCATCCCCGCTGCCGTGCAGCGGGGCTTTCCTGTGCCCGTCCGGGTCTCTGTCATTCCTTGCAAAAAACACTGATATATGACATTGATACCAAGGTGATCTTTGCGACCATCGGCAAAATTCAGAACACGAGGCCAGCACTCTGCGCGTAACCGACGCGCTCAGGGTGCTTGCCTCGGAACGTTTCCGGGTAGGCCGCACGGCCCCAGCGCTTTGGGGTTTTCTCTGGTGAGAGGAGAGACAATGTTCGCGACTCATCCTGGCTACGCTTTCGACGTCGCCGCCCTGCTTAGAATTGGCACCCCGTCCACTGACCCGCTCCCCCAACCCGTCCCTGGGGAGGTCATTCTCCGCATGCCTGACGGCGTGATGTTTCAGAACCTTCGCTCCTACCCAAGTGTCGAGCACCTCCTCTGGCAGCGGAAGTGGTTTGATGGTGATGACTGGAGTACAAAAACTTTGCCTGCCGGCCTCTACCGGTTACGCCTTCCCGTCCCCGATTCCAACGAGAAGTCGGCCAGTGAGCAAGAGGCGATGCTGGCCGAAGGCGAGAGCGTCGCGCCGGCCGTACTGGTGGCCGTCGCCTTGCTCTGTATTAGTCTCCAGGGAGAACCAGACCCCCTCCACAAGGGCTGGGTACGCTGTCTTGAAGAGACGAGTGATCACGTCCGTGTCGAACTAGCTTGGGGCAACGGTCGGCTCTGCGCCTACGCCGACATGGTTGACCGTCGAAGTGATTGTGTGTGGACGTCATCCGTCCTAGATCCTTCGGTTTTGAGTCCTTGATCTACTTGCAGGCTTAGGACTCAAGCCTTCACCGCCCAGCGCTCTGCGTTGGGTGGTTTTTTTGCGTGGGTCATCGAAATGGCGCGCAATCCAGCCGCCCATCTGGGCGGAGGGTCGGTTGCGACACTCCATTATACCAGAAACCTAGCCTATAGTCAGCCGCTCTCAGAGGCGTCCTATAAAAATGGCTCCGGCCACCGCTGCTGCGGTCATGGCGCTGAGGAGCACCAACCCCGCGCCGATGTCTTTAATTTTGCCCACGGTGTCGTGCCGGGCGGGGTGCAGATGATCGAGTATTTCCTCAGTGATGGTATTGACCACCTCGGCGCCCAGCACAAAGCCGGAGGCGAGCCAGACAGCAATCCACTCCTGTGTCGAGAGTTGGAGCCAAATGCCGGCGATGACTGTCAGCACCAAGCCGAGCAGTTCCAGGCGAAAACTACGCTCCTCGCGCCAAACAACCTTCAGTCCGCGGAACGAGTAGCCGACGCTTTTGTAGAGAGGAGGAGGCATGGGAGGGTAGAAGCAGGCCGGGCGGATCGCGATTCTGTTCACAATCCTATCACCGTCAGGCGATAGATGCATGCGAGGTGCGACAGGACTGTAACCATGGTCTGTTTTGTAAAATTGTCATATAGTGCTATAATACAAAGATTTCTTCACCACTATGCAACACCTAGAAGTTGAACATGCACTGGCTTCCATGCTCCCCAAGATTCCCGTCGAAGAGAGCGGGCAGATCCTGCGCGTATCAAAAGGCTTGGATACCGAGAGTCGAAAAAAGTTTTGGAAAGACATTCAAATCGCGTACGCCCCTCTGGGTGATGGCGAGAGGCAAAAGCAAATAGCTATAAATGAGATGAAAACAACCCTGTCCACAGCCGAAGCCGCCGTCAGACATGAAGAGCGGACGTTGCGCGGGGCGGATGAGACATCGGTGAACGATGGCGCCCTCAACAGCATCGAACAAAAGCTCGATGCATTCCCTCGCCCCTAAATCCGTATGCAACACCCACACCTATACGTCCGGCAGGCACCGCTCATCTTGGACGCGGAGCGGAGACTCATCGGTATGGCAGAGAACATCATTCTGCCCGCGGACACCTTTACGCCTGATGAGAAGGTTGAAAATGACACAAGTCTAGAAGCCTTTCAAACAAAGAGAACGGAGCTGGTGGGGCGCAAAGACGCTCTTTTGAAAAGGATTAACAAGATCTTGGAGACAGTGGAGAACAAGGCCGGTTGGGAGGCTTATCGGCAGCAATTTTTGCAAAACTTTGACCAGTGGAACACGGACTTCGACAACATCAGTAAGGGTCATCGTGTGACATTTCAAAATAATTTGGCGAATGTTCTTAATCAGTACGACTATCAAATTGCGGGACGGGAAGTGGAGATGGCACCCAAGCCGCAAGTCGCTGCAGAGCCGGTCGCGGAAGGGAAGCTGGAGCGGAAGAATAATACGACCTGGGAAATGCGAATTCCCCAGGGGGCGGCCGTCACCTTCAAATTCGATACCTACACAGCTCCGGACGTGCTGGAGCCAGACATGGATGGCATGAAGACGAGTATGTACAATGTGTACCGGCAGAGCGGCGATAGGAATCACATCATCATCGAATCCACGCTGCCATTTTCATGTTCCATAACAGACGGTCCTGTTTCAAGTTCGAAATCTATCGGATCGGAGAAGACAACCGCTGTCACCCCAAAGTCTGCCGACCGATCGCTGGCGTCGGCTGTCGTGGAGACCCCGGTATCAACACCCGGCACCCAGCCGACGATTGATATCAAAAACACTTTGGCCAAGCCAAATTTCTTACCTGAACTAACAAGTACAGTACGTGATCAACTCGGTGTGTCTGCCATCTCCTTTGATGCAAATCTGGGTATTGAACAACAGTATAATTTGTTACTGCTTCTCCAAGAAGCGAAACCTCTGACTCTCCCGCAGAAAAATGACCTGAAGGAGATGATGATCATCTTTACGGATTCTCCCCAGGCCGAGATGAAGAAGTCACAGATTACACTTCGCCCCCAGATGACTGCCCCGCAAATGAATCGCGTCATTCAGGACGAACTCCGCTTGATCGCTTCAAAACGTCAGGAAATGGAAGATAAGAAAAAGCTGACGGATGCAGCGGCCAAGCTGGGCGTCAGCAATCTCTCTTCTTGGTTGAAGGCGGACATCTATTCTTTTAATACCATTGTCGAAAGATTGCAGTCGGTACTGAGCCAGTACACCCCAGACAAACAAGACGCGATCAAGAAATTGGTCATCATCCTGCATGACGACAAAGCTATCCCTCAAGGCTATCCGATCGCTCCGGACACGCGCACCATCCTGATTTCTCAAAAAATGGATGCCACTGCCATCAAAGAGGCAGTGGACAACGCCATGGCTGACATTAATGCAGCCTCGAAGTCGAAGGAGGGGGAGAAGCAAATGATGTTAGAGAAGCAAGCCGCCGCGGATGCTTCTATGGACCAGGCGTCAGCGGCTCTTCGGGACAAGATTGGTGCCAAAGAGGTCCGCATTCTGGCCTGCCTACGAGACTACAGCTCCCTAGCTGAAAAAGAGGCCCTGATCGCACTTATGCCGAAATTAGAAGATACTTTCAAAAACCTCCCATCACTCTTTAATGAGACAGAAAAAAAGCAGCTGCTTAACACGATTATCAGCGTCTTTCCAGCGGACACTGCTGATGAAACCTTGGCGCCAAGCAAACAATTTGGTTACATTCGAGTGACTATCAACATGGATGCTGCAGCCATGAAAGATAAAATTACAAAGGACTTAAAGACGCTCTTCCCTGCACAATAATATTTCAGCAGAACGTCTCGAGGAGGGATGGCATCAGCGCCGCCGGCTGGAATTGAACCAGCAAGCCCGTGAGGGCAGGGGATTGTAAGGTGCCTCTAAGGCTGCCGTTCTTGGTGCCGCCGGCTGGAATTGAACCAGCAAGCCCGTGAGGGCAGGGGATTGTAAGGTGC
>CAZXIV010000021.1:0-2736 GCA_964640945.1 uncultured Candidatus Peribacteria bacterium | reverse complement strand
GTTCTTGGTGCCGCCGGCTGGAATTGAACCAGCAAGCCCGTGAGGGCAGGGGATTTTAAGTCCCCCGTGTCTGCCATTCCACCACAGCGGCATAGAGAAAGGAGCGTCGTTACCGCGAGCATACCCTGGTTCTCAGATGGGTAGAACCTCCACCTGGACCTTGGGCAACACCTCTTGGGTGCCGTGCTCGCCCACGGCTAACGGCTCAGCAGTAATGGGATCGATCTCGACGGCCGAGACCACCAAGCGCCGGAGCGTGGTGCCGAGCGGGGTGCAGGTCATGAGGGTGGAGAGGCGCTTGTCGGTCGGCTGATCGAGCACGTGCACGTCGCTCGGCTGCACTTCCATCTTGGAGACGATGCTGTAGCGGTGCTTATCGCCACCGTAATAGACCCAGTACTCATCACCTACTTGCAGGTCAGAAAGGCGCGCGAATACCGACTTGTAGTGGCCGGCCGACCAGGCGTAGTAGGAGCTGTGGCCCGTGACGAAGAAGTTTCCGGCCTGGCCGGGGCGGGCGGTGCCGGGGTAGTGCACCACGCCGTCCTCGAGTGCCGTTTGGATATCGCTCTCGAGTGCGGCCCAGTCCTCGCGGATGAGCGAATCGGCCGACGGGTTCACGATCGGCACGTTGAGGTTAAGACTGGGCACGATTAGGCGGTTATCGGGTGGACCGACGGTGGGCACCAGCGTGAGATCGTCGCTGCGCGCGTCTTTAAGCCCTTCGAGCTTGGCTTGCAGGTCCTGCGCGCCGGCTTGCTGGTGGGCAATGCTCGCGAGCGGGTCCAGCTCGGCTTTGGCGATTTGCCAGAAGCTCTCGTAATTGAGCGCCACGAACAACGCCCCGAAAATGAGAGCGAACGTGGTGCCGAAGCGGGCGACATCCACCACAAAGAGAACGCCGCGGCTCTGCTTGCGGGCGGGGCGGTTCTTGCGCGGGATCCAAACGGGCTGTCGGAGGAAGTACCAGAAATGGCCCAGAAGGCTGGTGCTTTCGTCGTAAAGGGCGGCGCCCAGGCGCTGGCCGTCGCGCGCGCTGGCGCTGAACTGGCGGTGGCTTTCCGTCAGAGCGCTCGTGGTCGATTGTTTGAGGGCGGCGCTCGTGGCTGCCATATCGGAGACGCCTTTCATTACCAGTTTGGAGGCGCCCTGCTGGATGTCTTGCTGCATCGCCGAGAGGCTCGTCTTAAGTTTTGACGGCACCTTGGGCTTGGGTTTCGGTGCGGGCGGTACGGGGTCGGGCAGGTCGCGAAGCAGGGCCTCGATGTCTTCGGCCAAAACCCAGGCCGGAGCTTCGGGTGCCGGCTGGCCGCCGCCGATCACAATGTGACCGTCGGGGGTGTAGGCAGCCTGGTCGTGGCGGGGTTCGTCGGCCATCAGGGCAGTATAGCAGAAAAGGGGTCTTCCGGCTGCGGAAAATGTATCAGAAAGCACGCTCCCGACAATCAAAAACAGCGCTCTATACCACGATGCGTCCGCCTCCCACTACCTCGTCGCCGCGGTAGAACACCACGTGCTGGCCGGCGGTCTGGGGGCCTTGGGGCTGGTCGAACCGAAAACCCCCCTCGTGGCCGCGGTAGCGGATGCGTCCCGCCACGGGCGCGGCGAGCGAGCGCACGCGCGCCTCGAAGGCAGTCGCTTCGTCTTCCGCCGGCCGCCAGGAGATCCAGTGGAGCTCATCGAGCCCGATTTCGGTCGTCTTCTCGACGTTCTGTTCGGCCACCACCAGGCGGTTCTGGGTAGCGTCCTTGGCGACCACTTCCAACGGGATCTTGAGGCCGCCGACGCCGAGCCCACGTCGTTGGCCGATGGTGTAGAGAGGTAGCCCACGGTGTTCGCCTACCACCGTCCCGTCACGGCGGACGATCTCGCCCGGTCGGAGGTCGGCCGCTAGGTGACGACGAAGGAAGTCCTGCGGCGTGCGCTCGGGAAAGAAGCACAGGTCCTGGCTCTCACGGTAGTGCTCGTCGTAGGGCACGCCGTAGTGCTGGGCCAGCGCGAACACCTCCTGTTTGTGCATCGCTCCCAGCGGGAAGACGGCGGCGGCTAGCTGCTCTTGAGTCAGGCCATAGAGATAGTAACTCTGGTCCTTGCTGGCATCGGTTGCCTGCAGTAGGAGCCGGCGTTCGTTGCCATCGGGCAGGCGCTCGCTGGCCGTGCGCGCGTAGTGGCCGGTGGCCAGGCGCTCGCAGCCGAAGTCGCGCATCACTTGGAGCAGGCGACCGAATTTCATCGTGCGGTTGCAGCGGATGCAGGGATTCGGCGTCTCACCGCGCTTGTGCGCCTCCAGATACGGGTCGACCACTTCGCGCTTAAAGTCTTCTTCCAAGTCGATGACGTGGTAGGGGATACCAAGTTCTTTCGCGACCGCAGCCGCGCGTGAGGCTGTCTGCGCGTTGCAGCACTTGCTTGGCAGTACCTGCGCGATTGCAGGCGCCAGCGGGTCGCTCCACAAGGTAAAGCGCACGGCGATCAGCTCGTGGCCTTGCTCCTTTAACAAGTGGGCAACGACGGCTGAATCAATTCCGCCAGAGAGGGCTACAAGGATTTTCACAGTGCTTCATTATAACGAGTTGATCCTTTTTCTACCTAGTAAAAATCCTTGCTCTTGGCCAGTGCCAACCAACGGTATCCACTTTCTTTGGCGCAAAGAAAGTGGAGCCCTAAGGGACTGCGAGCCAAGCCTTTTGCCCGTCGTCCTTCGGACTCGGGCTCAAGAGCTTGTCTCTGGGAGCA
>CAZXIV010000020.1:0-21357 GCA_964640945.1 uncultured Candidatus Peribacteria bacterium | reverse complement strand
GGGGAAGAAGGGACGCTCAGGCAGGCGCAGAGCGGCGCTCGGCAGCACGGGCGCGATCTTCTCATAGCCGTAGAGACGGCCGATCTCTTCGGCCAGGTCGAGGGCGTTTTTGAGGTCGCGACGGCGGTGCATGGGCGGACGCACTGAGAGCGCATTGCCGCTGCCCGTCACACTACACTCGAGATCCTTCAAAATGCGGCGGATATCGCGCACCGGCACCTCGGCACCAAGGAGTGTTTCGAGCTTTGAAATCGAGAGACGGATGGCCGGCGTCTCGCCGAGCTTGCCGAAAGCGGTGAGCGGTGAGACGACGACTGCACCCGGGACGTGCACAAGGAAAAGCTCCACGGCGCGGGCAAAGCCGCGCTCGGCGGCCTCGTCGGGGATCCCCTTCTCATACACGGTGCCGGCATCGGTGCGGTGGCCCGTAGCCAGCATCGCGCGACGAATGGGACGCGGATCAACCACCGCGGCGTGGAGCAGGATGTGCTTCGTCGTCTCTTTCGTGGAGCTCCGAAGACCGCCCATAATGCCGAGTAGGTCGAAGATGCCCTCGTCATCGCTGATGACCACGGCGCCAGCCGGGAGTTTCCGGTCCACGCCGTCGAGCGTCTTGATCGTCTCCCCGGCCTGCGACTCGCGCATGCGAAACGTGCCCTTGAGGTCGTCCAAATCGAAACTATGGAGCGGCATGCCCGTTTCGGTGGCGACGTAGTTTGTGATGTCCACCGGCAGACTGACCGAACGCCAGCCAGCGGCCGCCAAGCGGCGCACCATCCAGTCGGGCGTCTGCCCAACCGCCGACACGTCGAGCGCGCAGCTGAAGTAACGCGTGATGGCATCGGTCTCGCAGACGACGTCGACCTTGGTGCCCACCTTGGGGAACTTCGGCAGCTTTGTCTCCGGCGATTTCTTCCACGAGCCCAACTCCAAGGCGACGCACTCGCGCGCGAAGCCAACAATGGAGAAGAGATCGGGACGATGGGTGATGGCCGTGTTCGAAATCACGAAGACAACGTCATCGAGGCCAAGTGCTTCTTTGAGGTTCGTGCCGGGCGCAAAGCCTTGAGCCGAGAGATCGATAATCGGGTGCTCACCATCGGCCGATGAGGCCGGAAAGCGCTCCTCGAGGCCAATTTCCTCAGCGGCGCAGATCATGCCTTCGCTCTTCTCGCCGCGGATCGTCACGGGTGCGAGTGTCATCTCGTCGCCACCGTGCCAACGCACGGTCGTGCCCACGGGCGCGAAGGCCACCATCATCCCGGTGCGCAGGTTGCTCCCGCCGCACACGACGCGGACTAGCCCCTTGCCCGTCTCCACATCGGCCAGCCAGAGGCGGTCGGCCTTGGGGTGCTTACTCAACGTCTCGACGCGTCCCGCCACCACGCCGCGCAGATACTTCCCCTGTTCCTCTATTTCTTCCACTTCGGCCGTCGATAAGCTGAGGCGCTCGGCGATGGCGGCCGGATCGGTGACGGTCCAATCGACGAAGTCGGAAAGCCAGGAAAGAGGGAGACGCATACGAAAGAAGTATAAAGTATTGAGTATGAAGTATTAAGTATGCAAACCAACATAGGCCTAGAAATGCTCTTTCATACTTAATACGTAATACCAGATAACCCAATACCGTTCTTTACCACCACGGCGTCAGCCATTGAAACAGGTGGAGGGCGGCCGAACTGATGCCAAACACCCAGCGGCTCAGGAAAGGGAAACCAAGGAAATCACCCGCCAAAATGAGGAAGAGCAGGAGAATGGGGCCGCGCACCAGGAACTGGTCATAGAGATCGGCGAAGCGCCAAGGAATAAACGGCTGAAGGATCTTACTGCCGTCGAGCGGCGCCACCGGCAGAAGGTTAAAGGCCATCAGCGCGAGGTTCACGAACAGCGACTGGCGGAGTACCTGGAAGATGACCGTCACCAGCGGATTCCCGGTGGAGGTACCGTCGACCAGCGCGGCCAATTCTCCTTGGGAGAACGTCGGGGCGAGGGCCGAGAGGAGCAGGTACGCGATCGCCGCCAGCACGAGGTTGCTCGCCGGGCCGGCCAAGGCCACCAGCGCCATGTCGCGCACGGGGTGACGGAAGTTTCGGGAATCGACGGGCACGGGCTTGGCCCAACCAAACCCGACGGTCAGAAAGAGGATGCTCCCGAGCAGATCGAGGTGGGCGAGGGGGTTTAAGGTGAGGCGGCCCATCATCTCGGCGGTATCGTCCCCGAGCCGCTTTGCGGCAAAGGCGTGGCAGGCTTCGTGGATGGTAATCGCCAGCAGGGCGGCCAGGAGGTACGTGGGCTGGAGAAAGTGGAGGAGTGGCATCGCCGGGCATCATAGCGGGCCCCGGAAGCATGTCGGAATTATTTGACCTTTCTTCAGGTGGTGGGTAATCTCGCGGTCCCAATGGCTCATCGCTGCTCCAAAACCGGCAAAGGAACCGCCTTCGGCAACAACCGCAGCCACTCGCTGCGCGCCACCCGCCGGACGTTTAAGGCAAACGTCCAGAAGAAGCGTGTTTTCGACCCCAAGAGCGGCACGTTCGTGACCATGAAGGTGGCAGCGAGCTACCTCCGCACGCTGGCCAAGCGCCTGCAGGCCGGACGCTCCATCTAACATCCATGCCCGACGTTCCGCCCTCATTCGAAGGCGGTCTCGAGAAGCCCCGGCGCGATTTAGTCGCGGGCGTGATTATACGCGGCGGCAAGCTGCTGCTCGTCACCAATATCAAGTATGGCATCCGTCTGGAATTCCCCGGCGGTAAGGTTGAGTCGGGCGAAGATTTAGAGGCCGCCATCAAACGCGAAATCCAGGAAGAGATCGGCCGCGAGGCGACTATCACTGGCCGCATGGACGACTTCGAGACCGAGTCGGTGGAGGGAAAATTCATCGTCCATAACCTCCTGTGTGACATCAACGGCGAACCGGTGGAAGGCCTGGAACCAAAGAAGATCGGACCCATCCGCTGGTACAACTTCGCTGAGCTCAGGGCCCTGGCCGACCAGGAGCCCTGCCCGCTGGCCCCCAACGTCGTCGCTATGCTCGGGGAATTCGAACGAATGTTGGTGCAAATGCCCGATTGACGGGATTCCGTCCTAGGGTCCGGCCTGTTACACTCCCCTTCGCTCTTTCTGTCCCCATCGAAATGCTGGAGAAGTCGCCCTAGCCGCCTAGTGCCGCCGGCGCACTCTCCCCTTGTTCTTTCTATAACATCACCGTCCAGCTGGAGAGGTCGCATAGTGGCCTAGTGCGCGCGCTTGGAAAGCGCGTAGACCTGAAAGGGTCTCGGGAGTTCGAATCTCCCCCTCTCCGCCAGTTCTCCATCGATGACAGTGGCGGTGACGTGTACGCACGATCGCCTCGCTTCTAATGAAGTTGTCACGACCGCTTCTTTGTAGGCGGACCGGGTTTTCGGAGGCGCTTCAAGAAGAACGCAAAACCGCCGCTGCCGTACTGCAGGGCGCGCGAGCCGCGCGTAATTTTACTGATGCTCACGCCGAGCTTCTCGGCGATCTCGCGCTGCGGACGCCCGCGGTGAAGTTCTTGGATAATCCGCCAGCGCATATCCAATTCCTCGATCTCCTGAGGCGTCAGCAAATCGGCCAACAAGCGCTCAGTTTCGCCCTTGGTGCGCACGGCGCTCACCAGCTTGGCCAGGTCATCGGTCTGGGAACGCTTCGCAGCCATAACGCCAATCTATCGTACCGACGTACCGGTCCACAAGAACACTCTCCCTTCAAAATAAGGGAGCAGCGGAGACATGACGCACAAGGGCAGGGCATCCTTGATTTCACTTGACGGTAAATCCCGATACGATCATACCCTCTATTTTTGTCTAGTGGTCACTTGTACACTCGGGCCATGTACAGAGTTGACCGCAACAATTTCTATCAGAATGAAAAACGGGCAACCGTCTTCACACCCGATTATGTGAGCGAATTCCTGTTTGAGATCCTGAGTCCTCATTTTAACACCCAAGATGGAGTTATTTTCGATCCGTGCGTCGGGCAGGGATCGCTCTTAAAACCGTGGAAGAAAGCTGGTTTTCGTGTCCGAGGCGTGGATATTGAAGACCAGGGATTTCCGCGAACAATAGTGGATAACTACCTTTCCATTGATAAGAAAAAGACCGGAACGGATATCTCACTCGTGATCATGAATCCTCCCTTTAATATCGACGTGAAGACCAAGGCGTACATTGCGGCAAATTATGGCGGGAGGCCGCTCCTCCCGGAGGTGTGGTTGCAAAAAGCCCTTGAGTTGTTTGGTACGAAAATCCCGATTGTGATGTTCACTCCCTACGGATTCCGATTGAACCAAACTATTGAAAGTAAGCGTTGGCAGAAGTTTGTAACCAAGGAATATCCCGACATCACGAGCATTATTTCGTTGCCGAAAGATGTTTTTGAAGACATCTTGTTCCATAGTGAAGTGCTCATCTTCAATCTCCCCCAATTAAAAGGGCATTACTTTCTTCGTAACTTGAATACTCCCCTGCCTTCTCATGGGCTACAGCGAGCAGTTACGGCTTAATAAAGGCCAACATAAGCCGAAAAACGAATTATCCAAGGGTGACGATAAGGCCGTGGCAGAAGCGATGCACAAGGTGATTACGTATCTAGAAAACCGATTGAAGCTGAAAAGCCTGGGATATTCTTTGGAATACATCACATCCATTGAATTGCACCAGTTGATGCACATCATTCGTTCATACAATCAGAGAGCCGAGTTTGCGACTCTCACAAAAGAGGCCTCCAGCATCAAACCTGATGGTGGAATCCTGATTTTAAGAAAAAAAGGAGAGGACAGCTACAAAAGAATCGTGCTGGCCGTGGAAATGAAAAGACAGGGGACAAATGACCTTCGGCGGGCAGAAGGCAAGAAAAACCAAGCGGCCGGAAACGCCATTGAGCGTCTGGGGAAAAATCTCATCGGCTTCCGCTCAACGTTGCGATATGAGAATATCACGCCGTTTGTTTGTTTTGGATGGGGCGATGACTTTCATAAAGAGTCATCTATTAACGATAGAGTCATTACCATGAATGAGTTTTACCCTTTGAATAGAATCTTTGTGTTTAAGCGCGAAGGCTATTCGCCGGTCTCCATGTTTTTCAGAGTCAAAAAATGGGAAGTACAAGAATTGTTTGAGATTATGAAAGAAGTTGCCGAGACAAGTATCCGTTATTACATTTTCTAGTGCCCACTGTTCAAGGGATGGTCGCCATACCAAGGCTCATCCCTCTACCGCTGACACTCCGGGCAATAGTGCGTGCCGCGCCCGGCGCAGACGGTCTTCTTGATCGTCCCTTGGCAGCGCAGGCACCGCTGACCCTGGCGCCCGTACACGCGGAGTTTAGCCACGAATCCGCCGCTTTTACCATCGGCGTCGGTGTAACTGCGAAAGGTGGTGCCACCCATGGCAATCGACTCCTCGATAACATCACTACAGGCGGCGTGGAGGGCTTTCATCTCCGCCTTAGTGAGCGATCCGGCCCGGCGCGTGGGCCGCACCTTGGCGCGGAAGCAGGCTTCATCCACGTAGATATTGCCGAGCCCGCCGATCTTTTTTTGGTCGAGGAGCACCGCTTTGAGCGGCGCCACCCGCTGGCCGAGCACCTTCGTAAAGACCTCGAGTGTGAAACCCGGCGTCCCCGGCTCGGGGCCGTAGCCGGCTAGGTCCTGCGCCAGACGATCGGGTGGCAGTCGCTTCAAATAGCCAAAAAGACGCAGATCGTTAAACACCAGCCGCGCGCCGGCGGGGAGCAGGAGGATGACGCGGGCATGGCGCTCATCAAGCTCATCGACGCTTTTAGAGAGGCTATGGCCCCCGCCGGCTTTGAGCGCCCCCTTCTTAAAGAGCAGCTGGCCCGTCATTTTGAGATGAATCGTCAGCACGTCCTTATCATCGTGAAAGCGAATAATGAGCAGCTTCGCCCGCCGCTCCACCGCCGCGATGGTCCGGCCGGTGAGCCACGAGGCAAAGGCCGCATCGCCACGAACGCTCTTGGCATGGCGAATCTCCACGCCCTCAATGCGCAGGCCGGGGAGGTAACGCTCCAGGCTTTTACGAACGGTTTCGACTTCGGGCAACTCGGGCATAGCCCAATGCTACCCCTGTTAGACCGCCGCCAGGAGTTGGGTACGGACATCTTCCACCCACTGGAAGGAGAGGTCCTTAGGGAGGAAGGGGGTCACGTCTTCCGCCAGTTTCTGCAGCTTCTCGCGGGGCGGCAGCGTGGGCAGCGGATAAGGCGCGCCGGTGATGATTTGATGCAGGTCCTGGATGGTCCAAATGGCCAGCATGGCCGAGAGGATGCCAAAGAGCATCGTGCCGGCCCAGGCCTCTTTAGGGGGATCTTTGAGGTAGGCCAACACCTCCTCTGGAGTCTGATAGAGCCAAAGCAAAATGACGGCGCCGCTCAAGCCCGAGAATGAGGCCAGACAGCGCTTACTCTCGCCGTCCGGACTGACGTAGCAACGATAGCCGCGCCGGAGGAGGAGCTCGTTACTCAGGTCGCCCGTGTCGTAGCGCGTGAGGGGCTTGCCGTTGAGTGAGCGGTTATGGGTGTTGCCGTCGGCGGGCGCGAGCGAGAGTTGTTCTTGTTCGCAGAAAATCTTCCGGTCGAAGGCGATGCTGTAGCTACCAGAGACGGGATAGGCCTGACCATCGATATCAAACTCCCACCACTTGCGCGCCCGGAGGCTGACCGTGGCGGTCTTCGGCACGGCGAACTCCCGTTTAAGCACGCGGATCGATTCGTCGCTCACAAAAAAGACGTCGTCGTCGCAGATCCAACCGAGCGGCCGATGCTTCGCGATATGATACAAAAATTCGTCGCTCTTCGCCGAAGCGTAGAGGTTGATGAAGCGCTGCACCGTCGCGCCGGGGAAGTGCTTGGGATCAAGCCGGCCCGAGCAGTCGAAGATCGTGATCTCAACCTGGTCGCCCAGATGTTTCTTGGCGAAGTGATGCCACACGCGTCCCATCGGCGGGAGAATATTCATCGTGAAGAGCGCGAGCTTGTCCGAGGGCGTAAGCGCCGGTCGTTTGAGGTAATACAGCAGACTCGGCAGACCGGTTTTGCAGGCGGTCGCGACCGAGAATTTCTTGAAAGCCGGCTCGAGGATCTGGTGGTAGAGCTTGGCGATGAGCCCAGGCTAGCGGGGGGCGGGCGGCGCTTCCACTCCCCAGGCCGAGCGGATAGGCTGAATCGGTGCGTACGGCCCATATCGATCGCCGGCCTGATCTGCCGCATCTGCCGCTCCTCTACCCCAATCTGGGCAGAATCGCGGGAAACGGCAAGAACCCGTTTGTCGATCGGGCGTTCAACTGCTTCACCGAACCACTGGTCCGCCTCACCGAAGACCCCGCCGAGGCCGATTTTCTGCTCATCCCCCATGCCTTCTCGAAGGTGAAAGACGACGACGCCTACCTTGCCCGCCTGAGCGAGCGCTCCACCCGGCACGGCAAACCGATCGTAACTGTGAACTACGGCGACGCGCCGGGGGTGGTGGAGCTGCCGAATAGCGTCAGCTTCGTCTCTTCCGCCTACCGCCACTCCATTCGGCCAAACGAACAGATGATGCCGGCCTACAGCGAGGACTTGCAGGGCAGCGCGCCGTTCGTGCCGCGGCCCAAACCACACGAACCGGCGGTCGGTTTTTGTGGCTGGTCGGAGTACAAGAATCTCAAGAATGCGCTGGGCACTTGGGCGGGCAATGGCCTGGTGGATATCCGCGCCCGGCTCGCCCGCGACCCGCGCCTGCAGGCCGAAAAGAAAGGTCTCACCTTCCGCCGCGCCGCTCTCAAAGCCCTTACGAACGCGCCGGGTATCCGCACGAATTTCCTCATCCGCAAGAGCTACTCCGGCCACGTCGCCACCATCAGCCTACCGCCCGAGCAGGCGCGGCGTGAGTACGTCGAAAACCTGCGCGACTGTGACTTGGCGCTCGTGGTAAAGGGCGACGGCAATTACTCCTATCGCTTTTACGAAGCGCTCAGCCTGGGGCGTATCCTGCTCTTCGTCGATACGCAGACGCCGCTGCCCCTCGAGGATATCGTAAAGTACGACTCGTTCCTGCTCCGCACCGATTTCACCCGGCTCGACCGCCTGGCTGGCGCCGTACGCGAGTGGTGGGCCGCAACCTCGCCAGCCGAGATCGACCGCCGCCAGCGTGACGCGCGCGCGGCCTTCAGCGAGTATCTTCGCCCCGACCGCTTCTTCGTCACCGCCTTCGATCGCCTCGCCTGACCATGCGCATTGCCTACATCTGCCACGCCCGGTATCCCAGTGAAAAGGCCTACGCCCACCAGATCTCGCAGGTCTGCGCGGCGCTGGTGCAAAACGGCCATGAGGTAGAGCTGCTCTGTCCAGAAAATGAGGATGCGCTCCCGGGTGCACCGCGCGACCTCTATCGCATTCAGACAACATTCACGGTCACATCTATACCGGCCCGTAACGCGCTGAAGAGCCGCTTTATCCCCGGGTCACTCGCCGTGCACGTCACTTGGGCGTCCTACCGCCGCTCGCTCGCGCGCCACTTTGCGACCAACACGCCCGATCTCGTCATCGCCCGCTCCGCGGCGGTACTGGGCCCAGCTCTTGATTGTGGCATTCCCGCCATTCTGGAACTCCACACCATTCCGGGGCGGCTCACGCCCGGCTTTGTGCGCACCGCCAAGCGCTGCCGCCTGGTGGTGGCCCTCACTACGCCCATGCGCCAGGTCCTCATTGAGCGCGGCGTGCCGGCGGACCAGATCACGGTCGAACCCGATGGCGTCGATCTGGAGGCCTTCGCGGCACTACCCTCGACAACCGCTGCCAAGCTGACGTGGAAACTCCCCGCCGACCGCCCCGTCATCGCCTACGTCGGCTCGCTCAAGAGCGGCCACGACCTGCCGAAGGGAGTGGAAGAGCTGATTGGCGCGGCCGCCGTACTGCAAGCCCACGACGAACGGTTCTTGGTTTGGATCGTCGGTGGACCCGCCGGCGAGATCGAGCGCCTCCGCCAACTGGCCGACCAACATGGACTCGACCATAAGAGCGTGCGCTTTGAAGGACCGGTGCCTTCGGCCAAGGTGCCGCTGGCCATGGCCGCCGCCGACCTGTGCGTCTATCCCGCCCCCAAGAGCGACGATCCATTTTTCCAGCGCGACACGTCGCCCTTAAAACTCCTCGAATACATGGCCGCCGGCGTACCGACCGTGACGGCCGACCTGCCGCCACTGCGCGACCTGCTCGACGAGAATATGACGCGCTTCTGCACGCCCGGCGACAGCGACGACCTCGCTCGCGCTATCAGCGAAGCCCTAGCCGATCCCGCCGCCTCCCAAACTCGCGCCGCCGCCGCGAAAGCGCGTGTCGCCCACCATTCCTGGCAGGAACGCATGGTGCGTATCACAACGCTGTGTCCCTCTTAAAGACGGCCCACGTCTCAGCAATAACTGCCTCAAGCTCGACCTCCAGGAACTTGGTCTCGATTGCGAGCAGAGGAGGAGTATTGAAGCGCGACAATGGAGCCACCTGCGAGAGTTGAACTCGCGACCCACGCATTACAAGTGCGTTGCTCTACCACTGAGCTAAGGTGGCATTCCGAAAGGACCGGACCCATGGTGGCAGAAAGGCTGCCTGACCGAAACCTCACCCCCGAAACGACTTATGAAACCCTGTTGCCAGCGAGATAACGCCAATCCAGGCGACAATCGCCCCCAGCGCCAGGGCGGTGCGGATGTCCGTCGTCAGCCAGGGGCGTAAGAAGAGCAAAGCGGCGGCCAGCAGCACTACGAACAGGAGCCAGCGAAGCGCGGCGATGAGCGGCACGCGGGCCGGCAAAACGCGGGCCGCGTAGGCCATGAGGGCGGCGGCTAGGAGAGTGTGCACCAACGCCGACGTGATGGCCGCGCCCGTGAAACCAAGCGTAGGGATAAGCTGTAGGTTCAGCACCACCGAACCGACGGCGCCGAGCGCCAAGATGGCCACGAGCGGCCGCCAGCGATTCTGGGCGAGGAGCAGGTAGAAGGCATACACTACCAGGCCGTTGGTCAGCATCGTGATGCTGAGCCACTGCAGGGCTGTATCGGCGCCGGGCACGCCCGCGGTGCTCAGGTAACTCTCGTTCGTGAGCAGACCCATGATCGGCCGCGCCCACAGCGCCCCCGTGAGTGCGGTCGTCGCTCCTAAGATAAGGACAATGAGGAGGATCTTCCCAAGGAAATCGCGTGTGTCCTCGCCCTTATCCAGGCGGTCGCTCAAGATCGGCAATGTCGAGTTGAGCAGGAAGGTCGGGATGAGGTAGGTCATGTCCATCACGCGCTGCACGAAGCCGTAGGTGGCGTTCTGCAGGGCGAAGTCGGGCCGGAGTAGCGAGATGAGCGTCACGTCCGTCTGGCGGAAGACCGTCATGCAGAGAAAGGCCAAGCCGAACGGCAGCGCCAGGCGGAAGAGCTTGGTATAGAGCGCCTTATCCCAACGCAGCGTCGGGCGCATGAGGCGCAGGCTGCCGATGAGCGAGACAAGCAGGAGCACGCCCGCGCCGATGCCGCCCGCGACCAAGAACCAGAGCAGCAGGCCGACGTCGTCGCTGCCGCGCGCGCCCATGGCCACCGCGCCGGCGATGAGGGCGACCGCCACGAGGCGTTGCGTCACCTCGGCGACGAACACCCACTTCATCTTGTACTGCACCTGGAAGATCACGCGGAGCGTGCCGGCCAGCAGAGTCAGCACGGGCACGAAGGCCGTGACGGTGATCGCCAGCGGCAGCGGCGTCCCCTGCCAGGCCGGGATCACCCAGGCGATGAGCAGCGCCACCACAAAGGCGATCGCCACGATGATCGAACGGAGCACGATGACAGCACCGACGGTGGCAGGCTTATCCACCGCCCGGCTCACCTCACGCACGGCCACGGCGTAGAGGCCAAAGTCGGCGACGATACCGAAAATCTGCAGGTAGCCGTAGGCGGAGTTATAAAACCCGGCTAGGTGCTGGCTTAAGCCCGTCGCCACCAATTTGACGGTGACAACGCTGATGGCGGCCATGGCCACCTGGCTCCCGAGCTGCCACAGGGTGGAACTGGCGATTTGGCGGGTAGACACGGGACCATTGTAGAACAAAGCCTGCACAAAAGAGCCCCCGCTTGCATGAAGCGGGGTTAGCCCAAGGGGCTTATTTGTTACGTTTCATTAGCCAGCCGACCGACCACTCGTACACGCTGTAGCTGACCTGCTTATTGGTTGTAACGATCAGCGTGGGCGGAGAGGCAGGCTGCCACGCGAGGGTGACAGCGAGCTCCTGACGCAAGCGCCGGTAGAAAACACGGACCCACTTGTCGCCCTGGAGGGTGAGCACCGAAAGATCATGGAGCCAACTGCCTTCGACGAACGCGACCAGGGTCCCATCGTCATTAATGGCAATGTATTGCACATTGCTTAAGTGGGGAACCAACGGACAGTCGATCCCACTGATCACTCCTTCAGTGGGATGGCCGATCGAAGTGATCCACCCCAAACCCTCGATAACCTCAATCGCTCTACAACCAGACGGGGACGTACTCGTGACAGCATCCATACACTGGACTCCAAAGGGATACACGGCGGATAAACGAACTATGTCTAAAATAGATAATTTTAAAAATACGTCAATATCAGCAAAAAAATACCCCTCCCGACGAATCGGGAGGGGTGAAACGGAATGATCATTAGACGGGGCGGCTTTCGGCGGCCGCGATCATATCGTTGATGAACTTCACCAGAGCCTCGGCAGCCTCGCGACTGCTGGAAATCATCACTTTAAGGTTATAGTGATGAATGGTAAATGCCGGGCAGTTCCCGCTATTGGAGATGCTGCCAAAAATCGCAGGGCTGCCGAACGTCCGCTGCTCCTGGAAGATCTTCGTACCCGTGGTGCCGATCAGGTGCTCGTCCAGTATGATCAAGTCGGTCTCCAGGGGGATGACGACCGGCACGCCCCCTTGCTGCGTGATGTAGGTCACGGCCAGGTCGGGCCAGTGCTTGGTGACCATGTTGAACATTATGGCGACGATTTGGAGATCGTCTACAACCACGGCCGTCATCGGCCTCGTGGGCTTGCGCATCAGCGGGATCAGCTCCTTCCCTTGGAGCGCGATCGAGAACGGCTTCGCGAGCGGGGCGATCCACGAGGGATCCATCCGCCGCTCGGGGACCTTCAGAAACCGCGCGCAGGCGTTACGTTTCTTTATTAGGCCTTCGAGTGCCTCCTCCCAGAATCCCTCGCGGTTCCGCACCACGCTATCAATCGTCTCATCATCACCGATGAGCATGTCATAGAGCTCGCTCGTCTCACACGTATCGAATTTGAAGGCCGCGGCGTAGGCCGCAAAATCGGCATCGCTCAGTATCCAGTTGGAGTTGGTGATCATAGCTTTTGTCTCCTGCCTAAGGGGTGAATGGGCGACTGCGGACGATCCGCAGGCTTAATGCAATTAAACAATATTTTATGATTTAAAGCAAGGACTCGCGGCGCTCCTGCCGGCTATACCGGGGAGTGGTTTTTGGGCGTCGCAACGGTCGTTTCTGGCGTTGCACGGGTGTGACCTCCACCGCCCGGACAGGAGCCATAAGCTTCGTGGCGGCAGTCGGACGACTGGTACGAGCCGGACGCGGGGCACGCGGTTTGGCGCCGGAGAGGCGGCCCTTCAAGCTATCGAGCGAGACCGTCGAGCGTTCGAAGGGGCGAAGCAGCTTGGAAGCCGAACGCGCGTCGGAAACGACGAGGGTCTTCAGCTTGCCGGCTTGCGAGAGATGCGTGAGCAACGACAGGAAGTCGCCGTCGCCCGAGAGCAGGATGGCCTGATGAAAGTGGTCCCACTCCATCATCGCCTTGAGGACGAGGTCGGTATCGACGTTGCCCTTGATGACGGTCTTGCCGTCGACGGTGTGCTTCACGGTCGGTTTAAAAATGAGCTCGTAGCCCGCCATTTTGAGCGAGGCGTAGAGCGGCTCCTGGCCGGCGAGGAAGCCGATGAAGAGGAAAGCCTTGGTGACGCGTTGCTCGGCGCGGAGATACTCGCGCAGTTGGGCCCAGTTGAGGAGCCAGCCGGCGGCGCGGGTACCGCGGTGGATGTTTTGGGCGTCGATGAACGCGTAGTTGCCCTTGAGGGCGGGGCGGCTGCGGCGCTGCTTCTGGGGAGAAGGCGCGCGCGCCGAACGATGATTGGGTTGAAGAGTGTTCTTCATAAAATGGATGTGTGTATCGAAAACGAAAGTGTGTTCGATGAGATAAAACGGGTATCGAGTATGAAGTATTAAGGGAAATAGACAGGACCCCGAGTCTAAAACCCTTAATACCTAATACTTAATACTCGATACTTCATACTTTTTAGACTTCAACAACGATCGGAATGACCATCGGCTCGCGGTCGAGCTTGCGGTCGAAGTACCGGTAGAGGGCGCTGGTGACGGCGCGCTTGAGTTCCTTGCGGTCCTTGCTGCCGCGGTTGAGCTCGTCCTCGTAGGCCTTCTTGGCCGCCAGGATGACCTCGCGCGTGATGTCCTGCTGCTCGCTGCCGTAGAGGAGGCCGCGCGAGAGGACTTCGGGATCGCCCACCAGGCGCATGCTGTCGGCGTAGGCCTTGAGCACCAGGATGACGGCGCCAGCGTTGCTCATCACTTTGCGGTCGGTGAGCGTGCGCTCGCCTTCGCCGCCGGACTTGCCGTCGACGATCACATCTTTGAAGGCCAGCTTCTGCTTACTCTTGCGGGCGCTGCCGTCGGGATCGAACTCCAGGATCTCGCCGTTGGCGAGCAGGTGGACTTGGTTCTCTTGGTAGCCGATGGCGCGGGCGATGTCGGCGTGGGCCGATTTCATCATCGGCTCGCCGTGCTCGGGGATGACGTGCTTGGCGCGCACGAGCTGGTGCATGAGCATCAGGTCGCCGGCGTAGCCGTGGCCCGTGACGTGCAGCGCGAGTTCGGTATTGCGCAGCACGCGGGCGCCCTTCTCGTGGAGATTATTGACCACTTTAGCCACCGCACGCTCGTTACCGATGATGGTGCTGGAGCTCAGGATAACGGTGTCACCTTTCTGGACGGCAATGTGGCGGTGCGTGCCGAGGCCCATGCGGGCGAGGCCGGCGTTCTCTTGGCCCTGCGCGCCGGTGGTGATGATGATCACTTCATTGGCGGGGATCTTATCCATGCCCGGGCCGGCCTTGCGGACCATACCGCGGGGGGCCTTGAGGTAGCCGAGCGTCATCGCAATCTCGATGTTCTCCTCCATACTGCGGCCCGAAAGGTAGACCTTGCGGTTCATCTCTTTGGCCACGTCGATGATCTGCTGCACGCGGGTGATGAGCGACGAGAAGGTCGAGATGATCACGCGGCCCTTGGCCTGCACGATCGAGTCGCGCAGCGAAGCTGCGATCTCGCGCTCGCTCGGCGAGTAACCGGGCTTTTGCGCGTTGGTGGAGTCGGCGATGATGGCGAGCACGCCCTCCTTGCCGAGCGCGGCGAAGCGCTGGAAGTCCATAGGCGGCTCGTAGAGCGGCTGGAGGTCGATCTTAAAGTCGCCGGTGTGGAGGATGGTGCCGTACGGCGTATGGAAAGCGATGGCGACGCAGTCAGGGATGGAGTGTGTGACGCGGATAAATTCCACATCAACCTTGCCGACCTTAATGCGGTCGCCGTCTTTCACAGTGTTCATACGGACCTTGCTCGTCATGTGCTCCTCGTCGAGCTTCTTCTTCATCATCGCCAGCGTCAGCTTGGTGCCGTAGCACTGCGGATACTGGAGCACCGGCAAAATGTGCTGTGCGGCGCCGACGTGGTCGAAGTGCGCGTGGGTGAAGAACACGCCTTTAATGCGGTTCTCGCGACCCTTAAGGCAGGAGACGTCGGGGATGAGATAATCGATGCCGAGCATGCTCTCATCCGGGAACTGCACGCCGATGTCGACGATGTAGATGTCGCCATCCACTTCGATGACGCAGCAGTTGCGGCCCACCTGCTCGAATCCACCGAGCGGATAGAAACGGAGCGGCACCTTGCGGCCATCGGGCGCGACCGGCATCTGCACCTCAGGCTGCGGCGTGTGGTCACGGTCTTGGGGCTGATTCCGGTAGGGCTGATTTGGGGAACGCTGACCACCGCGGTTGCCGTTGCGATTGCGGTTACGGCCTTGGTTCTGCTGACGGCCACCGAAGCCTGGACCCTGCGGGCGCTGGGCCGGCTGGGAAGGAGGCGAGATCGGGGGGGCGTCGGGGCCCGGGGTAAAGGGGGCGTCGTTGGGATCGATCGCATTGAGAGGTATCTCCTCTCCGGGAGCGGCGTTGAATTTACGCTGCATCCATTCTTTCACGGTCTTCATGGATATGGGGTATAGGACGAAATACGTGGGATGAGTTCATGGTACTCCTGCTTGTCAAATTTGGGAAGGTGTTTATGTCGTCATGGTATTTTATTGGCTTATAATAAACAAAAAATTCGTTTGTTTTTTTGTTTTATAGGTCGAAATAACATTCCCTGGGCAGGGTCGGGGACGGAAAATCTGGTTAAACGATGTTGCAGACAGGCGGCGCACCAAGGGTCTGATCGTATTGATGTTTGCCGTCTCCCCATAGTAGCCTGACGCACTGTATGGACGTGATTGTCCGCACGGGTCACACCCGCGCGCATGCCGGCAGCCTCATCACCCCCCACGCCCTCGAAACGGGCGCCGGTGAACACGTCGTGTTCCTCTTAGAGGCACACGGCGACGCCGACAGCGCCCGCACCATGGAGCAGAGTTGTCTGGAGACGATCCAGCACGCGCTCCTCTCCACCGAAGGCGACGCCGCTGCCCGCTTGGATGGCGCCCTCAAGGAACTCAACGGCTTGCTCAAGGGCCTGCTTGTCGGTGGCCGCCTGCACGACGTGCACCTGCTCATCGCCATCTGCGAACCCGACGGTGCCTTGCACGTCTCGCACGCTGGCCGCAGCGAGGGCTACCTCGTGCGCAAAGGCAGCGCCAGCCAAATCACCGAGTACACCGGCGGCAAACCCACGCCCGCCTTCGTCCACATCGCCAGCGGCGGTCTGGAGCCAAAAGATGTCATTGTGCTCTCCACGCAGCGCCTCCTCCGCACACTCACCCCCGCTCAACTCGGCAAGATCGCCGCTCGCGGTGGCCAGACCGTGCTCACCAGCCTGACGGCCACCCTGGAAGGTGAGGGTGAGGGCGCGGCCCTGGCCCTAATTGAACTCTCGTCCACTGGCGGCGGCACTGATGATGAACCGGAGAAACGCACCGTCCGCCGCCCCCGTGCCGCCGGCCGCGGCGCCGAGATGGCGGGCGCCGCCAGCGCCTGGTTGAAGGAAACAACCTCCGGCCTGTCGTTACCGCAGATCGACGTGCATTCCAAAGTCCGCCGCCTGCGCGGCATGTTCGACCAGCTGCTGGCCGACCTCTCGCACCCCACCCGCAAGAAGCGCGCGCACCTCCTCCTGCTCGCCGGCGCGCTCGCCGCCCTCGTTGCCATCTGGGCGGTGGTGCACATCTTCACCTTAAGCCAGCTCAGCCGCACCGAAGGTGATCTGCAGAAGCTCGTCACGCAAATCAATGAGAGCATTAAAACAGCTGAGAATCGCCGTATTATCGGCAAAATTGATGACGCCAACGACATCCTGGAGCAGGCCGAGGAGCGCGCGAACCAAATCATCGTCAATAAGAGCGGCCTCTACCGCGCCGAGGCCTTAAACCTCCTCCAGACCATCCAGAGCAAGCGTGAGGAACTCAACAATATTATCCGCATCCCTTCGCCGCGTATCGCCGCCAACGTGGCCGCCAAAAACGCCACTGTCTCATTGGCAGGCTTGGTGGGAATCGACGACGGCGAGTTTTATGCCTACGACCAGCGCGACATCTATCGCGTGCTTCTGAACTCCGTCGACAACCCCTCCCCGCTCGGCGAGGGGGCCGGCATCGTCGACGCCGTCTCGTTTCCGCGCTACGACTCCGTCGCCTTCCTGACGACCGACAACTCCGTGGTCGAACTCTCGGCCGGCGAGACCATCTCCATGAAGACCGAGGACCCCAACGGCTGGGTGAGCGGCGAGGACGTGAAGAGCTACCAACGCAATCTCTATATCCTCTCAGCCACTAACCGAAAAATCTACAAGTACGAACGCCTGACGAACCGCTACGCCGCTCCGGTGCAATATAACGTCAACGGTGATCTTACCGACGCCATCGACCTGGCCATCGACGGCAACATCTATGCCCTCAAGCGCGGCGGCACGGTCCTCAAGTTCTACCGCGGAGAAGTGCAGCCCTTCAAGATCCTGCGCCTGCCCAAGGACGCCATGGCCGACGTCACAAAAGCCGCTAAGCAGGGCAACTTCTATTTCCTAGATCCGGTCGGCAAGCGCGTGATCGTGACCACCGACGGCGGCGCCAACGGCGAGTCGCTCTACGTGAAGCAGTACGTGCTGGAGGGCGAGCAAGTAGGGACATTAAAGGATATCTACGTCGATCCTGAGGACAGCCATCTGTACGTGATGGACGACCAGCGGATCTACATCATTGATTTGATGGCGCGATAAGTATTAAGTATTAGGTATTGAGTATTGAGTATTAAGGAAAAGAGCCCCAGGAAGAGTGTCTTTACCCCTTCATACATAATACTTATCCCTTCATTTTTCTTGGGGCATACTGAGAACCAATGTCAGCTCGAGTTCTCGTCTTCGGCACCTTCGATCTCTTGCATCCCGGCCATCGTTTTGTGCTGGATGAAGCCTCGCGCCGCGGACAGCTCTTTGTGGTAGTGGCCCGCGACAGTAACGTTGAACGCTTGAAAAAGCGTGGCCCTGCTCAGCCCGAAGAAATCCGCCAAGCGAACGTGGCCGCCGCCTATACAGCCGCCACGGTGCTCCTGGGCGGTACCGACGGCGATTTTATGGCGCCGGTGCGGACCGTTGCCCCCGATCTCATCATCCTCGGTTACGACCAACGCTTACCCCCCGGCGTCGCCGAAACAGACTTCCCTTGCCCGGTCGAACGGTTGGCCGCCTTCGAACCGGAGAAGTATAAGTCGAGCCTACTTAGGCCGTAGCCACGGGTGGCACGACGTGCTCGCTGCGGGTAGCGCGCGCCATGAGTTCGTGCATGGTCTGGTCCTTAGCGAACTGGGCGCGTGAAAAGCCATCGAGCAGCCATTCGGGGTGGGCCAGGTACCAGCGGACGGTTTTTTCGAGGCTCTCCTTGAAATTCATCGGGAGCTCGAAGCCCATCTGCGCCAACTTGGTGCCATCGAGCGCGTAGCGTAAATCGTGGCCGGGGCGACTGCCGTGGAAATCGATCAGTTCGTAGTTGAGCGGCTTGCCCACCACTTTGGCAATCATCTGCGCGAGCGTGAGGTTATCGACCTCCTTCTCGCCGACGATGTTGCACTTGTCACCCGAGGCGATTTTGCCGGCGTCGAAGCTGTGAATAAGAAAGAGTAAAGCTGCCGCCACGTTGCGCGCGTGAATGTAAAAGCGACTGCCGGCCTTCGTCTTACTGGTGTCGGCATGGATGAATAAGCGCTCGCCGCGCAGCGCCGCGTTAATGGTTTTAGGGATGAATTTCTCCGGATGCTGACGCTCGCCAAACACGTTCATCGTGTGCGTCGTGAGCACCGGCAGGCCGTAGGTATTGTGGTAGGCGAAAGCCAATTCCTCGCCGCCGGCCTTGGTGGCCGCGTAAGGGTTGCTCGAGCAGTAGCGGTCCCACTCCTTGTAGGCCACACCCTCCGGCGCCGGGCCGAAGACCTCGTCCGTGGAGAAATAAAGGAACATGTTGAAATCCTTCAAGGTGCGCGCGTAGTCGAGGATGTTGCAGGTGCCCACGACGTTATCGAGCACGAATTCCAGCGGCGCCTCGATGGAGCGGTCGACGTGGGTGCTGGCGGCAAGATGGAGGATGTAGTTCACCGGGCCGATGCGGTTGGCGACGTAGGGATTGATGGGGGCGCGCAGATCGTGATGCACGAACTCCACGCGATGAGCGAATTTCTCGGACCAACCATCGATGTCGCTCAAGCGGTGGAGCGTAGAAGCGCTGTCGATCTTGCTCATGCCCACAATCTTCCAGTCGGTGTGCTTCAAGATACCCTCAGCCACGTGATGGCCGATAAAGCCATCGATACCAGTCAGAAGAACACGTTTCATAGGAAGTGGCGGAGGGACAAGAGATGGTATCTGTACAATTAATGACGCTTTAGGGCAAATCCAGAGCGTCGCCCGGAGACTGATTTTATGGTACAGTATAAAGAAATCCACACCCAACTCCATGCGCTACCCCATCGTTCGCCAGCTCCTCGGTGCCAGCATCGGAGCGGCCGTCGCCGCCTCGTGCTACGGCCTCTATAGCGGCGCCTCGCATCTCCTCGGTGCCGACGTTATCCAAACAATCATGGCGGCCGCCTCGCTGGATCCCGATGGTGAAACCCTGGTTGCCCGCATCGTCTCCCCGTTACCCCTGCCGGAGCTAGACTCACCCCTACTAAGCAACCGCGCGGTTGCCTCCCCGCCTCCGCCCGCCCGCTTTGTTGCCACAACAGTGCCCAGTCCGGAGCCCGCACCGGAATCTGAGCCAATCACTCTGGGCCAGCTGCGCGCCGCCTTGGACGCCAGCCAGCCCGAGCCACTCCCCGTCCCTAAACCCGCGCCGGCGCCCGCTCCCGTTGCCCCCGCCCCTCCCACCGCCATGCCCAAGTCGACCGCCCTACCGAGCTCCGGCCCGGCCATCTGGCTGCTCGCCAGCTCGACCTTAGGGGCCGCCGCGGGCTTCCGCTCGCGCCGCCTGGCCGCCCTCTTCGCCTAAGCGCTACACTAGAACCGTGACCGAGATCCTCCCTCTTTGGTCGGGCTTCCTTCTGGCGCAGCTCTGCCTGCTTGGCGCCGTTTTCGGCAGCTTTGGCAATGTACTGGTGTGGCGCCTGCCACGGGGCCAGTCGATCTTGGGACGATCACGTTGCCCAAAATGCGGCCGCACGTTGAGCGGCACCGACTTGGTGCCACTCCTCAGCTACGCCTGGCTGCGCGGCCGCTGTCGTACGTGCCGCGAGCGCATCGGCGCCCGTTACCCGCTCCTGGAACTCGGCGGCGGCATGCTCTTTCTCGGCGCCGGCCTCCTCGCACCCACGTTCGTAGGCGCACTCCTGCTTGGTCTGGGACTACTCACCCTGCTCATCGTGGCAGTCATCGACATCGAAACCCAAACCATCCCCGACGCCCTTTCCATCGCCATCGTCATCATCGCGCTGGCGTTCCAATTGGCGGGCGGCCACCTGGTGATTGGCGGCGCGCTCCTCGGCCTCATGATTTTCGGCGGACAGTGGCTGCTCAGCCGCGGCCGCTGGCTCGGCAGCGGCGATATCTTCGTCGCGGTGGGCATCGGCCTCCTGGTGGGGGGTACTCGCGCGATGGCACTCGCCGTCCTGGCGGCCTACATCATCGGGGCACTGGTGGCCGTCATCGGCCTGGCGACGGGCACCTTGAAGCGCCACGATCGCCTACCCTTCGGGCCCTTCTTGGCGACAGGGGCGCTCGTCGCTCTCCTCCTCTCACCCACGCTTGTACCGTGGTTAATGAGTCGCGGCTGGTAAGGCCATTTTATGACTTAAAAATCATGAGGGAGATCGTTCATGGGTCAGCTGCTCAAAACATTTTTGGTCGTTGTACCAAAGGTTGAGGTACCGACGGACCGCGCAATCTTCAATATTCCGATGTCGCTCTTGGATGGGCACGGAATTCCAGCGGAAACAGCACAGCTACACCTGCGTGGGTTTGCCCGCCGCTACGACTTCCACGGGAGGATGCGCTGGGACATCAAAGTCTACAGCGAACTGATACAGTGTATGATTGGCGGAAGCTGGGACGACGGTCTTCAAGACTTCGTGATGCATAGCATCTACAACATCGCCTGGGCCATCATCTTTCTTACGGCCGAGGATTACGAGTACCTCGCGCCCGCCTGCCGGCGCCAAGACATCGAAGTCGTCCGGATTGAATCGAACCAACCGTTCGTGCTCAGTTAAGCAACGAACACCATCTAACCCAAGGGGAGGCCGCAGGGCCTCCCTTTTTTGTGTCTCCATTGTGTACGACACAAAAAAGAAGCCCCACTCTTTGGGGAGCAGGGCGATTTCTTCATTGGTTCTTGAGTGATTATTTGTCACTCAGCAGAGGCTGGCGCCCCTCTGCTCGGATCTCGACCCGCACTGTGCGCGAACCGGGATCCAAACAGAGAGGAATCGACGGAAGGAACCAACGCCTAAATAATACTGGTAAATGCATATTTGTCAACTCCTACTAACAGCCCGTATTCAAGTTGGAATCCGAACACCCAGGCGTTTGCAGTGAGATGAGAGT
>CAZXIV010000019.1:4268-24958 GCA_964640945.1 uncultured Candidatus Peribacteria bacterium | reverse complement strand
GGGGGTGAAGGGGCACTACCCTTAATAGAGCACCTGGTTGCTACTTGAGCACCGTACGGCAGAACCATGGAGAGGGGCCCGGCGCGCAGCGTTTTTTACTCCACTTTTTGTCGCGCTGACAAAAAGTGGAAAACCGTTGGTTGGCACCTGCTTAAGAAAATGAAGAAAATGGGAAACTAGACAAAATTGGCACCACCACGACTGTAAGAACCACCCTATAAAAGAGTCATCAGTGCTACTATGACCCCCATGGACCCCCAACTCTCCTCTTTTATTGCCCACGCCCGCCAGAAGGGCATGGATTTCCAGAGCATCAAATCGCTACTGGTTGCTTCCGGCTGGAAGGAACGCGACGTTGAGAAGGCGCTCGTTTCCCAAACCCTCGATCTTCCGATTCCGCCCGCCCCCGATGTGGGCGGCGCGCGCGAGGCGTTTTTGTACCTACTGAGCTTTGCCTGCCTCTACATCGGCCTCGGCAGCCTCATCTTCCTGTATTTCACCTGCCTCAACTGGCTCTTCCCCGATGTGGCCTTCGACGGCCGCTCTGTTGCCGAGATGGACTGGTCGGGACTCCGTTGGCAGATGGCGATGGTCATCGTCACCTTCCCGGTCTTCATCTGGCTGTCGCGCCTCATCGTCCGCGATATCCGCCAGCACCCCGAAAAAAGCGCGAGCGGGCTGCGCCGCTGGCTTACCTATTTGACGCTCTTCGCCACCGCGCTCGTCCTCATCGGCGATGCCGTCACCCTCGTCTGGTATCTGCTTGAAGGCGAAATCACCATCCGCTTCATCCTCAAGGTGCTCGTGGTGCTTGCCCTCGCTGGCACCACTTTCGTCTATTACCTCATGAGTCTCCGCCCCGGCGGCAACGACCAGCTCATCTTCGGCATCCGTCTCGGTCGCTGGCTGGAATACAAGGCCTGGCTGATGGTGGCCCTTGGCCTCATTTGGGCCTTCGCGCTCGTCGGCAACCCGGCCACGCAGCGGGAGATCCGTCTCGACGACCAGCGCGTCTCCGATCTGCAGGCCATCGTCAACGAACTCTCCATGCAGGTGCGCGGACCGCAGCGCGACAACATCACGTCTCCCACGTTGTTAAAGCCCATTCCCACCACGCTCCAAGCGGTGGCCGACGCTGCCGTCTACCAGCGCTTGCGCATCATCGATCCTGAAACCTCCGCGCCCTACGGCTACACGGTAAAAGACAGCGACACCGTCGAGCTTTGCGCCGTCTTCGCCGAGGCTCGTAGCCGCGATTACGACATCTCGTGGGACCACCCCGCGGGACGCTACTGCTACACCATCGACCTGCTCGCGCTCAATTTCCCGGCCCCGCTCAAGCCCGTCGCAATCTAAGTCATGGACGTCGTTCTGATTGACCGCCTGCGCACCCACGTCGTGGAGCTCCAAAAGCTTCGCGGCGAGTTGCAGGACCCAGCCGTGCACGGTGACCCTGTCGCGCTCAAGCGGCTGGGTAAGCGTATCGCCGCCCTCGAGCCGGAAGAGTCTCTCCTCGCGCGTTACGACGCCGCGGTCCGTGCCCTTGAGGTCGAGGCCGCTCTCGACGATCCCGAGTTGAAGGCGATTGCCGCCGAAGAGGCGGCGGCTGCCCGCGCCGGCTTACCCGCGCTCGAAGAAGAAATTCGCACCGCGTTGCTCCCCCGCGACCCCGACGACGACAAAGATGTCATCATCGAGGTGCGCGCTGGCACCGGCGGCGAGGAAGCCGCGCTGTTCGCCTCTGAGCTCATCCGCATGTATCTCCGCTACGCCGAGGCCCAGGGTTGGAAAGCCGAGCTGGCCGATGTCTCGCCGGCCGAGGCTGGCGGCGTGAAGGAGGCAACGATCCGCATCGCCGGCGACGGCATCTACGGCCGCCTTAAGTTCGA
The DNA here is from genome assembly GCA_964640945.1 of uncultured Candidatus Peribacteria bacterium. Lineage (GTDB taxonomy): Bacteria > Patescibacteriota > Gracilibacteria > Peribacterales > Peribacteraceae > JAGOUB01. The sequence continues at coordinate 23,069 of CAZXIV010000019.1, read as the reverse complement.
GTCGGGCGTGCACCGCATCCAGCGCATCCCCGCCACCGAGAATAAGGGCCGCATCCATACCTCTACGGCCACTGTTGCCATTCTCCCCGAAGTGGAGGACGACGTGGAGATCATCATCCGCCCCGAGGACCTGCGCATCGATACCTACCGCAGCGGTGGCGCGGGTGGCCAGCACGTCAACAAGACCGAGTCGGCCGTGCGCCTCACACACTTGCCCTCCGGCGTGGTGGTGGCCTGCCAAACCGAACGTAGTCAATTAAAGAACCGCGAGGTGGCCATGCGCATGCTCCGGAGCCGCCTCTACGTCGCTAAAAAAGAAGCCGAGGCCCAAAAGCTCGGGCAGTTGCGCTCAAGCCAGATCGGCAGCGGCGACCGCAGTGAGAAGATCCGCACGTATAACGTTCCTCAAGACCGCGTCACGGACCATCGCCTAAGCGAGAGTTTTCACAATTTGCCGGGCCTGATGGAGGGAAATATCGGGGCTCTTTTGGAGTCTTTACAAAAAGCTGATAGTGAGCGGAAAGCGGCAGAAATTGCCTGAGAAAGTTTGGTATTTTTGTCATTCTGATCATGCCCAGCCAGCTATTGGATAAATCTCCCCGCCTGGGCTGAAGTATTGACAAAGCGCTCTTTCAGAGGAAAATTGGACGGTTATGATGAATGCAGTTCAGGACGGTGGAACGACTCCGGAGCAGCCCGCTACCGACGACCCTGACAGTAGTCGGGGCCTCAATCGGGTGTTGCCGTTAGAAGGCGGACGGGTCGCCTCCCATTTCGACCCGCAGATTCTCGACCGTACGCGTCACCACTGCGCGCGCCTCCTGCCAAATCCATCCTCCTCGTCGCTCGACCTATCCCAGGATGCATTGGCCGATTGGTCGCAAGCGATGCGCCTCCTCCTTGGTCGCTCGCCCGAGGGGCGCCAGCGTCTGGCCGAATTCCTCGCCCCTCGCCTGCAGTCCTCCATCGAAATTTACCCCGCCGAGGTGTGGACGCGCGACCATCTGTTGGCGAAGGCCGCCGCCACGTCGGCCGAGCCCGGCACTGCGCTCATCGTCTGTTCCATCGACGGCCTCGTCGACGAGCCTTTTTGGGAGCAGACCGTCGGCCACAATGGCACCGCCCGCCAGGCGGTGAATATCGATCACCACCAGGGCGCCACCGCCGATACGCCTTCCTCGTGCATTCAATTCCTGGATTATACCTTGCGGACGTTCGACCAAAAGTTGGCCGTCGGCGACAATCGTCCGGTACGGTTTGTGTTGCTCGCGAACGATGGCGACCAAGATGTCTGCACTACGAAAGGCTTGGCCGAGTATTTGGCTCACATCTTACGGTTGAATGACAAGGATCTCCGCGAAGTGGCGGAGTATTTGTCCATCCAAGACCTGCTCGACCGTCACGCGGCGATGGTGCCGATCAACCCGGACAGCCCGCACCTGGGCTGGAACGCGCACATCACCCAGCCCTATACCGACGCCCGTCGTCAGAGCTTGTTTAATCTCCCTACCAATCCGAGCGAGGCGGACCGCGATTGGGCGGCCCACGTGACGGGCAAGATTATCCACCACGTCTCGGGACGCTTCGGCGATTTCGTGAAAGGCAACCGCTCCAGTCGCCCCGTCTCGACGAACATTCAGCCCGTCTACGAGCGGGAGGCGTGGTGCCTCATCGACGAATCCGATCGGGCAAACGGCGAAATGTGCAGCGTGGGCGCCATGCGGCTCGGCAAGCAGTTATTGGTGAAAATGCGCCCCACCGGCGGCGGGCGTTATGTTTACTCGTTTAACCACGCCGATCCGAAATTCTTTAACTCAAACAAGCCGCTGCGCCTTACACTCCCGAGGTTGTACCAGCAGCTCCAAATCCTGGACCCGCAGGCGAGCTACGGCGGTTCCGAACGCTGCGGCGGTTGCCGCGCCGGCACCCTGGTCGCACCTCCTCAGATGGTCAAAAATATCGATCGGTGCCTGCGTGAACAATAAGTCTTAGGCCGCGCGTTGCCGCTTGGCCGCCGTCACGCAGTTACGGAGTAAACACGCGACCGTCATCGGCCCCACTCCGCCCGGTACGGGTGTGAGTGCGCCGGCGATCTTCGCGACGCCGGGAGCCATGTCGCCCGTGATGCCGTTCTTTTGGCGGGTGATGCCGACGTCTATACAGGTGGCGCCTTTCTTCACCATGGCGGCGCTGATGAGCCCCGGCTTGCCCACGGCGCAGATGAGGATATCGGCTTCTTTGGTAATGGCACCGAGGCGCGGCGTCCGGCTGTGGCAGATGGTGACGGTCGCGTCGCGCTGGAGTAAGAGGGCGGCCAGCGGCTGGCCAACCAAGAGGCTCCGACCAACGATGACGGCGCGTTTGCCAGCGATTGTCACTTGGTAGTGGTCAAGTAGTGCGATCACGCCCACGGGCGTGGCTGGGCGCAGGCCCGACTGGTCGCCGGCGAGCAGCTTGCCGACGTTTTGGGCGGTGAGGCCATCGACGTCTTTGGCGGCGGCGATGGTATCTAGAAGAGCGCGCTTGTGCTTATGAAGCGTCTTGGGGAGCGGCAGCTGCAGGATAATGCCGGTGATAGCGTCGTCGTTCGAGAGTTCCTGCAAGCAGCTCATCGCCGCGTCGGCGGAAGCGTCGGCACGCAGGCGCACATGCTCGGCCGCCAGGCCAATCTTGGCGGCGGCCGCCAGCTTGCGGGCCACGTAAGCCTCGCTGCCCGGATCGTTGCCGATCTGCACAATCGCCAAACGCGGCGCCAACGAAGCGACGGCGCGCTTGAGCGTCTTGAGAATCATAGTCGCCGGCGTTTTTCCTTCCAGGTTCTTGGCGGGCACGGTTGCCATCTTACCCCACGATTTCGCGGATGCGGAGGGCAATCTCGTCGATGGCGCCCCATTCTTCCAAGAGCGTCATGGTCGCGTCCTCGGCCGCCAGTTCGCGGTAGGCATCGTGCACCCGCTTTTGCAGATCGGCCGCCCGCTCGTAGGCATCAGCGCTTTTGCGACTACGAATGAGCTCCAAGCAGATCTCGAGCGGCGGCAAAAGCACGAGCGTGCGTTCGGGCTTGGGAAAGGGATCGTTTACGCGTTGCATCCAACGGTGATCGATGCCGAGCGCCCGCGCGTAGACGACGGTCGAGTGGTAGTAGCGGCTGCTGATGACGGTTTTGCCGGCGGCGAGCGCGGGCAGGATGGTCCGTTCCACATGGTCGGCCCGATCGGCCGAGTAGAGCAACTGCATTGCCGCGGGGTTCATGACGCGGTGCTCCGTCAGCAATGTCGTAATCAGCTGGCCGGCAGGACCGTCGGTGTTTTCCTGGGTGAGCACCACCTCCTTCCCTTCTTGGCGCATCGTCTCCGCCAGCCGCTGCGCTTGCGTCGTTTTTCCGCTGCCGTCTGGTCCTTCCAAAACAATGAAGCGTCCACTCATGTGCCTAAGCTTACCGTTGCCTGTCTTCTGCTACCATCGTGGAGTGATCTCTGTCGTCATCCCTCTCTATAATGAGCAAGAGAGCCTTCGGCCGCTGCTCGATCAACTGTTCACGATGGCTCGCGAGTGTGCGCTTGAGCTCGAGGTGATTTTTGTCGACGACGGCAGTACCGACGGCTCATGGGACGTGGTCTGTTTGCTCGCCCACGACGATGCGCGTGTGCGCGGCCTCCGCTTTCGCCGCAATTTCGGCAAGGCCGCCGGTCTCACGGCCGGTTTCCGCGCCGCGAAGGGCGCGACAGTGGTAATGATGGACGCCGACCTACAGGACGACCCGGCCGAGCTGCCGCACTTCCTCCAGGCGCTCGCTGCCGGCGCCGATCTTGTCTCCGGTTGGAAGGAGAATCGCCTCGACCCCGTCGGCAAGATTTGGCCAAGCCGCATCTTTAACGCGATGGTGAATGCTTCCACCGGCATGGCGCTGCACGATCATAACTGCGGCTTTAAGGCCATGCGCCTCGAGGTGGCCCGCGCGCTCAAGCTCGACGGCGACTTTCACCGCTTTATCCCGGTGCTGGCCCATGCCCGGGGCTTCCGGGTGGTGGAAATTCCCGTACGTCACCGCCCTCGCGCCTTCGGCCGTTCAAAGTACGGGCCTAAGCGTTTTCTCTGGGGTATGGTCGACCTGCTCACCATCCTCTTTCTCACGGGTTTCGGCCGCCGTCCCCAGCACCTACTTGGCGGCATCGGCTGTTTCTTCCTCCTTGCGGGCAGTCTGGCGCTCGGCGTACTTGGCGTGGAGTGGATGGCGCGTCTCTTCGACCCCACCCTCTTTGGTCCCATCAGCCAGCGGCCGCTGCTGTTTATCGCCATTGGGGCCGTGCTCTTTGGCGCGCAGATGCTTTCCCTCGGCCTGCTCTGCAGCTTCATCGCGTCGTTCCACCAGTCGGAGGAGCCCTATGCCGTGGCCGAACAGACTGACGACTGTTTTCACCGGCTCTCCCATGGCGCCGGCGACGATGCCACTACGCAGAAGGGGATACACACCTGACCGCGGCTGGCCGACAGCCCGACGCCGGCCTTCTGGCGGGCATGGGACGGCGGACAATCTGGCCCCTATCCCTTAAAAGCGGTGTCATGGTTCGACTACGCTCACCCTGACACGCTTTCTTAGTTCTGAGGGGATACATGCCGACAACCTTGTCTTTGGCAAAATTTGGCGTATAATTTCTCGGCACGTCTTTCTCCTAGGGGCACTCTCGCTTAGGCGTCTCTCGGCTACTCATATTGCTGGCCTCCCCGACCAGAACCGAGGTGCGATGACGCTTTGAGAAAGAATGCAACCACCAGCCCTCGGGCTGGTGGTTTCTTGTGTCTGGTCGGCATTTTATTGACATTGCCACGTCTAATTTTAGAATCTGCATTCTCCGGCTGTTCGGAGTGGTCCTTTCCTGATCGCGTTTTACCTCACTGTTTATTGCCCTATTCGGAGGATTCCACATATGTTGTTCGAAACATCTTTCGGCGCCGTGACGGTCGCGTGCGAAGGAGACACCCTCAATGTTACAGGTGCTGTTGTCAGTCCCATTCATATCATTGCGTTCACCGAGTGTCGCGGCTCCAAATCGGTCGAGATTCACCTGGATCTCTTACCGGCATACCCCCATGTCTCGCGACCAAGGCCGCACCCGCGCCAGAACGATACGGTGGCCTCGCTGCATCTCCACGTGGATTTGTATCACGGCAGTATGCACCTTGGGCGCCAAGAGCAAATCATCCGCGAATCCGTCGCCGAAGGCGCGGACTAACAAACCCCGGCGAAGACAACTTCGCTCCCGCCAGCCCACCCGGGCTGGCATTTTTAGATGACAGGCCGACGCTGCGACTTTGTCTCGCTGCGTCGGTGCTTCTGCTCAAGCATCTTTTCCTTACTGCGTCGGTTGCGGCGCATTTTCTGCTTTCGGAGTTTGAAGATCTTTTTCTGAATGGTCGATTGCTTGCCGAGCTTCTGCTCCTCGATCTTCAGGATGAGCATCCGGTAGGCGGCCTGGCGGTTGAGCGCTTGCTCGCGATTGGCCTGGCAGCGCACGGTCGTCCCGCTCGGCCGGTGCAGCAGGACGGCGACGCTGTTCGTCTTGTTCACTTTCTGGCCCCCGCTGCCGCTGCCTTTTACAAACGTCTCCTCGATATCTTCGGGCTTCACGCCAAGCGAGGCGGCTTTGGCGAGGAGGCCGGGCTTGAGGGTGACGGGGAATTCCATCACTTTCAGTATAGCGGATGCCCCGGAGCCCCAGTCGTCGCCATCCGGTCGCGGTCTTTGTCAGACAATAGAAGTCGCCATAATCAAAATTACCGCTGGACAATGGGTCGTAGATTTCTATACTTCGGCGTTCGTTGAGAACATCGGAATTGGAATGTGAGACAGGCTTCTTGCCCACCGCTAGCGGGTAGCGAGCCTGTCTCCTATGGAAACAACAGGCCGCCACGGACCAGCGTTTGGTCTACAACATCACATGAGGTGATACATGTCTCTTACTCCTGCGGCACTCGCCGCTTCTGTGTCCGCACCTGCGTTGCTGTACACCCAGGCCCGCGTCCATCACGATCTCGAACTGCCGGCTGTCGAAGAGCTTGAAGTGGAGTGTCCACTCTCAGGGCAGTTCAAAACATGGGTTCCAGACTGGTCGGCCATCCAAATCATGGCCGCCCTCAACCGGGCGGGCATCGATCTCTACGAGGCTGATAATGTCCGCCATACCAAGTTCGCCAAATGCCGGCTGAAGGCTGGGTACCTGACGGTCGCTACCACGCCGCCCACTAACGGCAGCGGCAAATACAGAAAGCCTGGAAATCTCAAACAGGGCCAGGAGAACGCCACTTTGGCCCAAATACTGATGGTCATCCTCCTGAGGTACAGGATCGATCTTGATCTCCATAATGAGCAGGTGTGGCTTGTCACTGCCGACAAAGTCGGCAACAGGCACGTCTGCGTGCTGGTGGGCAAGGAGACAGTGACCGTGGCTCTGCACGGTGATCGTGAAATCGCCCAGACTGACCACGGCATGGCCGTGTATTACCCCTGCTAATCCGTCCGCTACTCGCGTCGTTTCCATATCCACTTCCACCCCGCCCGGCCCTCACCAAGGGCCGGGTTTTTTTAGTTTCGCTGCCCGTGGACCTGGGCCTGGTGTGTAAACCGTCGAAAGACGCGCTCCACCTGCTGCTGTCGCTCGGCGAGTATCCACGTCATTACCTTTGCCACCACTGTCGCGTCTGAGGCATTTTCGGGAGTGGGGAGCACGCGCCACTCCTCGCGGAACTCGCCCGCGTCGATGAGCGCGCTCTCCTCGCCGAAAAACTGGCAGGCGCGTGCTGCGAGCTGGCACCGGATGACATCGAGCTTGAGTACCAGCGGTGGCTCGCTCGGCGAGGGGTCAGAGCCCCCAAGGACGGCAATCAATTCGGCACGTGCTTCTTCAATGAGACGCTGGTGCATTTCGAGCTCTTCCTGCACACAGGCGTCGAGGATCCTCTCCCAACCCTCCCGCTTCGAGTGGTAGACCTGGAGCGAGGGGATGGCGTAGTCGACGATCACTGTCGCCTTCTGGTCAGCCTGGTCGCGGCCGTAGGCCACGGTCGTGCCGCTGGCGGTTGTGAGGGAGATGAGGTTCATGGGTCACGGATCGTATGCCTGCCTGTCCAGACGGGCAAACATGTACTAAATAGTATAAATATGATATAATAATATTGATGAACTCCGAGACGCCTCCGTCCGTGAGCTACCATTCACTCGAAAGCGCCCGCCAAGCGCAGGGTGAGCGACTGCAGTCCACGAACCAGACAGTCCAGCATCTCCGCGCACTGGAGAGTCTTCACTTGCAAAAGATGAACGAGATCGATGAACGCAATCATGCTTTTAACCAGGCGCTCGAGCTGCGCGGCAGCGCCGGACTGCCCGGGGGTGAACAGGCCTTCGAGGTGCATCAGCAGGAGATCGATCGCCTCCGCACCGAATGCGATGCTCTTGGTGATGAAGTGTATTGGTTGACTCTCCTCGTCGAGTTTGAAAAGACCGCCGAGAGTGAGTTGGCGGGCACGCTTGGGAGCCTCGAAGAGGCTGATCGCCAGGCAGTTACCACCACGGGTCTCCTCGCCGCGGGCCAACCTGTGCGTCTCGATGGATTGGGCGAATGCTCTCCGGATCAGGCCAAAGAGCTGATGGCGATGGTCGAGCCGGGGCCACAAGGCAGCTATTCCCTAAGGGAATGGCGCTCTTCCTCGCTATCTAGCGCTCTTGCCCATTGGTTCCAAACTCGCGCTATCTCCGGTGCGACGCCTCGCTGGGAGCAGTATCAACAGATGATCTTGGCCAGTCGGAATCGGCCGAAGGAGAAAGATGAGAACGAGAAGAAGGCGGCGTAAAGCACTATCACTCCTGCCAGCCGCCCTCGGCCCAGGGCTTCTCCCAGTCGCCATCGCCTTTCTTTTTGCCCGTCATTTCGCCTAAGAGTTCCTCGAGCACTTCGGCGGCGGAGTGAGGATCGGACGGATCGACGCTCTTTAAACGCATCATGAGGTCGTTGGCGTCCCCGCCACTCGGCGCGCGGAGTTTTTCAAAGCGGTGTCGCATGGCGCCCACCAGGTCGGCGACCGTCTGGGCGGTCGGGGCTGCCTCGGGGAAACGGCTGCTAAGCGCGATGAGGGGCGCGATGCGCGGGAATGCGCCGTACTCGCGCGTACCAGCCGCTACCAGGGCGATATGCTCGCCCAGCCACTTCATGCCCATCTTGAAGGCCTGGCGCGGGTCTTTGAGGGCGTAGTCCTCGGCAGTGATTTTCAAGTCTTCGGTGGGGCGCGGAGCCGGCGGTTTGATGGGCGCCTGGTCGATCGGCGCTGATGGCTTCGGAGCGTCGGTGGTCGGCGGCTTGGGTACAGCTGCGGTTGGCGTTGGTGCCTCCGTCGGCGGGGCGGCCGCTGTTTTCGGTGGATCGGTTGGCGGGGCTTGCACCGTCTTGATTGTCACGACCTTCGGAGGCCTTTGTTCATCTCGGGCGCTCTTCTGGATGTCGCGCTCTACCTCGCGATGATTGCCGCCGTAGAACGAGTCGTGCGTGCCGTCGTTGTTAATCGGGTCGGGCAGGCTGCGCGCGCTTTTGTCGTACTCGTTCAGCTTCGGCCGGTCGATGTTGTGGCGCTTGCTAAACTCGGCGGCGTCGAGGCGAATCTGCGTGTCCGCGTCGTCGTCGGTGTTTCGTTCGCCGGTGAAGGTTTTCACGAATTCCTTGTCCTCTTCCAAAATGTCCTGGAGCTCGGCGGCCGTCGCCCGCAGGATGGCCATCGCGATCTGCGCGTCTTCCAGGCCGAAGGTGCCCTCGCACGGCAGCTCGGCCACCAAGTCGGCGCACTCGTTGCCCAGTTGCTCGCGCACGCCGCCGTACACCTCGATCACGTGGCGAAGACGAGAGCGGTAGGCACGGGTTTGCTGCTCTTCGTCGGGGAAGGCCGCATTGAGGGTATCCTCAGCGGTTCCAGCGAGGTATTTGAGGTAGCCAGGGGTGACGTTGGGTGGCATTGGTGGAGGAATATAGTCTTTGGTGGGAGAGGGGGCAATATTGGTTTCTGAGTCGGTGCCAACCAACGAATCGGTACTTTTTGTACGCGACAAAAAGTACCGCAAAAAGCGCGTCGCGCCAAAGCTCCTCCACCCAGCCCCGTGCCTCCTTGCGGGCCATAAGGCCCGGCCCGCTTCGTCGGTCGACTGGCGCGCGCCCGTTTTCTGGCGTTCATTCGTGCGCGCGCCAGTCGAGGCGGGGCTTCACCCCTTCACCCCCCGTGGCGCGACGCCCCTCCGCAGGCAAAGGCCGCCAGAATCTGTACACTTGGTTCCATGACCCTCTGGAACCCTCTGAAGCTCGGCAGTCTCCTCGTGGCAGGTAGTCTGTTGCTTACGCCACTTGCAGCTGTCGCAGGTCAGGGCTGTTGTTCCCACCACGGTGGACAGGATTACTGCGCGGCCAAGGGAAAGTGGATGTGCAAGGACGGCACCGAGAGTCCGACCTGCACCTGCACCCCTCCCGCAAGCTCGGTGAAATCTTCGTCTTCCAAGAAAAGTTCTTCATCATCAAAGAAAGCCTCGTCATCGAAGAGTAGTTCGTCGAAGGCGAAATCATCGTCTTCAAAAAAGAAGTAACACTTCAACCTCGGCACGCCTCATTTAAATTTTACCTTCCTTTCGTAGGGCTGCTCTATGCTTTTGTTCTAGGCGCTTGATAATGATTTTTGGGCAGACAGTAATTGTATTATTGCATAAAGCACATTCAAACCTTGCCTCTTTTGCTTTTCGCATTCTTTCGCGAAATGAGCGCATCGGAACAGGGTGGTCAGTTTTAGCCGGGGCCTCTTCGTTTAAAATTGTTGCATCCATCTCAACATCGCAAGTGCCACAGATTCCACGACAAGGAGTACTTAAGCCCTCCTCCCAAGTTACCCCTTCATATTCTACTTTTAATGGGGGCATGGGTGACTCTTGTATATCTTCAAATTGGTATGGAGCAAGTAATGTACGGCGCTTATAAATTGTCCACGCTAAAAAGAAAAAAAGAGTCACGGCGACAATGATGATCCAGTGAGGTATGGGCGACGTGCTTGTAAGCCACAACCAGCATAGTTTCATAAGGGCCAAGAGCCAGAGGATGTTTTCCCAAAGAATAGTCCAAAATTTAGGCATTAATGTCGCCACAAGGCCAAAGATCGCTGTAACGATTAATGCTACCATTGCCTTAGTTGTCTCCTTAAGTAGCCATTGGGGGGAAAACCACTTATTCATAATAAAAGGCCCCCTTTCGGGGGCCTAAAGAATTAGAAGTCTCCGCCTCCCATCCCTCCCATGCCACCGGGCATCGAGGGCATACCGCCTCCACCTTCCTTTGCAGGCACGTCGGTGATGGCGACTTCGAGAGTGAGGAACATGGCGGCCACTGAGGCAGCGTTCTCGAGGGCGCAGCGGCTGACCTTCTTGGGGTCGATGACGCGGGCGGCCACGAGATCCTCGTATACGCCGGTCAGGGCGTTGTAGCCGTGTGAGCCCTTGAGCTCGTTCTGGACCTTGTCCACCACGACGTCGCCCACCACGCCGGCGTTGGCGGCGATGTTCTTGAGCGGGGCCGTGAGGGCCTCGCGCATGATGGCGATGCCAATCTGCTCGTCGGCGTTCTTCGACTTGATGCCGTCGAGCGACTCGAGGGCGCGGATGTAGGCCGTGCCACCGCCGGCGACGATGCCTTCCTGGCCCGCAGCGCGGGTGGCGGAAAGGGCGTCCTCCACGCGGTGCTGCTTCTCCTTCTGCTCCACTTCGGTCGCGGCGCCCACCTTAATGACGGCGACGCCGCCCGTGAGTTTGCCCAGGCGCTCCGCCAGCTTCTCGCGGTCGAAGTCGGACTTGGTCTGGTCGAGGGCGGCCTTGATCTGTTCGATGCGGGTGGCGATCTCCTTCTTGTCGCCCTCGCCGTCCACGATGGTAGTGGCGTCTTTGGTGCAGATCACCTTACCTGCCTGGCCGAGGTCGTCGGCCGTGGCGTTCTCGAGCTTGAGGCCCACCTCCTCGGAGATGAGGCGTCCGCCCGTGAGCGCGGCAATGTCCTTCAAGATCTCCTTGCGGCGGTCGCCGAAGGCCGGGGCCTTGATGGCGAGCGTGCTGAAGGTGCCGCGGAGCTTATTGAGCACGAGCGTGGCCAGGGCCTCGCCCTCCACGTTCTCGGCGATGATGACGAGCTCCTTCTTGCCCTTTTGAGCCAGCGCCTCGAGCACCGGCAAAATCTGCTGGATGGACGAGATCTTGGCGTCGGTGATGAGGATGTGCGCCTTGTGGTAGGTCGCCTCCATGCGGGCCATGTCGGTGGCGAAGTAGGCCGAGATGTAGCCTTGGTCGAACTGCATGCCTTCGACAATCTCCATCTCGATGCCAAGCGTCTCGCTCTTGTCGACGGTCACCACGCCCTCGTTGCCCACCTTTTCGAAGATGTCGGCGATCGTCTCGCCGATCTCCTTATCTTGAGCCGAGATCGTGGCCACGGCAGCGCGCTCTTCGCGCTTGCTTACCGGCTTGGCCTGCGACTCGAGGTGCGCGGTTACGGCGTCGACCGCGAGCATGATGCCGCGCTTGATACCGATGGCGTTACTGCCTTTCTTCAAGTGACGGAGGCCGGCCTCCATCAGCGCGCGGGCGAGCACGGTGGCGGTGGTGGTGCCGTCGCCGGCGGCGTCGTTCGTCTTGGTGGCGGCTTCCTTCACGAGCTGGGCGCCCATGTTCTCGTAGGGATCCTCAAGCTCGATTTCCTTGGCGACGGTCACGCCGTCCTTGGTGACGGTCGGACCGCCGTATTTCTTATCAATCAGGACGTTGCGTCCGGAAGGTCCCATCGTCGCGGCGACGGCGTCGGCGAGCTTCACCACGCCCTTGAAAATCTTGTGGCGGGCGTCGTCACCGTTGAGGAGCTGCTTGGCTGGCATATAAAGAGGAGAGAGAAGGGGATAGGGGAATGGATGCGCATTCGAAATTAGCCTTCGATCGTGCCGAGCACGGAGTCGAGGCGGAGGATCTTCACTTCGACCTCCTTGTTGTTCTCGTCTTTCAGCTTTACTTCGTCGCCGGCGTACTTGCCGAAGAGCACCTTGTCGCCGATCTTCAGGAAGTCGCGCGGATTGCTCATCTCGTGGCCGTCATCCTTAATCTTGCCGTCGCCGAGCGCGATCACCACGCCCTCCTGCGGCTTCTGCTCCTTGGCCGTATCGGGAATGACGATGCCCGAGGCCGTCACCTGTTCGGCTTCGAGCGGCATGACCACAACGCGATCACCCAGCGGGTGAATCTTGATCTTCAACTTGGGGGCAACGGCTGCCATAGAGATAGTTGGGAAGGAATCAATTAGCAGTCGCTATTGTAGAGTGATAGGAGACGAGGTCAAGAGGTCGACCGCGAAACGCGACCACCTGCGGCCGAGGCGACCGACCGATCGTTCTTTCGCCGCTTAAAAATCCATCGATCCAAAAATGCCGTCCGCCCGCTCCGGCACGCGCAAAATGGCGGCAGCCACGGGGCAGTTACCCTTAATCAAGCCCGGCAACAGAATGCCCGAGCCTGAGGTGACGTCGCGTGGGTCGGGTTGGTGGCAGCCTGCCGAGCCGGTGTAGCGGAGTGAGACGGTCTGGCCGTTGCCGGTCTGTGTGCTACCGCTGCCACTTACGGTGGTTGAGTTGGATACGCCGTCGACGACGCGTCCGCTCGGCAGGCGCAGCGTTTGGCCGTTGCCGCCCGCAGTGCTTGAGCTGCTCGTGCGTCCGTCCACGCGTTGGCCGCTTGGCAGGTTGAGCGTGCCGTTGCCGTCGCTGTTTGCCGAGGCAGTGCGGGCAGAGCCGTCGCCGAGTGTTACCCGGTACTCATCGTGGCTGGTGGATGTGGTTGAACCGTCGAGCGTGGTGCTAAACCAAGAGGACGACGATCCATTCCCGGCCATGGACCACACTTCGTCCGTCGGGTGGGTGCCTGCGAACTCGTGTCCGTCGGGTCCCCACTGCGGCGACATGCCCACGAGCTCAAGCCAGCTCCGGTCATCGCGCGGTGCGTTCGCGCGGGAGGAAGAGGGATCGGTCGCGGCGGTGGAAGACGCCGCGATGGACGAACCCGGCGTGTCGCTGGCAGAGGACGGCAGAGAAGAGGCAGTCTCCCAGGCGTAAGGGCGGTGGTTGTTCCAAATGTCGTTGGAGTTTTTTAAATCGCCCACCACGGAGGCTTGCAGGGGGGTGGGCGTCGGCGCGTCAGTCCGGCTCGAACTGCATGCGCTCAGCACGAGAGTGGCGGCCATAAGAGCGAGAATCGACGAACGCATGGAAATTAAATATATACTATTTCCATGAATTGTCAAGAGACCAGAGCCCGATTCAGCCCATTATTCCGACTTCCAGACCTTATTCTCGTAGTCGAGCCAGTAGGTAAGACCGTAGGCCACCCATTGGCGCTCGCTCACGCTGGACCAGCGCATGCCGTCTGTACTGCGGTTGAGGTTGAGCTTATCGTCAAAGCGGTACCAGGTGCCGTTGTCACTCTGCCACTGCTTTGGCTTGAGTTCCTTCCAAGTGGAGCCGCTATTGGTTGAGCGGTAGAGCTTGCCGTCCACCAGCTTCATCAAGCCCTGGTCGATGTCGTGCCAGGTGTTGTCGGTGTCTACCCAGGTGGGATTCGGATTCGCACTGCTACTCTGCGTAACAGACGAGGACGAGCTGCTCCAACTGGAGGATGACGCCGGCTGGTTCACGTTCAACTTGGCTTCCAGCCCGGCCACGCGCTGCTGTAGTAGAGAGATGGTGGCGCGGAGGTTGGCGTCTTCGCGGGCGAGGATGACCGCCAGCTCGGCGCGGTTGACGTTGCCGCCTGGGTTGAAGGTGCCGGGTTTATCGGCCGGGCCGGTCATGATGCCGGCGTCGGCGGCCCAACTTATTGCGTTGGCGGCCCAGTGCCCGGCGGGCACATCCTTAAAGGTGACGAAGGCTGCCTGCGCAGTCACGGCGCCCACAATCGTGAGCGTCACGGCGGCCAATAGGCGGAGTGTCTGGCGCGAGAGGGGAGCGGGTTTGAGAGAAGCCATAGGGCTTCACCCTAGTGCGACCGACGAGGCTTGCCTACTTCCCAGATGCAGAAGGTGTGTTCAAGTAGGAAGACAAGCCACAAAAGTCGTCCCGTACCGTCCCTCTGCGACCGTTGCGGTTACGCAGCGGATTGATACACTGCCCCTGCTCTTTCTCCAGCACCGTGCCGACGTGGCGGAATTGGTAGACGCGCACGCTTCAGGAGCGTGTATCTTCACGGATGTGCGAGTTCGAGTCTCGCCGTCGGCACCATCGAGGGTTTTCTCCCTTCACACTTCCGATTTAGAGACCGTCTGCTGCCGAGAGAGTGCGGTCAGACGCCGGCTGATCCACGGCAGCGTGCGGATGCTTGGCGGCGCAGCGCGGCTTATTTTTCCAGTAGCTCCTTGAGGTTCTTCAGGAGGAGGGCCCAGTTTTTCTCGCTGGCTTCCTTTTCTTTGGTGGTGGTGTTGCCGTTCTGCACGATCGTTACCTCAGTCTTGCCTTGCTTCTCCGTGAGCTTGAAGGTGAGTGTGTGATAATTTTCTGGTGAATCAGGCTTCCCGGAGGTCTGGCTCCAGTGCGTCATCGTCAGCTGCAGCTTTTCCTGCACGGTGATGATGTGGCCGCGGTCCTCAAAAGGCTTGCCGTTCCATTCGCCCTTCCAAACGATCGAGCTGCCTTCTTTCCAGTCTGTCTCCACGTCGGCGCCGAAGAAATATTTCTTGATCGTCGCGGGCGTCGTCAGGGCTTCCCAGATAACCGACGGCTGAGCATCGATGACGGTGGTGGCCGTGGCAATCAGTGTGTCCGTCATGCGTGAGTGGGGGAATGTCACTGGTGATGACGGGCCATGCAGCCTTTCGTGACGCATTTCTTTGAGCGGTCACCTCACTCCAAAAGGAGTGACACAGAGGGAGTATCATCGGGCCGATGCCCACCTCCTTCCTACAAGATCTACAACTCATCGCTGACGCCAAAAAAGCGGCTGTGCTCGCCCGCTTCTTTCAGACCGGGCCTGGCCAATACGGAGAAGGGGATATCTTCTTGGGGGTGACTGTTCCGCAGGTGCGCGCCCTCGTCCGGAAGTATGCCAAGACCATGAGTCTGACGCACATCGAGGCGCTGCTCGAGAACCCCGTCCACGAGATCCGCCTGGCCGGACTGTTGGCGCTCGTCATGCGCTACGAGCGGGCCGACCTTGCCCGCCAAAGTGAGATCGTCAGCTTCTATCTCACGCACCTGGCCGGGGTGAATAACTGGGACCTGGTCGATTCGTCCGCTTCGAAGATCCTCGGGGCCTACCTGGCGCAGGAAAAGAACCCGTCGCTGCTCGAGAAGTTCGCCGGCTCGGCTGATCTGTGGACCCAGCGCGTGGCTATCGTCGCCACGTATGCCTTTATCCAGCGTGGCGTCTTTGAGCCCACGATCAAAATTGCGTCCCTCCTTCTCCTGCACAATCACGATCTCATCCATAAAGCTGTTGGCTGGATGCTCCGCGAAGTGGGTAAGCGCGACGAGACTGTGCTCCGTGGTTTTCTGGACGAGCATGCAGCCGTCATGCCGCGCACCATGTTGCGCTACGCCCTCGAAAAGTTTCCCGAGGCCGACCGTCAGCACTACCTGGGCCAGTGCCGGCGCGTCTAAGCGCTTAGAGAAAGAGGCAGCCGGGTGGCCTGCTTCAGTCCTGATGATCGGGGTTGCGGGTCTGACCAAAGTCAGGCTGCGGGCTCGCGGGCCAAGGTCCGGTAAGTACCGCGTAAAACAGCTATTGAAGCCTGTCGAGGAACTCAGGCATACTTAGAAGGTGCTCAAACTCTCCCTCCGAACCGTCTTTGAACAGCTCCTGGTGATTGCCATTGGTGTGGCGGTGTTGTGGAAGGGCGGCAAGGGCTTGGAAGTCACGTGGCTACTGCCTTTGCTAGCACTCGTCGGGGCGATGGTGCTGTGGTTGAACACGAAAAAAAATGCGGTCCCACCGGCGGCTTGGCCGGCGTCGCTGGTCGCCGGACTCTTCATCATTTGGACGGTTGTGAGCTTTTTGCTATCGGAGACGCGTAACTACGGTCTTGATGAAGTGATTCGCGATGTCAGCTTGGCGCTGATTTGGCTCCAGCTCCTGCGCCTCGCCAAGGCTCCGCGCGAAGCCCTCGCCATCCGCATTGTGGATGTCTTGGTCTACGCTGTTCTTCTGGCCGGCCTCATCGGTTTGGTCATCTACATGTTCCAGCCGGTGGGACGTTTTGTCGGCACCTTCTTTGATCCGCGCTACCACACCGACTTTTGGCCGAATGCTTGGGCTGAACTCGTATTACTCGCCTGGCCGCTCTTGGCCTGCAAGGCCTGGCTTACCGAGGGGCGCGCCCGCGCCATTTGGTCCGTACTTTGCGGCTGCATTGTAGGCTCAATGCTCTTGAGCTACTCGCGGGGCGGCTGGCTGGCCGGGCTGGGGCAGCTCGCGCTCCTGGCTGGCATCGTCTATTGGCTCACTCCGAAGAAGCGCCGCGAGGTCATGATCCGTCCGACGCTCATTACCGCTGGTCTCGTGGCGGCCATTGCCGTTGCAACCTTCTTCTTGGGCAACGGATTACGCAGCCTTTCCTACCCGGTCCAAAACCTGGGCGCCAAGGTGACCTTCACCGCCGACGAGGGCACATCCTCCATTGATGAGCGTGTCGACTTCTGGGCGCAATCGTGGCAGCTCGCCGCCGAGCGTCCCTTCTTCGGCCACGGTCCCTACAGTTTCCGCTTCCTCCAGCCTCGGCTGCAGCAGGATGTCTACGCCACCTCCGACCATGCCCATAACGCTTGGCTGAAGCTGGCGATGGAGCGCGGCTGGCCGTCGGCCGTCCTCTGGTCGCTCATGATCCTCTTAAGCCTAGTCGCGGCCGGGCGCCGCCTGGGCACCAGCCGCGAACTCGACTGGTCGGTGTTCGCCGCGATCGGCATCGCGGGTGTGCTCGCCCATGTCCTTATCGACTATAACCTCCAATTCGTCGGCATCGCCTTGCCCTTCTGGCTCCTCCTCGGCCTGCTCGGCGCGCCGATGACGCCTAAGAAGGCGCCGCGCCGGCTTGGCACCGCCCAAAACGCCCTCGAGCTCATCATTGTTCTCCTCCTCACCTGCCTCGCCGTTCGCGAAGCGTCTTACCTGGTCACGTCGTCACTCGGTCGCAAAGCCGAAGCCCGGGCCGATTTTGTCACCGCCCAGCGCTGGTACGAGGCGAGCGCCGGCAGCTGGTTTACGCGCGATCTACGCCTGGGCCAAGCCGCCATCGCCCTCCGTCAGGACCAAGTGCCCGCGGCCCGCGTCGCTATCGCCGCCTACCTCGCCGAGAACTCCCAGGACGCCCGTGCCTATTCGCTGCGCGCGGCCATTGAGGAAAAAGCCGGCAACCGCCAGGCGGCTGCGGCCGATTTGGCCCAGGCCTTTGCGTGGTCGAAGTTAAACGATCTGGAAGTGCTTCGGCGCTGGCTCTCGCTCGCTCAATTCGACGCCTCACTGCCGCCTCTGCCAACTAAAGACATTCAAGCGGTCTTTCGCGCATACGGTACCGCCCTCGAGCGGAACTCTCATTTTATTCTCCTCGGCGACAGTGTTGAGGACTACAGCACCATCTGTTGGATGGAGGAGACGCACAACGAATACGGCCTGCGACCCCTCTGTCGGCAGTCGCTCTCGGCCATCATGGCCCAGTCGGTCACGGTTCGCTCCGGTCTGGACGCGCGCAAACGTGGCCGGCTCTGGTGAGCGTGGCACCCAGCCGCCGCGGGGCGACGAGGGTCTTTCGCGCTCTTTCCACCTGGGCTACCAGGGGGGATGACCTGACGCCCGGGGAGGGCTGGCAGGGGAGTCACGAACGATGATCCGTCCGGTCTGGACGGGGCCTGCTGACGTTCACCCGCCTTAGCGGAGGGTGGGCAAGCTCATCACCATACTGAGGGACAGAAAGGCGATGAGTACCACGTGCATCAGCACGAGCGGCAGCGAAGCGGGACGTGAGGTAAACTTCACGCTTTCATCGTAGGCAGATGCCCTGGAGCCCGGGAGTATCCTAATTATAATAATGTTATATAATATCTATTTGACGCAGAGCTAGATTATTATAAGGAAACTTTACATAGGGGATTCAGGGCTCGAAAAATCCCCCCATTCGAACGGAGGTTCTATTCCTCCTTGGGGTCACTATGTATACAAAATGTATTCAATTATCCGACAGTAGACAGTCAGAGGTCATGTACTAATCCTATAAAAGTGGCATAAATAATAATTAGGTGACCGAAAACATCAAATACCGAGTGGTTTGCTGACCGGCAAATACCGGCCATATTCGTTTATTTGAGTCGTTTTACGTGAGGCACTCTCCGTAAAAGCCCCCTTCCTGAGGCGTGTTGTGGACTTTAGTAAACGATTGGCCGGCCAAAACGTTACAGCGACGCTTCGGTTTTGCGGCCGCCGCCGAAGCTGAAAAATCCGCGCGTGCGTTCGGCCGGGGGTGACAGTAGAATCTCCCGCGTCTTCTGACGGTCACTTGGCATCGCCGATTGCATGGAAGTTGGCGGAAAGCTGCTCATCATTCTTATAAAGGTCTGTCAGGACCTCGCTCAGTTGGCCGCTGATGCTCTAGCATCAGCGCACATCATAAAAGCGCACTGCGCTCTGATCATTCATTCAATAGTAGTACCAAAGTCGGGACGTAGCTCAGTTGGCCGCTGATGCTCTAGCATCAGCGCACATCATAAAAGCGCACTGCG
>CAZXIV010000019.1:0-4168 GCA_964640945.1 uncultured Candidatus Peribacteria bacterium | reverse complement strand
CTCTGATCATTCATTCAATAGTAGTACCAAAGTCGGGACGTAGCTCAGTTGGTAGAGCGCACGGTTCGGGACCGTGAGGTCGAAGGTTCGAGTCCTTTCGTCCCGACCATCTAAGGTTTCATCGCCATTTGCATATTCTTCGAATGGTTCCACAAGGCTTACGGAAGCCACTTGTTTGCCATCAATGACCACGTTCGAAATCGGAATATCTGCCATTTGGCGTTTTTGCTCGGGAGTCGCCTTTTTTCACCAACAGAAGGTATTCTTTGCGAGTTCGAGGAACGCATCGAGATCGTCGTACCGCTCGATGCTGTCCTTATCGAGTTTGTGATCTGCTTGTTCAGATTTTTGCAATCCTCATGCAAACGCTTCAACACGCACTCCTGCACCTCAATTTCTCTTTGTCGCCATCTGTGACCCATATTTCATCCGATTGATCGTTTCTTCTGCGTCCTCTGTAGCCTTCTTGTTGTTAGCTTTGAGTGTGAGGAGCTGTTTGCTCTTTGTATTCATCTGCGCCCGATCTGGCTTATACCGCTCCCATTCCGTCACAACCATCAGCGCCTGCAAGTGGGTAATCTGTTCTTCTGGCGCTCATCGCGATCATCACTCTCGCGGCAGTAGATGCTGCTTGCCGATCAAGACCCCTGCGCCCGTTTGATTTTCTGCCTGTTGGCATAACAGCACAGCTAAGGCCACATTGTGTAAATGCGAGACACAGTAAAAGTGCCCCCGCCCTCCCCGAAGGGAAGGCGAGGGCGAAATGTTGCACTAGACGGTCTCGCCGGTCGGCGTTTCCGTCTTTTCTTTCTGTAACACCCACGTCTTGTCGCGGTAAGCGACGTACACGCGGGACTGTCCGAGGATGCCACCCAAGTGGGCGGCGAACTCGTCCAGCATCGCCTCCACCAACTCGTCGCTGGTGTCGGCGTTGTATAAGACGCTGACCTCACCCGTAAAGGTGAGACTGGGCTCGGTGCCACCGCCGGACTTGCCCGGCCCTTCAGGCCAGGCGTAGACCACCGTGCCCACGGCGGACACGGTGCCCGTCAGGTATGGTTTCCCTTCCGCCGCCTTCGCCTTCATGTAGGCGAGCGCGGAGTCCACGACCTCCTGTTGGGTGTGGAGCTTGGCGGTATGCCTTCTCCCTTATAGATGCTCTCATTAGGAAAGAACCTAAAAAGGGAGAAGGTTTTTGTGCAACATGTAAAGGATCGAAGTGCAATCCTAGGGACCGCACATTTGACATAATAGTTAATATGAATTATAATGTCAATATAGCTTCCTGTCAAAAACATGACTAATTCGCTGCATTCCAATAACTCAGGTTCAGGAGAATTTCTTCCGATTGATGAAACTGTAGCAATGCAAGATGCTGATTTGCAGATGTTTTTGAGGGGCGCATCGGTTCTCCCAGCCAAAGGCAAAATAATCATTAAGAATGATAAGGTTGATGATACGGAAAACTTGGAAGCTTACGGAATTCCTAGCAATGGAGCTGTGGAAATACCATGCGGAGACAATGTGGCAAATGAAGTCACGAGAATACGTTCTTTAATAGAAAGTATTACCGGTACGTATGTTGAAGAACAACGTGTCGCAGCAAGTATGACGCCGCAGCAAGTAGCAGAGAATGAATTTGCGCGGAGAATGGAATTACTCCAAGGGCATATAGCAATATATGAACAATTAGCTGAGGAATTTAAGTCTACTTTGCAAGCACACGTTGCCACGGAATCCGATGGTTCCATGAACTTAGTAGCAGGTGGGCAGGTCATTTGCATTACGGAAGTTGCAACGGATTATAATCTTCCTGTCGACATACGACATTACAAGAAGATGCCAAAGCCTTATCAGAGTAAGCCCGATGTTGAATGGATAAAAAGCGTTCTAACCAAAGAAGTTGCAATTTCTACAAACAAAAAGCGATTGCTACCAATAGTGCAGGCACTAGTGAGGCAACTTGAGGAAGAATTTTCAGATGCATCCCAAGGTGGTGGCTCTCAGCAGACACTTCCAAAAAATCTTTCTTTCTGGGGTGTTGATCCAGCTTCTCAGGAAATTAGCTTTGGTAATTATGATAATGTCTACGAATGGTCAGACGAAGGCATTACCAAGCTAAAAGCAGCCATTGGTGATGCCACACGTACAATGAAAAGCATGGATGAAAAAGGGTGGATAGCCCTGAAGAAAATACAATCAGAAGGTCTGCCTGTTAGGCTGTCTCGCTCATTACCGCAGGGCGCGACCAATACGACTCTTAATATTGGAGAACATACTATTCAATTCAGTTCTCCAAAATCATCTTTGGCGGCTTATGAATGGGCACTTGCGAATGGAGCTATAGCGGAAGATGAATTTAACGTACGTAAGGCGGTGAAAGGCGGTGAGAAAATTGTAAGGAAAATTTCAGGCCATGGTACTTCACCTGATCATATGAGACAAATCACAAGCTACGGTCATTATCTGGGTGGTGTGAATCTTGGTGACCCAGAAGAACCCTTGTATCAACTGGCAATTCATCTCATTGCCGAACGAGATAACAATTTGAGATCCAAAGAAGTGGCAACCTTATGCGTGAAAGTTCGTGTTTATGCTGCCGATTCGAGAACGAAAGGTGATACCGTCGCTGAAGTCGAGGGTCCTTTTGATTCAGCCATTCAGCAAATATTGCAAAAAGTTGGTCCTCATCTAAGGCCTCGTCGTGGTATTCATATTACTGTCACAAGAATAATGGCAGATGGAAAAGAGGGACGGAAAGAAAGCGTAGAATTCAGGACAGAGACAGAAGTTAGACAATATCTCAACGCTCTTACGAGAGAGAAGTTTGTCTAAGCTGATGATCTGATCTTTTAAACCTCGTTCGAGATACAGCAGGGCTCTTGTGCAGACTGTACGAAACTCGTTTCTCTCTGCCATTCCGCATTCATATTGCCTCCCGTACTCGAATGACGGATCAAACAAACGAATGACCTCAGCGTACCGTTTGCCCAATGACCATGTTCCCTGTGGTGATTCCTGATGCGTTCGAGTAGGCTACTCAATTGCCGGCCATCGCGATTCTGGGAGAATATCGCCCTCTTTGCCACCCCGCGAAGAATTCCGTGAGGCGGAAGAGGAGGCACTTTGTTACCCTTCATCATCGTGTTTATTGGATTTCCGGTAGGGGATCACGTCGTTTTAAGGACGTAAAAGCGCCCGAAGCTCTTCTCGCCTTAGTAAGAACTGTTCAGCAGTACCAAAATTCTCCCGCCACAATCATCCTGCCAGCGGCGGTGATCTCATAGCTGTACGGACACTTGTGATGTCCGGTTTGAACGGGCCAATGGGTGGAGGAAGAACCCTTCAATGCACAGTATGAACATCATGGTTTTTGATCGTGGGGAATACCGACGAGCGTCCTCTTTTGATGCGGATAGTCATAGATTTTGGCTTTGCTAGCCATTCATAGACAGTGGTAAAAACACATACACAAGAAATCCCGCTACATCCATGCAGCGGGTTTGCTCTTAATGGGGAGCCCACGATATGTCAGGCGGCGTGCTGACTTAGGAATTCGACTAGCGCTGGGTTGCGCTCGATCTGACAGCTGGTTTCGAAACTGATGGACGCGGTCACACCGGGGAGGCTGGCGGCCAGTAGGCCATTGCCATGCAGCATCCTCCCCAATCCGTTATTGAAGTCACGGGTCTGCTCTTGATAGTAGAAGTCCACGGCCGTCGGCATTAGGATATACACGAACAGTTGCCAGATATTCTCCGGGAGCGTGATCGTGTCTGGCGCATCGTCCAGCTTCTTCAGGGTGAGCTTGCAGAGACGCTTGATGGCGCTATCGCTCTCCTCGGGCTTCAACAACTCGCCCATCAGTTCGACGTGGGTGGTGAAGTCGAGGGAGTAGAAGAAGCGGGTGCCATCGAACTCTATATCACCGTTGTACTTCAACCCGTCGCGCACCTGGCGCACAGTAAGCTTGATCTGGATCTTGTCGCTCATCGCCGAATCTCCTGGAAAGAACAGGTAACGGTTGAATGAAGCCCAACCGTCGATAGCTTGCAGTTCGTTCTGCTTATTTATTTTATTATAATATACATATTTGTCAATCCAGTCCAGTCACCCGTATTCAAGTTGGAATCCGAACACCCAGGCGTTTGCAGTGAGATGAGAGTAC
>CAZXIV010000018.1:0-26359 GCA_964640945.1 uncultured Candidatus Peribacteria bacterium | reverse complement strand
TTCCTTTTGGCAGAATTTCTTTATAAGTTTGAGTACGTCCAAAGCACTCAAGATACCGATAGTCTGCGTGATCTCTCGGAATGGTATTCAATTGATCAAGAAGTTATAGAAAAATTGTATAAGGATGCTTGCCGTACCAACCTGAAAAATCAAAACCTTTATTCGACGAATAGAAAGTGGTTAATCAGCTGGTTATCTAAGAATAGAGACATTGTTGAACAGGCCTATATCTTCGAAGGCGTAAATATTTTGTTTCGACCCAATATTAACACCTCATCTTACGATTTTTTTCTTTCTCTGATTCAGAAGAAAAACGTCTCTGTCTTTCCTGGCATTTGTCTCGGAGAAATGTCTGATCAATTGTGTCGGATCACTATTTTAGAGTCGCCCAAGCAGATGCAAGAAGGCCTTAAGAGAATCTCGGATTTTCTTCGAGAGAAATAATTGGAAACTATTTCAAGGGGCTATTTTTCTCTGGGTACAGCCTTACATGACCTCACGAGGTAGTATTCACCTAGTTCATCTCCACCTGGCGAGGCCCTGTAGTTCAGGCTTTTGTCCGAAAAATAGGAGGTTAGGGATTTGGGAGGTGAAATGGCGGTGTCGATATGTCATATGCACCTAAGTTTTTTCTTTCCACTCCATCACAGGGAATGTAATCAATTTTGTCATTAAGGGCTTTAACATGGGCTACATCGAGAGGTGTGTACATTGATAAATCAACACATCCTGCTTCGTCAATCACCTTCATATCCGCTTTGCCTACCTCCTCGGCGCATTGGGAATCGCAGTCTCTTTGCCAGGAATACTCACTGAAGCTCAGCTTAGGGAGTGTCCAATTCTCTGGCAGGAAACCGTAGTATCTGATTATGGCGGAGCTAACCACTCCAATAACCCCAAGCATGAAGAGGAGGTACAGCGAAAGGCCAAGACGCATTTTCCAACGACCGGGCTTTGCTACAGGTTGCACATCTGACTGAATCAAATCAGGCATATATGAGAGGGGATGCCTGGATGCACAAAAGGGCATCCAGCTCGGTTGACCCAATGTTGACCGAGAGAGTTACCCCTGCTCGACAGCGCATTGACCGAGGCTAGATGCCCCTTTCTACGCTGTTCGAGCAATAAGGAATCGCAGACGTATGAAGTCTGCACGGTCAAATTGGGTCAAAAGTAGTATATCACCTATGTTTTATTTAAATAACCCAGACTTGTGTTATCCAATTTTAGATTGAACTTTTTCCGCAGCCGGATCTTCATCTTCAATAATTGCCTTTATTTCAATATGAAGAATTTGTTCTCCTCGTTTTGTAACTTGTCCGCTGATTGTGACCCACTTTCCCAGTAGATAGGTGTAATCATTAATGTTCATTTCACTAGGAAGAGTGCAGTGTATGCGCTCACCCTCTCCATAAACTTTAAAAGCGATCTGATTTTTGATGGCATCAATGTCCATGAGAATTATCTTTCCATAGACCTCATCGTAAGCCGTGAGTTCATCGCCCGTTTTTTCGATCACAGACGTGAGCGAAGAAAAGTTATTTTTTTGACTGTAGTTTATTACCACTTCTCTTTCCGTGTCATTTGTTGCTTTTCTAAGAATAACTTTATCCCCTTCAGTTAAAAGAGGCTGTGCGATTATTGCGATGTTTCTTAGAAAGACAGGATCGTTCAGTAAAGAAATTTGTGTTCTATCATGAATTTCAGAGATTAATTGAGGAGAAAGTTCGGCGATTTTATCTGGCCCATATTTAAGGATTAACTGAACAGCTCCGGTTATCACAACACCGATAAGTCCTGCACTAAGAGTGGCCGTGGTTTTATTCTTTTCTATCCATTTTACAACTAATTTAGTTCGTTTTTTAAAACTACCACTTTCAAATGGCTCAACAACAACTTCGTATTCTTCACCTCTGCTTTTCAGAAGTGAAATGACTTTTTTAAAACAAACATCAAGAGCAAGAATTTCATTTCCCAAGGCATTTATTTCCATAACACCTTCAAACGAGGGGCCGTCATATTTTATTTCTAAAATATAATCCTCCACTGCCAAATCAGGGAATAAGACGTTATTCATTGACCCTAGTGTAGACGAATTTACTTTTTAATAAAATTCCACCCTAGGCAGGACCCCAAAGAGAATCTATCAAAGTGACACCTAAGAAGCTGGCTAATTGACCATTTGGTCTAACTCTACCAATTGTTGAACCTACGCGTATCGTCCAATGAACACATTTGGGGTCAATAATTTTACTTATTTCATTTATTAATATTTTAACGTCTGCCGTCTTTCGATCCCAATTCGGGGCATCGGCAAGAGCAGTGGCTTTATTTCCGTAATTTGAACTCTCAGTTTGAATTTTAAGAGAGACATCAGCCCAGTTTAATCCCATAGAGTTTAAAACTTCATCAGTGAGATATAAATTTTCCGCTTCATGACATTGCAGACCTACGAATTTGACGTGGGTTTGAGGATTGGAAACTGACGTTTCAGGAAGGCTTTTATCTCCATCAAGTAATGCGTACCCTGCAATGTTTCCAGCTGTTCGTAGGCTGCTAAAAATTTGTTCCAATATCTTTTGATATTCAAATATTTCTTCCCCGCTTGAAGGAATTACTGAAAAGTTTACGACATGATGCCGAGGAACTTGGCTCCAAATCCGGTAATCATCATCACCTTCAACTAACAACAGAGGAACCCCAAAGAGAGGCCCCATTAATGCATGTCCTCCCAGACAAGCAGCGACTTCTTTTAAAATGGAAGTAAATTGCTTTGCAGAAAAAGAAAGCTTAGTCCTATCAAAATAAATAACGCTGGTTTTCTCTCCTCCAAACTGTCCAAGGGCTGCTAATAAAGTGGTGCTATGAGTAGCTAAAATTATTTGTAATTTAAAAGCATCTCCAACTTTAATAATAAAATCGGCAAATCTTGCCTGAAGGTCAGGATGGATATGAGCATCGGGTTCATCAACTAAGAGCAATCGAATTGGAGCATTTTCCAACTCCCAAATTGCGGCAATTGTTAGAATATCTAGGCCAATTGTAAGCATTTGAGCCTCGCCACTGCTCAATTCATCAATATTTGATACTGAGGTGTTGCTGGAGACTCTCGTTAGATCATAAGGAGGGTTACTGCCCTTTAATACGATTGAAAAATCAGGTATCAATATAGATAAAAGTTCTTCTAGTTCACCTGGGGGCACATGCATTTCAGTAGTCCTAGAAGAGCCACGTTTAAAAAAATATGCTTGAATGCGGGCAATGATTTGTCTCCTATAGTCTGAAAGGAAGTTCTTTGATGTTGATTGTCTTCTTTGTTCAGAGCTAGTTTGAGTTTCTAAGAAGCTAGGCTGAAAACCTAACTCGCCGGTTCTTTCAGGAACTACATAGTGGTATCCATCGATATTTTGATCTCTCAATTTTCGTAGGAAAAGACTCTTTCCAGAACCATTTTTCCCAAATAAAACGGTTATTTCTGATATGTCTGTAATAACCCAAGACCCATCCCCAATAAAAGGAGGGCAAGGCACGCTTAGTGAACTTGTATAGAGTTGCATATTAACACAATGACATTACATTTTTATTAGAGTTTATGAAACTCATTAGATCGTATGGAATCTGCTGTAAGCTGGCTTCAGTTCTAAAATCATCCACTAGCCCCAGCCATAAACCACTCGCCCTGTGGGGCTCTGGTTCATGGCAGCGCCCTATCAAATAGAAAAATAGAGTAGCGAGTGGTTCATGTCCTGCACCTGAGTGCAGGTCGTTGTTCTATTCCTAAGTAGAACCAAAATATCTTGATCTATGAGAGCACGAATGGTGCAGGGCTCATGGTAAAAATGATGAATATCAAACCCCGATTACAATAGATTCATGCATTTCTGGTATGTGTATGTTTTACAAAGTCAGCGAGATGGTCAGTTCTACATGGGCTCGACGAATAATTTAAAGAGAAGGCTACTTCAACATCAGCGTGGTGAGAATATTTCCACCGCCAAGCGGTTGCCGATTGAATTGATGTATTTTGAAGGACATCGATCAAAAGATAATGCTTTGCGGCGAGAAAAGTATTTTAAGACCACGAAAGGCAAGGTTACATTGAGGCAGATGTTAAAGATTCACGATCCATGTTCTGCGCTCAGGTCTTGAGACATAGCGAAAGACATCGCACAGGATTATTGAAAGAAAAATTTCACCTCAGCGTTGCTGAAAAAGCCCCGCCGACAAGCGGCGGGGCGAGGTTCATAGGGTCAGACACGATGCGAGGCCAAGAAGATGACCCACGCTCTCATCGTCGAATGTGTGGATGACACCTACGCCATCCTCCTCAAAGTTGCCGACGCAGATGCGATTCCCCTCTGCGCAGACGTCCTGGCAGCGGACCCAGGAAGGGGAGAGGCGTTTCCCCGTTGCCAAAAAATAGATGCTTTTGCCGGTCATCACCGTTAAGGCCGTTGGTACTTCCTCGCGGGGAAGCAGCAACCCCTGTTGTTCCGGGAAAGACTTGCCCATGGAATGCCTAACCGCTGCCAGGCGGAGTTGGCGATAGCCGGGCTTGGATGCGCGATTGGGCTGGAGGTATGGCTGTATTTCCTTCCAGTCCTCAAAGACCCATGTAGCAAACGTACCGACTAAAGCATATTCGAGCTGACGCCAGCTCAAACGAGGATCGAAGAAGGTGATGAAACCTTCGATGGGCTGGGGCGGGGGCCCAAAAACCGCCAGTTCTTGGGCGGTGTACCGGAGGCCGAGAAGCTCAGCCACCGTGGCGGCGGAGTAGACCGGAGCAGACGAGGTGCTAGTAGTCATACCGTCTCTTCTTTCACCTGGACGTGCCAGGTACTAAACACACTGACGATGCCCGCTGCCTCCACTTGATGAGAGGCAGGCTCCCTGAACACGGCACGGCATGCCCACGGAGCCTGTCTCATCCAAATATTGGCGGTGGTGTAGAAGGAGCACTTAACACATAATGCAATTAAATAGTAAAAATAGCAAGTTGAAATAAATTCATCGAGATACACCCGTTCGCACTGCTCCTCCTCCCTTGTTTCCATGGCGAGGAGAGCGGCCTTGGGCCACCACCAGGGCGGAATCGTTTGGAAAAAAAGAGACTTTGGCGGGCGGTCTGCTCCTTTTAGTAGGGATGTTTTGTCAGCCTAATGAAGGCGTCTTCCTGGATGGCGGCGGAGATGCATAAAAAAAGGAGCAGACATGGTCTGCTCCTGGGTTTCGTTCCGGCCTCGTGGCCTATCGTCACGGTGCGATGCCCGTGATGACCTTTTGTTCAAATCGGCTGTGCCAGATGTGTTTCGTGAGATTGGTCAGGCCGAAGGTGTCGTACGGGGCGTCCTCAATGTGCAGCACGTTCCAAAGGAGCGCGCCCGTCGGCAGCCAGATGACGCGCACGGCACTGAAGACTTCCATACCTGAGTAGAGGATGATTTCATCCCACTGTGTGCCTTGGGCCTCCCAGGCATTCTTGATCACATCGATCGTCAGGGTTGGCGGCAGTGACACCGTCAGGTCTTGCCTCCCCTTTGGCTTGCGGATCATGAGCGTGGCCCGCAAGTCGATTTGCTTCCGTCCCTCCTGTTCGCTGAGCAACAGTGAGTGGGTGGTTCCCCAAGTCAGGGGGTGTGAACGCAGCATTGAACTCTCCGTCAGTATGGGTAAAGAGAGGCACACCTCTCGCGGTTCTAAAAAGACCAAACCGGTTCCGGCGGCTCGGCTAAAGAGCGGTCGGTCGCCAATCGTACGCAAACAAGCGCTGTTGCCAAGGAGAAAACTGCTTTTTCTCAATAAAAAACGCCGCCCGAGCCGAAGCCGGGACGGCGTCTCGGTGCCTTATTGCCTGCAGCCGCGGTCGATGCTGTATTTGCCGCCGCCGAGCGCCATCAGGCACAAGAAGGCCGCTAGGTAGACCAGTGCCAGCTCGCCGCGGTTCTCGATGGGCAGCAGGCCGCCGCTGGCGTGCTTGGCGTAGGCGCCGATCATGATGATCACGCAGCCGAGTGCCGCCCACTGCGTTAGGAAGCCGGCCATGATGGCGAGGCCGCCGACCAGTTCAGCTGAACCGATAAAGAGCATAAAGCCTTCCTGCATGTCGCCGCCGAGCAGCCCAAGCTTCTGCGCGCCGTGGAATAGGAAGAGGAATCCGACCAGGATGCGGAAGGCCGCATAGAGGGCATCCTTAAGATCGGCGTGGATGGGCAGGGCGCAACGCATGATGAAGGAAGGGAATGGCTAAGAGCCCTCATCCTACCAACTCGGCGGCCGGCCTCAAGGCGAGGGGTGTATACTCCGCCCATGCCCACCCCCTCCCGTTCTACCTTCGGCGAAGCCCTGATTGTCATCACGGTTCTCGCTGGATTCTTCTGGTCCACCGGTGCGGGCAAGCTCACCCCGCTCGATCCTTGGTCCGCCGCCGGCTACCTGGCCGGCATCGTGCTCTTCTACTTCGGGCTTCTCTTCGCGCGCATGCTGTTCTTCTGGATGACCGGCGGCGACCACAGCAATTGGGTCGACTGGCAGAAGGTGCATCATGGGCACGCGGCGCAAAAGAAGAAATAACCTCGCCCGCCTCCTCACCTATGAAGATTACCAAGTACGGGCACTGCTGCCTGTTCGTCGAAGAACAGGGCCTGCGCATTCTCATTGATCCCGGCATGTTCACTGAGGGGAAACACCCCGTCGAGAACATTGACGTGCTGCTTATCACCCACGAGCACCAAGACCACTGCCACGTGCCGTCGGTGCAGACTATCCTCAAAAACAGTCCCCAGGCCAAGGTCTACACCATCACCGCGGGTTTCCGGCCGATGATCGGCGCGATGGCCCAAAAGCTCCTCACCCCGACCGGCATCAACGTCCTCATTCCGGAAGACGGCGTTCCTCTCGAATTCTAAGATGCGCCGCTGGCTCGTCCTCGCCGTGCTCACCTGCGCCGCTTGCACTCAAGCGCCCGTGCCGCCTGCAGCCGCGCCGTCGTTTTCGGGCGCTGTCACCCTGCCGGTCTCTCAAGTTGTCATCCCCCTGGAGCAGTTGCCCTCCGAGCTGAGTATTCCGTACTTCTCTGCCATGGCCCTCGTCGGCACGGGGCTGGATCTGTACGACGTGCTCGACGACAACGCCGCCTACACACGCTACGCCGTCCGCTATCTCAGCAATGGCCTGACGATCACGGGCATCATGAATATCCCTAAGGGCGCGGGCCCTTTCCCGTTGCTCGTCTTCAACCACGGCTACATCGCCCCAGCGGTCTATACGCAGGGCAGGGGACTGAAGCGTGAACAAGACTACCTGGCGCGCCAGGGCTTCGCCGTGCTCCACACCGACTATCGCGGCCACGCTGGTTCCGATGAGAGCCCGATGACGGCAGACGTCTACGACGGCAATTTGGAATACGCGATGGATAGCGCCAACGCCGTCGGCGCCGTGCGGGCGGCCAACTTGCCCACAGTGGATGCGGCGCGCGTCGGCATGCTCGGCCATTCGCTTGGCGGCGGCGTCACGCTCGCCGTCCTCACCGGCCGGCCCGCGCTCGTGAGCGCCGCGGTGCTCTACGCGCCGGTGCACGCCGACGTCTGGGAGAATTTTACGCGCTGGCGGAGCGAGCGCGACGAAGGCGACCGCACGCTCGCCGAGTTCGGCACGCGCCCGGAAAAACCCGCCATCTGGGACCGCCTCTCGCCGCAGACCTATCTCAAAGACATCGCCGCACCGGTCCTCCTCTTCCAAGGGAGTGCGGACAAAGACGTCCCCAAGGCCTGGTCCGATACACTCGCCGCCAATCTCGCGGCGGCCGGCCGCGACATCACCTACGTCGAATATCCGGGCGAAGGCCACGAGTTTGGTCCCCGCTGGCGCGAGTTCATGGCTGCCTCGGCGGCGTTCTTCCGGCGCGAGCTCGCGGCTCGCTAAATACTCACTTTCGCAGGTGCTGGTAGTGCTGGTACGAGCCGAACACGAACAGCACGGCGGCCGAAGCGTACGACAAACTCGGCACCATATAGCCGCCGTCGATCACCCGGAGACCGAGCATCAGTGCCCAGGCCTGGCCCAGTACATAGAGGGCGAAGCAGATGGCGAAGAGCGTGGCTCCCCGGCGAGCGGCGCCGTGTGTCTTGGTGCGGATCTTAATCCAAAGGACCAACGACGTGATGAGAGCGGCTAGTACGACGGAGCTGGAGATGATGAAGGCAGAGAAGGAATCCATGCCTCGCATCATACGGACAGGGGGTGGCGACGCGAGAGGAGCTTTGCGGCCTGTTATGGCCATTAAAGTCGATTCATGATACAATACTAGAAAATGCACACCTACCCCCGTCTCTGCCTGCTTGGACTCTCGTTCGCGGTCGCGTACGTGCTGTTTCACTTTGGCCTGCTCGATTGGCTCCAGACGCTCGGACGTTTTGGCTATTTTTCCATCTTCATTGCCGGATTGATGTTCAGCTTTGGATTCACGACGCCTTTTGCCATCGCCATCTTCATCGAGATGGCCAACGTCGTGCACCCGGTGCCGGCCGCGCTGCTCGCCGGCCTGGGCGCGCTCCTTTCCGACTTCCTCATTTTCGATCTTATCCGCTTCTCGGTGTTCCACGATGAGATCGACCGTCTCCGGGCCTCGCGCTTCGCCGCTCGTATCCGCGCCTTGGTGCACCACGACGACATCCCGGAAAAGTTGCGTCGCGCGCTGCTCTTCTCATTCGCCGGCTTTATTATCGCTTCGCCCTTACCCGACGAGCTGGCCGTCTCGATGGTGAGCGGAATCTCGTCGCTGAGCCCGCGTTTCTTTGGCCTGGTGTCGTTCGGCTGCAACGCGACGGGCATCTGGCTTATCCTGCTGGCCGCGCGTCTGGCTTAAAAAAACCGCCCCGTTGCCGGAGCGGGCGTTTTGGTTGGACCTTAATCCTTCACGCACGTGCCGCCGGCGTCGGGATAGGTCTCCTTGATATCACAATGGAGGCCCGCCTGGCACTGAAAGCCGGCGATACCGCCGCAGAAGGCGCCTTCAGCGCGTAGCGCGCGGGGGTCGGACGAAGAGCTATCACTCGTACTTGCGGACGACAAGGGTGTCGTTGCGCTGGAGCCCGAGGGCAGGGTCGTGCCGGTGCCGCTCGCGGGCGAAGAGGCGTTGGTGTCATTCACCAGCTTAAAGCGGGTGGCGACGAGCGCGCTACCGCTGCCCGAGATATCCGTTCGTCCCTTAAGCAGGATGTGCCCGTCCTCGTACGTGACCAGCGCCGTGTCGGCGTCTTCCCATTCGATGGCGGTAACTGAGAAGCGTCCGCCCAGTACGGCCGATCGCGGCGACAGCGTGGCGACGTTGGTGCGGATATAACTTTCGGCTTGGGTTTTGCTGCTGGCGCTCGGCCCGGCCGGCGTACAGGCAACCAGCAGAGCACACAGGGTGGCGGCGCCGAGCAGGTGGGAGAAAGTACGGTTCATGGTCATACGGGGGGAAGATATGCAGGTGAAGACGGCAGCCTTGCCCCATTCTTACCCACGCATTGTTCATGGTTTGTCGCCAAAAATACAACCGCCCCCGGCGTGAGCCGAGGGCGGAGGAGTCCCGAAGTCCATGTGGGCCAGTCTTCGTCCGACGTTCCGTCTGTCGGGCAGCTCGAGGCGAGCTCCTCGGTCGGCGGTTGTCAGTCTGGCTGGCCGCGCCATGGCCTATCGTGCGATACGAGGCGAAAGATCGAGTCGCCGCTATTAGAAGCGGTCTTCGAAGAGGCGGCGATGAATGTCTTCCAGGCGTTCACCCGTGGACCGCTGGATACGGCCGGCGAGTGCCTGGAATTGACCCTTGGTGACGGCGACCTTGTCATCCGTCAGGTGGCCCCAACATTTCTGGGCCCGTCCCACATATTCGTCCCACGTTCCGTCAAACTGCCAATCAAGCGCGGTATCCATCAGCATGGAGTTCCCGGCGTCCTCTTGGTCATGTGTCTTCGGAGCGGTGCGAGCCATACGAAGAGAAGGGAAAGAAATGAAGGTCCCGAGCGTAGGCTGCGGGTACGGTCCAAGACGCCTGTCTCCGCCGATTGTGACCGACCTTGGCTGGTCTTTTTTACAGATCATTTTTTAGTTGATTCAGACGGTGGCAGGCGGCCGATTTTGACCTAAAATGAGCCCGTCCTCATGCGCATTATCCTCATTACCGACGCTTGGCATCCGCAGATCAACGGCGTCGTGCGCGTCCTTTCGTCTTTGCGTGAGGAACTGATTCGCCAGGGGCATGAGGTGCAGGTGGTGGAACCGTCCATGTTTAGTACGTTGCCGCTGCCGTGGTACCCGGAGATCAAGATGACCTACCACATCAGTCGCTCCTCACTCCGGCGCTATATCCAAGGGCCGTGCATGGTGCACATTGCCACCGAGTTCGCCATCGGCCTTTGGTTCCGCCATGCCTGCGAAAAGTTTGAGATCCCGTTCACCACTTCGTATCACACCGACATCCCGGCCTATTGTAAAAAGTACATCGGCCTGCCGAGCCGCCTCACGTACAGCTACCTGAGGTGGTTCCATAAACCCTCGCGCTCGGTGCTCGTCTCAACGCCGACCATGAAGCGCCTGCTCGCGCGCCGCCATTTTAAAAACGTCAACCTCTGGGCAAAGGGTGTTGACTCGGATTTCTTTCGGCCGCGCCCCTCGGTGCTGCCGGCCGGCAAGCCTGTCTGCATGTATGTCGGCCGCGTAGCTAAAGAGAAGAACATTGAAGCGTTCCTCAAGACGGAAAATGATGTTCGCAAAGTGGTGGTGGGCGACGGCCCGATTTTTGAGAAGTTACGGAAGACCTACGGCGAGGTGCAATTTACCGGCAAGCTCCAGGGTGAGCCGCTGGCCCAGATGTACGCCTCGGCCGACTGTTTTGTCTTCCCTAGTCGCACGGATACGCTCGGCATGGTGTTACTGGAGGCGCTCGCCTCCGGCGTGCCCGTGGCGGCCTATCCCGTGCAGGGACCTATCGACGTCATTGGCGGCCGGCCGGAGTTGGGGTGCCTGCATGTCGATCTCGAAACAGCCATCGACGAGGCACTGGCCCGCGGCCACCGCGCCGCCTGCCGAGAGTTCGCCCTCCAATACACCTGGAAGCGCTGCGCCGAGGAGTTTCTGGCCGCGCAGACGATCTATAAGGGGCGATAAGACATCATGGCGCCGGTTTTTTTGTCGAAAACGTCGGTCCGATCGCAGCGGGATTGCTACACTCCCTTCGTGCGCAATGCCTTCTCACTGCTCCTCTTCCTTCTCACACTCGGTGTGGTGGGTGGTTTGGTGCAGAGTCGCTTGCCGTGCGCTCGCCCCGTGGCCATCAGCGTTGGCCGCATCGATGCGCAGTTCGATCTCACCTCAGCCGAACTTCTTACTTTGGTGAAAGAGGCGAAGGCTGCCTGGGAAAAAGCGGGTGACCGGCCACTGTTTGAGATCGTTCCTGAGGGTGGCATTCCGGTGAACGTCATCTACGACGCCCGCCAGCAGGCCACGATCCAGCTCCAAGAGCTCGACCAGAGCATTAAGGCCACCGAGGGCCGGCGTCAGGTGGTGCAAGCCGAGTATGAGCGTACCCGGACCGACTACGACGCCCGCCAGGCGTCCTTCGACCGCGACCTGGCCGATTACCAGCGCCGCCGACAGGCCTATCTGGATGACACCACGAGCCAGGCTTCACCCTCGCCGCTCGAGTACTCGGCTTTCGAGCGCCGCCGGCAGGCACTCAATGCCGAGAACACCAGCTTCAATCAGCGCCGCGAGGAGCTTAATAGCCTCGCGCAGCGCATCAACACGCTGGTAGCCGAAGATCGGGCTTTGGTTCCAGCCGAGAACACCACCATCGACGCGTTTAACGATCTCGCCAAATCACAGGGGGAAGAGTTTCAGACGGGCCTCTTCACGAGCGGTCCGGGCGGGGCCACCATCGATCTCTATGTCTACGAAGACCGCGCCCAGCTCCTCCGGTTACTTATGCACGAGATGGGGCACGCCGTTGGCTTCGGCCACGTCGCCGACGACCAAGCCCTCATGCACCGCCTCAATATCTCAAAACAGCCGGTGATCACGCCCGCCGATACCGCCGAGCTCGTGGCTACTTGCCGTCAATCCGACCCTAGCGCTTGGCCTGAGCTTATCCTGGCGCGCTGGCGGGCGCTTATACATGACACGAGTCTAAACCCCGCTTAAGCAAGTAGTGCTGGTGATAGTCCTCGGCGGCGTAGAAGGGGACGGCCGCTTTTACCAGCGTCGCAATCGGACGCGGGAAGCGCTTAGCCTTGGTGAGGCGGTCGATCATCGCTTCGGCCGCTGCCTGTTGCTTTGGGTCGTGGGTGAAAATCGCCGACCGGTACTGGCTGCCTACGTCGGGTCCTTGGCGGTTTCGTTCGGTGGGATTGTGGTTCTCGAAGAATACTTCCAGCAGTTGTTCATAGGTCACCGCGTCCGGATTGTAGGTTACTTCCACTGCTTCAGCGTGGCCGGTGCTGTCGGTACACACTTGCTCGTACGTCGGGGCCTCGGTGGCGCCGCCGGTGTAGCCCACCCGCGTCGAGATCACGCCCGGTATAGTGCGGAACGTTTCTTCTACTCCCCAGAAGCAACCGGCGGCGAAGGTGGCGAGGGCGGTTTTGGCCATAGAGAGAAGGGTCACTCCTCGCCGTTAATGGCGGTGATAGATACCTTTGGCACGGCCGACGGGGTCGGGGTGGCGGTCCGAGCAACGGTCACCGGGGCCGATGCCTTGGGGGTGGCGGGGCGGAGGGTGGCGGGTCCGGCGAGCACGCGTCCGTCGGCCAAGCGCACGGTGCGACCACCGAAGGCAGTGGCAATTTCGGGACTGTGCGTGGCGATAATGACAGTCGCGCCCGCCGTCGAGAGCTGTTGCAGGAGTGAGAGCACCGTTTGCTGTTGGATCGGGTCGAGGTCGTCGGTCGGGTCGTCGGCCACCACAATCGAGGGCTCGGTCGCAATCGCGCGGGCGATGGCCGTCAGGCGCTGACGGCCGGCGGAGAGTGTGTGCGGGAAGCTTCGCGCCCAGGGCAGTAATCCGAGGTGGTTCAAGATTGGCTCTAGGCGCAGCGTGATCTCCTTTGGGTCCATACCCCGCAGCTCCAGCGGCAGCGCGACGTTCTCTACCACGGTCAGGTGGGGGATGAGGCGCAGGTCCTGAAAGACGATGCCGAGCTTCTCGCGGTACAGGCGTAGGACGTGGGTCGAGAGTGATTTGAGGTCGACGCCGTCCACCACCACGCGTCCGCTGACAGCCCGGAGTTCGCGCGTGAGAAGCTTTAAGAGCGTCGTTTTGCCGGCTCCGCTCGTCCCAAGGATGGCGATGCGCTCACCAGGCTCAATGTGAATTGAGACGTCCTTGAGTGCCTGCATTCCGCCCCTGTACCGCACATTCGCCTGTTCGAAAGCGATCATGGCTGAAATCGTACCATCGTCCAGTGGACAGGGGCAGCGGTGTGGGTACCATTGCGGTTGACGGTTACCCCTCCCATGACTTCCTTTCGCACAATCCTCCACCGCTCCGTTATCGTCCTCTTCCTCGGTCTGGTGGCCGGGGTGGTCTATCTGCAGGTCTCGGCCGACATGGGTAAAGCCCCGATCGTTGGCAGCGTGATGAGTGCCCCGACCGATAACGGCGTCCCTGGTGTTTGCGGCGATAAGGTCTGTAACAGTGGCGAAACCTGCGGCAACTGCGCCCAAGATTGCGGCGAGTGCAAGCAAGCCTATTGCTGCCACCTTGAGCACCATTCTTGCGACGGTCCGTTCGGCGCCCTTCTGCAGAATCCCTGTGATAACCCGGGCTATTCGAACGTCCTCTACTCATTCATGGACGCCACCGAAGAGGCCCGCCAGGCGGCCTTCGAGGCGTGCCAAGCCGCTTGTTAATCAGGCTCTCAAGTCGGCTTCACTGAGGAGCGGCTTGTTTTTCGGGAGTCCGTTCTCACGCGGGAAGCGCTTGTGGATGGGCGCGCTTTTGGCGAATACCAGCAGCTGACGCTCGCCCCAGTCGCCCGGCAGCGTGTAGCGCTCGCTTCGCACCAGGTGGGTCGAGAGGGCCGTGCGCGCGTAGAGGCTTTGTTGCAGCTCATCGTCGATGTGCAGGCTTTTCCACAGGACGATGATGCCGCCCGGCCGCACAAATGGGGCCGTGATCTCGAGGAGCGTCGTGAGCGGGGCGACGGCCCGGGCCGTCACGCAGTCATACTTCTCGCGGTGGCGCTGATCGCGCGCCAGGTCTTCCGCTCGCCCGGAGAGCAACGTGACGTTGTGAAGCTCTAGGTCTTTGGCAATGCGGCCCACGGCGTCGATCTTTTTCTGGGTGGCGTCGAGGCCCGTGGTCTTTACGTTGGGGCGGGCAACGGCGATGGGCAGCAGCGGGAAGCCACCACCGGTGCCGAGGTCGAGCAGCGTTTGTACGCCGGCGAATTCCGGCACGTCCAAGAGAGGGAGCGAGTCGAGGATGTTTCCCGTCCAGCAGGCCTCGGGCGTGCGCAACGCCGACAGGTTTAACTTGCCGTTCTCCTCCAGGAAACGCGCCACTAAGCGCTCGAGCCGTTCTTGAAGGGCGGGGCTAATGTCCACGCGTTGAGCTTCGGGGGTGCGGCTGCTAGCGTCAAGACATGAATCGCTCTCAGGTCATCGATGCCATCGTCACCGCCGGGGCGGTGGAACTCTCGGTTGAGCCCCGTTTCCCGTGTCGCGGCGGCCAGCTTTCCACTGTCTACTGCGACTTACGCCGAATTCTCAGCCATCCGCGTGAAAGGCGGGTGGTGGCCGACGCTTTGGGCGAGGAGCTCGCCAATCTGACGACGCGCTACGACACCATCGCCGCCACCGCCAGCGGCGCCATCGGCTGGGCTGCGCTCGCGGCCGACCATCCCAATGTCCAACAACCGTTCGTGTACGTTACCGCCGAGCCGAAGAAGCACGGCAGCCAGTCGCGCATCCACGGTGACCTGCCCCCCAACCATCGCGTCGTGCTCATCGAAGACGTGATCAACCGGGGCGGCAGCGCCGCGCAGGCCGTGCGCATTCTCCGTGCCGATGGCGCCGCCTCTGTCCACGAGGTGCTCGCGGTCGTCCACTACCACGAAAAAACCGAATTGAATGACCTCAAGCCGAGCGTGTCCGTTCGCTCGCTGGTGAGCATCCACGACCTTATCGAACTGGCCGCCGACCGGCAGGAACTGACGCGCGCCCAAATCGCCGCCGTCCTGAAGCACCTCGATGGTGTCGCTTAACGGAACTGGCCCAAGAAGCGCGGATCGCCCTCGTAGAACTGGCGCAAATCCTTGATGTTGTGCCGGATCATGAGCATCCGTTCCACGCCGAAGCCGAAGGCGAAGCCCTGCCACTCGTCGGAGTCGATGCCGCAGTTGCGGAGCACGTTTTGGTGCACCATGCCGCAGCCGGCCACTTCCAGCCAACGGCCGCCGCCGAAGCGCATATCCACTTCTAGACCCGGTTCGACAAAGGGGAAGTAGCTGTTGCGGAAGCGCAGCTCCACCTTGCGGCCCACGAGCTCGTCAATCGCCGTCTCCATCACCGCCTTCATGTTGGCGAGCGACACGTCCTTATCGATCATCAAGCCCTCGAACTGGTGGAACATCGGCGAGTGCGTGGCGTCGGCGTCCTTGCGGTAGACGCGGCCTGGGCAGACCATCCTAAACGGCGGCTTGCGCGTGCGCATGTAGCGAATCTGCACGTTGGAGGTGTGCGTGCGCAGGACGCGGTCACCCTCGCCGCTCACCCAGAAGGTGTCGTGCATGTCGCGGGCGGGGTGGTCGTCGGCAAAGTTCAGCAAGCTGAAATTAATCTCGTCCGTCTCCACTTCGGGGCCGTCGGCCACGTCGAATCCCATCCGGCCAAACACCTCCTCCACCTGGCGGATAAATTCGGGGATCGGGTGCAGCGAGCCCTTGAGACCGGGCAGCGGCAGGCTGAGCGTGGGGTCGATGCGCTCCTGGTCGGCCAGGCCAGAGAGGCGGACGGACTGGAGGGCGCTCCGGCGATCGGCAATGGCCGTCTCGAGGCGTTGCTTTTCGGCGTTGAGGGCTTCGCCCGCGGCTTTACGCTCCTCTGGCGCCAGGGCGCCGAGCTTCTTTAATTCCAATGTCAGCAGGCCCTGCTTGCGGCCGAAAAGCTCCAGCTCAAGCTGGTCCAGCGCGGCGCCATCGGCCGCGTCAATACGCTCAGCGAAGCCTTTCCAGAGGGAGTCAGTGCTCATGCGTCAAAGAGGATACCGGAGAACCGCCCAGCCGTCAGGCGTGTAGGGCCAGTTCCACCAGTAGGAAGATAAGAAGGACAAGGATGGCCACCCACCACGTCAGGATAGTGAGGAGGTGGAAGAGCAGGATGATGACGGCGGCGATGGCAATGAAGATGCCTTCCCGGAGCGAGATGGAAAGCAAAGTACCGAAATCCCAAGTGTGCACCGGCGCCAGGCGCCAGATGCCGGCCAGCAGCAGCGTGGAGAGGCTGGCAATCGAGAGGAAGACGCTGAGGAAGAAGGCCGGCAGCGCCTGCTCGGGCGCGCTGATGGGGCTCACGCGCAAGACCACCGTCATCAGCGAGGTGGTGGAGAGCAGGGCGGCCGCCACGATGCTGGTGAGGAGGGTATTCATGCGGTCTGCTTCAGGGAATCCAGGTGGGCCTTGAGAGCGGCGAAGTCGTCGTAGAGCGCTTGGCGCAGGCCGCCGTTATGCAGGGCCGCCGCGGGGTGGTAGATGGGAAAGACCGTTGTTTTCTTGGTGAGTGGCTGGGCCTTGCCGTGGGCGGTGCTGATGCTGAGCGTGGGAAAGAGCTGCGTGAGGGCGTGGCGGCCGAGCGTGGCGATCACCTTGGGCTGAATGAGCGCGAGCTCCAGCTGCAGCCAGGGGAGGCATTGCTCCTTCTCTTCGGGCGTGGGGTCGCGGTTCTCGGGCGGCCGGAATTTCACCACGTTGGTGATGTAGATGTCTTCACGTTTGAGGCCGATAGAGGCGAGGAGCTCGTCCAAAAACTTCCCGGCTGCGCCCACGAAAGGGATGCCGAGCTCGTCCTCCTTCTGTCCCGGCGCCTCGCCGATAAAGACGATCTCCGCCTGCGGGTTGCCGTGGCCGAAGACCGGGTTCGCCGTCGCGGCCAGTCCGCAGCCTTTCCAGGCGAGGAATTTCTCGCGGAGTTCGGCGATGGTCTGGGGGGCGGGCACGGTGGTCATCCTAGCACGCGCTTCACTTCTCTTCCTGCGTGAAATTCAGTGGCCTCTCGTGGTCGATTGCGTCTCGGCCGCTCCCCACTGAGCGACGGAAAAGAGGTACGAGTAGGCGTAAAGTGAAGAAATACACAATGTCTATGAATTGTGGTATAATATTAAAATGGACCAAAACAAGAAAAACTCAGATCAAATCCCACTTGGACCTGAACAGGCTCTCGGTGCTGCAAAGGTAAAAATACCTGCCAATATTCGTCCCCGTTTACAGGAACTGATTCGTACTCCTGATGATTACCTGGCTTCTGTTTTTAAGGATCCTGCTCAGCTGCAATATTTTAAAAATAACTATCGCAGGATTACGCTTGTAAATCATACTATCGTGTACGTACATAACGATCTTGAAAATGTAGATTCAGAAGGTCTTCAGGAGTTTTATGCTTATCTCCAGCAAGGTATTGAAGAGCATATAAACAAATTGAATACATTTCTTCCGTCTTCATATACACATGCAGATGCAGCAAAATTTCCGCCTATTTTTCTCCATGCGAACTCCTCAATTCTGGGACTAAAATTACATTGCGCCGGAGTAGTTCTCAGTCATCATGGATGTGCACCTAATATCAATCTTGTTTGGGATAGTGCAAAGAAAAGAGGCCTACGATCAACGTTCATTCACGAATACATCCATACTCTGGAACCAAAAGTCGTTCCATCTGTAATAAACGAAGGGATAACAGTGTTGATGGAAGATGCAACGTTTGGTGTGGATACCGATGATGATCTCTTTGACTACCTTCAAACACCATCACATCAGGCCTCGACACATGCCTTATCGGCAACTTTTCCGAAAAATCTGGCTGGTGAATTTAGAATCAATTTTAATGAGCTATTGAGTGGAAAATATCGCGTGCCAGGAACGTCCCCTGATGATTGTACGCACATAGCCGCCGAGTATTTGCTGATGGCGTCATTTCTCAAATGGAGCTTGCGGCACAACGCGACGAATATGGACGATACCGTTCTCAGACTTGATCCCCCTGCAGACGATCCATATACACTCATCCACCTTGCAATGTGGAAGGCATATCCTCCGAGAAAAGAAATGCGGCCGGCTTTTGGGGGCAGGACAATGCTAGAGCAAGAAGTGAATACCGCCCCTGAGCACCTGCATCATCTGGGTGATTGGAAGAATCGCTTATTTTTACCTCATACGGATCCATATATGCAGCAATTTCTTCAGCGCCTTGAAGAGATCGCTAAGCAAAATTCTATGGAAGAATGCAAAGGATTATTTCAGGAAGTGCATGATGAAATTCAAAAGAGAAAACAAGACATGCAAAGTGCCTATAATGCATTCCTCACCGAACAATGGAAACTCCGAACGAAGAGGAAATTATGATTTCATTCCTTGCCAGCATGACAGAGACTCAATTTCTGCAGGGATCTTTCCTCGATCTGGAGGCAGTACAATCTGCCCGCTGAAAGTTACAATAGCAACCGCATACTTTGGTAGATTAACCAGGGTTTTTCTAAGGTATTGGCCTATTACGGTGATATTGACAATAAATAATATTTGTGTAATAGTAAAAAACTGTTTGTTCACAGCAAAGGCATCAATAAACGCTGTACCGGGCTATCGGTCTTTGCCTCCTAAGGGGGTCATAGACCGGTAGTACCGGAGCGATGCCAAGAGCATCGTTGCGTATATAATTCCTGCCCAATGGGTAGGCCGCACCGAGCGGATTTCGGCAAGGATTCGGATCATGTTGCGTCAAATTTTGGCGGTTTTCGGGTATGGTTGTTCCAAGGTCGAGTCGGCAGTGCCGACGGAGTGGCAGGAGGAGGTCGCCCCGCCCAAGCCCAAGAAGCCCTTCCTCTTCCAGCAGACACTGGAAGATTGGAGGAAAGCAATTAGTGCACTTCCCGAAGAGTATGCCCGGCAGGATGCCGCGCATCTGGAGGCGATCCAGCGGCTGGATGAGGAAATCCAGCGCCTGGGGCGCGCTCTCCCGCAAGGGCAGGACGCCCAGCAGGAGATGGAGCGCAGGGAAGTGTTCAAGCTCTTGGAACTTGCAGGCCGTATGCGATCCGACGAGGTCACTCGTGCCTCTAATCAGAGGTACCACCGGTACCTCGATCTGGGGGTGGGGGGCCACTCGGGCCACCTAGAAAAGGCATTCCGGGAAGCCGAAGGTAAAATGATTGTTCAGGGCGGGACGGTTCTCCATCGGAAGGTGCTGCAAGAGGGCCGTGTCACTGGCAGGATGGTCAGTGCGTCGTGCGACAAATACCGTCCCGAGCAGCTCGACCGCCAGGAACGGATTCTCGTCGTCCGTGACGGCCAGCCCTACGTCGGCGAGATTGTGTTCGAGGCGGTATTTACTACTGAGAACACGCGGCACTCAGGTGTGGGGGGCGAGATGGCCCACGACATCTGCGACTGGGTTTTCGAAGGTCGCTACCGCGACCTTCAGGTGAAATGGATGTCACCGAGTCTCGCCCAATTCAGTGCGGAGGAGCTTCTCGTTCTGCGGACTTACGAATTCGCGGAACTAAAGCACCGTGGTCAGGTGCGCGCGGGAGAGAAGAAGCTCCCGTACATCACACACCCGCTAGCCGTCGCCACCCTTGTCGCCGAGGCGGGTGGCAGCGCCGAGGCCATCTGCGCCGCCCTCCTCCACGACGTCATGGAAGACTGTGGAGTGACCAGTGACCAGATTCTGGATCTCTACTCGAACAAGCAGTTCGGGCAGAGCGTCCTGGCGATTGTGCAGGAGGTTACGGACCCTGCCGGTTTGCCCTATGAAAAAAAGAAGGAACGCCAGATTGCCATGATGGCATCCGGCTATTCTAGTGAAGCGGCCCTCCTGAAGGCGGCTGACCAGACTTGCAATATGCAAGATCTGGTCGCCACCCCTCCCCGTTGGGGAAAGGGTGAAGAGGAGGCGTATATCGCTTCGATGCGTCGCCTCGTCGAGGCACGGCCAGACATTAATTTGACCATAAAGGCCTTGTTCGACAAGGCCTACGAGGAGGCCTGCCGATTCTACGGCATGGCCTAATAAAAAAACAATGCGGAGGAGGCTCTCGGGCCTTCCTCCACCGCCTGCATATCATGTAGGCGTCGGGGCTGCCAGTTCGCTGGCAGCCCTTTTTTGTATGCAATTTTATCTCGCAACAGATAGTGAATATCCGTAACTCTCGGATCGAATTGACGATGCAAGGGTGAGCTTCACGAATGTTGAGAAAAACACCACAATCAGTCATTCTTTCGTATATGAAACGAGAATCCCACGGAGGAGAAATGTCCATTCTCTTCTCTCACTCCTAATCGCCTTCATCGCAAAAATACCTGAATAAAAATCCTGTTTAGAGTTTGAGGTTCAAGATGGTGGAGCTGAGGGGAGTTGGCCTCGCCTCCGGCTCGGCGGCCCAACTGAGCTCATTAAAAAACTTCCTCTCGGGTGAGATGAATGGTGGAGCATTTAGTACCAATTCCGAACTCGGGAATCCTCTCAAAACCGACGCGGTAACCGCAAGCAAAACACTTCTTGGACTGAAGCAAACATTGGATATGACCATTTTGGCTCTTCGCAATTCTAGTCCGTTGCCATTTACACTCGTCATGTAATTTTCATTTCGTCAAAGAGCTTCCGGGAGTGATTCCGAACTTATGACTTCCTCGCAACTCCATAGAAAAACGCGATACCCATCGTATTTTTCTGTTCAAATGCTTCAATGTGAAAACCGATTTCCTGGAGTGCTTGCTTAAATTCTTGGACAGTGAACATTTCATCATACGGATGATGCAAAACATGCTTGAATAGCCTCCCCGTTCCACGCTTCCAGGTTTCCTTCGAGAGATCTTCAAAAATAAATTCCTTTCCAGGCTTGAGGACTCTGTTCACTTCTTTTAGCGCATCTTTCCAATTGGGAATGTGATGAATAATCCCATAGTCAAAAACCGCTCCAAAGGATTCGTTCGGAAATGGCAGCGATGTGGCATCACCAACTGCGAATTCCTTCGACGCATCTCTGTTCTTTCTCTTTGCTCGCTCTATCATCTTCGGATCCAGGTCGATACCTGCGTAGGTCCCGGGCTTGAAGTACTTGAAAATCAATTTCCTTCCGACTCCTTGCCCACACCCGATTTCCAATACATCTTCGCCTGCGGGGAGTTTTGACGTCTTGCGGATCAATCGACTTTCATAACGATCCTGAACCAATGAACGAATTGGGT
This sequence comes from uncultured Candidatus Peribacteria bacterium, assembly GCA_964640945.1. Lineage (GTDB taxonomy): Bacteria > Patescibacteriota > Gracilibacteria > Peribacterales > Peribacteraceae > JAGOUB01. Next base: position 4,922 of record CAZXIV010000018.1, on the reverse strand, counting down.
TATTCATTAGCCAATACTCGACTGCATTCATGAGCATGATGCAACATCTTACTCCTTAATACAGCCACGTCCCATCCCTATCGATCATGATCACATCGGGGTCAGGGAGCGGCGGCTGTTCCTGAATTTTCTTCATGAGCATAAGGAGAGCGATAGCATTACTGAAATCGAAGTTCTTCCATTTCTCGTTGAGCTTTTCCTGGTGCGCGGAATCCATAGTGAGGCGAACAGTTGATCGGCTTTGCCCCCTAAAGCAACAGGAACGACTGGACTGTGTACGGAGAAGACATTGTCCCGTTAGGCAGTGCTATCTCCGACAGGCTCATGCGATTGTATTAGATTTGTTTCGTATGGTGTCAGTTCCAAGTCGCAAACGCGGCACAACCAAGATGAACCACCGTTCATGGTTGTCTGCCCGTCACTCACGTCTACATCAACAGAGACAACTTCATCAAAGCACTCTTCGTTGCATGCAGGGCATGTAGTTGTTGATTCAATCCAAGTCATGCTGTCCTCTTTTGGCTTGTTATTAGTAATTCTGTTTTTTATTTCGTCAGCACTTAGCTCATCATGAATTTCTTCATGATGATGGATTTTATCCATAAGCGAACTTATTCTTGTTTCCCTTCGGGCTTTTTGCAGTATCTCAAAATGTGTTGATGTAAGTGGGTTGAATTCGGAACCTGTGATATTTGCACAAGTCACAACATAATCGCGAGCCGCATTAAGTGCAGAAACCGCAGTTTCAGCTGAGGTTTCTGGTGCAGGCACATCATCAGTTGCATGAATAATTATGTTACGAACTGCAAATAGCTCTTCGAAATTGGCTTGGTTTGGCTTAAGATCGCTATTCAACTCACACATTAGCTGAATGATTTTCTTAGCATTAATTGTCTTGAGCGAGAGCAATTTTTCATGAGGTAAATCTCCTCTCATCAATTGAGCGACAACAACTGCATTTTCATTAAAAGTTTCGAAGTACAACAGTGGGTTCATCTTCCTAATTGATGTTTTGAAAGACTGCTCTATCAAATAAGCCGCAAGAATTATACCTTCATAAACCTCAACCTCACTGCGTGATTTTAGGAGATCCATGCACCGCCTTATTATGTGAGCATTAAAGTCCTTTCTATCCATATTGTTTCAAGAGTTGGAAACTGGCCTTATTTGAGCCAAATGGCTGCCGCAACAGACCCGAGTGCAATTAATATAGATATCACTGATACGCCGAAAGCCCACCAAGCAATTTGATTTGCCTCGGTGCCCCGGCATTTTTCTTCTAACTTATTTTGTCTGTCCCTGACTTGTGTCAGATCTGTTTCGAAGTCCCTCATCATGTTTGGCACTCCAGGTGGGACTTCCATGAAGGAGGTACTTTCTTTGCCGCTGGAATCAATCTGTTCAACGAAGTGAACGCGCCAGTGTTCCTGTAGCCACTGAAATGATTCAGTAATATCACTCATTTCTTTTCTGATCGTTCTAATTTCTTTTGCCGAAGAAAGTGACGCAAGTCCAGCATCAATCTTTCGGGATACATTTGTGAGATCCTTCTTTAAGTTTTCGATAATTGGAACAAAACAATGATGAAAAATCTTTATCATTTCTCTGAAGTTTGTGTCGAACGACCATGGAAATTCCCGTGTCCCAGTTTTTGCTTCCCAAGCAGGCCTAACAAGTTCGTCGCCTCTGCCCTGATGCTTTGCATTCTGTTCATGTCGCAAACTATCCATCATCCTTTGATAGTGATTATTCTTTTCAACGAATACTTGAATTCCTGTAAGCAAATCTTTAAGTCCCTCAAGCGTTTTTGGTCGCTTGGATTCTGGCAATTTTTCTCGCCATTCCCATAAAGCTGCCGAGTCTTTCCGAATTTTTGTTGCTAGCTCTTGCATGTCTTCCATGGTCGCATTTAAGCAAATCCATTGTTTTTTATCAATTCGAGGCATCAAGAAGGTAGGGGGCGGTGAGGCACTAAGCTGTGCGAAGAAAATACCGAGCTACCGGGACTTGAACCGACTTTTGCTCTTGAGATAAACGAAATCCAATTTTTGCCTTTTGAAGACCTTCCGGGAGCAGTCGAACTTCCTTGTCTTCTGTAAGCCAAAAAGTCGTTCTTGTGTAAATTGATGGTGGAGCTGGAGGTACGAGTTTCAAACTTTTTGAACCCCAAAACGCCGATCTAATTATAACAGCAGAACGACTGAGAGGACTGACGAATTCACTGTTTTCGATAATTTCCCTCCTCAAAAATCCACCTGAAAATCCATGGCTATTTTTGATGTAAACGACATGTGCGTCAAGGGAGCTGCCGGGACTTTTCAAACTTTTCCCGAAAGAAGAAGTGGCTTAGTAGTAGGGCTTTCCTTTCTCGTCGATGCCCAAAGCATTCGGATCGTCGAGTGGTTTTTGGTCTCGTATTTCTTTCATGATCATAAGTAGGCCGATGACGTTACTCATCTCCAGATCGTTGCAAAGTGGATCATAGTCAGCCATAGTTGGCAAACCATACGATGCTTAGCTAAGCATGTTCAAGCGGGTACGCCGCTTAATGTAAATAATGCAAGTTTTAAAAGCACCAATGAATGTAATTCCTTTAAGCAAGCATTTGGGATTAGAACGAAGTGATCTTGAAGATCACGGAGTTTTAGATGTTGATCTTGGTATTGATACAAAATTTTTCATTGACCCACTTTTGCTTGAAACCTCCGATATATCTGAATTCGAAGGTTCCAGAAAGAAAAACCTGGAGTACTTCTCTCAATTGATCAAGATGGTAAAAGTCTCCAATCTCTCAGACCAATTAAAACAAAAAGCATTGAAAATGTTAGCTATTGAAGAACCAGCCGGTCTTTCAATTGGTTATGGCAACAAGAGTGATGGAGGCACATCTATTTCTCTGCCAATTGCTGCTGAGATCATTAAAAATCTAACTGAAATAATCAGGGTAGGTGTTGAAGATCCCACAATAGTGGAAATACTATCCATGTTTATCCCTGGATATGGACCAGACAGTATAAGTGATCTAACCGCTCATATTTTGTATGAGGATTTTTGTCTCTTTACACAACGAGTGGCGAGCGAATTGAAAGTCAAAACATCTGATTTTCAAATTAACGGTAAAAAGTTTTTGCTTCCTAAGCATCCCTTTCGCGAGACTCAAATAATATTCATTCCAAATTCTATAATTTGCCCACTTCCAATAGCCACCGACTGGGAGCAAGTACAGGATGCGGCAGCTTTTAACGATGCTCTTAGAAATAGGGTTGGAAAAGTTCTATTTCAAACGCTGTTAGATGACATCCATTCCATCAGAAGTAAATCTGATGGTGAGATAGCAGAAATTAAAACTCGCTTAGACACACTTATTTCAATATACAAAGAAATTGAAGTTAAGCCTTACGATTTGAATGACGATGATATTGGCTACTACTCGATTGCACCTGCAGTAGAAACTGCATCGAAAAGTATCACTCCAAGCAAAAAGCCCAGCACCAATGATGAGTTGATTGATTGCGTTAGAGATCTCCTGAATCAATTTAAGAGATCAGTTGAAGATAACGGACTGAACAAAGTTTTATATGACACTAAGAAAAAACCTCGGCGAGAGGAGATTGCACAATTGACCTTCTACTCACTTGCAGATATTTATTGTAAAGTGTCCGATTTTTTTCTTGCTAGGGAATCAAACGCAGGAAGAGGAGGTGTGGATTTTGCATTAGGAACTGGATACAAAAGCAAAGTTGTTGTTGAGCTAAAGAAATCAAATAATAAACAGCTATTGTCGGGATTTCTAAAACAGGTAGAGGTCTACAAACAAAGTGAGGCCGCCTGCTATTCTTTTTATGTTGTAATAATGGTGAAAAAGGGGAGTAAGGATGACCAGCTCTCTCAAATTAAAATTGCATATGAAAAAAAGAAAGAGGAAGGCAAGGCCGTTCCTGAGCTATTTATCATTGATGGATTACTTCATCCAAGCGCTAGCAAACTCAAATAAAGAATTATGCATCAAAGATTCACATCGTTCGTTATTCACCAAGGAGAGATAACCAAGCGTCATTGATTTGATGTTCTGTTGGGCATTCATTATTAAGATCGTTAGGAGAAATTTCCACATTATTTTTCTTATATGAATCTCTACACCAAGACATGAAAGTAAATATGCCTCCGTTACTTCCTGAAAGAAGATCAAAAATAGTTATTTGATGCTCCTGTGTTTTGTAATTGTTAGATTCTCTCTTTGCAAAGCATTTGTCATACAGTGGACTGTATTTGAAAACTGTAAAACCATGCCAGTCACCATAATCCGTAGTTTCACCCCAGTTTGTCTTTCCGTAATCCTCACACTCCTTCTGATTTTTTATCTTCATTGCAAAATCAATTTCCTTATTCGATTTTGTATAGTGCAGAGCTTCAATTTGTTTTTCATACCAAGATACTTCCTTAGTTTCCTGAGTTGTACTCCCGCTATTAGAGCAAGATGCGAGAAGAAGTACTGCCACTGCTAGGAATGTCTTTTTCACTATGTAAAGCATGATAGTCCTTCTAAAGGACATGTGCCATGAGTGAGTTTGAAGTCCCTCTAGCTCGACCTGTGCTATCTTTTCAAACCGACTTTTGCTCTTCAGATAAACAAAAACCTGATTTGTATTCTATATATTGGTGGAGCTGAGGGGAGTTGAACCCCTGACCTCTTCCATGCCATGGAAGCGCTCTAGCCAACTGAGCTACAGCCCCACAAATGTTTCCGGTGATAAAAGAACGAGTGTGGGCTAGAGCGCGGCGCTTTTTATGATGTGCGCCTCGCCTCCGGCTCGGCGGCCCAACTGAGCTACAGCCCCACGATCTGGTCGGTTATAAATATGGTGCGCCCGGCAGGATTTGAACCTACGACTTCCAGATCCGCAATCTGGCGTTCTATCCGG
>CAZXIV010000017.1:6612-28175 GCA_964640945.1 uncultured Candidatus Peribacteria bacterium | reverse complement strand
GTGACAGGCTGAGGCGGGGCCGATCCACTCCCCCCGTGGCGCGACACCGCTCCACGGTCATACACTTCCCGTAGCGCACATCGGTTGGTTGCCTGCGGAGGGGCGCGCCGTGCCGGGGGTGAAGGGGCACTACCCTGTTATTGCACCAGGCTGCTACTTGAGCACCGTACGGCAGAACCATGGAGAGGGGCCCGGCGCGCAGCGTTTTTTACTCCACTTTTTGTCGCGCTGACAAAAAGTGGAAAACCGTTGGTTGGCACCTGCCTAAGAAAATCTGTTACCATAGACCTATCTACCCCCTAACCCGTGGAAGAGCTCATCTCCAAACTCACCGAGCTACTTAGCGCCCTGAACACGGGAAAGGACTCTCTTTGAGGCGCGTACAGTCCCCGAACGCATCGCTGCCCTCGACGCCAAGGCGGCCGACCCCGGCATCTACGCCGACCAAAAGGCGGCCAAGGTCCTCTTTGCCGAACTGCGCGGACTCAAAAAACAGTGGGAGCCGCTGATGGGTCTGTTGGGCGACGCCCAAGCCATCCTCGAACTGGCGCAGGCGAGCGGCGAAAGCGACCTGGCCGACATCCAAGCCGAAGCCGACACACTCTTCGCGGCTTGGGCGACGCTGGAAGCACAGCTCTACCTCTCGGGCGAGTTTGATCAGAGTGATTGTTACCTAACCATCAGCGGCGGCGCGGGCGGCACCGAGGCTCAAGACTGGGCAGCCATCTTGGTCCGCATGTACATGCGCTATTGCGAGCGCGTCGGTTTTAAAATGAGCATGCTCGATAAGACGGACGGCCAGGAGGCCGGTATTAAAACCGCCACGTTTCTCATCGAAGGCAGCCCCGCCTACGGCTACCTCAAGTGCGAAAAGGGCACCCACCGCCTGGTCCGCATCTCTCCCTTTGGCGCCAAGGCTCTCCGTCAGACCAGCTTCGCCCTCGTGGAAGTATTGCCTGTCATCGAAGGTGCGACCGAAGTGCAGATTGAACAGAAAGACCTGCGCGTCGATACCTTCCGCAGCGGCGGCGCCGGCGGCCAGCACGTCAACAAGACAGAGTCGGCCGTCCGCATCACGCACCTGCCGACCAACACCGTCGTCAGTTGTCAGACTGAACGAAACCAGCTCCAGAACCGCGAGCGTTGCATGCAGTTACTAGCTAGCAAGCTCCTCGCCCTCAAGCGCGAAGAAGAAGAAAGCCAGAAGAGCGACCTCAAGGGCGCGAGCGCTTCCGCCGACTTCGGCCAGCAGATCCGCAGCTACGTCCTGCATCCCTACCAGATGGTGAAGGATCTGCGCACCGACGTGGAGACCTCGCGCACCCAAGACGTGCTCGACGGCGATATCCAAGCGTTTATCGATGCGGAATTAAAGCGAGAAGCCCGCGATCAGAAGGCATAAAACCTGGCGCTCCCCCTCCCGGACTCACTCATACAACGTTGTCACCGGTTCAATTCCACTCACCATGACACGCTGTCCTAGTTCTTAAGGGATATGCGCCAACACCTGATTATTGCAAAATATAGAAAATGAAGTATTGTATCTTAAACATCGCTCGATCCTTCTTTGTACAGGAAAATAAGTCATGCGTTATGTCACTGCGGGAAGCTTCGGTCTTTTTCTCGGCGGCGGCCTGAGTATCGGCCTACTCATGCTCCTTGGCCTACTCAGCGAAACTGGGTGGATCCGGCCCCAATCCATCAAGGGAGCGTGGCTCCTGACAGGTATTATCGCCAACCTGTTCCTGGTGAAAGTACCATCGCTTATCCGTTCCCGCGGCGAGAATGTCTCCTTCTTCATCAGCGCCATTCTCTGCCATCTCGGAATCTATACGTTGATGGTGTATCACGTCGCGCTCTTTGTCTATTGAGGCGATCTACCCCCTGCCGGCCGTCCTCGTGACGGCCGGCTTTATTCGGTCAAGACATGGACAAATTCTGATAAAAGAAGTAATTTCAGTATATTCTTTTGTGATCATTCAACACCATCAAAACGCCAAATAACGCGAAGGAGACAGTCATGACGAGCGAACAATGGTCGATCATGGCCGGCATCGCCGTCGGCCTGGGGTACATCCCCTACATCATCGAAACGATCCGCCGAAAAACCAAGCCCAACGTTGCCACTTGGGCCATCTGGGCCGCACTCGATACGTTGATCCTCTTCGGGATGATCCAAACCGAAACCGTCAACGGCCAATTGATCGTCAGCGTCGTGGGAGCGTGGATTGTTACCGTCCTCGCAATCGTCTACGGCACGACCGACTGGACGTGGATCGAAACGGTCTGTTTAGTCGGCTGCGTGATCGGCGCGCTGGCCTGGCAAGCGCTGGCCGATCCCCTGGTCGCGATCACAGTCGGCACCAGCCTGATCGTGATCGGCGCCATCCCAACCTTCCTCCACGGCTGGCGCAAGCCGGAAGAAGAGGACCGCTGGGCCTGGCTGCTCTACTTCTTCGGTTGCGTGTTTGCACTCTTGAGCGTCAAAACATGGACCATCGCCAGCGGCCTCCAACCGATCGGCTTCACGGTCATCGAGACGACCATGCTGCTGTTTGTCTGGGGGCTCCCCCAGATCCGGCGCTCACCATAAACCGACGCGCTCCAAACCAACCCCAACGCCTGTTCACCCCGAGCAGGCGTTTTTTTACGCCAAAACTGGCGGTGGGAGAGGGATTTGAACCCTCGAGACCCTTTTGGGGCCTACGCGATTTCGAGTCGCGCGCCTTCGACCACTCGGCCATCCCACCGTGGACAGAATACACAAAACATTCGCCCTTCAACTAATCGATTATTTGCCTGCCGGACAGAGCGAAGCCATGAAATGTGTCTCTATTTCACTGCCCATTGCTGCCATCCCCCGCTCGGCAGTGCGCGCAGGCTGGTAGCGACGGCGCGTTGAAGGGGAAACTTCGTCAATTGCTTCTCCGGTAGCGGAAGGTTTGCAAAGTCGAGAAATGGCCCTTGCGGCCAAAGCGCTGGGCTGGAACAATCAGGCCCGCTTTACTCTATTTCTTTCTTCCCCCTTCTTATGAGTTACGTTGTTGCTTCCAAGGTGAAGGAAACCGTCAACGGCAAGGACATGATGGCCGCCGGTGACCTCGCCGAAGCCCTCAGCAAGCATGTTGAGATGTGGTTGTCCCTCGGTGTGAAGGCCGCTCAGGCCAACGACCGCAAGACCGTCCGTGGCAGCGATATCCTCGCTTTCTCGGCCGGCAAGGGCCAGCTCGTCGTGGCCTCGAAGATCAAGGAGTACGTCAACGGCAAGGACATGATGGCCGCCGGCGACCTCCCCGAGCACGTCAGCGGTTTGGCTGAGTGGCTCCTCGCCAAGGCGATGGAGCGCGCCAAGGCCAACGACCGCAAGACGGTCCGCGAGTGCGATCTCTGATCCACAGCTTACAAAGCATTCCTTAAGGCCCCGCAAGGGGCCTTTTGGTTGGCCGCCGAACGGAAGGTGCCCTGTATCGGCCGTTTTTAGGAGAAAGCGTGAGGTCTTGCAGGAGGCGCGTCAGCCTTGCCGGCGACGACCATCAGCTTCATCAACCTGATGGCTGCAACCCCTCCCGGGCCTCGGCGTCTGATACACTCCGCCCATGAAAGTCTTCCTCACCGGTGCCGCTGGATTCATTGGGTACCACACGGCCGTCTCATTGCTCGAGCGTGGCGACGAAGTGGTGGGCTACGACAACGTCAGTCCCTACTACGACCCAAGCCTTAAGCGCGCCCGTTTGGAGAAGCTTGCCCAGTATCCCCACTTTCACTTCATCGAAGCCGATATCCTCGACCGCCCCACGCTGGCCGCCGCCATGACAGGCGCCGACCGCGTCATCCATTTGGCCGCCATTGCCGGCGTGCGCTACTCGCTGGAACACCCCGACGAGTACATCAACATCAATATCCGCGGCTTCTTCCATGTGCTCGACGAGGTCCGCGCCCAAAACATCCCAGGGCTCATCTACGCCAGCTCCAGCTCCGTCTACGGCGGCAATACGAGCTTCCCAGCCCAGGAAGACGACAAGACCGAGAACCAGCTCTCGCTCTATGGCCAGAACAAGAAGGACAACGAACTCATGGCCCGCACCTACTGGAACCTCTTTAAAGTGAGATCGACCGGGTTGCGCTTCTTTACGGTCTACGGCCCGTTCGGTCGCCCGGACATGGCGCTCTTCCTCTTTACCGACGCCATCATCAAAGACCAAACCATCAAGGTATTCGGCGAAGGCAAGATGCAGCGCGACTTCACGTACGTGGCAGACATTGTCGCCGGCATCGTCGCCGCGGTCGACAAGAACTATGACTGCGAGATCTTCAACCTCGGCTGCGGCCGCACCGAGGAACTAATGGATTACATCGGCGCGGTGGAGAAGGCGCTCGGCAAACAAGCGCGAAAAGAGATGCTCCCGATGCAGCCCGGCGACACCACGAAGAGCGCCGCCGACCTCACCAAGGCCAAGGCCAAACTCGGCTTCGAGCCCAAGACCCCAATCAGCGTCGGCGTGCCGAAGTTCGTGGCCTGGTACCGGGAATATTACGGCATCTAAGCCCTCTGGTTGATGTCGTTAAACGGGTAAGGCGAGCTTCGGGCGCTCTCCCGCCTGCCATTCGCGGATAGACACAGCCGTCTGGCCGTAGAGTTCTTTCACGCTGTCGTCGGTGTAAAAGGCGACGTGCGGCGTGACCACCACATTCGGATGATCAATCAGACCGTGCTCCGCACTCAAGTCGTGTTCGTCGGGCAGCACGTCGAGCAAGGCCTTCGCAATACGGCCGCTCTTGAGCGCGCCGACGAGTGCTTCAGCCTCGATCAGCCCGCCGCGGGCGGTATTCACGAGCACGAGGCCGGGCTTGCACACCGCCAAGGTTTTTTCGTTCACGATGTTTTTTGTGTCCGGCAGGAGCGGCATGTGCAGCGACACGATGTCGCTCTGCGCCCAGAGCTCGTCCCACTCCACATAGTCGATGCCCGGCGCTTTGTAGACATCGTAGGCAATCACGCGCATGCCGAAACCGAGCGCGATCTGAATGAGATTCCGGCCGATACGCCCCGTACCCACCACCCCCATCGTTTTGCCTCTGAGAGCCATTCCCTTGAGTCCCCGCCACGAGAAGTCGCCGGCCTTCACGCGTGTATTCCCCTCGGGAATGCACCGAACGGAGGAAAGCAGGAGTGCAAAAGCATGCTCGGCGATGACATGCGCACCGTAATCGGGCACGGAGCAGACAACGATGCCGCGCGCTTTGCAGGTGACGAGATCGATGTGATCGGTGCCGGCCGAACGCGCGCAAAGGAGCTTGAGATGCGGGAGTGCTGCCAAACGCTCGGCGTTGAAGGACGTCGTTACAAAGGTGACAATCACCTCGGCTTGAACCATCGCTTCGGTGGGTGCATCAGCTGGCGCAAAGCTCGCGTCGGGAAAATTGCTCAGCACCAGAGACTGCTCGTCAGGGGCGACATCAAGAAAAAGAATCATAGAGAGAGGGAGAACATCGAAACGATACACACAACGGAATGTGTTGGCGAGAAAGCCCAATCCCTCGGGCGCTCGGCTAGGCTGAGCCTGATGCCCGCCGCCACCCGCCGCCCCCCGAAAAAGAAACCGGCGCCCTCCGCCGAACAGCATCTGGCCGCGGCCGTGCAGCGCAACATCCAAACGCTGGCCGAAGTGCGCCGGCAGATGGAGAAACGCCGCGGCATCCAAGACCGCATCGCGGATCTCATTACGAACTTCTCCGGCTCAACCGTTTTCCTCTACTTGCACGTCGCTTGGTTTGGCGCCTGGGTGATTGTGAACATGGGCTACCTGGAGCAGTTTGGCGTTGTCCCGTTCGATCCCTATCCCTTCGGCCTGCTGACGATGATCGTCTCACTCGAAGCAATCTTCCTCTCAACCTTCGTCCTCATCAGCCAGCAGCGACTTTCCGAAATCCAGGACGATCGCGCCGACCTGGACCTGCAGATCGACCTCCTCGCCGAGTACGAAATCACGAAGATCCTGACGATCGTTGATGCCATCGCCCATAAGCTCGGCCTGCACGCCGGCAAGGACTCCGAGCTAAAAGAGCTCAAGACCGAAATTAAGCCCGAGCGGATCCTGCAAGAAATTGGCCAGAGGAAACGCGACTTGGAGGGCAAATAAGCGCTATACTGGACCCATGAAGATCCTGGCGCTCGAAACCAACGAGGAACGACTCAAAGAGCAAGTGATTAGCCCCAGCGAACAACTCCTGCTGGCCATCCACTTCTCCGGCTACCTGTTTGGCGCGCGCCTGCTTCGGAGCATCATCTACACCCTCCTGCTCGCCGGCCTGGCCACTGTCTTCATCTTGGCCAGCCTACCCTGGGAACTCGTCGTGCTCGTCATCCTGCTCGTCTGGCTGCCGCTCGTGGGCGTCAAACTACTGACAGCGTGGATCGATTGGCGCTACGACGTGCTACTCGTGACCACCGACAAAATCATCGTCGTCGACCAGTCGTCCATCATCCGCTCGTCCATCCAGCAAATGAACATCGAGAACATCGCCAGCGTTACCGCGCACACGCAATTTGGCGACTTACTGCCGTTCGGGCGCCTTTGCTTTGATCTCAAGGAAGGCACCGGCCAACGCATGGTGCTGCCGTTCGTCCCCTGCTCGCGCGCCGTCGCCTCAACCATCGCCAACATCGTCATGGACTTCCAGGGCCGACGAGCCGTAAAGGCGCCGAACGTCCAGATGCAAAGCGGATTGCAGGCAGACACGGTGATGTAAGTCTTAGACCCCGACCGCCGTGAGCGGGACGATCGCCACTTCGCCAGTCGCGCGGTTTTTTACCTCGACGCCGCCGGCCGCGAGCGATTTTTCCGAGACAAGGGCGCGGGTGGGAATGCCAAGCAGGTCGGCATCGGCCAGACGCGAGCCCGTGGAGCCGTCGATACGGTCGTCGAGCAGGCAGCGCACGCCGCGCTTCTGGAGATTGTCGTAGAGCTCGAAGGCGCGGGTGTAGCCGTCGGCTGTCTTCTCGCGGGCGATGGGCACGATGATGATCTCGGCCGGGGCCACAGCCTTAGGCCACACCAGGCCGCCCTTATCACTGAAAGCCTCGGCGATAATGCCCATCAAACGCGAGACGCCGATGCCGTAGCAGCCCATCACGGCCGTTTGGCGGACGCCCTTCTCGTCGGTGAACTGCAGGCCAAACGGATCGCTGAAGCGCGTCCCAAGCTGAAAGATGTTGCCGGCCTCCGAGGCCTTTTCTTCGCGGAATTCCTTACCGCCGGTGACAGGGCAGACGGTGACGCCGGCCTCGTAGATCTCTTTGTTGATGGCGATGCGCTGCCCCTTCTTCTCGGCTTCCACGCTGATATAGATCGTGTCTTCGCCGTTCGGGAGCACTACCTGATACTCGTGCGAGTACTTCGAGAACGAGCCGCCGGAGGCGTACGTGAGGTAGGTCTTTTCGCCGAGTCCCAAGCGCTCAAATACCTTGAGGTAGGCAGACTGCGCAATTTCGTAGAAGCGCTCTAAATCAGCCTGATCTTTATGGAACGAGTACAAGTCCTTCATCAGAAATTCGCGGCCGCGCAGGATGCCGGATTTGGCGCGGGCTTCGTTCCGGAACTTCGTTTGGATTTGGTAGCAAGCAAAGGGCAAGTCCTTGTGCGAAGCCACAAAACTCGCCGCCAGCGGCGAGACCACCTCCTCGTGCGTCGGGTTGAGAGCCACTTCGCTATCGCTGCCGCAGACAGTCTTAAAGAGCACGTCGAGCGTCTCCCAGCGACCGGTCTTCAGCCACGTCTCTTTGGGCGCCAAGGCCGAGAGCAACAGCTCCTGCCCGCCGATGGCGTCCATCTCCTCGCGCACTACCTGCTCTACGCGCCGGAGGACCTTAAGTCCGAGCGGCAGGAACGAATAGACGCCGGCCATCGTCTTATGGACATAACCCGCGCGGGTGAGGAGGTCAGCGTTGACGCTCTGGGCGTCGGCCGACGATTCCTTGGTGGTCTTGGTGAAGAGGGTTGAGAGCAGCATGTACCCCGAGTATGCCACACTTCCCCTACCAGGAAGGTCAACCGACCGCCAATGAGAAACCGATAACAGTCACGCAGGCGCCAAAAGCGATGCCGCCGAGCACTTCGTTGAAAGAATGGCCTAAGCGCTCTTTTAGGTGCTCCCAGTGCTGCAAGCGGTTTAAGATCTGCGCCTGCTGCCCCAACTGCCGGCGAACGGCCACGGCGTCGTACCAGACGATGCAGGCCAAGATGAAGGCGATGGCGAACTCGGTCGACTCAATCCCCTGCCGCTTCCAGACGACGAGCATGAGCGAGGTGACAAAGGCGGAATGCGAGCTTGGGAAACCGCCCGGGTGGAAAAGTTTTTCCTCCCAGTTACCCGCGCGCAGGTAGTGCACGAAGAACTTACAGATCTCGGTCAAGATCAAGACAGCGACGGGAATCAGGAAAATGTACGTCGCCAGAAGCTGCTTCATGGCCGACAGTGTACCCGAGGACGAACGCGAGCGCTTAGGAAGGAGGCGCCGCCCAGGTGATCTGCACGGAGGAGTTGGGCTGGCGGCCTGGCGTGCGCGGCTGCGAGGAGCCTCCGAGTATGGTTGGTTTGCTTATAGTGGCCGCGCACATGGCCTCGCGGAAGTCGGCAGCCATCACGTAGATGGTCTTACCATCAACTGTCACCACGTACTCGCCGTTTTGATCAGTGTGAATGCTATCGACCATCATCTGGATGGAATCAGTCGTGGCATTCTTATGATCCTTGCTCGCCAGATTGATCGTGTCGCGGCGCACCAACACCGTTTTGCCCTGCTGAACGAAGCGCAGGGCGTGATTCTGGCCAATGCCGACAGGCTTCGTCAGCAAGCTCAGCTCGACGTTACTCATATTCACGCCGGGTTTAGTGACGTCGATGACAAGCTGGTGGTGCGGGTCGTGGTTGAAGCGCGCGGCATTGGCGCGGCGGCGGTCGGGGTTATCGAGGTCAGCCTCGTCGGCGGCAACGCGGTTGTCCACGTAGCGCATGGCCAGCCAACCCGTGCCGAGCGTGCCGGCCGTGATGAGCACAGCTTTCATGCCGGTCCAGATTTGGCGGACGCCCCAGGGCAGGTTCTTACCGCTCTTCCACAGCTTGGTCACCCCGATGCCGAGCATCGTCGCGCCGACGGCGACCACACCGATATCGAGGGCACGCGCCTGCCAACCGAGGTTCGCCTGCGTATCAGCCAGGCGGCCACCGAGACGAGTAAGGCCCTGGACGCCTTCACTTGCGAATTTCGCAGCGTTTGTAGCATAGGGCACATCGGTATGCACCTGCGAAACCAGCGCCGTATGGAGGTCATCCAGTTGGCGCGCGATGTCGCTATTCTTGGCCTGGAGCGAGTGGAGCTTACGAACCTGCACGGCAAGCTCGGTCAATAAGTCGTGCGCTTTACCCTTCGCCAGATCGCGAGCGACCGCAGGGTCCGGCACGTCGTTGAGCGTGAGAGGGGCCGAGCTCACCTTGAGATCGTGGATGCGGTTCACGAGATCGTCGTAAGTCTTGAGCGGTTCTGGGTTCATAAAGAGAGGGTGATTAGGCGGGGAGACGGAGGGTACGAGTGATAGCGGAGGGAGAGGTGCCGACCGTGAGCGTGACAGACTTGCCGAGGCCGGGCGTGACACTGCGCACGACCCGGATGCCATCGGCGGTACGTGTGATCGTCAGCGCGCCAACTACCAACGAGGAGGCGGGCGTGGCGCCGGCCGGCCCGAGGATGCGGCCATTCACCGACACGGCGGCAGTAGGCGGCGTGAGCACGAAGTCGGCGGCCTGGTTGCGAAGAATGTTGACCCCGGTAGGAGGAATGTTAATGGAGGCAACCGACGAGGCCATGGTGTTGAGCTGGGTGGAGACCTGTGTCTCCACGGCCGCCGTCACGGCGTTGCCGCTGCCGCCAAAGGCGCTGCGAAACAAGCCGAAGACAGCAGTAGTGCCGACCGCCGTCAGAAGGGGCGCGGCCGAAGGGTTATGCTGGAAGCGCTCCCTGATCCAAGTGCCGAGCTGCCCGGCCTGGTAGGACGCCCACGCAATCGCATTATCGAATTGTTGAGTGCGATTGGTCGGATGCGGATAGGGCTTCACAAAACCAACCCGAGCAGCCGGGGGCGGAGTCTCTGCGGGCAGTGGCTCTTCCGACGGCGGTGCTGTTTCCGTCTCGGGCAGCACACTCGCCATTAACTGGGCACTGTCTTCCGTGACCGTCGTGAGAATCGCCTGAATGGGTGACTGATCTTCAACGTTAAGCTTAGGTACAAGGGCGCGAATGTCGTTCAGGCGAGCATGAGTAGTGCGAGCGACATGCGCGCGCTCGGCGAATTCGCTCAAAGTACGAGCTTGGCTGATGTCATACTGGATAGCCTGTAGCTGACAGGAAACGTCTACTGCTGTGGGCTGATTAGGAACGGTTTCTGACATAGTTAGGCGGAAATTTTAATTGTAAGAATCTTCTTGTCGGCGCCCAGCTGTAACTGGCGCTCGCCAGGCGTAGCGCCGGCCTGCACTTCGATTGTGATCTTGTTCTCATTAAGCTTACGACTGAGTTTGAGGCCGGCGATGACGGCAGTACTGTCGGTGCTGGCAGCGAGAGCGCCCTGCTCATTTTGAACCTTCACCTCCTGGTTGAAGGGCACGACGAGCGTGCGCTTATCACCCACTTTCAACTGCTCATTTTCCTTGAACGGGCTGATCTCGGGAGCAGTGGGCGTGGAAATGGGCGTCGTGGCCGGGCGCTCGGTGGGAGCAGCAGGAGTAACAGGACGGACGGAGCGGGCTTTTTCTACCACCTGGGCGAGGGTAATGCTGTCGTTGGAACCGATGGCAGCCGTCAGATCGGCAAAGAAGCGGTTCAGAACGGGGCCGTTCTCGGCGCCACGCGTACGTTCAATCTCGGCGCCGAGCTGCGTGAGCAAGGCGCGATCTTCGGAGCGAGCGGCATCCACCCAGCCGCGCTGGCCGGTGGCAAGATCGTGTGTGCCGGTGTGGTTAGGGAGAACGCGATTGAGTTGGGCAGCGAGCGCCTCGGGGCTGCGTGAGAGCATGCCCATCAGAGCGCGGATCGGCTCGGGGAACACCGGCATGCGACCCAAGTTCTCCAACTGAACAGCGCCGTAGCGACCGACGGCGCGGGAAACCTCACCCAGCAACTTCGTGAAAGAATCCGTGGCGCGGTTAATGGTATCGGCCAGGTTATTACGCTGCAGACCAAGGCCGCGGAGGGCGGCCAGGCGATCGGTCGGGGCCTGACGCTCGGGGGTACCGTCGTTCGGAGTTCCAGCGAGACTCATAGAGAAGGTGGGTGTGGGTGTGAGACTTTCACGTCATTGTACCACGAAAGCACCATTTTACGCAATCAGCAGCTCCGAGCGCGTGTCGAAGCCTTGAGGCAATGCTAGACTCGCCTATTGCTTCTTTCCCCCTCTTCTATGAACGTCCAGCACTTCGAGAAAGGGATAGTCTACACCGCCGACGAGCTCCTGCTGCTCGCCCGCAAGATCGGCAAACTCGCCACCTATTGCGAGCGCCTGAAGGACGAGGCGTCGGCCATCCGGGTGGAAGCCGAGGAGCGCCCGACGGAGAAAGCCCGCGACCGCGTGAAAGTGATGATCACCGTCACCCTCCCGAAGACCGTTCTGCGGGCCGAGTCGCGCCGCGCCCGGGCATTGGAAGCCATCGACCGCTGCATTGAAAAAATGGAACCGCAGATCAAGCGCTATAAAGAAGAACACACCGGCCGCGACACGGCCCACCGCGCCGCCCGCCGCCGCGCGCGCGACGAGGACTGATCGCAGTAAAAAATCCCCCTTCTCGACCAGCGGGTGCTGGGAGAAGGGGGAGGTAAGGGCGTCCGCCGTGTCACCCCACAGAGGACGACCACTTACCAATCGTCGTCCTGCCGAAGCAGGAACGGGAAGATGGTAGGACGAACCAATCGCACGTCAAGAAACAAAAATATTAAACTGCAATTTTGAAGCGAAAGACCGAATGACGCCCAAAAATAGCTTTCCCCTCAGGCAATTTGGAGCCATACTTTGCCCGTGCGTATCGACGTCTTAAGCCTCTTTCCCGGCATGTTTACGGGTCCGCTCTCGGAGAGCATTCTCAAGCGCGCCCGCGAGGCGGGGCACTTCACCCTCGCCCTCCACGACCTCCGCGACCAGGGTAAAGGCACCCACCGCCAAGTGGACGACCGCCCGTACGGCGGCGGCGCCGGCATGCTACTAATGGCGGAGCCCGTCGTGGCCGCCATCGAAGCCGCCACCGCCGCCAACCCCGAAGCAACCGCCAAGCCCCACCGCATTTTCCTGACGCCCGGCGGCAAGCGCCTAACGCAAACCACCGTCGAACGCCTCGCCAAGAAGCCGTGGCTCATGCTTCTCTGCGGCCACTACGAAGGCATCGACCAGCGTGTGCAGGACGCCGGCTTTATCGATGAGGAGATCTCGATCGGCGACTACGTCCTCACCGGTGGCGAGCTGCCGGCAATGGTGCTCATTGACGCGGTGGCCCGCCATGTGCCTGGGGTCTTGGGACACGAGGATTCAGCCCACGAAGAGAGCTTCTCCAAATCGCTCAAGCGCAAACGCGAATACCCCCACTACACCCGGCCGGAAGAATTCCGCGGCCTCAAGGTGCCCGAGGTGCTCCTCTCTGGCGACCATAAGAAGATCGCGGAGTGGCGCCAGCAGCATACGAAATGATAAACCTCGCCGACTTGCAGCGCCGGCTCGCAAGCGAGCGGACACTCACGCTCACCGTGCGTTGCCGCCCGGGTGCGAAGGTGCCGAAAGTGGGCCCCGTATTAGCCGATGGCAGCCTGAAGGTGAGTGTGAGAGCGAAAGCCGAAGACGGCCGCGCGAATGACGAGCTGCTAGAGTTGCTCCCAGCCACATTCCCGGCCGCAACCGCCGCGCTCCTCTCGGGCCAAACCTCGCGGCAAAAGATGGTCCGCCTCACGCTCACGTGACCAACCGCTTCTCTCTCCTCGGCGCGCCGATCGATGCCGTCACCCCGGCCGAGGCCGTAGCGCGCCTCCGGGAGATGCTCGCCAACCCCGGACAAAACCACGTCATGACGCCGAACAACGAGATGCTCGTCTACGCCGCGAGTCATCCCGATTTCCTCGCGCTACTACAACGCACGGCGCTGAATATCCCCGACAGCACCGGTGTGGTGTGGGCAATGCAGCGTGCTGGCGCAACCAACCAGCAACGTGTCACGGGCGTGGATACCATTACCGCTCTCTGTGCCGAACTCGATGAGAGCGCGCCGGTCTTTTTATTGGGCGGGCGTGAGCGTGTGGCCGATGAAGCCGCCGGCATTCTCCAGCAGACAAACTCGCGCTTGCACATCGCTGGTGCATTCGAGGGCAGCCCGCGCGACGAGATCGCTCCGGCTATCATGGCCGCCGTGAATGCGAGCGGCGCCAAGCTATTGCTCGTCGCCTACGGCGCGCCCAAGCAGGACGAATGGATCGACCGCTACCTCAAGGAGATGCCGGGCGTGCGCGTAGCTATGGGGATCGGGGGCAGCTTCGACTTCATCGCCGGCCGCATCGAGCGCGCCCCAGTAGGGATGCAAAAAATGGGTCTCGAGTGGCTCTGGCGGCTCATTCAACAACCTTCCCGCTTCCCGCGCATCTGGAACGCCGTCGTCCGCTTCCCACTCCTCATCGTACGCGATCATCACGAACGCACGGCGCCGCTGCCGGCATCGGAGCGGAGGTGATCGTACGACCAGACGGCCCACTTTCCTTCCTTCTGGCGCAAGCGCACCAGGAGCGGACCTTCTTTGCTATCGGCGTAGTAGTCGCGCTCGCCGTCCTGCTCGCGGAGCAGTTCGGTGTGGCCAAGATCCATCTCGGGCAGGAGCAAGTAGATACCCACGTCGGGCTTACTGATAAGTGCGGCTTGCAAGTTCACCATCGCCTTCCCCAGCACGGCCGCAGCAGCCACAATCAAGATGCACGTGATCATCCCCATCAGGATGCTCGTGCGCGGCTCGGGCCGATTGAAGTCGTAATGGTGCATTCGAATTATTATACCAGAAAACCCCCTTTTATAGCCAGCAGTTGAATGACTGCGCCAGGACGCTAGGATGCCTCCATGCCGCGCGTCTGCTTGATCGTCATCGATGGCTTTGGAGTGGCCCCAGCGGGCCCGGGGAATGCCCGGACTCTGGCCGATATGCCAACCCTCCGTCGCCTGGAGAAAGATATCCCGAGCGTCATCATGGACGCCTCCGGCGAAGCCGTCGGCTTGCCGCCCGGCCAGCAGGGCGCGAGCGAGCCCGGTCACCTCACCATCGGCGCCGGCCGCGTCGTCTTTCAGCCGCTCGCCGAAATCGATCGCGCCATCCGCCTGGGCGACTTCCAGAAGAACACTGTCCTCACCGCCGCCTGCGACCGCGCCAAGGAAAAGGGCGTGCCGCTCCACGTGATCGGCCTCTACTCCCCCGGCGGCGTGCACAGCTCAGCTGAGCACTTCCACGCCATGCTGCGGCTGGCCAAGGAGCGCGGCGTCGCGACGGTCTACCTGCACCTCTTTAGCGACGGCCGGGACGTGCGCGAACAGCAGTTTTGCACCGACTTCCAGCTGCTTAAAAAAGAGATCGACCTCCAGAAGATCGGCTTTGTGGCCTCGCTCGTGGGCCGCTACTACGGCATGGACCGCGACAAGCAGTATGCCGACCGTACTAAGCTGGCCTACGACCTCATGATTAGCGGCGAAGGGACAGAAACCGCCGACCTGGAAGGCAGCGTGCAGGCCTGGTATCTCGAAGCCCCCGAGAATCAGAAGACCGACTACTACCTCCGTCCGCTCAAAACGCCTTCCTTTAAAAGTATCGCCGCCGGCGACGTGGCCGTCTGCATCAACTTCCGCAGCGACCGCATGATCCAGATGGTGCGCGCGCTCGAAGCCGAGGACTTCGCCGATTTCCCCCGCCCCGTGCGCATCGCCGACGTGGTCTGCATGGGTCCCTACTCCGACCATTTGCCGATCGCCTTCCCGCCAGCCGCCGTTAAAAATACGCTCGGCGAGGTGGTGTCGAAGGCCGGCTTAAAGCAGCTCCGCGTCGCCGAGACCGACAAGTTTGCGCACGTCACATTCTTCTTTAATGCCCAGGAACAAGCACCCTACCCCGGCGAAGACCGCGTGCTGGTGGAATCGCCCAAGGTGCCGAACTTTGCGGAGACGCCGGAGATGAGCGCCGCCGCCCTCACCGACCGCGTGCTCGAGAACGTGGCGAAGGAAACCTACGACCTGATCGTCATGAACTACGCCAACCCCGACCTGGTCGGCCACGGCGGCAAAATCGAGGCGGTCGTGAAGGGTTGCGAAACCGTGGACAAACAGCTCGCCCGCCTGCTGCCCGCCCTCGAGGCGCACGGCTACGACTGGATCATCACCGCCGACCACGGCAACGCCGAGTGCATGCTCGATCCAGACGGCGTCACCGTCTCCCCGAGCCACTCCACCAGCCCGGTACAAACCTTCGTGCATTCGCCCAAAATCGCTTCGGCTGCAGCGCTCAAGGGCAAGACTGGACTCAAGGACATCGCCCCGCTCTGCCTGGAGCTCATGGGACTGCCAGTGCCGCCGGACATGCGCTGACCTATGGCCAACTCCGCCAAACCGCCGCGCGCAATCGCCATTATCCCCGACGGCCAGCGCCGCTGGGCGCGCGCCAGCGGTGCCTCGTTCCGCACCGCCTACGAAGCCGGCGCCGAGAACACGCGTCTCCACCTGGCCGCCGCAAAGGCGGCTGGTATCGAGCTCTTCGCCGTCTGGGGCGGTTCCATCGAGAACCTACGCGAACGCCCGGCGGAGGAGATACTGGTACTTCACCAAGTGTATGAGCGCTTCTTGCGCGAGGTGCTTGAGAAATGGATGCACGAGCCCGTGCATGCCGACATGCGCTTTGTGTACATGGGGCAAATCGAAACACTCAATAAAACGGAGCGGGCGCTCATTGAAAAAATCACCACGGCCACCGCCGACCGAACCGGCATGGTTGTCGCCTTGTGCCTCGGCTACAGCGGCCTCGACGAGCAGGCGCGCGCGCTGGCGGCCTGGCGCGCGGAGGGTGAGCGGGGCGACTGGACCGACTACCTTGACCTGCCACGCCAGGGAATCGCCTACCGCCCCTTCGACCTGATCATCCGTACCGGCGAGGGTGACAGCGGCATCGTCCACGACAACGAGTACCTGCATGCCTACCGCCGCGAGACGCGCCTGCGCTTCCGGACGGAGTTCTACCCCGATTACACCCCGGCCATGCTCGGAGAAGATCTGGCCGCGTTCGGCGGTACCAAACAGCGGCGCGGCGCCTGACGTGCTATCCTACTCTCCTTATGGCCGCTCTTGCCGCCACCGGCCGCCGCTCCCTCCAAAGCTGGCGCGAGCTGCTGACGATCGTGCTCGTGGCGCTTTTGCCGCTGCATGCCCTGCTCGTTACGCTGTCGACCCGCCTCATCGCCGGTCCCGGCCACGCGCCGCTGCCCTGGCTGGCACTCTGGAAGGAACTCCTCTTCGTTGTGATTCTCGGCTTGGCAGCTGTAGAAATCGTCCAGATCGCCCGGCACCGGCGCCGCCTGCCCGCCTCCGACCTACTCGACGTGCTCGTGGTCGCATTCTTCGTGGTGGCCGTTGCCTCGGCCACCTGGCACGACACGTCACTGGCCAAGCTGGCGCTCGGGCTCCGCTACGACGTGCTCGCACCACTCGGCTTCGTCATCCTCCGCAAGGTGCCGTGGTCAGCCGCAGCGGGCGCGCGCATGCGTCACACCCTGCTGATTGTGGCCGCTGGCGTCGCCGCTTTTGGACTGCTCGGGCTAGTGTTGCCGCTCTCAGCCTTTGGGTGGCTCGGCTACGCCACCAACTTCCACTCGCTCTACCTGCCCGACTCGCCGCTGGCGCCTTTTAGTCAAATCGGCGAAACGATGATCCGCCGGGCGCAATCCACCCTGAGCGGACCGAATCAATTCGGCCTCTGGCTCACGATTCCGCTCGCCATCCTGATGGCCACGCTCAGCCACCGCCGCGCGCTGCCCTGGCGTAGCGCCGGGCTCGGCGCCCTGCTCTTGGCCGCGCTCTTCGCCACCTTCTCGCGCACTGCTTGGATCGGCGCGGCGGCCGGACTCATCGCCGTGGGCTCACTCCAGGTCCACACCCGCACGCTCCGCCGCTGGTTCCTGCCCGTGACTACCGGCCTCATCGCCGTCGCCGTGATCGGCGGACTCGCCGCCCCCCAGACGGTGATTCGCGCCTCTTCCACCCGCGGCCATTTTGAGCAGCCGATCGCCGCCATCACACGCCTGGCCGCGCACCCCTGGGGCGAAGGCCTGGCCAGCGCCGGCCCGGCCAGTAGCCGCTTTGCCGATGCTTGTGTAAAACTCCGGCCCGAGGACGATCCCTCTTGGGCCAAGGCCCAGCCTGAGCTTTGCGTCTTTTTAGGTGACAAGCAGGTGCAGCCCACCGACCGCCTCTGCCGTTGCCCCTTCCATCCCGAAAACTGGTACCTGCAACTCGGGGTCGAACTCGGTTGGCCGGGCCTCCTTTTATGGCTCGCTATCATCGGCCTAACGCTTTGGCGCCTATTGCCTCTCGTCCGTAGCCGTGAGACGGCGGGTTCGACGGCCGCCATCGCCCAGCTCTCCTTAGCGGTGGGATGTCTCTTTTTACACGCTTGGGAGGACGTCGCGGTGGCTTTTACCATCTGGATCCTGACGGCAATCGCTCTCAGCCACCCCTCATCGACAGAAGAGCATAGAATCTGATATAATCAGGAGATGGCCACAATTGAAAAAGAAGGCAATGACGGCGCAGCCGAAACCGAACCGTCCGCGGCGGAAGTTCAGAAACAGGTCGAAAAGACCTTGGACAATATCCGTTTAGCTTGTCACAGGGATCTTCGCTGTCTCTCTCTGCTGCCGCATTATTTCTCCGATTTCCCGAATACGGCGACTGGACTGGCCGGAAAAGCCGACGCGGTCTTCCTGATCGCCAGCAGCGTCCCAGCCGCCAAGTGGGAAGAGCTGAAGGGAAAAGTCCTGACCGAGGACATCGCTTCCGCGGTTCAGCAGAAGGTCGAAGACTATATCCGCAAAGCCTTCAAGAGCAGTCTCGACAGCCGGGACGCCTACAACAGCTACGGAGGCGACGAACCGAAGCTCGAGCATCTGGACCGCTCTTTTCTCCTGAGCAATATCCAACTCGACCCCGAGCGCCAAGCCGCCCTTGCCGCCGAGATCAAGGCGGCCCTGCCAGTTTTTCTGAAGCGTAACGAGTCGAGGCACTCTTGGTCGGCCTTAAATCGGCTGATGCAATTCACTCTCCAGAGCCCACTGACACAGGAGGAGTACCGCGTCGCCGGCCGGGCCGCCGTGTTCGAGATTTTCGCCGACATCCAGACCGCCGGCTACCACGCCCACGCCAACCAGGCCGTCAATTTGGTCACCGAACTGAAGCTCGAAGTAGACGATGAGATGCACACCCAAGCCGTCCACACGCTCAGTTGCTGCATGCGTCGCGACCCCGAACAAAACCAACTCTATACCGACGCCTTCCACATCACGCCGGCAGAACTGAAGACCGCCGCCACGGAGTGGCTGCGCCGCCAGCTCAAGTGGTGCCGCGACCATAATAGGCCCTACGAAAGTTATCCGAGCTGGAGGGACTTCGTGGCTACGTACCAACCCGATCTCAGCCTCATTCGCACCGAAGCCGAAGCGGGCGTAGCTGCTTCCATCAAAGCCGGCCAAGGAACGGCCGCCCGGGAGCTGATGAACATTTTTCACTTGGACGCGAGCGCCGTCGCCAATCTGCCCGTCCGCGAACTCGCCGCCGTAATCGTCACGGAAATGAAAGCGCGCGATGCTTCGGAAGCCAAAAACGAGTGGGAAGACGGCGTCCAAATTCTCGAACCCGATCCGGCTGAGACCTGGCAAAACCTGATACCCGAAGAGGCGTTCTTCGCCGCCACCAAGCAGCAAGCCATCAACTACCTAACGAGCGACCAGGATCATGTGAGATGGACCTACGGTATGCGAACAGAATCCCCCTACCTTGCCAAACTAGTAGCCGATCCGGACGTGCGGGCCGCTGCACAAGCGGGCATTTGTGCCCTGATAGCCAACGGTGAGGCTTGGAGCGCCGAGACGATCGCCACAGGATTCGACTTCGACTTGAGTGCTCCTCTCTTCCAAGTCGCGGCCATGACCGGTCTGCGGAAGCTTACCAGTGATGAAGACGGCATTTCGCAGCTCGATCGTCACCTGCGGATTTGCAAGATCGATCCCGCTATCTTGAAGAGCGACGAATTCCGCACGCGTTTATGCGCAATCGCGGCTAAGCGTCTACTGAGCAGCACCAAGCAATATCTCCGCTATACGCTCGACTTCTGCGAGCAGTTGGCGGTCCGGACGACGGAAGACGTGCGTGGCCGCGTGCCAGCCCTTGAGTGGTTCTTGGACCGTTCGCAGGCGAAAACGCTTCCCGAACTGGCGGCCTACATCGTCGCCCATGCGTCGCTCGCAAAATACGCCGCCTGCACGCCCTCGGAACCGATCCGACTGACGGACACCGACTACGAACGCGCAAAAACCACGCACCTGCGCCTTGAGGAAATCGAGCAACTCCTCCGGGCCGGAGTCCAACCGGGCACGCTCAGCGAGACTCTAACCGCCCTTCATACGCACTCTCCCAGCTGGCAAGACGAAGAAAATATCTGGCAGCCATTCCAGGCCGGGGCCGCCGTCTTCGGGGCGCCGGCCATGCTCGCCTACTGCGACCGCGATTCACTCACACGCCACGACGCCCTCTATGCCTTCCCGTCGATCATCAAACTGCAAGAAGCCTCCACACTCGGCCCCACTGTCTTCAACCGCCAGATCCTCGCGCAGGTGGCCGGCACCAATCGCCCGTTCGACTAGGGCTCGGCCCAGCAGCATCTTAACGCCGTAGCCGGCAGTCTTAATCTCGACTTCGCCACCGTGCGCATGCAGGCCGACCGCTGGGCCGAGACCATCCCCGAAGTGGGCAGTCTGAGCGCAACCTACACCACGCCAGGCGATATCTTCCGCTCGGCCAACGATCTCTTCCGCTACGCCAACCTCGCTCAGAAGGTCGCCTCCGGTGAAGCCTTGCAAGCCCTCGAAGGCCTCAAGACCGCCGGCCGGCAAGATCTCTACGACTTCGGCGTAGCCCTCGCCCTGCGCCCGGAAAGTAAAGTGAACATGGACGACGCCCTGGCCTACTGCAGCCAGGATGAAAAAGTGGTCGCCGGCTTCCTCGGTCGCGACGACATCAGCAACGCGGGCAAGCACGAACTAAAAAAGCCGACGAACTACATCGAACTCCCCTGCATGGACTTGAGTGCCCTCGAGCTCCGCGACGCCAGCTTGAATGGCACGCTCGATCGCCTGCAGACCATCCGCCCCATGCGCGTGCGCTACGTCACCTGGCGCACCAATGACGGCCGGGTCCTGCTCTCGCCCCGCGAGATCGTCCGCGCCGCCGTGGGACGCCGCGGCAAAGGCGGCCTGGCCCAGAATCCGCAGGGCCTCTTTGCCAAGGTGAAGAAGGCCTTCGGCAGACACGCTATCGAGCGCTGGCTCCAGGCAGAACGCGAAGAAGCCATCCCCGAGTCGCTCGCTGCCCAGATCGTCAGCCTGGCCGAAGCGCACGGCGTCGTGCTCAAGCGCCAGGAGTTTATCGCCGCCATCCACCCCAAGAGCGCCGTCGACGGCATCATCGCCGGCAACGACACCAACACCTGCATGCCCTTCGGTTCGGGCAAGAACACGATCTACACCTTCAACCTCGGCACGGCGATCTTCACGCTGCAGATGGAAAGAGAGGAAGGCAACCCGCGCACAATCGCCCAGAGTTTAATGAGCAAGGACGCCGATATCGGGCGGCCAATCGACGACGTTTATAAGGAAATGAATGAGCTGAATAAACCGCTGCGCGACGTGGTGGCACCCGAGGCCTTGCGCGACGCCCCGCGCGTGCTCGCGGCCGACAACGTCGAGGTGGCGGCCAACTACACCGACGCGGGCACGCTCGCCCTCACCACCGCTCTCTACCGCGACTTCTTCGCCCGCTATATGGAGTGGCGCGGGGCGGCCGAAGGTTACGACCCCAAGCACGTCGCAATCGGCCTCGGCCATTCCGACGCCCTCCTCGAACTCCCCCGCCGCCCCAACCACTTCGTCCCCCTGGCGCCCATCGCGTACACGGATAAATTCGGCGCCAACGTCGGCGATCTTAAGCTCGACGAACCGCGACCAGCTCTGCCCGCCACGGTCGAATTCCAAGACGGTCAGCCGCCCCGGCCGCTGCTCCCGAGCGATGGCCTCGCCTCGCTCACCTTCGAGGACGCCTGGCCACCTCCTATAACGAAAGTAAAATCTACCGTGATAATCAGACGCTCATCGTCAACGTCCACGACGTCGAGAACCAGCTCATTGCCAAAGATATTGCCAACGCCATTCATCAACAACCCGACCTCTCGGCTCAGTACCGCCAGGACGG
>CAZXIV010000017.1:0-6512 GCA_964640945.1 uncultured Candidatus Peribacteria bacterium | reverse complement strand
TTGCCAACGCCATTCATCAACAACCCGACCTCTCGGCTCAGTACCGCCAGGACGGTCGCATGGTCGGTTATCTTCTCGCCTACCACGGCAAAATTCAAGAGCGCGACGTGCAAGGCGCACCGGACCTGCGCCACTGGCAGGGCCGTCCGGTCGTCTACGTCTCCGATCTCGCCGCCAATCAACCGGGGGCCGGCGTGGCGTTGCTTAAGCAGCTGCTCACGCAGTACAAAGAGCACTACCTCCGGGCGGGGCAATTCCCGCCCATCTACCTCCAAGCCCGCGCGCAGACGTCCTACAAAATTTTCTCCGGCAAGCTGTTCGAACGCTGGAAGAAGGACCTGGAGGCCGAAGGCCTGACGGTGGATATGCACGCTTTGCCCACCTATAAGAGCGGCGAAGACACGATGCATCCGTTGATGATCTGCCCGCGTCGCCTGACCGACGCCCCCGAAGCCATCGACACACCCTCCCGGCTCCAAACCCCCAAAATACCTCGTTCACCCTTCCCAAAGCCGAAGGCACGCCGAGTCGAGCGCACCTTCGAAGCAGACTAAATCGCCGAGTGGTTCAGGTGAAAATTCGGAATAGAAAGCGCTCCATCCCCCGGGGAAAGCGCTATACTCGGTGTCCCAATGGAGGCCTCAACCATCGATGACGGGCGGCTGAAAGCCCTCGTCTTGCAGGCACAAGCGGGTGATACAGCAGCCTTCGGCGAGCTCTACAACCTGTGCTTTGGCGCGGTCTACCGCTACACCGCCTTTCGCCTTCCGGCCGAGGTGGCCGAGGACGTCACCGCCGACATCTTCGTGAAGGCCTGGGAGAAGCTGGGATCATACCAACCGCAGCCCCAGGTGCCGTTTCTGGCCTGGCTGTTTCAGATCGCCCGGCGCACCGTCATCGACGTCTACCGCCGTGATCGCCATTTTGAAGAAGTACCAGAAGATCTGCCCGATGAGGACGAATTCAACCAGGCAGATACGGCCCTCCGCCGTAAATCGGCCATCAACGCCGTGCGCACCGCGATCGACCAGTTACCCACCCGCTACCGCGACGTACTCGTGCTGTCATTCATCGGCAACCTGCCCGGCAGCGCCGTCGCCCGGGTGATGCGGACGAGCGAGGGCAGCGTGCGTGTCCTCAAGTTGCGGGCCCTTCGGAAATTAGAGTCTATTTTACCCGCAAATCTCGACCCTAGAACGTAACAAAGCCGCCAAAAACACGTTTGTAGAAGCGAAATACCATGATTCTCAACCTCCTCCGCCGGCTCGCCGACTACACGTCCGCCCTCTGGGACGGAACGTCCACTGGCCTCCTGGAGAATGATCAACCGAAGCCCGAACCGGC
Organism: uncultured Candidatus Peribacteria bacterium; assembly: GCA_964640945.1. Classification (GTDB taxonomy): domain Bacteria; phylum Patescibacteriota; class Gracilibacteria; order Peribacterales; family Peribacteraceae; genus JAGOUB01. Next base: position 5,168 of record CAZXIV010000017.1, on the reverse strand, counting down.
TGCCCTGGCCCAGGTACGACAGGCACTTGAGCCCTCTGCCGCCCAAAAGCAGCGGGTGTGGCAACGCATTGAGAGCCAAATCGAGCCCCAGCGCGCGGCCCACATGCTCACCAAAGTGCGCGATTGGCTCGAACCAAACGCCGATCTGCAGGCCCGTATCCAGCTGCTCATGAACGCCCGCCTGAGCCCGGCTCCGGCCGCCGATGGCGGCATCATCTTCGCCAAGTGGTCGGCCGCCTTCTTAGTGACTGCACTCCTCATCAAGAGCAGTCCGCTCCTCTTCATTGCCCCCCACACCGTCGCCGCCACCTCCGTCTCGCTAGCCGCCACGCGCGGTACCGTCTCCCTCGGCGACCAGGGCCTGCTCCAGCCGGTCACGGGTGAACTCACCCTCAACGCTCCGGGCCGCATCGCCACCGGCGACGGCGAAGCCACCCTTGCCTTGCACTCCTTTGGAGTCGTCCGCCTGGCGCCTGGCACCGTCTTTGCCATCGACGACATCGGCAACCATCCCACCCTGCCTATTACCGGCGAGCTGACCAGCGGCACCGCTTGGATCTACGGCCTACTACCGCTCGCGGTCGACGGCATTCGCGTGGCTACTCCCGCCGGCACCGTCACCGTCAACGAAGGTAGCGCCAGCGTGAGTGTCCAAGATGGCACCGTCACCATCGATGCCTGGGACCGCCCCGTGCGCGTCTCGGTCGGCACCGAGCGCTACCTGGTCCAGAATGCTGAACGCCTCGTTCTCGCTGCCGACGGCGAGCCGCGCTTCTCCAGTCTCGACCCCTACTCCGATGACGACTGGGTGAGTGAGAACGCCGCCCGCGACGCCGTCCACCGCCGCGAGCTGGCCCAATGGCAACACGAAGTGCGCATCGCCAATGCCGGTATTCTCCCCACCTCGCCGCTCTACGCCGTCAAACGCGCCGCCGAGGCTGTCGATCTACTCCTCACCTTCGGCAGCCACTCGCGCGCGGAAAAGACACTACAGCTGGCCGAAACTCGCCTCAATGAGGCCGCCGCCCTCCTGCCCGAGTCGTCCCCCGACACGGTCGCCACTACCTCGCAGGTCCTGCGCCTGGCCGCCAGCGGCGCTACCGTCGGCGAGGCCACCGTCGGTGAATCGGCTAGTGGCGCCATCGTCCGCTCGCTCCTCGACGAATACCGCACCACCATCCTCGCCCTAGCCGAAGAGTCAGCTTCGGGCTCGGGCGCCACCGCCTCCTTCGTCACCGATGAGCTGGCCGCCAACAGTCTCCAACTGGCCGCCGCCCTGCCGACCGACGTCAGCTATCCCCTCAAGCAGGCCGTCCTGGCCACCGCCGCCGCTTTACCTGAAAGCAACACCGAGGAAACCAGCCGCGAGACGATGCTACTCGACGCTCTCACCTCCCTGCGCACCACCCTCCAAGCCGAGCCTGATAGCGACCTTTCCGCCTTCTCGGACCTCACGCCGCTATTGAACGAGCTCCGCAGCAATGTCGAAGAGAACTCGGCCGAAGTGCAACGCGAGGCCGGCGCCCTCGAAAAAACCATCGCTACCCTCGCCCGCCAGCGCCGCACAGAGGTGGCCATGGAATCAACCTCGCGCCGCGGACCCACGCTCCCCGCCACCATCCCCCACCTCTCAGCCGCCGAGATCGACCAATTGGTGAAGGGCATGCTCGAACGTATCGCCATCTACCGCCTGCCTGCCTCGCGCTTCAACCAGCTTGTCAGCGAGATGACGTCCATCGCCGGCCACCCCGACGAGGGCCAGATCCTGCGCCGTCTGGACCACGGCATCACGGAAGAGCCAGGCCTAAGCGCTCGCCTTCGCGCCCGTATGCGCCAGTTGAAAGAACTACGCGCCACCGAGAGCGACCAAACCGGCGAAACCGGCTCCGGCGACACTCTAGAGCCCACAGTTGACGCCGCTTAAAACCCTGAGCAGACTATCGACGCTATGTACACGATCACGGACCTCAAGCCCGGCCGCGCTATTACCGTTGACGGTGAGCCGTATCTCGTCGTCAGTTCGCAGTTTGGCCGCAAGAGCCAGAGCAAGGCGAACATGCAGTGCAAACTGAAGCACCTCAAGACCGGCGCCGTGTTGGCCCGGAACTTCCAAGGCAGCGAAAAGATCGAACCCGCCGACGTCGGCTACCGCCGCGTACAGTTCCTCTTTAGGGGCGGTGACGAATTCACTTTCATGGACCAGGAGACCTACGATCAGTTCACGCTCCGCGCCGACTCGCTCGAGGACATCATCCCCTTCCTCATCGAGGGCGGTGAGGTGGACTCCGTTGTTTACAACGACCTGCCGATCGGCATCCAGCTGAAAGCCACCGTCGAAATGAATGTCATCGAGACCATCCCCGGCGTAAAGGGCGACACCGCCAGCGGCGGCTCTAAGCCCGCCACCCTTGAGAGCGGCCTCGTGGTGAACGTGCCCCTCTTTATCAACGTCGGCGATAAAGTGAAGGTAAACACCGAGTCTCAGGAATATATGAGCCGGGTGAATGACTAAGTATTAGGTATCCAGTATTAAGGCTAAAAAATGGACTTGAACCCTTAATACTCAATACTGAATACTGGATACTTTCCTGGTATTCTTCCAGTACTTCCTCATGTCCAACCTCGAAGTGATCATCGGCCTGGAGGTGCACGCGCAGATCCGCACCAAGACGAAGATGTTCTGCGGCTGCGATAACGACGCCTTTGAGAAGGAGCCCAACACGACGGTCTGCCCGGTCTGCATGGGCCACCCCGGCACGCTCCCGGTGGTCAACGCCGAAGCTGTTCGTTTGGGCGTACTCGCGTCGCTGGCCATCGGCTGCACGGTGCATCCCGATTGCCACTTTGATCGCAAGCACTACTTCTACCCGGACCTGCCCGCCGGCTTCCAGATCTCGCAGTACGACTTCCCGCTCTCCACCGAGGGCCAGGTGGAGTACGACCTCGTCGCTCCCGACGGCGCTCTGCTTGATACCAAGATCTGCCGTATCCACCGCCTGCACCTGGAGAACGACGCCGGCAAGCTGACGCACCGCGGCCACTCCACGCTCTGCGACTACAACCGCGCCGGCACGCCCTTGATGGAGATCGTCACCAAGCCCGACCTCCGCTCCGCCGACGAAGCCAGTGCCTTCGCCCAGGAACTGCGCCGCATCCTCATCGCCGTCGGCGCCAGCGAAGCCGACATGTTCAAGGGCATGATGCGCTTCGACGCCTCCATCTCCTTGCGGGAAAAGGGAACAGAAAAACTGAACCCCCGCAGCGAGATTAAGAACCTTAACTCCTTCAAAGCGCTCGAGCGCGCCCTCGCCTACGAGGAACGCCGCCTGCGTGATTTGTGGGAAGAGACGGGCGGCCCGCTCTCCGGTGACATCACCGTCGGCTGGCAGGACGACGAGGGCATGACACGTATGCTCCGCGATAAGGAATCGGCCCAGGACTACCGCTACTTCCCCGAGCCTGATATCCCGCCGCTGTCGTTCGACGAGGCCTTATTGCAGAAAGCTCTGGCCGAGCTGCCGGCGCTTCCTCGTGCGCTCCAAAAGCGCTTCGGCGAGATTGGCCTAAATCCAGCCGAGCAGCGCCTAGTGCTGGATGACATGAGCCTGCGCGATCGCTTCAACGCCGTCTACCTCGTCACCAAGGACGGCCGCAAGGCCTCAAGCCTCGTACTCACCCAGATGCTCGGTTTCCTCAACGCCGCCAATAAGACGACGGCCGACGCCCCTTCCCTCGGCGATCTCGTGGAGCTGGCCGGCGTCGTAAGCGACGGTACGATTTCCGGCAACGCCGCCAAGGAAGTGCTCGAACTCATGGTCCAGACCGGCCAGGCCCCGCGCGCGATCATCGCCGAGAAGGGCATGGGGCAGATCAGCGACGACGGCGCCCTCAAGAAGCTGGTGGAAGAAGCGCTCGCCGCTAATCCCAAAGCCCTTGAAGACTTCAAAGCCGGCAAGGCTTCGGCCCTCGGCGCCATCGTCGGCGCAGTGATGAAAGCCTCCAAGGGGCAGGCAAATCCGGGGAAGGTACAAGCCATCCTCAGTCAGGTGACGAAATGACCCGCGAAACCATTGCCCTCGCTAAAAATAAGATTATGCTTTATTTACAGATCTTTAACAAGTATCGCCCCCCAGAATAAGGAATACAGATGTTTTTGAAACGAGTGTTTCATTGGATGTGGTACAGCCTGTGTCTACTCTGTCTGGCGACCGGCATCGCCGTTGGCGTCACCTATAGTGTCTTGCGACTCAGCGGCTGGACAGTCGGGGAAACAGAGGCTTGGTTCGCCTACATAAAGAAGTCCTCCCGAATCATGCCATTCATCATTTTGCCCATTTTTGGGCAATTAATGATACTGATGGCATTATTGGTATTGTTGATATCGTCGGCGAGGGCAGATCTCTCTGAAAAAGCCCCAGATTATCAACGATATATGAAGGGATGGAAAAGAAACGATCTTCTCCAGTGCATTCTTGCTGCCCTCCTTGTCCTCGCCACCTGGCAATTGAGTAGTCACTTTTTTCCCTGCCTGCAAACTGCCAACTGGTATCTATTCTGTGATGTCTTTTTTGTGCCGGAGGAACCATCAAGACCACAAGCCACCCCACCTTGGTTGATAAAAACTGCGATCCTCGCTCTGTCTGCATTCAGTTTTTACATTTTGCTGCCAGGCCTAGCCCACGCCGCCTACGTCGAAGAATGCACCTACCGACAGGGTACAAAAACGTGGACAGACGCTTTCATACGCAGTGCAAAGTTTGGACTAGCCCATCCATTTTTTCTACCGATGCTGCCAATTGGCCTGGCCCTGCCGTTGAGCGCCGTCGGACTGTGGCTCACGATCCACTACTGGCGGGGCGGTCTCAGTCGCTCAACCATGTACCACAGCCTTTATAACTTGATCGCCATTCCCCTGATTGTGGGGAGCCTCATCGTCCTCTAAGTTCATTGGAACCAGCCCTGCCTCGGCAGGGCTTTTTCTTACATCTCCTCGGCGCTGTTATGAACGACTTTAAAGGGGCAGGCGAATCTGGGGAAGGTACAGGAGATTTTGAAGAGTGTGGTTGGCTGATTATTTCCCTGAAACTGGTGCCAACCAACGGTTTTCCACTTCTTGTCAGGCGGACGAGTGGTACTTTTTGTGCGCGACAAAAAGTACCTCCCTAAGG
>CAZXIV010000016.1:12926-29135 GCA_964640945.1 uncultured Candidatus Peribacteria bacterium | reverse complement strand
GACAAGCTCTTGAGCCCGAGTCCGAAGGACGATGGGCGAAAGGCTTGGCTCGCAGCCCCTTAGGGAGGCACTTCTTTGTCGCGCACAAAGAAGTGCCGATCGTCCGCCTGACAAAAATTGGAAACCAGACAGTGGGCACCAGCCTGACTGAGAATTTACCACGTACAAAAAGTGGAAGCATGATGATTGGCACCGACTGTTTAATATTAACTTTCTTTTAACACCCACCGAATCGGCACGCCATCAAACGCGAAGGTGGCGCGGAGGTTATTCTCCAGCGTACGCAGCTGCGTGTTATAGACCCCTTTGGGATTCTTGAGGAAGATCACGAACGTCGGCGGCACCTCTTCGGCCTGCGTGATATATTTGCCACCAGCGGCAGCGCCGAGCGGCCGGCCGCGGATGGCATCTTGGTACCAGCGCACGAGGTCGCGCGTGCCCAGGCGGCGCTTGCGGTTTTCGACGATGATGTCGATGACAGGAAACACCTTGGCGAGTCCCTCCCGGTCCTTGGCCGAGACGGCAAAGATGGGCGCGAACTTGCAGAAGGAGAGCTCCTTGCGGATCTCCACGGCCTTGGCTTCTTTGCCGCCGGCCACGAGCAGGTCGGACTTATTCAGGATGATGAGCAGGCCCTTGCCGGCGTCGAGTGCTTGGCGGGCGATGCGCTTGTCTTGGCGACTGATGGGTTCGTCGGCGGCGAGTACGAGCAGCACGACGTCGGCCTGGTCGATCGCTTGGATGCTGCGGAGTGTGGAGTAATATTCGATGTCACCTTCCACTTTGCCCTGCTGGCGCAGGCCGGCGGTGTCGACGAAGATGTAGTCTTTCTCGTGGTGGCGGATGGTGGTATCCGACGCATCGCGCGTGGTGCCGGGGATGGGCGAGACCAGGCGGGCAACGGCGTCTTTCTTGTCGTCGGACATCAGGGCGTTGACGATGGAACTCTTGCCGACGTTTGGCTTGCCGATGAGGGCCACCCGCGGCACACCGTTGCTCTCAACCTCGTCCTTGGTGAAATGGCCGGCGAGTAGTTTCGTTTCGATTTCGGCTTCGAGCTCCTCCACACCCGGCCCCTGCGTGACGCTGGTACAGACGGTAGCGTCGCCGACGTTCAACTCGTAGGCGCGGGGCAGAGCTTCTTGCTCGATCTTGGCGTTGTCGCACTTTGTCACCACCACCACAATCGGCACGTGGCGCTTCACGCGGCGGCGGAGGAGGTCGGCCACGACCTGGTCACTCTTGGTGATCTCCTCGCGACCGTTGACGGTAAAGAGGATGAGGTCGCTCTTTTCAAGGGCAAGCTCCGTCTGTAAGGCCACATCTTTCTCTAACTCCGCGTCGGTGGAGCCGCCGCCGATGCCGGCGGTATCCACGAGGAGATAATCCACCTTCTCGCGTTCCATCTTGGCCGCCACCTGGTCGCGCGTGGTGCCGGCGATGTCACTCACAATCGCGCGGCGCTCGCCGAGGAGCGCGTTGAAGAGGCTCGATTTACCCGTGTTGGGCCGGCCGATGATGGCGACGAGCGGGAGCTTGGCCATATCGGGGCCAGTCTAGCGGAGTTTTTGGCCAGGTGCTTGAAGAAAAAACCACGTTCTGAGTCGCGGCGGGGACGGGATACATCCAAAAAAACCCTCGTCAGTGACGAGGGTTTATGATTATAGCTCCTCATCGGCGAGGTGAATCGCCCAGGTTCCGTCCGCCTTTTCTTCAAGGGCAAACTGCCGATATAAGGCGGGGTACAGCAACTCTCTGATGGTGATTTGAATTCCACTTTTCTCGAGGTCGGCTTGGTTCAAAAATCGTTCTTGGGTTGGGCTCCAGCTGTCGCTTTGAGCGTCCCATTGTCGCACGCTTCGGATGACCGCCGGACCATCATGGACTTGGTCCGCGTAGGCGCCCACCATAATCCAGTAGTTGGCACTGGGGTTTGGCACGGGAATAAGCCATCGACAGGGGATAATGAAGATTTCGTGACCGACTTTGACCACTTGACCACTACAATACTCATCCGGATGGCTGAGCACATCGAGCGCCTGGCTTTGCGCCTCGCCCCATTTGGGGCGCATCTGTATCTCTATGTCAGCGCGATACGTAATGACGCAGGGGCCGACAGCGTATGGATGGCGATGCACCCCGTTGCTCACGTTTTTCAGAACCTGAAAGATACTGATTTCCACATTCACTCCAATACACGGTGATATAAACGGGCTATAGTTTTTATACTATACATACACATATTTGTCGAATATGTGGACGAAAACGATCTCTTTGCGGGCGATTGTTAGGCTGTGACGGGATGTGCCTCATCGATCCCATCCACCAGGCGGTCGTGCCCGCTTTCCACCAGGTCCTGGATCAGGCGGCGGATGACGACGTCTGTACCAGTCTCGATAAATCCGGCGGCAATACTGAGGCTGTCGAGCCGCAGGACCATTTTCTCGGCTACGGGTGGGAGGGTGCTTCTTACGTAGGGAATCCTTTGTTGCACTTGGCTGGTAGCAAGATGGCCGATAAAACGCCCGGTATCATTCCTGAGGACTTGGATTTCGCGCGTACCTGCTTTCCACTCGGTAGTCGTGAGCAGCGCCTCAAGCGAGGTTTGAGTCCAGCCGGCCGCGCCGAAGATCTGCTCTTCCATGAGGGCTACTTGGCGGACGTTCGCCGGGCTAAGATCATTCATCTCGTAGGTGCGGATCGCATGTTGTTGCTCGGCGCGCGGCGGGCCGAGCGAGGCTGCCCGGAGGAGGGTATGGAGCGTGACCCGCATGTCATCAAGGCGTTCGCGGCGGAGATCAAGCACCTTCTGGCGGTCAGGCAGGGGTTGCTCAGAGAGAGGCGGCGCAAGCGTGTCGCCGACAAGCCCGCGTGTCTTCCCGCCGAAATGGTGCTGCAAGCACATCACACTCAAGGGTGAGAGGGCCCGACCGGTCAGGAGGTTATTGAATCCTTTCCAGTCGTGTTCTATGTCGTAGCCGTTCGTATCGGACAGCATCCGGTAGCGTTGTTGCACGTACATCGCTTCTTGGTCCAGCTTTTCGAGTTCGTGCACCAAATGGTCATGCTGCGTGAGTGGGGCCGGTTCGGAGAAGATGGATCCCGACATGATGCTCAAATGCTACGATGCAAAATACGATTCCGTCAATGGCAGAGGCCATCTGGGAAAGCCCCGCTGTCACCAGTACGATGCTGGTGATGACCTATCTCTACGATCCATCGGCGGTGGAGAAGAAGTGGCAGGCCAAGTGGGCCGCAGCCAAGCTCCATCAAGCTGACCTTCAAAAGGCCAAGCACCCTTACTATGCCCTGGCCATGTTCCCGTACCCGAGCGGCGATAAGCTGCACGTGGGGCACTGGTACAACTTCGCGCCCGCCGACACCTCGGCCCGCTACCAGCGTCTGAAGGGCAAGGACGTGTTCGAGCCGATGGGTTTCGACGCCTTCGGCCTGCCCGCCGAGAACTACGCCATCAAGACCGGCGTGCCCCCGGCCGAGTCCATCAAGAAGAACGTCGAGACGATGGTCGCCCAGCTCTCGCGTATCGGCACGATGTACGACTGGGACCGGACCCTGAACACGTCCGACCCTTCCTACTACAAGTGGACGCAGTGGCTCTTTCTGAAGATGTTCGAGCATGCGCTCGCCTACAAGAAGGCCGCCCACGTGAATTGGTGTCCCAAGGACCAGACCGTGCTTGCCAACGAGCAAGTGGACGACGGCAAGTGCGAGCGCTGCGGCACCGAGGTGATTCAGAAGAATCTCGAGCAGTGGTTCTGGAAGATCACGGACTACTCGCAGAAGCTCCTGGACGGCCTCGAGACGCTCGACTGGCCCGAGAAGACCAAACTTATGCAGCAGAACTGGATTGGCAAAAGCCAGGGGGCGGAGATCTCGTTTGCGCTCGCTCACCACGATGAGAAGATCACCGTTTTTACCACCCGCCCCGACACGCTCTTCGGCGTGACGTACGTGGTGCTGGCCCCCGAGCACCCGCTCGTCGACGTCATCACCACCAAGGAGTACCAACCGAAAGTAGACCACTACCGCGACGAGGTGCGCAAGAAGACGCAGCTCCAGCGCGAGAGTGATAAGACGAAGACCGGCGTGCCCACGGGGGCGATGGTGACGAACCCCGCCACCGGCAAGAAGATCCCGGTCTGGATCGCCGACTACGCCCTAATGAACTACGGCACCGGGGCGGTGATGGCCGTGCCCGGCCACGACGATCGTGACTTTGAGTTTGCAACCGCGTTCAATCTCCCTATGAAGACAGTAGTCGAACCAACTGAGAGACATGCAGTCGCCGATATGGCTTGGACCGGTGGCGGTAAGATGACGAATTCAGGTTTCCTCGATGGCATCGATTCTGATCTGGCCAAACAAAAGATGATCGCCTGGCTGGAGGACAAGGCCTGCGGCCGCGGCCTCACCACCTACCGCCTAAGGGATTGGCTCGTCTCGCGCCAGCGCTACTGGGGTGCGCCCATTCCGATTGTCTACGATCCAAAGGGCCAGGCGCACCCCGTGCCCGAGGAACACCTGCCGTGGCTGCTCCCGACCGATGTGGAATTTAAGCCCACGGGCGAGTCGCCACTCAAGCAATCGAAAGAGTTTAAGGCGCGGACGGAAAAGCTCTTCGGCCAGGGCTGGACGCCGGAGTACGACACGATGGATACCTTCGTCTGCTCGAGCTTCTACTTCCTGCGCTACCTCATGGAGGGCGATGCCGAGCGCTTCGTCGATCCGGCGCTCGCGAAGAAGTGGCTGCCGACGGCGATGTACATCGGCGGCCCCGAGCACGCCTGCATGCACCTCATCTACGCCCGCTTCGTGATGATGGCGCTGAAGGACTTTGGTGTCGTCTCGCACGCCGAGCCCTTCCAAAAGCTCGTGCACCAAGGGCTCATCACCGCGGGCGGCGCCAAAATGAGCAAGAGCAAGGGCAACGTGGTGAGTCCCGACGCTTTCATCGACCGTCACGGCGCCGATGTCTTCCGGATGTACCTGATGTTCATGGGACCGTTCACGGATGGCGGCGATTGGAGTGATACCGGCATCAAGGGCGTTGATCGCTTCGTACAGCGCGTCTGGAAGACGCTCGCAGGCGAGGGGGTGACAGCCAACCACGAGGATGCCTCCGACGTGCGCGCCGCGCTCCACAAAACCATCAAGTCGGTGGGCGACAGCCTGGAAGGCCTCAAGTTCAACACCGCCATTTCCGCGCTCATGGAACTGCTTAACCTCCTCGAGACGCAGCCGGGCATCGCCGTCGCGACGGCGAAGACGTTCGTGCTCCTGCTCGCGCCGCTGGCACCGCACTTGGCCGACGAGCTTTGGGCGCACCTCGGCGGCCAGGGCTTCGTGGTCGAGCAGACCTGGCCGACGTTCGATCCTGCCTTACTCAAGACCGACACCCTCGCCATCGCCGTGCAGGTGAACGGCAAGTTGCGTGGCCAAGTGACTGTTGCCGCCGATCTGCCTGAGAAAGAGATTATCGCCGCCGCCAAGGCGGAGCCTAACGTCGCGAAATTCCTCGAGGGCCAGGTGCTCAAGAAGGAGATCTACGTGACGGGACGGCTGGTGAGCTTCGTGGTCTAAGCCATTGTCGCCACGCCGGCCGCTGGCGGTGTGGCCTTGAACAGCTTGTGCATAAGCGGTCCGCCGGCCAGCGGGTACTGCGAGGCATGGAGCACGGTCCGCGTCCCGAAGCGGACGGTCTGCGTATAGGGGAAGGGCTGGAAGATTTTGTTGAAGCGCTCGGGCGTGAAGGCCCGGTGCTCGGCCAAGAAGTGATCGCGTCCCATCACACCCATCCGCGTGCGTTCGATGTCGGTGGTCATGCCTGCTAGCACATCCTCATCCGTCTGGTCGTCTGCGAAGGTGTAGTCGGTCGCCAGTACCGCTGCTTGCGGGAAGGCGTCGGCCAGGTCGTTGAGAAACTGGCTCACATCGAAGCCGTCGTGCGCGAAATCGTGGAGCACGTACGGCAGCACCAGCAGGCCGATATGCTTGCGCGCCGCCGCGCACATGTTCAAGAGCTCTGCAGCCACCTCCGCCGGTGTGCCGCGCACGAGCTGCGTGCCGCTGTCGAGCAGCCGCGCGATGCGGAATGACAACGAGCGGCGGTGGTTCTCCCAATCTGGCCCTACCACGATCGAGGTCGGGCGGTGCACGTGCATGGCCGTCTCATACAGCAATCGCGCGGCTTCGACGGCTTGGCTGGGGGCGGATCCTTGAATCACCGGGGCATTTTAGCGTCCGACTTTGGTTTGTATAGTTTGCCTGACTTTCCATCATTCTGAGGCATTTACCAGACCGATTTTGCCCACGGCTCGGGCTCTCCTATGCTGTGGGCCCGACGCATGACCCATCCCTTCGACCGCTATGCGGACATCACCGACGTGGCCGCTCTCAAGGAGGCGACCGACCGACCGCTGCGCAAGTGTGTGCGTATCAACGGGCTGAAGACCTCCGTGGAGAAGTTCCGCGCCTACGCGGCCAAGCGGCAGTGGAACTTGAAGCCTGTGCCCTGGTGTGAGGAGGGCTTCTTCATCGACCGCGAAGACTTTAGTAAGGCGCTCGGCCGCGACGTGCTCCACCTGCTCGGCCATTTTTACATGCAGGAGGCCTCGAGCATGTTGCCCGCCGCCATGCTTCAGCCGAAACCCGGCGAATCCATCCTCGATCTCTGCGCCGCACCCGGCAGCAAGACGACGCAGATCGCGTCGGCGATGGAGGGGAGGGGAGTGCTCGTTGCCAACGACGTGCAGGAGAAGCGCTTGTGGACGCTGAAAAGCGCGCTCCAGCGCAGCGGCGTCAGCCAGGCCATCGTCATGAAGAAAGTCGGCCAGTGGTACGCCAAGCAGATGACCGAGCGCTTCGATCGCGTGCTCTGCGACGCGCCGTGCACGGCCCAGGGTACCGCCCGCAAAGATAGCGACGCCCTCAAGTACGGCGGCGACGAGAGCGTGGGTAAGATGTCGCGCGTCCAGCAGGAGCTGCTTGAGTCGTCCCTTCACGCGCTGAAGGTGGGCGGCCGCCTCGTCTATTCCACCTGCACCCTTACCCCGGAGGAGAACGAAGGCGTCGTCTCGTGGCTGCTCCAGCGGTATGACGGCCGCGTGAAGGTGCTCGATCCTCGGACGCTCGGCGTCGGCCCGGCCGAGTTGTTCGATCAGCCCATTGTCGACAGTCAGCTCGTGCAATCCAAGTGGAACGTGGGCCCCGGCCACCTGCCGCTGCTGCGCCTGTGGCCCCAGACCTACGACACCGAGGGATTTTTCTGCGCCGTGTTTGAGAAAACGGCTACCACCAGGGCTCCGGAGGTTGTCGAGACGGTGCCGTTTCGCATCATGCCGCTACCCACCGGCCGTCAGGAGCAATTCGCGCGCGACTTCGAGGAGATGTTTGGCTCAAGTTTTCTCCGCCCCGGCGAGCTGTTATTGGAAGGCGGCAACCAGCTGATGCTGACGACCGCAGCCGTCTGGGAGTTCCCCATGCCCGGCCCGGTTGATAGTCTCGGCTTGCCGTGGGCCAAGCGTGTGGAGGAGCACCGGGTGCGCATCGTGCAGGAAATGGTGAGCCTGCGCGGCCACGAGGCGACCAAAAGCGTGGTGGCCGTCACCGATGAACAGGTGGAAATGCTTCTCGACGGCAAGGATCTCGATGCCCCGGAAGGCTTCATAGGCGACGTCATCTTAAAGTGGGGCGAGGTGCCGATTGGCACGGGCGTCGTCAGCAAGGGCCGCCTCTTAAATCGCCTGTCGCGCTGGGTGGTGCAGCGGTCATGAGTGCTATACTGAGCCGCCATGCTCGACCCCGTCTCCGAGATCAAGGCCCGTCTCCCTATTGAGGATCTCGTCGCGCAGTACTGCAAGGTCGAGAAGAAAGGCCGCAGTTTCAAAGCGCTGTGCCCCTTTCATAACGACAAAAAGCCGAGTTTCCTCATCTCGCCCGATAAAGGCATCGCCTACTGCTTCGCCTGCCAGAAGGGCGGCGACGTCTTCATCTTCTACCAGCTGATCGAGGGCGTCGATTTCCCGCAGGCTATCCGCGACCTAGCGGACAAGGTGGGCATCGAACTCCCCAAGCGCGAGCACACGGCCCCTATTATCAAAAAGGACGAGCGCGAGCGGATGCGCGACTGCCTGGAAGCCGCGCTCAATTTTTACAAGAAGGCCCTGGCCGCCTCGGCCGAGACGATGGCTTATCTCGCTAAGCGCGGAATGTCGCCCCCGGAGATCGAGACACTGCAGCTTGGCTACGCGCCCGCCGGCTTCACCGCCTCGTACGACCAGTTGCTCAAAGACGGCTTTAGTAAAAGCGAGATTATCGGTGCCGGTCTTGCCATTCAAAAAGACCTGGCCGATCAGCGCCCCTACGACCGCTTCCGCGAGCGTCTGATGATCCCGATCCGCGACCCCCAAGGCCGCCTGATTGGCTTCGGCGGTCGCGCCATGCGCAGCGACGACCCCGCCAAGTACATCAATACGCCTGAGACGCCGCTCTACCGCAAGTCAGAAGTGCTCTTCGGGATGGATACTGCCCGCGACGCCGTCCGTGATAGCCGCACGGCCGTGCTGGTGGAGGGCTACTTTGATGTCTTTGCCTGCAAACGGGTTGGCATCCTGAATGTTGTGGCCTGTTGCGGCACCGCCCTCACCGAGGAGCACGGCCGCTACCTCAAGCGCCACGTCGACAAGGTGGTGCTTTGCCTCGATAGTGACCGTGCCGGCCGCGAGGCCGCCGAGCGCGCCTTCTTGGTGCTCGCCGCGCACGATCTGCAAGTGCAGGCCCTCACGCTTCCCGAAAAAGATCCCGCCGACCTGGCCTTGGAACAGCCCGATCTCCTGAAGCAGCTGCTGTCCGACGGCGGCGTGCCCTACGTCGATCTGGTCCTCGACGAGATTGGCCGTCAAGACCTGCGTGAGCTGGGTGTTCGCCGCAGCGCGCTCCACCGTCTCATTCCGCTCATCGATGCCGTCTCATCGGCGGTGGAGCGTAAGCGCGTTGTTGGCGCTGCCGCCGGCGTGCTCGGCACCGTCGAAACTGCCCTTGAGCAAGATCTCCGCGCGGCCAAGCAGGGCGCCGTCCGTCGGGCGCCAGCGGTCACCACTCCCGATGAATCACATCCCGCCTGCACCAAGGCCGAAATGGCGCTGTTGCTTTTTATTTTCTATCCAATCTTTATCCGTCAGCTAAAGGAGCTGATCAAACCAGAGGAGGGGATGGCGGCTGCGCTCTACACCAAGCTTGAGACCCTGGAAGGCCAACAGACGATCTTAATCGATGGGCTGGGGCTGGAAGCACCCGACCTGGAACGGCTGAAAATCCTGTTGCTCTACTGGGAAGAGAAGGGCCTGGCGAGTTGGAACGACGGCACGGCTGCCCGGGAGATCCGGGCCCATTGCCAGCGCGCCAACCAGGAGACGATCCTCAGCTCGAAGCTTCCAGATATCGCCAAGCGGCTCCGTGAAGCCACAAAAGGCGGACATCTGGCCGAAGAGGAACAGCTCAAGACCCAGGTCAGCCAAGCTGCTAAATTGGCCAAGATCTCTGCCTGACAGAATCCCCTCCAGATGCCCTTTTCTCCGGCCCTCCCGGTCGGTAGCCTATGACGGTCCAGCTGACTCTTTTCCTCCACAACTAGGGCATGGCTTCCCATCCCCGTAAGTTCATCGCGCAGCCGTCCGACGACGACCTCAAGAAGTTCCCCGAGGCCATCAAGCACTTGGTCAAGAAGGGACGCGAGCAGCGCTACGTCACGCACCAAGAGATAATTTCGGCGATCCCCAACGCCGAAGAGAATGTCGACCTCCTCGATGAGGTCTACACGCTTTTCATCGATCTCGGCATCGAGGTCATCGACGTGAAGGATGCCCTCATCTGGGAGAAGAAAGGCAAGGCCGCCGTGCAGGCCGCCGCGCCCGAGACCGAGGATCTGGCCGATATTGTGACCACCGGCGACGATGCCGCCGAAGGCGAGGAGGAAGAAGAGGAAGAAGAAGGCGTGGCCGAGAAGCTCGAAGACGACGAAGACGGCGAAGTGATGCAGATGGTCGCCACGGCCGGCATTGCCCCCGACGAGCGCGAACTCTCCGAAGAGGACAAGAAAAAGCAACGTCGCAAGGAGAAGGAAGTCGACCTACTGGAGATCAGTAACGACTCCGTCCGTATGTACTTGAGCGAGATCGGCCGCGTGCCGCTCATCGACGCCAAGAAAGAAGTCGATTTGGCCCGCCGCATCCGCAAGGGCGACGCCGGCGCCAAGCAGCAGCTGGCCGAGGCTAACCTGCGCCTTGTCGTCTCCATTGCCAAGAAGTATATCGGCCGCGGCCTGTCGTTCCTCGATCTCATCCAGGAGGGCAACATCGGCCTCTTCCGCGCCGTGGAGAAGTTCGATCCTGAGCGCGGCTTTAAGTTCTCAACCTACGCCACCTGGTGGATCCGTCAGGCCATCACCCGCGCCATCGCCGACCAGGCTCGCACCATCCGCATCCCGGTGCACATGGTCGAGACGATCAACAAGCTGACGCACACCCAGCGCCGCCTCGTGCAGGAGCTGGGCCGCGAGCCCACGCTCGAGGAGCTCGCCGTCGAAATGGAGATGGACATCAAGAAAGTGCAGCACATCCAGAAAATCTCGCAGGACATCGTCTCGCTCGAGGCGCCGGTTGGCTCCGAGGAAGACAGCAAGCTCGGCGACTTTATCGAGGATGAGGAGGCCGTGAACCCGTTTGAGGCCACTAATCGCCAACTTAAGAAGGAGAATGTGCACGCCATGCTCGATTTCCTCACGCCCCGCGAGCGCAAGATCATCGAGATGCGCTTTGGGCTCCGCGACGGCATCGGCCACACGCTTGAGGAGGTGGGTACGGAGTTCGGCGTCACCCGCGAGCGCATCCGCCAAATCGAGGCCAAGGTCCTGCAAAAGATGCGCGACCACCCCCGTTCGCTCGCTATCCGCGAGCACGGCGCCTCGCCTAAGCGCGTCGGCTTCTCCTCGCAGCCGACCTCGTTTGTGCAGGGCACCATCTGCCCCAAGTGCCATAAGGGCATGCTCGTCACGCTCGTGAAGGACGGCCAGAAGATCCAGAAGTGCGACCACTGCGCCCAGGAGCAGCCGATTGAGAAGAAGGCATAAGAAAAACCCCCGCCTACCACCAAGGCAGGCGGGGGGTGGCAACGTCAGTTGCCGTTTACTGTTTCGGCCAGAGCATGGCAACGATCATAGGATCGTTCTGGCCGGAGTGGGTCTCGTACTCACGCACGAGCCACTCATCATCTTGCAGCCAAAGCTGTAAAACCTCAGCTCCGTGCGAGCGGATGAGGCCTGATCCCTTCTTCTGCAGGATGAGAATGTTCCCGCTTAAGGACCAGGTCCATTCGACCTCGTTCTGTCCATCGGAATATTTCAGCGTTCCAGTCTTCACAGGTACTCCTCTTTGCTAGTGAATGGGCTTATAAAATTTTAATGTATTATTAATTTTTGTCAAATATGAAGAGCGAACCAGCTGCGCTTACTCCCATCAACTGTCTTCCATAGGCTCTTGGCCATGATTCTCGCTCGTCCCGTCCTCGCCGCCTTCGCTCTACCAGCCTCGCCTAAGCGCGTCGGCTTCTCCTCGCAGCCGACGGCACCATCTGCCCCAAGTGCCATAAAGGCATGCTCGTCACGCTCGTGAAGGACGGCCAGAAGATCCAGAAGTGCGACCACTGCGCCCAGGAGCAGCCGATTGAGAAGAAGTAAGAAATCTTCAACTTCGACTGAGCACAAGTTTCTTGACTTCAGGACGCCAGTCGTGTTGTTATTGACGAAAGTCAAATAAATGTATTAAGATAAAATAAGGTATTTTCTCCAATAAAAGCAGGAGTGGGTATGAACAATCGGTCTTTGAAAAAAAGCGTGACGATTGAGAATTGCCGGCTTGAAATTCAGCTGGAGCGGCAGCAGATGCTTGGTCCGGATGGCGCTCTTATCCGCTATACGTGCGGCGTCATCATTATGTTAAAAAATGTGACCGTGCACGTGCCGGAGCATGATTTGTCCATGTGGCAGGGGGATCCTCGTGGTACATACGACGGCCGACTGCTCTGGTCGACGCCCATATCCACGGCCCTCCCGCGGTCGGTGATTCAGATATTCAACGACACCCAGAGCATTTTGACTTGGGCAATGTGCCCCCCATGGAAACGGCAGAAAAAAGTGCGCAATGAACACTCGGTCTAGATCATTTCCCACCTTGCGGTTTCCTCGGAAGCCGCTTTTTCATGCAATGATGAAAAACCCCTGAACGTTTTGTCAGGGGGTACGTAATTTACCTATTGTCGTCGGGTCTAATCAAATCCTCGAAGGAGAGGAAGGCTGCCTCCTCTTGTTCTTCCTGCTGCGTGGGAACTGGCTTCGTGCCGTCTGCGATCTGCGTGGCCAAGAGGCAGGCGTTTTCGAGTAGGATGAGCTGGAGATACATTTCCGGAGAGACTGTTTTGGGATCCATAGGGAGCGAAAAATACACCGGACCAGCGTGCTGAAGGAGGTTTTTAGCGGCCGTCTTACGCTCCGGGTCGGCGGCTTTTTTTACGGCTTCATAAGCTTTGGTTAAGAGGGCGGGTAACGCTTGCAAAAGAATGAGCCCCTTTTCGTGGGCTTCTGGAGCGAGTTTCTGTTCCAATCGCATGAGCCGGGAACAAAATTCCAATTCTTTCTCCCAGGCGATGAGCAAAGGGTACAACTTTCGCCAGTCGCGATGCTGTGGCCAATTTTGGAGTATGACCTCTGTCTCCATTTGAGAGGAGAGATCTGCAATCTGCCGCTTGGTGGCAAAAATCGTCAGGTCCACGTCGGTGTGGTGCGCCTGCGCCTGTACCTCTTCCAACTGGGAATGAATCTGTTGCAAACGCCAGTCGCACTCAGCTCTTTTATACGCCTGAAAGGTGAGGAGAAAGAGGCAATAACCACCGCTGATGATCACGAGGATACCGACAATCATGAGCGCGAATTCTCCAGAGAGTATGCCAGCTGGTTTTAGGCCGCCCTCCGGCCCCTGCGCCGTCGCAGTGCCGGCGACAGAGAGGGTGAGAACGATAAAGCAGACGATGCGAAAGGCCACGGTGTCTCCCGGTTTAGTGTTGTGAATGGGCGGAGCCGCGACGGTCGCGGTTTTATTCACGCCAAAATTATTACTCTAATCTGTCAAAAGCTCAAGACCCAGCTTTCTTGCCAGAAGAACGGCTTATACGGCCCATTGCTTGGCCCCGATGGAATAGATAGGCTCACTGCATGCGATTCAACCCCTCTCTTGTTTCAGTCCTGGTGGTGATCAGCCTATCGGTGCCAGGTGTGGCCTTGGCTCGATGTGCCGAAGACGGCCAGCCGACAGCCGGTCATAAGTGCGGCTACTTCGATGAAGAATTGCCCGCCACCTGGAGCGCCGTGTACCACGGCCCCGACATCCTTCCGATGAAGAATGTGCGCGTCTCCAGTACGGTGGCGAGCCCGCAAAAGGTCGTTCAATTTCTCAATGGTGAGCCGTTCTACAGCCTCGCGCAGGATATGGTGAGGTACGGGGATATGAATTGGTCGCAGGTGGATTACTATTTTTCCTCCGGCCGCAACGTCGATCGCACGGTGAAGGCCTTGCAGAAGTATTATCAGTGGGAGATGCAGGATGCGACTGTTGGTGGCGTGCCGGCGAAAATGTATCAAGAGCCTCTTGATGATGGTTGGGTAACGAAGGGCGGACCGGGAGGTCGCTATTACTTTCTCGCCTGGAATTTCTCTCATGACGGATCGTCCTACCGGGCGGGCGCCATCATCCACATACAGTCGCATGTCAGTGACGAATTTGTGACGGAAGCAACACAGCTGCTCGACCACGCGCCTCGCCTAAAAAGCGCCCTAAGCATCCCGTACGACGCTTTGCGCGTTCGTTGAGGAGGGCGCACACGCCATCCGACTGCCAAGGGGAAGCCGTTTTTCATGGTACAGTGCACAGTGTGAAGCCAGACTTTGCCACCTTCGCCAAGGCCTACGAGCGGCTGAATGCTGAGCAACGGCAGGCGGTGGATACCATCGAGGGCCCGCTGATGGTGCTGGCCGGTCCCGGCACGGGCAAGACTGAGGTGGTGGGCGTGCGGGTTGGTCACATCCTTAAAAAGACACACGCCCGGCCGAGTAACATTCTCTGCCTTACCTTCTCGACGAGCGGCGCCACCGCCATGCGCGAGCGCTTGCGCCGGCTCATCGGTCCCGATGCCTACGGCGTGACGGTCACCACCATCCACGGCTTCTGTAACGATATCATCCTGAATCACCCCGATCTCTTCGCTGAGCGCCGCCTGGAAGAACAGGCGACGGACGTGCGGCGCTTCCGCCTTCTGAATACGCTCATCGACCAACTACCGGCGTCGTCGGTGATGCTGAACCCGAAGGATCCCTACGCCCGCACGAGCGAAATCCTGACGCGCATCAGCCAGTGCAAACGCGAGGGCGTTTCACCTGCCCGGGCGGCGGAGGTGGCCGAGATCTATACCGTCGAGATGAGCCAAAAGAGTAAGCCCGGCACCAAGGTCCAGGCTCGGAACGAACGCATGGCCAAGCAGGCGCAGGAATTCGCCCGGCTGTACGCCGCCTACGAAGCCGCCCTGCATGAGGAAGGACTCTTCGACTACGACGACATGATCGCCGTCGCCACCGAGGCGTTGAAGAGCGAAGATTGGCTTCTGGCAGGGCTCCAAGAGCGCTACCAGTACATCATGGTGGACGAGTACCAAGACACAAACGGCGCTCAGAATGCCTTCATCGCCGCCCTGACCGCCACCCCCGAGGCGGCCGGCGAGCCAAACCTCTGCGTAGTGGGCGACGACGATCAGGCCATCTACCGCTTCCAGGGTGCCAACGTCGCCGGCATGCTCCAGTTTCGCGCGCGATTCCCGGAGTGCCCCATCGCCGTTCTTCAGACAAGTTATCGCTCGACCCAGCCCATTCTCGACGCCGCCTCGCGCCTGATCGCCATCAACGATGATCGCTTGGTGGGCAAAGTGCCGGGCATCGCCAAAAACCTCAAGAGCGGCCTGAAGGATTCCTCGGGCGACGAGCCGTTGCTGCTCCGGGCCGTGTCCGACGCCGTCGAGCCGTTTGTCGTCGCCGAGCTCATCGAGGCCGAATTAGCGGCCGGCACGCCCGCCAGTGAGATCGCCGTCATCACGCGCACGAACGGCGAGCTCTTCGAGTTTTACGACGTCCTCCGCGGCCTCAAGATCCCGGCGCAGATCACGGGCAAGTTGAATCTCCTGCACTCCGCCGCGGTTCTACAGCTCATCGCCATGCTGCGTGCCGTCAACGACCTACGCGACGACCACGCCCTGGCGACGGCTCTGCACATCATCTGCTTCGATTGCCACAGCGCCGACTTGGCTCGTCTCTGGACGCTCCAGCGCGAATTGAACGGCGAACGAGAGCACGCCAAGCTGCGCCTGATCGACGTGCTGGCCGACGTGGAGCGCTTAACGACAGAGAAAGGCGTCGAGCTGCACGCCTTGCCGTCACTGCTGCGCGCGCGCGATTTCCTACTCAAGCTCCGCGGCCACCTCGAAACCGTCACGCTGCCGGAGACCATTGAAAAATTGATCCGCGAGAGCGGCATCCTGCCGAAGGACCCCCTCCAGGCCGACCCCATGGCCGTGGTTGCCCTCACCGAGTTTTTCGACCACGTGAAGCGTCGCAACTATGAGGATCCCACCTTCACGCTGACAGAATTGCTCACCGACCTGGAATATCGCCAGGGCTACGGCCTCAAGCTGCAGTACGACATCCCGCACCTCATCGACGACGGCGTGCAGCTGCTAACGGCCCATGGCAGCAAGGGCCTCGAGTTCCAAGTGGTGATTGTCGTCGGCTTCCGCGAGAAGCACTGGGACCACCGGCGGCCGTCGCCGGGCCTGGCCTTGCCCGAGGAGTTACTTTTCGGTGCGCCGCTGGCGGAGGGTCTGCAGGACGAGCGTCGTCTCGCCTACGTGGCTTGGACTAGGGCTAAACGATCACTCATCCTTTCCTGCCCTGAGCGCGTTATCCGCGGCGAACGCGAGCAGGACGTATCGCCCTCGGCTTTCGCGGTGGAAGGCGGCCCGCTGCCCGAGCAGACGATCGAGCTGAAGGACACGACCAGGAGCAGCCTGCTCCTGCTGCCCAAGGCCGCGCTCGACGAC
>CAZXIV010000016.1:0-12826 GCA_964640945.1 uncultured Candidatus Peribacteria bacterium | reverse complement strand
GAAGGACACGACCAGGAGCAGCCTGCTCCTGCTGCCCAAGGCCGCGCTCGACGACGCGCTCAAGTCGTACCTGCGTTCCAAACTCGAAACATTCGAGCTTTCCGTGACCGCGTTGAATCACTTCTTGGAAGATCCCGAGATCTTCCTGCGCCAGGACCTCCTCGGTCTGCCGCAAGCCAAGAGCCCCACCCTCGCCTACGGTACGGCCGTGCACGAGGGCCTCCGGGCCTGGGCCCGTCTGGCGCGAGAGAGCGGTGAGAGTTCCGAGGCTGCCCTGCTTGAGGGCTTCGCGCGCGGCATCACCGAGCGTGAGATCCTCACCGAGAAAGAGCGCGAGCGCCTGCTGCACCTCGGCCGCCAGGCCCTGCCGCGCTACTTCGCCGCCCGTCTGCAGGGCGGTGCGCCCGTCATCTGGGGCATTGAGCAGAAGGTCTCCGCGCGCCTCGGCGATATCCGCCTCAAGGGCTTGATGGATCGCATCGACCTCTATCACGTCGATGGCGCCAAGGTGAAAGTGATCGACTACAAGACCGGCCGCCCCAAGACGGAGAAAGAAGTGCGCGAGGGCGACAACGGCAACCTCTACCGCCAGCTGGCGTTCTATAAGCTCCTCATCGAGCACTCGCCCCAGATGCTTGGCTACGAGCCGGTGGAGTTCTTCCTGGAGTTCGTTGGCGAGCGTGAGGAAGAGCCCTCGTCGCTGGCCTTCACCATCCCCGAAACCGACGCTCGTGAGCTGCAAGCTCTCATTGAGCAGGTTTGGGCCAAAATCTTGGCTCTGGATTTCACGCCCCTGGATGTTGATAAAAATAAAAGTATGTCACACTAACCATAGTGTTCTTTCTTGAGTCCTTTTACAGAGGTATGTGACGATGGTTTCGGAAGTATGGATCTTGCGCGACCGAGCGACTGGCGAGGAGTTGGCGGTATTCCCGAACGTGGCGGTCCAAGTCTACGAGGGGGACGGGTTCGATGTGATCATCAAAATCCGCCTGCCCGACATCGGGCCCGAAGGAGTAAAACCCAAAGAGGCGCTGGCCGCCTTACTTACGCTGTTTACCGCCTACGACGCGAACACGGCCCGAACATTCATCCAATTCCTCCTGACACAAATCTGGATGTCTGCCCGCCGCCTCTCCGTCCCGCCGGTGATCCCGCTCGATTCGGTTACCGCACCCCTGACGCCCTGAGCGTCGTCGAAATACAATGCCCGTCCCTCCCGTGTGGTGGGGCGGGCGCCTTTTTTAGCGCCTGGCGAAAAACTCCTTCAGTTCGCGCATGGCGTTGCCGCGGTGACTGACGGCGTGTTTCTCTTCTGGGCTCAAAGCCGAGAAGACTTTCTCTTGGCCATCGGGGCGGAAGCAGGCTGAGGCGACAAGACCGGGCAGCGGCACGGCCTCGAGCGTGGGCGTGATGACGCCGTCGCAGAAACCCGTGAACATCTCCTCGCATTCGGCGTCCTTATAGGCGATGGCGCAGCTGAAGCGGGCCCGGCGGTTGGCCTCGTTTTCCATGCGCCTAAGGAAGTACGCCACCCACTCCGCGTCCGTCGCGGTCGGTCCCGCGCCCCAGCGGCGCGTATAGACGCCGAGTTCGCCGGCTAAGGCTTCGACACTGAAGCCCGAGTCGTCGGCCACCGTGGGCACCCGTGCTTGTTCGAACGCGTGGCGCGCTTTGAGAAGGGCGTTCGCTTCGAACGTCTCCCCAGTCTCTTCGGGTAAAGGCTCTAAACCGAGGTCTTTGAGGGTGACGATGGTGATACCCAAGGGGGCGAATAATTCGGTGAATTCGATCGCTTTACCGGGGTTTTCGGTCGCTAAAAGCAGCTGCATACCCCCTAAAATAGCACTCCTTGAAATACTTGCATAATACTATAAATAGTGTATAAAGATATTTAGTCGTTTGCTTGTTCAACCCATCGTGCCTTTGGAGAAGAAGCCATGTCCGCGTCTTTCACGATCATTCGCCTCCCCCAGGATCATGGTGCCCAGACTGTCACGTTTCTGGGGTCGTGCGACGCCCTCGCGGAAATGTTCCGCAACCGGCAGTCGGTTCCGGACACGCCGCAGTGGCACCCCGAGGTGGCGAACCAGATCCTCTACGTGAGGGTGATGTTTACCATCCGGGACTTCCACCTCGGGGAGGTGGTGGGCATCTGGACCAGTCCCGATAATCGGGTCTGGAACTGCGCCCTCAACCAGGAGACGCTGCAGATCGGCCTCGTCGAGGCCAGCGGCAAGAAGCAGTACTACCTCAACTGCGCGCCGCCCTGTCTCCGCCGCGCCGTTGAGGGGGCCTTGGAAAAGGCGGCCATGCGCCGCCTCCGGAAGAACCCGGAGCTGTTCCCCAAGACCCACCGCGGCGAGGGGCAGTAGCCGCTCCTCTCCGCAAAACGACAGCCAGTGATGGTCACTGGCCGGCACGATCAACCCAAAAGACTCAGCGCACCAGCGTTGGGTCTTTTCACATGTTCGAATTATCGCTGTTGTCGGCGGCGGCGCCGATGTAGACCTTGCGCGCCTTGGCGCCGTCAGCCGGGCCGATGAGGCCTTTCTCTTCCATGATGTCGAGCAAGCGGGCGGCGCGGGCGTAGCCCACTTTGATCTGGCGCTGGAGCAGGCTGGCCGAGGCCTTGCCCGAGGTCTGCACGACGCGCAGCGCTTCGAAGAACAAATCATCGCCGCCGTTGTCGGACGCCTCGAGATCGATCTGACTGGGGCCGTCGCGCTCGCTGTCCGGGCCGCTCTCGCCGTCTTCGTCATCCTCTTCGGCACTGAGTCCGATCTGCTCGGTGATGGCGCCGCCGCCGGCGATCTTCACCGCGTTGATGACGCGCTCCACCTCCTTGGTGGAGACGAAGATACCCTGGATGCGGATGGGTTTCGGGGTATTGGCCGTCATGTAGAGCATGTCGCCTTTGCCGAGCAGGTCCTCGGCACCGATGCCGTCGAGAATGGTGCGGCTGTCGACCGAGCTCACCACGCGGAAAGCGATGCGCGTGGGGATGTTGGCCTTGATAAGGCCGGTGATGACGTCCACCGACGGGCGCTGGGTGGCGATGATGAGGTGCATGCCCACGGCGCGCGCCATCTGGGCGATGCGGACGATCATCGTTTCCGTGTCGCGCTTGAGCTGGCGCATCATCAGGTCGGCGAGCTCGTCCACCACGATCACGATGCGAGGGAGCATCGTCGACTCGTCGGCCTGTTTCTCGTTGTACTCGTCGAGGTTGCGCGCGCCTTGCTCCGAGAAGCGGTGCAGGCGGCGACCCATCTCCTGGACGGCCCAGCGCAGCGCCTTCAAGGCCGTCTCGGCTTCGGTGATGACCGGCGTGAGGAGGTGCGGGATGCCGTTATAGGGCATGAGCTCCACGCGCTTGGGGTCGATGAGGATGAGCTTGAGCTGGTGCGGCGCGTTCTGGAACAGGAGCGACGTCAGGAAGACGTTCATACAGACCGACTTACCCGAGCCGGTGGCGCCGGCGATAAGTAAGTGGGGCATGCCCTCCAGGCTGGAGACGACCGACTCGCCGGAGACATCGCGGCCGAGCGGG
Source organism: uncultured Candidatus Peribacteria bacterium (assembly GCA_964640945.1). Classification (GTDB taxonomy): domain Bacteria; phylum Patescibacteriota; class Gracilibacteria; order Peribacterales; family Peribacteraceae; genus JAGOUB01. Next base: position 9,273 of record CAZXIV010000016.1, on the reverse strand, counting down.
AAGGTGAGCGGGGACTTGCTCTGCTGGAACGAGCCGCTGTCCATGATCTCGCGCAGGTGCACGGTGGAGCGCTCAAGGTTCGGCATCTCGATGCCGACGAGCGACTTACCCGGGATGGGCGCTTCGATGCGCAGGCTGGGAGCGGCTAGGGCCAAGGCCAAGTCGTCCTTTAAGTTGCCGATGCGCGAGAGCTTCACGCCTTCCGAGGGTTGGAGCGTGAACTGCGTGACGGTCGGGCCGGGCCGGGCGTCGCGCACGGTGACGGCAATGTCGAACTCGGCGAGCTTCTCCTCGATGAGCTTGGCCTGGCGCTTCAGCTCGTCGTCGTTGACCGTCAGCACGCTCGTCGATGCATCGAGCAGGTCGAGCGCCGGGAAGGTCCACTCTTCGTAGCGTGTGTCCGTCATTTGAATGCCGTCGACTTCCTTGGGCTTGGGTTTCACTTTCGGAGCGGCTTCGGAGACAGTCGCCTGGGCAAAGTTCGGGCGGACGATGTTGAGCGGCGGCGCTTCGATATCCACTTCGACCAAATCATCATCGTCTTCCTCTTCTTCGATCGTCGGCTCCTCCTCGTCGGCGCGGACGGCCTTGGCGGCCCGTACGGCCGTGCGGGCGGCGGGTCGGGCGAAGGTTTCGCGGGCCCAAGCCATCAGTGCGGCGACGTCGGGTTCGAACGCGAGAAAAATACCAACCAAGAAGAGCGTACCGAGCACGATCGTGCCGACGCTCGGGCTAAGGAGAGCGACGAAGGGAAAGCTGACGAGGAAGCCGAGGTTGCCGCCGGCCAGAGTGCGGTCCGTCCAAATGCGGTCGAAGGGGAGCGAGAGGTGGGCGAGGCCGAGCAAAGCTAAGAGCGAGAGCACGAGGCCGACCGAGCGCTTCACGAGCAGGCGCTTGCCGTCGTCGAACAGCCGGAAGGCGCCGGAGATGATGAAGCCAAGTGGTAGTAAGAAACCGTAGCCGCCGACGAGCGTCTGAAGCAGGCCGTGGATGCGCTCGCCAATCAGGCCGGCTTCGTCGCGCAGCGCTAAGAGGAGCACGATGCCGATGCACAACTGGAGCGTACCGCTGATGAGGCGCCGCGTGTGCGGATGGAGTTCCCGTTGGCCGGAGGTCGTCCGGGACGACTTTTTTCGCTTGGCCATCGGTTCTTAGTGTACCTCCGCCAGCCATTGGCGATCCAGGGCCTTTTCAGGCAGGCTTTAGGTATGCCTACCTTCACTCGTTCTTCGATCGTTTCCACCTTGGTCGTGACCGCCTCCATCGCCTTCGCGGGCGGAGCCTTGGCGGCTGGCGTCCTCTTTAAAGACGTGCCCGCCGACCACTGGGCGGCTGCTTCCATCGCTTCTGTTAAAGATGCCGGCTTGATGAAAGGCAGTAACGGCCTCTTCCGCCCCAATGATACTGTTACCCGCGCCGAATTGGCGGTCGTCGCCGACCGTCTCCTGCAAAAGATGAACGGAGGAGGGGATACCTACGAGCCCTACGTCCCGACGCCGGAAGCGGCCGAAGAGCCGGCCGACGCCGATGACGACATGGTCCTGGGTGATAAAGATGCCCCCGTCACTATCATCGAGTTTTCCGATTATCAGTGCCCGTTCTGCAAGCGTTTCCATGACGAGACATTCCCTCTTATTAAGGAGAACTACATCAACAAAGGTACAGTACGTTTCGTCTACCGTGATTTCCCGCTCTCGTTCCACCCCGGCGCCTACCCGGCTGCTGTGGCCGTTGAATGTGCTCATAACCAGGGTAATGCCATCGCTTGGAAGCTCCATGACGAGATTTTTGCCAATCAAGATCTTCTTTCTGCAGGGGACATCGATGAAAACTTGAAGGAGCTCGCCCATGATCTGGCGGGTTTGAATGACGACACCTTCGACCGCTGCTACGACAATAAGGAGCCTGCCGACGAGATCCAAAATGATGTAGATGATGCTGCCGAATCGGGCGTGAGTGGTACGCCCGGTTTCTGGATTGTGGGATCGTATGGCGAAGCGGAGAAAATTTCCGGCGCTGTTCCGTACGACACCTTTATGAAAGCGATTGAGCGGGCATTGCCTGCATGGGAGCAGTGACTTGACTTAATATGGTAAGGTGACGTATTATTTAGACAGCCTAAATATTACGTCACCTCCAAATGACCGACTCTGTCTCCGACCAGCTCCTCGACGCCGTCCTTGAATTTGGCCGCTTGATGCACCGAAAGTGCGCCGAAAAGAAGGAAGGCAACTGGCTCCAGATCCGCGCTCTCGGCCTTATCGCCGAGAAGAAAGGCATGACAATGACCGAATTTGCCGACGCGCTCGATGTCACCTCGCCGTCCGCGACCTCGTTTGCGGGCAAGTTGGTGGATTTAGGATGGGTCGGTCGCAGCGCCGATGACAAGAATCGCACGTTGGTGCGTCTTCATGTGACGGAGGCCGGTACCGCCGCCCTCGCCGAGCACCTGCAGGCCCACCGCGACATGATCCGCTCTGTCCACGCCGCCATCTCGCTCGACGACCAGGCTCACCTGCTCCGCATCCTGCAGCAAATGATTGCCGCTACCCGTACTTCTCTCTAATCTCTTCCGCTCCTATGCTCATCCCTTCCTTCCTGGCAAATCTTCCCCGCGCCGTCCGCCACCACCCCTGGCGTACGACCGCCATCGTCGTCCCCGTCGCGCTGATTGCGTTCGCCGTCTACGGCGTCACGCGGCCGGCCGTGCCCGAGCTCATCGTCGCCCAGGTGGAGCGCAAAGACATCGCCCAGCTGATCGAAGCCGTGGGTACCGTCACCTCCGACCGCGACCTGGAGCTGCAGTTCCCAACTTCCGGCATTATTGCGGCCGTCTCGTTAAAGGAAGGCGACCGCGTCGCTCAGGGCCAAATGATTGCTTCGCTCCGCAATGCCGATCTGCGCGCCTCAGTCGCTTCGCAGGTGGCCAACCTTGATTATGCCAAAGCCCAGCTGAAGGCCCTGCAGGATGGCACGCGTCCGGAGGATATCGCCGTCGCCCAGGCCGACTTACTCAATAAGAAAGCTGCGCTTGAGGCGGCCAAGTCGACGCTTACGACCTCCGAAAATAATCTCACGGCCAGTAAACAAAAGCTCGAGACGCTCGAGATGCAGGCCGAGATTAGTCTGAGCGGCCAGGTCAGCCTGGCGCGCAGCACCATCACCGAGCAACTCCTGGCGGCCGAATCGGCCCTTGGTGAGATGGATGATGTTTTCGCTCAGATTAAGCTCTCCGATGCTCTCACGCGTTCGGCGCCCGACAAAGCCGCCGATCTCCGCTCGCTGCGCCTGCGCGCCGGCGATGCCTTGGTGGCCGCCCAGTCGGCCACGCTTTCGGCCAGCTCGGACTACCGCGCGGCCCTCGATGCCTTCCAGACCTCGCGCGCGGCCATCGTCCAGACCTCGACGGTGCTCACCCAAGCCTACAACCTCATCAGCTCCATCCCCGAGCTTTCGACGTACACGGCCGCCGACCGCGAAGCCGACAAGGCCTCGGTTTCAGCTCAGCGCTCAGCCGTCCAGAATGTCCAGACCACCCTCGATACCAGCGTGAAATCGCTCCAGGACGCGTCCGCCAGCTTCGACACGCAGATCCAGGTGGAGCAAAACACCATCACCGCTTCGGAAGGCACGCGCGACCGCGCGAAGGCCGATATCCTCACCTACGAGTCGGCCGTTCGCATCTCGGAGGCCCAGCTTGAGAGTAAGCAGGCACCGGCCCGCCAGGCCGACATCGCCTCGGCCGAGGCCCGCGTCCGCCAGGCCTCCGCCGATGTCGCCCGCGCCTCTGCCCAAGTGGGCAACACCATTCTGACCGCGCCTGTGGCCGGCATCATCACCAAAGTGAACATCAAGGCGGGCGAGGCTCTGCCTGCCGGTCCGGCCGTGACCATGCTCGGTGACAGTCCGATGCGCATCGAGATGTTCGTCTCGGAGATTGACATCCCGAAGGTGGTCCTCTCGCAGTCGGGCGTTATCGTCCTCGATGCCTTCCCCGCCACGCGCTTTAAGCTCAACGTTTCGGCCATCGATCCGGGCGTGACGGATAAGGACGGCGTCTCGAAGTACCGCGTGATGCTCGACTTCGTCCACCGCCATGACACGCTGAAGATTGGCATGACGGGCGACGCCGAGGTGATCTCGGCCGAGCGCAAGCAGGTCCTTACCATCCCGCGCCGCGCGGTGCTCGATCGCCCCACGGGCGAGCAGTATGTGCGCGTGCAGAAGGATACCCTCGTCGAAGAACGCCTGGTGACGCTCGGCATCGACGGCGCCGACGGCGAGATTGAGATCGTGACCGGCCTGCAAGAGGGTGAGACAGTTATCGTCCTCGAGAAGAAGTAACCCTTCCCGACTTCCGCCCATGGCTCCCTCCGCCACGCCCCTCATTGAGATTCGTCACCTGAGCAAGTCGTATGAGAACGACGGCGTCTCGACGCCGGTACTTTTCGATCTTTCGCTTTCTATCCAGAAGGGCGAGTTTGTCGCCATTATGGGGCCCTCAGGCTCGGGTAAATCGACGCTCATGCACATTCTGGGCTTCCTCGATGGCCACACCTCGGGCGAGTACCTCTTTAACGGCCAAACTACCGAGAGTATGAACGACGACGCTCTGGCCCGTATTCGTGCCACCCGCGTGAGCTTTGTCTTTCAGGCCTTCAACCTCCTGCCGCGTACGACTGTTAAAGAGAACGTGATGCTGCCGTTGCTCTATCACCCCACCATTCCGCCCGCCGAGCGCGAGGAGCGCTCGCTCCGCGCCATTGCCAAGGTAGGCCTGAGCGAACGGGCTGACTTCCTGAGTAGCCAGCTCTCCGGTGGACAGAAACAGCGCGTCGCCATCGCCCGCGCCCTGGTGACCGATCCTGAAGTGATCTTCGCCGATGAGCCGACCGGTAACCTCGATTCCGCTTCCGGCCGCGCCGTGATGCAGGCTCTCCAGGCGCTGCATGAGGCGGGTCATACCATCATCCTCGTCACCCACGAGTTGCTCACGGCCCAACACGCCGAGCGCATTTTGCAGATCAAGGACGGCCGCGTCGCCGACGACATTCGCAACTTCAAGCGCCTTTCGGCGGACAACGTCGAGAACCTTAAATAACTCATGCGCTTCTCCGATACCCTCCGATCGGCCAGAAAGGGGGTGACGATCAATCTCACCCGGTCGGCGTTGACGATGCTCGGCATCATCATCGGCGTGGGGGCGGTGGTGCTCATGAGCGCGCTCGGCGCCAGTATGCAGGGCGTCATTCTGAGCCAGATCAGCAGCCTCGGACCGAAGAGTATGATTATCTTTCCCGGGAACGATGGCGGTGGCCCCAACGCTGTCTTGGCCGGCTTCGACAGCCTGACGCTCGAGGACATCGAGCGCATCCGCCGTCTGCCGAGCGTGACGAATATCGCCCCGGCCCTCCTTATCGGCCTGCCCGTGACCTACGAGCGCGAGACATCGAGCGCCCAGGTGCTCGGTGTCTACCCCGAGCAGTTTACGAACTCGAGCATTACCGCCACGCAGGGCCGCCTCTTTGACCGCGCCGACCTCGAGGGCGCCAAGGCGGTGGCCGTGGTGGGCCCCGACGTGGCCGAGAAGCTCTTTGGCGGGCTCGATCCTATCGGCCGCCGGCTGAAGGTGGGCGACAACAGCTTCACCGTCATCGGCGTCTCCAACGCGCTCGGCAGCCAGTTTTTCCAGAATGCCGATGACCGCGTCTACGTACCCTTCACCGTCGCCCGGGCCGTCACCGGCCAGCGCTACGTGAACTACGTCACCATGGAGGCCGTCGATGACTTCGATACCGCCTTCGCCGACGTAAAGGTGCTCCTTCGCCAGCGTCATGGCATCCAGAACCCGAAGGATGACACCACCAAGGATGACTTCACCGTTCGTAACTCCGCCCAAGCGCAGGAGATTTTAAGCGGCGTCTCATTGGGACTCACCATGTTCATTACCATGATCGCCGCCATCTCACTGGTGGTGGGCGGCATCGGCATCATGAACATCATGCTCGTGACCGTCACCGAACGGACGCGCGAGATCGGCCTGCGTAAGGCTCTCGGGGCGCTCCGCCAAGATATTCTCCGGCAGTTCCTCATCGAGGCCGTGCTCCTCACTTTCGTGGGCGGACTCATCGGCTCGGTCGGCGGCATCGCGCTGGCGTGGTGTATTTCGCTTGCCATCAAGCCCCTGCTCTCCACCTACGAGTTCGCCATCTCGGGTGGTTCGGTGGCCGCCGCCCTGGTGATGGCCGCTCTCACGGGCCTGGTGTTCGGCCTCTCGCCCGCCCGCCGGGCCGCTTCTTTGGCTCCCATGGAGGCTCTCCGCTACGAATAACATGCTGCTCAAAGACACCCTCGCCACCGCGCTCAAAGGCATTACGGTCAACGTGACGCGCTCGCTCTTAACGACGCTTGGCATCATCATCGGGGTTGGTTCGGTGGTGTTGATGGTGTCGATGGGCGCCAGCTTTCAAAATTACATCATCAGCCAGGTGGAGAGCATCGGCACCAACACCATGGAAGTGATGCCCCAGGGTCTGGAAAAATTCGGCGGCGACCTCACCAGTCTGACGTTCGACGATTTTGAGGCGGTGGAGGCACTTTCCACCGTTGAGCTCGGCACGCCCGTGATCATCGTCTCGCGCATCATGAGTATCGGTAACGAGGAAGTGAAGCCCTTTATCTTTGGGGCCTATCCCCACATGGCCAATAACTACGCGCTCAAGCTCGACCGCGGTCGCATGCTCGACCAGGCCGACGAGAACAGTGCTCGCTCGGTGATCGTCATCGGCTCCAAGGTGGCCGAGGACCTATTCGGCAACAACGATCCCATCGGCCAGCGCGTGACCGTGGGCGAGGCCTCATACACGGTTGTGGGCGTGTTGCAGACCACGGGTTCGGCGCTGCTCTCACAGATGGATTCTTCGGCCTTCATGCCGTTTTCCTCGGCGCGTGCGCAAACGGGCCAGAAACATCTCACCTACATGATGTTTAAGAGCCTGGGTGATCCTGCCCTGGCCAACCAGGACGTGACGGCCGTCTTGCGCCAGCAGCACCGCATTAAGAATGACGAGAATGACCCAAACAAGGACGATTTCTTGGTCCGCAGCGCCGACCAAACGACGAGTGTCATCGGTACCGTCACACTTGGCCTCACTGTTTTCTTGTCGCTTGTGGCTGGCATCTCATTGCTCGTGGGCGGCATCGGCATTATGAATATCATGCTCGTCACCGTCACCGAACGAACGCGCGAGATCGGTCTCCGCAAGGCCGTGGGTGCGATGCGGCGCGACATCATGCGTCAGTTTCTGTTCGAGGCCGTCTCGCTTACGCTGGGTGGCGGGTTCATCGGCATCCTGGGCGGGGCGGGTCTTGGCTGGATGATCGCCCAACTGGCCAGTAAATTCCTCGGTCCCTTTCCGTTCATCCTGTCACCGGGGGCCATCCTGATCGCGGCCGCAATGGCGGTGGCCACTGGCCTCATCTTCGGTCTCTATCCGGCGCGCCGGGCAGCAATGCTCAGCCCGATGGAGGCGCTGCGCTACGAGTAGTCAGGCGGCTGTCTTTAGGTGGGACGTGTCAGATCGCTTTCAAACGATGTTGAGGGCGGACGGGCATCACCATTGAGGTGTATGTCTGGGGACGAGGAACGGTGGCGGCCATTGCGGCCGTAGATTTTTTGGATGTTCCGGAGATGACGGTTGGAGATTCCCGGTCCCTCTTTTGCCGCGGTGAGTGCCTCAGCATCGGTCATGGAGGCGATTGTGTCTTTCACCGCTTCGGCGCGCCGAAGCGGACGGTTCGACTGCGTCGAGAGCGCTTCGAAATCGCGGACGGATTTCGTGGGGTGACTCTGGAGATAGTCGGCCAGTTTCTTGATCACCTCGCTGACCGATTGTCGGTACCCTTTCTCATCCTGCGAGGTATACATCATCTCGTACATGAACTTGACCAACGCGCGCGTTTGTTCGCCGCGTTCCGTAGAAAAGTCGATCGTGCGATCGGTGGCGGCACGTACATTTTCCAGCGTCTTGATGTTCTGCGCCAGAATGCGACGTGACGTCTCCTGGTGGAGGTCCGTGGTGAGGAGGTGGATCAGATGCGAGCAGATGCGGTGGGAATTGTCGCCCCCGTTCTCGAATGCCTCAGCCACCAGCGGCTGCGAACACAGCTTCTCCAGAGAGATGATGCCCAGACGGAGCGCATCGTCGATGTCACGGGGGAGATACGAGATGCGGTCCGCCTTGTTGACGAGCTGCGCCTCGAGGGTAGGACCGTTGCCCGCCTCGATGGCGCCGTGCTTGTTGAGGCCTTGAATCGTTTCGAGGTTTAAGTTGAGTCCGTGGTGACTGGTGCGGTTGCCGGCGAGCATTTCGACGATTCGCAGCGTCTGCTCGTTATGTTCAAAACCAGCCGCCCCTTGTTGCTTCATCCACTCGTTCAGTGCACCTTCGCCCTTATGGCCAAAAGGGGGATGGCCCAGATCGTGGGCGGCGGCGATAGCTTCGGCTAAATCTTCGTTCAGACCTAAATTTCGGGCGAGAGTACGACTCAGGTAGACGACCTCTTTGGTGTGCGTGCCGCGCGTCGTGAGCTTGTTGGGTGCGGTCGCACTGTAGACCTGAGCCTTGTCGTCGAGGTTACGGTAGGATTTGCAATGCACGATGCGGCCGACGTCGATGGCGAAGCGGAAGCGGAGGTCGTCCGGCTTACCCTCTTCCGGGTGCAACCGCCCGAGCCCCTCCGCATGCTTGACGGCATACGGTTGGAGGATGGCGTCGTGCGCGCCGATGAGGGATTCGCGATTGGTCAGGGGGATTGAGGATAGAATGCCGTTGGACGGTGGGCAATACGCAGAATAGGGCTTATATAAGCCATGTATCTGCGCCTTATTGGGAAATAGGACTCAACGCCTGAATCAAGCGACCGCCATGGTGACCGCCGCGGCCAACAACAATGAACAGAGGCTGAAGCCGCCGTTGATGAGCACGAGCTGATGGGGCTTCTGTTCGTAGATGATCTGCGTGAGGAGGAAGGGCAGCACGGTCGCCGTCCAGGCAGCGAGAGAGATTTCGAACGTCTCTATCTGACTGCTCGGATGGAACGCCGAGAGGAAAACGCCAATCGCGATGGCTTGCACGACCATGGCGCCGGCGCCGGCCAGCATGGAGTTTTGGCTGTTGGCTTGCAGTCTTTCCTTTGAGAGGCCGCTATGCTTCATCCACGGCTTGGCAAATGCAAACGGCGAGTACCAGAGCGCGCCGAAGAACCACGACA
>CAZXIV010000015.1:0-29656 GCA_964640945.1 uncultured Candidatus Peribacteria bacterium | reverse complement strand
CGGCATAGGGGATTCGACGGAGATTCCAGCATATAGCGATGTTTATCACTAATCGGAAACGATCGATTCGTATATCACTGTCATTCATTCGGTAAGAATAGTTCGGCAGTTATCAACTGAACTCTCTGGTTCCTTAGTGCCGACGATCACTCGTCGTTCGGGCAAGTATTAACGACCACCCGACAAGGAATTTCGCTACCTTAGGACCGTTATAGTTACGGCCGCCGTTCATCAGGGCTTAGGTCGGGAGCATACACCCCCTTCCGTGACCTTCTGACACTGGGCAGGCAACAGCTCCTATACATAGCCTTACGGCTTCGCAGGAACCTGTGCTTTTGGTAAACAGTCTCCAGAGCTCTTTAGCTGCGGCCTCGTCATCTTGCGATGAGAGGCAGTCCTTATCCCGTAGTTACGGACGCTGTATTGCCGAGTTCCTTAACGCTAGATGACCCGTTCGCCTGGGTCTACTCGACCACCCCACCGGTGTTGGTTTGCGGTACGGTTTCATGAAGCTCTCGGTCGCGACGGTTTTCTTGGGAACTGAAGGATTTGAACTCTCACCCCGCGAGGGGTGCATTTGGGATCCACGCTCGACTCTTCCGGCGGGTTTTCCTACCGGAATCAACGCCTAACGTGTTCCGCGTCCAGTCATTGCGGACGCTCCAGTCCTCCTGTTCCGTCACGCCGCGCCTAGGCGGCAGATATCCTTTCCAACAGACATAATCCCTTGCGGGATCAGAGGCCGGTCAGATTCTCAATCTGCAACCCTGATCGATCTCCATGAAGTTCAGGAATATTAACCTGATGTCCATCGGTTACGCCTTTCGGCCTGGCCTTAGGACCGACTAACCCCACGCCGATGACCGTTGCGTGGGAAACCTTGGGGATTCGGCGGGCAAGTTTTTCGCTTGCCAAGTAGTTACTCATGCCAACATTTTCACTTCTGTACGCTCCACGGCCCCTCGCAGGTACCGCTTCACAGCTGAACAGAACGCTCCTCTACCACTGGGCCGGAACGAATTCCGGCCGAATTCACGGCTTCGGTATACCGCTTTGCCCCGATACATTTTCGGCGCACAAGTGCATCGACCAGTGAGCTGTTACGCTATCTTTAAAGGATGGCTGCTTCTAAGCAAACCTCCTGGTTGTCTGAGCACCTGCACTTCCTTTACCACTGAGCGGTACTTTGGGGACCTTAGCCAATGATCTGGGCTATTTCCCTATTGACGATGGCAGTTCGCTGTCACCGTCTCACTGCCGTGGGCTTCAAAGGTGGGTATTCGGAGTTTGTCAGGATTTGGTAGGCCTAAAAGGCCCCCGCGTCCAAACCGTAGCTCTACCCCCCACCGTGCCCCACGACGCTGCCCCTAAAGGCATTTCGAGGAGAACCAGCTATCTCCGGGTTCGGTTAGCTTTTCACTCCTATACTCAAGTCATCCGAGGATCTTGCGATATCCACCGGTTCGGACCTCCATCCCACTTTCGTAGGACTTCATCCTGCTCAAGTATAGCTCACCCGGTTTCGGGTCTAGTCTGAGCGACTTTGGGCGCCCTATTCGGACTCGCTTTCGCTCCGGCTCCGGCTATTGTCTGCCTTAGCCACGCCACTCAGAACTAAGTCGTTGGCTCATTATGCAAAAGGCACGCAGTCACTCCCTTGCGGGAGCTCCTACATCTTTGTACGCATCACATTTCAGAGACTATTTCATCCCCCTTCCGGGGTGCTTTTCACCTTTCCCTCACGGTACTATCCGCTATTGAACTTCGCACCTATTTAGCCTTGGATGGTGGTCCACCCGGATTCGGGCCGCGTTTCACGTGAGCGACCTTACTCAGGATACTCCTAGCTCCGGACATCATTTCGTCTACGGGGCTGTCACCCGCTTTGGCCGCCCTTTCCAGGGACGTTCGACTATGAAGTACGATGGCATGTTGGAGTCCTACAACCCCGGTAATAAATTACCGGTTTGGGCTGTTCCCATTTCGCTCGCCACTACTTTGGGAATCTCGGTGTTGATTTCTTTTCCCGGGTTAATGAGATGTTTCAGTTCACCCAGTATTCCTCTCACTTGCGTGAGTCTAGAGGCATAACCCTCTAGGGGTTTCCCCATTCGGAGATCTTCGGCTGTTAGCGCCTGCCTAGCGGCTGACCGAAGCTTATCGCAGCTGGCTACGTCCTTCGTCGGAGTGCGAAGTCGAGGCATCCGTGTGATGCGCTGAGTAACATTGTTTCTTCTGATTGTACTGTTCACGTCCCGCGGCGCAGGCAAGACCTGCCAACCATCGGGAACGTGTCTTCAGTGAAGACGTTATGCACGTCCATGTCTTTGATCACATTTTAAGAAATCCATTGGTGCCGGCGATGCGAACGAACCGGCCTGGAGCAATCGCAATCTTGTTGGCCCTTGGGCCAAAAAAAAGCGGGTGGCCCTTGCTCACCCGCAGTCTCCGAGTGGCGGTCAGAAACGTCTGACCGTCGGAAGCTGCGAGTGACCAAGGCGCTCCATAGGCGGAGACGAGTCTACTGGCCGGGAAGGGAGCGTCAAGAAGAAATCGATATCAATTTGTAAGAGTTTGCGGGGACCCTCATAACGTCAGGAAAACCCTTCATGGTATCGCACACTAATGGCAAGAAATAGCCATATTCGCGATGTGCGCTTTAAAAAGCCAGCAGACCGTTGCCGGCACTATTGAGACGTCGAAGGAAAGCCGACTTGGAAGGTCTGGAGATCGAGGCGGCGGACGGCCATGGCGGCCAGCGCCCCCGATGCGGCGCGCGGAGCGGAGCCGACGATTTGGATCGGTATTGCTTCCACCCCGACGACGTGCCGGCCGGCGAAGATCACACGTAGAGCGACACCGAGATTCTGCTGGACACCCTCTTGATCGAAGACAAAGTTGCCGAGGCTGTAGGCGACGGGCACACCGCTCTCCCAACGCAGCGGCTGGAGCACATGCGGGTGGTGGCCCAACACCAAATCGGCCCCGGCCGCGGCGGCCGCCTGGACCAGACGCTCCTGAGTGGTATCGGGCGCATCCCGATACTCGGTCCCAGCGTGCAGCGAGACAATCACCACATCGGCAAGCGCGCGAGCGGCGGCGATATCGGTGGCGATGGCTGCCTCGTCGGCCTTGGCTACGCCGGCGGAATGATCGGTGGCGAAACGGACCTGCTTGTAAAAGCGCGGATCGGCGTAGGCCAGGAAGGCCACCGTCTGGTCTCCCACCGTGAGCAAGGCCGGTGCGCGGGCGGCGGCCTCGGTCTCACCGGCACCAGCCACCGCCAGGCCCGCCGCGGCTAGAAAAGCATGGGTGGATCCCACGCCGGCCAGGCCGGCATCCGTCATGTGGTTATTCGCGATCGAGAGCACATCGAAACCAGCGCTGGCCAAGCGCGGCACCAGTTCGGGATTCATCCGGAAGATCAGCCCCCGGCCGACAACCGGCTTGCCTTCAGCAACGGGGTTTTCGAGGTTGGCGAAAGCCAGGTCGGCGCCGCTGATAAGGTCGCGGACGTCCCCAAATGGAAAGGCTGGATCAGGGCTTCGGCTAGCCAAGGTTGCCACGTAGCGTGAGAGCATAATGTCGCCGACAGCCACGAGCGTCCAGCGATCGGCCGCCGGGGCGACGGGTACGCTCGGAGCGGGAGGGGGAAGACTGGAAGACGACGCAATCACCGTACCAGCCAGGATCGGCGGCGGGGACGGCGGCTCGGATGGGGACGACGATGGCGGCCACAGCAGGTGGCCCGCGCCCAGAAAAAGCAGGAAGAGGAAGATCAGCCAGCGGACAGAGATGAGGCGTGGCATCACGCCCTGAGGGTAGCAGAGCCTGCCAACTGCCTCACCGAAAGAACCCCCGGCGGACCGGGGGTGGGGCGTCAACGGTAGACGCCCAACGTTACGAGGCGCGGCGGATCCGCGAAGATCAGGATGAGGACGATGAGCGCCACCGTCCCCCAGAGCAAGATGTCGATAATCGTCCAGGAACAGTTCGGCGGCTCTGGCTGGTGAATCTGGAACATGGGGTGGTCCCTACTAAAACAAGAAAGGTCTGACCCCCAGCCTAATGTGACCGACACAAAAACAGGGGGCCTTTCGGCTCCCCTGCTTTTTGCGCGGTTGTCAGCGATGATTAGGCCTCTTCTTGGGCTTCTTCACTGACAGCCTCCTTGAGTTCGTCTTCTTGAGTCTCACCAATGGCGTCCGTCTCGCCTTCTTCGAGGCCGGCCTTCACTTCGGCCGGAGTCTCGCCCTCTTCATCGAGTTCGGCGATGCGGTCCTTGGGCGGGAGCATCTCTTCACCCTCTTCCTCAGCGTCCACACGCGACTGCATGGGAACGCTTTCGATGGCGTCGGGGGTGATGGTGCCTGCCAGCGGGATCTCGTCTTTAAACTTCAGCAGGTCGACTTTGAGGCCGAGCGCCTGGAGCTCCTTCACGAGCACGTTGAACGATTCGGGGATGCTCGGGCGCTGAATGGTCTCGCCCTTTACGATCGCCTCGTAGGCTTTGGAACGACCGATGACGTCATCGGACTTGATCGTGAGCATTTCCTGCAGCGTGTAGGCGGCGCCGTAGGCTTCGAGGGCCCACACTTCCATTTCTCCGAAGCGCTGGCCACCGTGCTGGGCCTTACCTCCGAGCGGCTGCTGCGTAACGAGCGAGTACGGTCCCACCGAGCGGGCGTGAATTTTGTCCTCGACGAGGTGGAGCAGTTTGATCATGTACACCATGCCGACGGTCGTCTTGTGGGCGAACTTCTCGCCGGTGCGGCCGTCGAAGAGCTGCACCTTGCCATCTTTGGGCAGGTTGGCGGCTTCGAGGAAGCCTTCGATCTGGGGCAGGGTGATACCGTCGAGAGCCGGGGTGGCAATCTTGATGCCGAGCACTTTGCAGGCCCAACCAAGGTGGGTCTCGAGGATCTGGCCGATGTTCATACGGGAGGTCACACCGAGCGGGTTCAGGATGATGTCGACCGGCGTACCGTCCTCGAGGAACGGCATGTCCTCGCGGGGAACGATGCGGGCGACCACACCCTTGTTGCCGTGGCGGCCGGCCATCTTGTCGCCGACCTGGATCTTGCGGGTCTGGGCCACGAAGACTTCGATCTGCTTCATGACGCCGGTGGGCAATTCATCGCCCTGGGCGCGGTCGAAGATGTGGACGTCGACCACCTTGCCGCCGGCGCCGCCGGGGAGGCGGAGCGAGCTGTCTTTCACGTCCTTGGCCTTGTCGCCGAAGATGGCCTGGAGGAGGCGCTCTTCGGGCGTCAGTTCGGTCTCGCCCTTGGGCGTGATTTTACCAACGAGGATATCGCCTTCGTGGACGGTGGCGCCGATGCGCACAACACCGTCGGAGTCGAGGTCCTTCAGCTTGGCCTCGCCCACGTTGGGGATATCGCGCGTGACGGTCTCTGGTCCAAGCTTGGTCTCGCGAACGTCGGTGATGTAGGACTCAATGTGGATGGAATCGAAGGCGCCGTCTTGGACGATATCGCCCGAGATGATAATGGCATCTTCGAAGTTGTAACCCTGCCAGGACATATAGGCCACGAGCAGGTTCTGGCCGAGCGCAAGCTCACCGTCTTCGACGGCGGCGCCGTCCGCGAGGACGTCACCCTTGGCTACTTTCTCGCCGAGCTTCACGGTGGGGCGAACGTGGAAACACGTACCCTGGTTAGAGCGGAGGAAGATCGAGAGCGGGTAGGTCTGCTTGCGACCAGAGCGGTAGACGACGCTCACTTCGGCGGCATCGACGGCCGTCACTTCGCCATCCTCTTCGGCGAGGAGGGCGTGGCCCGAGGCGCGGGCGGCGATGGACTCCATGCCGGTGCCGACGAGCGGGGCCTGCGGCTTGATGAGCGGGACGGCCTGGCGTTGCATGTTCGTACCCATGGACGCGCGGGTGTTGTCGTCGTGCTCAAGGAACGGGATGAGCGAGGTGGAGATCGAGAGAATCTGCTTAGGCGAGACGTCGACGTGCGTCACGTCGCGGACGTGGGCCTGGGTGGGGTCGCTTCCCTTGCGGGCGGAGACACGAGTGTCGAGGAACTCTCCAAATTCGGAGTAGGCCTCGGCGCCCTGAGCCTGCGCGATCACGAGGCGGCGCTCCTGTTCGGCATCCATGTAGGTCACCTTGCCGCTGATAAACGGGCGGACTTTGATTTCCTTCATGCCGTTCGCTTTAAGCTGGGCGGTGATGCGCTTGGCGCTCTCCTTCGTAAGAACGTCGCCGTCGTTGGCGATGACCTTGCGGCCTTCCTTCACCTCCTCGTCGAGGATGCGGCCCACGAGGGCGTCGACATCGACGATCGGGAGGGTGCGCTTCACTTCACGGTAGGGCGTCTCAAGGAAGCCGTACTGGTTGACGCGGGCGAAGCCGGCCAAGTGGACGACGAGACCGATGTTCGGACCTTCGGGAGTGGCAATGGGGCAGATGCGTCCGAAGTGCGAGGGGTGCACGTCGCGGACGTCGAAGCTCGCGCGCTCGCGGCTCAGACCACCGGGACCCATGGCCGAGAGGCGGCGCTTGTGCGCCAGCTCGGAGAGCGGGTTGGTTTGGTCCATAAACTGCGAGAGCTGCGACGACGCGAAGAACTCGCGCATGGCAGCCGTGATCGGGCGACAGTTAATGAGCTGGGTGGGCGTGACGGTCTCAAGATCCATCACCGTCATACGATCCTTCACGATGCGCTCGGTGCGCACGAGACCGACGCGGTACTTGTTCTGCACGAGTTCACCGACGGAGCGGACGCGGCGGTTGCTGAGGTGATCGATGTCGTCCGGCGAGCCTTGGCCGTTATTGAGACGGATCATCTCGCGGAGGATTTCGAGGAAATCTTTCACCTGGAAGACGCGGTGCGCCTCGTCGCTCGGTACCTCAACGCCGAAGCGGCGGTTAAGCTTATAGCGGGCGATACTGCCCATGTCGTACTTCTTAAAGTCGAAGAAGAGCGAGTCGATGAGCTGCTTGGCGTTCTCCGGCGTGGCGTAGTCGCCCGGGCGGATGCGGCGATAGATGGACTGGTAGGCCTCTTCCACCGAGCGGGCCGTGTCTTTGCCGAGCGTCAGCGTGATGAAGTCGTGCTCACCGCTAGGCAGATCTTTAAAGAGA
Source organism: uncultured Candidatus Peribacteria bacterium (assembly GCA_964640945.1). Lineage (GTDB taxonomy): Bacteria > Patescibacteriota > Gracilibacteria > Peribacterales > Peribacteraceae > JAGOUB01. Next base: position 22,542 of record CAZXIV010000015.1, on the reverse strand, counting down.
TCGAGGATTTGGGAATCGGTCGTGTAGCCGAACACGCGCAACAGCTGGGTGATCGGGATCTTGCGCTTGCGGTCGATCTTGCAGGTGATAATGCCGCGGCGGTCGGTCTCAACCTCGAGCCAGACACCGCGCTTGGGGATGATCTTGGCGGCGTGGTAGCGGGGATTATCAGGCATCACCGAGAAGAACGCGCCCGGCGAGCGGACGAGCTGGTGAACAACCACGCGCTCAATGCCGCCGACGACGAACGTGCCGCTGTCGGTCATGAGTGGGATGGAGCCGAGGAACACGTCCTGCTCTTTAATTTCGCCGGTCTCCTTGTTGATCAGCTGGACCTGGCCCTTCATGGCGGCCTCGTAGGTCAGGTTGCGGCGCTTGCAGGTCTCGGGGTCGTACTTGGATTCGTCGAAGGTGTGGCCGAGAATGCGGAGCTCCATCTTGCGGCCCGAGAAATCGGTGATGGGCGTGATCTCTTCCAAAAGCTCCTTAAGGCCCTCCGTGAGGAACCACTTGTAGCTCTCGATCTGCATCTCGATCAGGCTCGGCACGTGCGTGATACCCTGGTCGTTCACGAGGAAGACGCGGTCGTTTTGGATCTTCGCCGGGCGGATGAGCTTCGGCAGGTCCTCGAGCGCCTTGGGGATCTTGTTCTGGGACGGCGGTAGGTGGGGGCGCAAGTGCGGCAGGATTGCCGGGTCCACGTCGACGACGTACCCGGTGCGGGCCGGGGTCGACTTCTTTTGCGGCGGCTTGGGAGCCGTCTTGGCGACGGTCTTGAGCGCTGGCGCGGTGGCCGGCTTCTTCTGGGTCTCAGGCTTGGCCTTGGGGGCCGGGGCCTTGGTGACCGCGGGCTTCAGCGTCGGCTTCTGGGCAACTTTTTTCGGTGCCGCCTTTTTTAGAACCGGCTTCGGCTTTTTGGCCGGAGCGGGCTTTTTGGCGGCGACCTTTTTCTTCACGGGCTTTTTGGCCATGGAGGGAAAAAAGAGAGGAGATACAAAACAGCTACCGTTGACCGGAATTGGGGCATCTAGCTTCGTTCGGCTGCACCCCTGACGAGGTGATACCTAAACGCTAACGGGATTTCCCAGTTCGTGGTCAACAGCGCTCAATACACAATCGAAGCCAGCTGTGAACGCAGGAATTGTAGGCACAATGCCCCTAAAGTCAAAAGAAAAATGCTTTCCGGCAAGCCAAACGAACAGTTTGTGGATCACACTTGTCTCACCAGGTGAGGCCAAGCCAGGTGGGGACCTCGTTCACAGCGAGGGCGGGCGGAGTGACACCGGGACCGCTCTCGATCGCCAGCGAGCCGCCATTGGCATCAAACGATGCTACCACCAGCGATAAATCCTCCTCCGACAGGAGAATGCAGCCGTAGCTCCGCCAGCCTTTTCCCTCTTTGTCGTAGCCTTTCTTCTCCAGCTTGTCTTTCAGCATGGCCGCGAACTGGGCGTGGCTATGGAAGCCGTAAGCGGTTTTTCCATAGCCATCATCACCACCGTCGCCATCAGCCTGGTACAAACGCAAGAAACGCCCGTCGCCGAAGGTCGTCGAGCGGCCTTTCTTCTCCACTTCTTTTACCGTCCATGCGCCGGTGGGTGTGGCCGCGAAGTAGCAGCGACCGATGTAGCACACGTTGCGATGTTGGCCCGTCAGACCATTGAGGGTGATGAACTCGCCGTTCTCGTGCAGCAAATAAATGAGGGAGTTCTCCGTATCCACCAGCACCCGGTCGCCGGCCTGAGCCTCCCACGACGCGGACTCCGCCTGCGCCGGAGCGGAGGGGGCTAAGAGAGCCAAAGCGATTCCTAGAAGGATGGCAGGAAGTAGTTTTGACAGAGAAGCAAATACTATTCATAACAACATTACTGTCAACGGTCTAAAAGAGTGATATTTCATACCTATTGGTCATTCATGGCTAAAATACTGCTTTCCCACCCTCAAAAACCGGGGGATTTCGATCCACCCGGTTCTTAGGGGGTTATTAGCTTTTTTGAGGGCTTTTTGTGGCCAAAAAAGCACTTACTTCGTCACTCCATACTCCGGCGCCACCTGCCAGAGACGTTCAACCTCGGCCCAGTTCACAACGTTCCAGAAGCTAGCAATGTAGTCCGGACGCTTGTTCTGATATTTCAAATAATAGGCGTGCTCCCAAACGTCCAAACCGAGGATAGGCGTGCCACCAACGCCAGCCACAGCCGGGCCGAGGATTGGACTATCTTGGTTCTTCGTCGAGCAAATGGTCATGCCTCCACCAGCTTTCACGAGCCAGGCCCAGCCCGAACCGAAGACACGCGTGGCCTCACCCGTGAAGACCTCTTTAAATTTTTCAAACGAGCCCCAGCGCTCCGTGATTTCTTTGGCCAGATCACCGGTTGGTTCACCTCCACCCTGAGGACTGAGGATAGTCCAGAAAAGGCTGTGGTTACTGTGGCCGCCACCGTGGTTACGAACAGCCAACTTCTTGTCTTCAGGAAGTTGATCAAAGTTTCGCAGGACCTCATCCACCTCCATCGCTTCCCAAGGCGTACCAGTCAGAGCTTCATTCAATTTTGTAACGTAGGTCTGGTGGTGCTTGGTATGATGGATCTCCATCGTCTTGGCGTCAAAATGCGGCTCAAGCGCGTCGTAGGCGTAGGCAAGTTTCGGGAGGGAGAAGGGCATAGGTGGAGGGGAAAGGGGAACGGTCTTACCGTACCACTCCCCTTCCGCCTCCACATCTAAAAAGTCTCCGGACGGGTACACTGGCAGCATGCATCTCGAGCGCCTTTCCACAGCTCCCGACCGGCCTGAGTCCCCGCTTTGGCAGTCGCCGGCGTGGGCCGCATTTCAGACGGCGCTTGGGCGCGAGACGCGCTGGTACAGTTCCGACGATGGCGCCGTCACCGCCCTGGTGGTGATCGACCGGACGGTCGGCGACTTCTGCACCTGGGACATTCCCCGGGGGCCAATCCTCGGGCCAGAAACAAGCCCAGACGAGGCGGCAACGTTCTTGCGTCTCGCAGCCGCTGAGGCCAAGCAGGACCGCGCCTTGGCCCTCTATTGGTCGGGGATCGACCCGCGGCTCGCCCAGACCGGCCGAGGGCGCCCTTCTCCTCGTCATGAGCAGCCGGAAGCCACGATTATCGTCGATCTCACACTCTCCGATGAGGCCCTCTTAGCCCAAATGCATCAAAAAGGCCGTTACAATATCCGCCTGGCTGAGAAGCACGGCGTAAGGGTGGAACAGAGCGCCGACGTGGTGGCTTATGCCAAGCTGGCGCAGGAGACGAGCACCCGCGACGGCTTTAAGGCGCCGAGCCAGCGCCAGTTCGAGCGCTTCCTTCAAGCCCTCCCCGGCAGCTTCCTCATGCTGGCCTTCGCCCCCGATGTAGAAAAGCCCGTGGCCGGCCTCATCGGCGTCACCCACGGCCAAACCGGCATCTACTACTACGGCGCCTCACGCGATACTCACCGCCAACTGATGGCACCCTACCTGCTGCAATGGGAAGCGATGCGCTTCTCGCGGACGGTCGGCTGCACAGCGTATGACCTCCTGGGCATCGCCCCGCCAGAGGCCACTTCGAGCCACCCTTGGCAGGGAATTACAGGCTTTAAAACAAAGTTTGGCGGCAAGACGGTAATCTACCCACCCGAGCAAGAACGCCAAATCCGGCCGCTCATTGCCGCCGGACTCAGGTTAAAACGCAGGATGCTCGGCTAATTAGAGGCCGGACCAGCCTTCGAGTACCAGATGAAGATCTGCACGGGTATTGGCTAGAAGGCGCACGTCGATCGCGGGCTCATCATCAAGCTCTAGCTCTAGCTTCTCGACGTATTCAGCACCCGGGACCTCTGGCACGACAGTAGTCGCATTATAATCGCCAATACACAGCTCTGGATGGAGAACGGGATGATCTCGACGCAAATCGGGGAGATGGATACTCATGGTCCAAACCTACCACCGACCGCTGCCGCGGGATGGAGGATCGAGCGTTGTCCGATTAGGGCTGTAGAAAGCCATATTCTTTTTAAGGATACACATCATACTTCTCACTCTACGTCAAATTAGGCGGACATGTTCTTTTCCAGACACGAAAAAACCCTCCCCCTTACGGGGGAGGGTTTTTCGTCACGGATACCTGCCGTGCCAGGGAAGTTGTACTCGGGCGATTAGCCGTTGTACGACGTCGAGTTGACGACGGTGTCCGGGTACTCAATCCACTTGAGTTGAGTACCGCTGGTCAGCGTGGTGTCAAAGTCGACCCAAGCGATGCTCGAGTGGACCGACGTCACGGCCGTAGCGGCCGGGAGGAAGGTCGTGCGGGCGATATCGCTGAAGTTCTGGATCGAAGCGAGGAGGGTCGAGTTCGTGTTCGCGACCTTCGGGTTGATGACGCTTCCTTCGAGGACGAAGGTGGCGTTGTCACCCGAGTTGACGATCGTGTTCACAACCGACGTACCCGTCGCAAGGATCGGACAGCGGACGACGAACGAGCCGGACGAGACTACCGAGTGTGTGGCAGTGCCCGTGTAGGCCGTGCAAGTCACCTTCTGGTTCTGGTCAGCCTTGTTGTAGAACTTGAACAGCGTGGCGTCCATCGTCACGTTGCTGGCGTTCACGTTAAAGACTGCGCCGGAGAGGGCGAACTTGTTCGCACCGTTGAGTGAGTTCGTGTTCGGCATGGCCGTGAACTTGAACTGACCGAACGGAGTCACACCGGTCGGAACGGCAGTGCCGTTAGCCGACGGGTTGGCGTTCGTGATCGAGTCGATCTTGGCAAGAACCGAGATGTTCTTCTTGCCGAGGATCGAGAGCGAGTTGGCAGCAGCGGAGTTGACTCCGATGAAGACCTCACCAGCGGCGACAGCGTTAGTGTCGTTGCCGGAAAGATCGTTGCTGGACTGCAGACCACGACCGCGGACAGCACCGGAGCCCGTCGCGTTGTTGACGTTGGACTCAGGGCTGATGAAGAGCTGGATCTTCGTGCCGGACACAGCGCCGTTGATATCATTCTTCAAGCGCGGGCGGACGACGACGACCTTCTCAACACCCTTCTGGACCACGAGCTGGTTGCTCTCCATGTTCGCGCAGAACGTCGTGGAGGTAGCACCCTGAGGATCGGAAGCGCGGACGTCATCGCTGCCGCAACCAACGATGGTGGCGGAACCGAAGGGCGTCGTAGCACCGTCCATGTAGAGATCGAGAGCATCGATCGTGGTGGCCAGCGTGGCTCCCGAGGAGTTGAGCTGGAGGTCCGTCACGTTGATGTCCTCGTTCTCAGCGCGCAGGCGCAGGCGGAGGATCGGCTCACCGAGGTCACCGGCCAGGAGCTGGCGGTTGCGCAACGGGGAGTCATCCAAGCGAGCGTAGAGGTTACCCTGCGAGGCAAGAACCCAGTTCTTCACAATCTGGCTACCGGGGACGGTGCCCAGACCCGTGCTGTCAGCACCGGCAGCGCCGGTGACGACGATTTCACAGTTGCTGGAACAGCCGCCGCCGTCGGTCTTGATGCCAGAGAGCGACGAACCGTTGACGGCCTGTTCAGCGGCGATGTAGTCGTCCGAGGACGACGCCGTCGTGACGTTGAACTTGAGGGCCAGGTCGTTGCTAGCGAGGGAAGCCGAGATATCGGCGTGGACCTCGAACACCACGGTCTGCTCCTTGGGGATGACGTAGCCACCGTTCAGGAGACGATCGAAGGTGATGAGGCTGCTCTGCTGGGACTTACCAGCTTCGAGCTTGGTGTCGACAGCGCGATCGCCGTCGGTGTCCACCCAGAGGGTGTAGTTCTGACCGTTCAAGAGTGAACCGGAGTGAGCCTTGAAGACGAAGCGGGTGACGAGGATATCGTCAGCCTCGCCGGCGCGAGCCTCGTAGCGGTAGAGGTTCACATTCTTCGCGTTCTTCACCGTCACATCGCTCGTACCGGAACCCTGCACGTTGACCGTGAGAGTCGGCGTGGCGATGCGGTGGAGGTTACCCGTGACCGTGCCACCTGGGCGGATGTCCGTCAGGCGGTCGTTGGTCGACAGACCTTCGACGTCCATGTTGTAGGTCGTCGTAGCGGTCGTGAGGTTACCGAGGTCACCGAAGTCACAACCCGTGACCGAGCCAGCGGGCTGGGTGCAGATGTAGGCGCGGAAGCGCTGACCATCCGAAGGACAGTTGCTCGAGCCGTTGTCGATGAAGTCGGCGCGGAGCTGCCACGTGGCCTGGGCATCAACGGTAAAGTCGTCGAAGCGGTAGATCTGGTACGTACCCGTGCTGTTGAGGGCGTTCGTACCGTTCGTGCCGGAGTCCGTCAGACGGACAGCGGACACCGTGCGACCGGTGGTCGTGTTGCGGATGTCGACGTTGTCGATCAACTCGCGGATCTCATCATACGACGTGCCGCAGGAAGCCTGGAGGCCGAGGCCAGCAGACGTCTGGGCGCTGATCGCAATGAAGAGTTTCTTGACATCAAGGTTCTCACCACCCGGCGTCATGATGACGTTGGCCAGGACGGCGTCCTTGGTGTCGCGGCGGAACTTCTGGGTTACAGGACCGTCGATTTCAACCGTGAACTGACCAGCGTCGATCGTGACGGAGGTCGGAGTCGGCGAGGCGACGATGCTGACCTGGGAACCGTAGAGCTGACCAGCGTTGCCGTAACCGTAGAGGGAACCAACCGAGAAGATGTCGGAGGTCTCTTCGATTTCGAGCTTGGCCGTGTCAGAGGCGCCACCATTAATGTCGCCGACGACCTCGAGCGTGATCTTGTCACCCTGGAGGATCGTGAACGGCGGGTTAAAGGTGAACGTGGCGTAGTCGCCCTCGAGGGTCGCAACCGTGTTCGAGAGAACCGTGCCATCCGACTTGCGGATCATCAGGTTGTTGATGTCACCGTCGTTGACGGAGCCATCGTTGTGGATGGTGATGGAGTACAGGGTCTGGTCCTCAATCGAGTTCGTCGAGACTTCGAAACGGCCGAGGGTGGCCTTGTCGTCACCAACCTTCACCGTCGTCGGGGAAACCGACTTGTAGGTGATGGTAACCGTGCCGGCCGTGATGGCAGCGACGCGGAAGGTGTTGCCCATGATCGGGAAGGATCCCGTCACCGAGCGAGCGTTGCTCTCAACGTCCGTAGCGAGCTCGATCGAGATGTTGTGCTCAGCGTAGGACGAAGCCGACGTCGAGAAGTCAGCCATGATATCGAGAGTCTTGGTCTGACAAGCCGGAACCACGAAAGGCTTCGAGAAACGGATTTCAGCCGTCTGAGCCTGCGAGTCGATCGTGCGCTTGCGGGTCACGCGAGCACCGTCAACAGCGGCGTACAGACCGGTGATGTCCGTCTCTTCACCGAAACCGCGGTGGAGGAGGGTGATGTCATTGAGGACGATGTCGTCCGAGCAGCTGGCCGAGATATCGACCGAGAGCATCGTGACGCCATTGGCGCCTCTGGGGACCGTGTCACCGGCCGGGTTCTTGGAGGACATGGAGACCTCGAGGTCGCCATTGCCAACCGGAACCGAGCTGAAGGTGAACGAAGCGGCATCCGAGAAGGTGCCGCCGCCCATGGCCATCATGTCCGTGACGGTTACGTCACAGTCAGCGTTGGCATCAAGGGCAGAGCCGAGCATGAGCTCAACCGTGTCATCGGAAACCAAGGAGGCGTCCGTGACCATGATCGAGGTGCTGCCGCACATGACCGAGTACTTGCTCGTCATCTCAGCTGCCGACACGTTGACGTCGCCGGTGAACATCACCGTGAGCATCGTGGCGGAATCAGCCATGACATCCGAGATACCCCAGGTCATGGGGGTGCCGCCGCCACAATCGTCACCGTAGGTGAGATCCTGGTCGACGCGGTAGAGCATCGTGACCATCTCGGCGCGGTTCATGAAGTCGCCGGGGCGGACGCGGCTCGTGGAGTCGTCACCCTGAACGACGCAGTGATCGGCAGCCGTTTGAACGGCGTCCGTGTACCACTGGCCGGAGGGGTTGTCGACAAACTGGGGAGCGTCGCCCGTCCAGTCGAGCCCGAAGGCGCGAACGATGAGCGAAGCAGCCTCAGCGCGGTTGATGCGCGCCTCGGGGCGAGCGTAACAGGGACGGCTGCCGTAGCAGTTGCCGTCACCCATCACCCAGCCCTCATCGGCGGCCTCTTCGATGTAGTTGTAGAACCAGCTGCTGGTCGCCACGTCGTTAAACGAGGGCTGAGCCGGAGCTGTGCCGAGGATACCACCGTTTACTTCGACGACGAGTTTGATGAACTCGGCGCGAGTGGCGGAATCGCCAGCGCGGAAGCGGGCCTGGTTAGCGTCGAGATAGCCGCGGGACATAAAGTCCATGACGGCGCTCTCGTACCAGACTCCCGCGGGGACGTCAGAGTACGCAGCAAGAGCCGTACCCACCTGGGTGAGGGCGATTGCAGCGACCGAGACTCCCGCGAACACTTTTTGAAAACGCGTGTTCATACGGAGAAAGAGGAGAAATATAAAATAAAGAAATGAAGCGTGTCTGTGCTGTGTGTCTAAGTGAATCGCGTAGTAGGTTGGATTCCACCACCGTGTACCTTCCCGGGTGCGGGCTGAGCGGTCGCAGGGCGACTCGCTCCCCTCCTTAAACCTAAAGAGACGACACGCCGGCAAAGCAATTGATTGGTGTGGGGAACAAAACCAATGAAGCACGATCCCTATATAAGGAGGGATGTGAAGCTCGTCCGACTTGGAGGAAGGGCGAGATGCCGTTGTGTCAAAGAACTGTCACAGGACCACGCATCCGAGGGAGGCGGATCAGAGAGATCCTACCGACGCGGTCTGCTGAGGTGCAAGCCGCGAAGGTCATCCTGTGCACCCCTCCAAACGCCCGGAAAGGGGTGGTGTTACACCGATAGTCGATGACCTTGCGCCTCCAGGAGTACCATAAAATTGTTCAAAAGCGGATTCTAGCAAAGGGAACGGCCCGGAACCGGCAAAAAAAGGGGGCCTGATCATCCCGGAATTAGAGTTGATCAGGGGTGGGGTTCCTTGTGTAAATATTCGTTTAGCCCTTGCGGTCCGTGCTGTTTTGTTCACATTTTGTATACAAAATTTGTCTTAGACCCCCTGCAAAGCCCCCTGCTACGTGCAATTCAGCACACATTTCGGCAGTTTTTCACCTCTTCCTGTCCGAAAAAGTGTCTGGCGAGTCCGCTGAGGCTGTCTTTGGAGAGTCTGGAGGGTTGCATCCTCCAAGAGAATTCGGAGCGTTTATAGCGCGTTTGTAGAAGACGTTTTTCGGGTGATCATCTCTCAGGTCGGTGCCAACCCACGGTATCCACTTTCTTTGGCGCAAAGAAAGTGGAGAAAGAAACAGGCCGCTGTCGTGGCGTTGCCTACGCGGAATGGCTCGGTCCGCGGGCGGCGCGAACTCGGCCGCACCTCTCTTGAGTCGCGCGGCCTCAAACAGCGCGCCGCCATTACTCGCGGACACATCGCCAACCGCGTGACGGCACCGCCACTGGGCGGCCAACCCTGTAGAGCGTGATCGTGAAGTCTTCAGGCGCGGCTGAGCTTCTGACCCTCCTTCGTGTCTTTCACCTGCCAGCCGATGGCGAGCAGTTCGTCACGCAGGCGATCGGAAGCGGCGAAGTCTTTATTTTTTCGAGCCAGATCGCGCTGATCAAGAATGGCTTGAGCTTGCGGAGAAACAACGAGAACCTCGGGCTCAAAGCAGCCGAAGGTGTGGCGCACCATCTTGATGAAACTACGGTATTTGTCCGACTCTTCCTTGGCGAAAGGCTGATACTTGTGGAAATAATTTTTCAATTCAAATACTTCTGCGAGTGCTCCAGACACATTGAGATCTTCATTCATGCATCGCTTAAATTCTTCGATTGTCTTTCCAGCCATATCATCGTTGTGACCAGTCTCAACATCCATACCTACTCCCTGATCAATCTCCGCCATCCACTCCATGATCTTCTCACGCGCGACCTTGGCGCCCTCGAGACCATCCCAATCAAATTTTAAATTCGTACGGTAATGCACCGAGAGGAAGTAGTAGCGCAGGTCCATCAGGCTGTAGCCCTTGTTTGTGATGACATCCAAGGTGAGCACGTTGCCAAGACTTTTTGACATTTTCTCCCCCTTCAAATCGAGGCGGCGGCGGTGCAGCCACATGCTCACAAATGGCTTTTTACCAGTCACAGACTCGCTTTGAGCGATTTCACACTCATGGTGCGGAAAAATATTGTCCTCACCCCCCGTATGGATATCAATCTGATCACCCAGGAGCTCGCGGCTCATGGCCGAACACTCGATGTGCCAACCCGGAAAGCCCTCGGGCCACGTTTCACCGGCTGGGCTCTTGGGTGAGGGCCAGCGCAGGACGTGCTGCTCATTGGCGCCGACACAGAACTTCCAGAGGGCGAAGTCAGCGGGGTGGCGTTTGTCTTCGTTTACTTCGATGCGCGCGCCGGCGGAGAGGTGATCGAGGGTATTGCCGGATAGTGAGCCGTAGGGCGTGGGCATGCGGCTGGTAACGTCAAAGTAGATCCCATCGGGGGCGGCGTAGGCATGGCCGCTCGTGAGCAGACTCTCGATCATCGTGACCATCTGCGGCACATAGGCGCTGGCATGGGGACGGTCTTTTGGCTCTATAGAGCGAAAATTCAAGTCTTTTTCGTCGGCAAGATAGAGATCCTCATAGTGCTTGGCGACCGCCAGCACGCTCTTTTGTGTGACTTCGCCATGCTCCTCGCGCGCCTGCTTCTCGATCTTATCCTCGCCACTATCGGCATCGCGTACAAGGTGGCCCACGTCGGTGATGTTCTTTACCTGGCGCACGACGTAGCCCCAGCCAGCCTCCAGCCAGCGGCAAAGAAGGTCGGCCATCAGGAATGAGGCGTAGTTGCCGATGTGCGGGCGACCGTAGACCGTCGGACCGCAGGTATAGATTGTCACGCGGGCCGGGCGACCCTCGGCCGCGGCAGCGGTAGCATCAAGCGGTCGGAAGTCTTCTTCGCCTTTTTTGAGGGTGTTGTAGAGGCGGAGCACCATGTGGACAGAGACTACCTGATCAGGTCCTGATCACTAAGCTGATCAAACCGGGCAAAGAGGGCTAATTTCGCAGGAGGAAGATTGCAGGTTCCAGGGGAAGTTTAAGAGCTCCATGATCCAGCCTAAGACCGTCGGCTGGCCAGGCACGCAGCCGAGCTGACTACAGAAATCGGGCGGGCAAAAGAACTGGGCGAGAACGCCGGTATAGCCGCAGGCTGCGCAGTAATCCGCATCGCAGGTGAACTCACACGTGAATGGATCGTACTCGACCCGGCTATTGACGCATTTGTCGCTCAGGACTTGTGACGGCACGCCGGCCAGCGTGTACTGCGTGCAGCAGTAGAGCTGCTCGATTTCGCACCCAAAGCACCCGTCGTATTCCTGTTGATTGCCGTCATCACACTCTTCCTTATAGAGGAGGGAATCCTCGATAGCATCCCCGCAGTACGGCTCAGTACAGTCCGTTCGACAGGCATCGGGCTCCTGATCACTATTATCGATACCGTTATCACATTCATCCATGGCGCCCGTATCCATGTTGTAATTCGTAATTCCGTCGCCGCAGTACTCCTCCTGGCACGAGGCGCTGCAACCGTCGTTATTGATATTACCGCCGTCGTCGCACTCTTCGCCCTCTTCTTCCTGAACGACAGAATCGCCGCAAAGATCATCGTAACAGTCGGAAGGATCAATCGTGCAGCTGCCGGTGCAAATTAGATCGCCACCATCGAACTGATAATCGGTGCAATCCTCGCCACGAAAATCGTTGCCGTCGCAGGCTTCAGTGCCGGTCGCTTCATTGTCTCCACAGATATCGTCGTAGCAATCCTCATAATCGACCGTGCAATCGTCATTGCAGTACAGATCGCCGTTGTCGTAGCCGTAATCTTCACAGGTTTCGCCGCCAAAATCGTTGCCGTCACACTCTTCGTCCGGATCCATCATGCCATCCCCGCAGTCATAGCAGTGAGAGAGATCAATCTCGCAATCGTCGGTGCATGTCAATTCACCGCTATCGTAGTTTGCATCCATTGTTTGGCACGTCTCCCCCCTAAAATCCTCATCGTCACACTCCTCACTGCCCGTCGCCAAGCTATCGCTACAGACGTCGAAATCGCACTCCGATTGATCGATCGTGCACGTATCGGCGCACTGTAGCTCGCCGTAGTCGTACCCCATACTCTCGCAGGTTTCACCCTTGAGATCATTGGTATCACACTCCTCGCCTAAGACGGCGATACCGTTGCCGCACTCACACTGTCCGCAATCGGCCTGGCAGTAGCTGCAATCTTCGAAGGTGTTACAAACATAGTCTCCACAGTATCCGAATGCTTTCGCAGCCGTCAGGCCAGCCGGACTCGTCTGGGCCAGCGCCAAACCAGGCGCGGCGAGAGCAAGGCTCACAAGTAAGAGCGCCAAGAATGCACGCACGGAGATCGAGAGGGAGGCCAGCATCAACAGCTTCAGGCTACCAAAAATAGCCTCTAAACACGACCTCCCCGGTGGCAAGATGGCTTGCCGCCGGGGAGGATTAATCGCTTTTCTACCTTCGGACAGTCAAGGCTTAGAAGACTGGGAAACAGCAGAAACCCTCACCAGGGCAAGCAGATGCATTCTGCTGACAGATGCCACTGGGGCAAGAGGCGCCGTCGACGAGGTTGCTCGCGGAACAAGCGCCACCCGTGCACGTTCCGGAAGTGCAGGTGTTGCCATCGCCATCGTTGCACGCGGAGGCGTTGTTATTGGCAGTGCAGGAACCATTAGAGCAGGTGTTATCCGTGCAGGGGTTAGCATCGTCCGTGCAGGTGGTGCCGTTGATCACGCTATAGCTTTGAGACGGACAGGTGGCACCCGAGCCGCTGCAGTACTCGATTTCATCGCACTCACCAGCGGACGCCCGACAGACGGTGTCGTCACTCTCAAACTCATCGGTTGGGCACGCGCCGGCCGCACCGGTGCAGTAATCGGCAACATCGCAGAAACCGGCGGAATCGCGGCAGACACTGGACACACTGCGGAAGAGACAGACGCTATCGCAACAGGAGGTGTCCGAGCCATTGCCGCCGCCCTCATCACATTCCTCGCCCGGATCGGGAGCGCCGCCGTTCCCACACTCGTAGCAGGTGCCGTCGTAGCACCAATCGCTGTCGCCGCACTGGGTGCCGTTGACGTCAAAGTTCAGGGTGTTGTCGCACAAGCCGTCGGTGCAGGTGCCAAAGTGGCAATCATCAGCGTCTCCGTCGTCGCAGGCGTCATCCTCGACCGCCGCCCAACCATCTTCGTTATCCGGGCAGTCGACTTGGGTGCCGTCGCAGATGTCGGCCGGATCGCACTCGCCGGACGCAGCACGACACTGCGTTTCGGAATCGAAGGCATCCGCCGGGCAGTCGGCCGAACTGCCAGTGCACACTTCGGCCACGTCGCAGACCCCGTCTGCGGCGCGGCACTCTTCATCGGCTTCAAGGTACGAACAGGTCGCGGAACAGCAGGACGTGAGTGTGCCGTTATCGTCGCCTTCGTCGCAGTCTTCCCAATCATCGGTAACGCCGTCGCCGCAATAGTTGTCGCAGACGCCGCCATAGCAGTGGCCGTTATCGATTGGATCGCCGTTGGCCAGGTTTAAGCAAGGGGTGCCATCATCAACGTCCTCCGTGGCGCACGTGCCCGCACCGTTGCAGATATCGTCGGTGCAAAGCTCGGTATCGGCGCTACAGGCGGATCCGGAGGACGCATAGGCGGTCCAGCCAGTACCGCTGCCGCCGGCAACACACACGTTACTAGCGTTGCACACATCGACCGTACAAGCGTTGCCATCATTCGAAGACGCGGAGCAGGCATTGCCAACCGGGCAATTCTGCGCACAAATACTCACTTCGCCACAGTCGCCGTCACAGGACCAACCACTCTCCACTTGGCAGCTGGCGTTACACCCATCCCCCGGACTCGTATCACCGTCGTCGCAGGCTTCATTCCCCTCTTCGAGAATGCCATTTCCGCACACCATGCACTGGCTGTAACCGTCCGTCTCGGGCTCACACTCCACGCTCGGGAGGTAGCAGTAATCCACGGCCATATCGCCACAGAGCGCACCATTGGAGACATCAACCTGCGCGCATGAGCCTCCAAAGCAATACCACTCGGTGCATTCATTTCCATTCACTTCGGCACAATCAGTACCGTCGACCTCATTAGGATGGGTGCACAGGTTATCGTCACAAATGTTCTGGGTGCATTCATTGCTGTCATCCGCGCAAGAGTTGCCGTTCAGAGCGTAGTTTTCGGCCGGGCAGGTAGCGGCGGAGCCGTCGCAGTACTCGGTAGTGTCGCAGACGCCGCCATCCGTCGAATCGCGGCAGGAGACGTCGTTACTCACGAAGGCATTGGCAGGGCAGCTCTTGGCAGAGCCGTCGCAGTACTCGGCCGTGTCGCAGACGCCGGCTGCAGCGCGACATGAGGTAGAAACATCTTCCACCTCGTCGGCCGGGCAGTCTTCATCGAGACCATCGCAGTACTCCGCGATGTCGCAGACGCCACTGGCGGCGCGACACTGTTCATCGGCCGCGCGAATGTTGCACTCGTCGGTGCAGCAGCTACCAGGGGTGCCGTTAAGGCTGGAACCCTGGTCGCAAAACTCGAAGCCACCCACGATGGCATCGCCACAATCCGTGTCGCAGACGCTTTCGGGCCAATCCTCAATATCGAGATCGGCATCACTGTTGACGCAGTAGTAACCAATATCTTCAGCACAGGCGGTACAGCCGTCGTCGTCGTTTTCGTTGCCGTCGTCGCAATCCTCGCCCGACTGAACGTAGCCGTCGCCGCAAATGGCGTCGGTGCACTCGTTGGTGCAGGTGTCGTGACTGTCTTCATTGCCGTCGTCGCACTCCTCGTTCGCCTCCTCGTTGACGATGGTATCGCCGCAATCGACGGATGAGCAATCGTCGTTGCAAGTGGACGAAACAGACTCCGCGATGCCGTCGCTGGAAGTGGTACCGGTGTCGGGGTCGCAGGCTTCAGGCGACTCGATATCACCGTTGCCGCAGCGCGGGCGGCAAGCCGTGGGGTCAATGAAGGTGCCGCTATCCGTGACGATAGCGAACAGCCGATCCGGACCGGATGTCAGGGTAGCCGTATCTTCGAAGGTGACATTGTAGGCATCAAAGTCGGCGAGACTCTCGAGTGGCACATCGTCGGTCTTGAAGAAGGTGTTGAAGAAAATGGTCGCAAACGTGTTGTCAGGGATGTTGTCGTTATTGGCGTCCACAGCCAGGAGGGCGGCCTCAGCTGCACCGTTCGCGTCGGCATATTCGTAGCCGTAGGCAGCGGCATCTGTTTTCTCAATTCCATATTCGTCCACTAAAATTTCATTCAGGTCACATTCAGGGACGGTCGTATTGGCCGGGCCAGCAGTCGGCTTAATTGGCATCAGGTAGATGTTTTCGGCGCTGATTTCTTGCTTGGTGGAGTTGTCGAAGATTACTTCGTACACGTTAAAGGTTTCGAATTGGTTCGTCTTCTGACCAATCTGGACCGTCTGAGCAATGATGGCAGAATCTCTGGGCACGCCCGGCAGCGGCGGCAGCGGGATATACTCGCCGTTGAGATACACGAGCGGACCGGAGCCAGGACCCTTGATCATGATGGGCTGGTCCTGCAACTGCTGACCATAGCCGGGCCGGAAGATCCGGGCGGGGCGATCGGCAGTCGGCATGGGGGTTGGGGCGGCGCTCGGTATGTGCACGATGGCGACGATGGTCGCAATGATGACCGCAAGCATCACCAACCCGAGAAGATGGGCGAGCATGTGCCAGAACGATTTTCGAGCACGGGAGTGGGACTCTGTGTGAGGCATGAGAGAAAAATTGGGAGACGCGGTCATTCTGCATGACAAACACATTTTCTGAGATTGCCGCTTAGGGGAATTGTTTTTGGATTGATGTTGGATCATTTTTTTGCACATCGTCACCCTGCTCATCGGGACTGATCATTTCCCTGGTCATCGCCGCCGGGCGTTCTCGGGATTCAGCAGTCATCTTGCACCCTGTCCATTGGCACGCACAACGATGCTGCAGCCCAGACACACCACAAAAAACACCCGGAGCCATGACGGCCCCGGGTGTGTCCCTACTTGGCGTGTCAGATCACTTGATCAGGAGCCCGAGGCTCTTGAGCGTGTCGTAGCTTCGGCGACCCGCGCGACGGCGGGGGCCCTTGGCGAGCAAGCGCTCGTCGAGCGGCTTGCGCTTAGGGGCGCGGGTGGCTGAGCCGTGACCAAGATCGGCACGGACGACGGTGCGATTAAGCATGGATAACTCCAACGAGAAATGTGTAGGGACCGCCAACCATGGCAGGCCCTCGATTCCCCTTCATGTGCGACATGAGAAGGGGCCGCTGCGCAGGAGGCTGCGCAAGGGTCCATTCTCGCGGTGGTGGTAAAAAACAGATTTTCGGTAAAATACTCTTAACATGGATTTTGTCAAGGGTGGCGTCGATCGAGAAGAAAAAGAGTCACTCTTTGCCTTCCCTCCCTTTCGGCCGCCTCGCGACCCGCGTACACTGCCAGGCTTGTATCGACTTCCGCGCCTATGACCGCCACCAAACCCTTCCGCCTCACTGCCCCGTACGAGCCTACGGGCGACCAACCAAAAGCCATTGAGAAGCTGGTGGCTGGCCTGAAGAATAAGGAGAAGCACCAGACGCTGCTCGGCGCCACCGGCACCGGCAAAACGTTTGCGATGGCCAACGTGATCGCGCAAGTGCAACGCCCCACCCTGGTGCTGGCTCACAACAAGACGCTGGCCGCGCAGCTCTGCAGCGAGTTCCAAGGCTTCTTTCCCGATAACGCCGTCTCGTACTTTGTCTCCTACTACGACTACTACCAGCCCGAGGCCTACCTGCCGACGACCGACACGTACATTGAGAAGGACGCCTCCATCAATGAGGAGATCGAGAAGTACCGCCACGCCGCGACGATGAACCTGCTGACCCGTAAGGATGTACTGATCGTGGCTTCGGTCAGCTGTATCTACGGCCTCGGTAACGTGCAGGATTACGAAGCACTTGCCATCACCGTGGCGCGCGGCGAAGCCGTGCAGCGCGATACCTTCCTCCGCCGCCTGACCGACATCCAGTACCGCCGCAGCCACTTGGAATTCAAGCAGGGCATGTTCCACGCGCTCGGCGAGAGCGTCGAGATCTTCCCACCAGGCGGCGATACAGTCATCCGCATCGAAATGCCGTTTGATGAGATCGAGACGATCCAGGAGGTGGATAGTTTTACAGGCGAGGTGCTGGCTGAACTCAACGAAGTGACGATCTTCCCGGCGGCTCACAACGTGACCACGAAGGACAAGATCGACAAGGCTGTGGACGGCATCCTCGATGAAATGAAGTTGCAGGAGGCGCACTTTTTGAAGCTGGGCGAGCTCGTGAAGGCCGAGCGTATCCGCACGCGCACCGAGTACGACGTGGAGATGCTCAAGGAGACGGGCTACTGCACCGGCATCGAGAACTACGTGCGCTACCTGGAGGGCCAGGCCCCAGGCCAACCGCCGTCGACACTCCTCGATTACTTCCCTAAAGATTTCCTGCTGATTGTGGATGAGAGCCACATCTCCATCCCGCAGGTAGGCGGCATGAGCGAGGGCAACCTCAGCCGCAAGAACACACTCGTAGATTATGGCTTCCGTTTGCCGTCCGCGCATGATAACCGCCCGCTCCGCTTTGAGGAGTTTGAGAAGCGCGTGGGCCAGCGCATCTACGTCTCGGCCACGCCGGGCAAGTACGAGTACGAGCACACCGAGAAGGCGAACATCGTCGAGCAGATCATCCGCCCGACAGGCCTACTTGATCCGCCCGTGACGGTGAAACCGACGAAACACCAGATCGACGACATCATGGCCGAAGTGCAGGCGAGCATCGCCCGCGGCGAGCGAGCGCTCATCACCACGCTCACGAAGAAGATGGCCGAGGATCTGACCACCTTCCTGACCGAGGCCGGCCAGAAGGTACGCTATCTGCACAGTGACGTGGAGACACTCGAGCGTATCGAGATCTTGCGGCAACTGCGCACCGGCGACATCGACATCATCGTGGGCATTAACCTCCTGCGTGAAGGCCTCGACTTGCCGGAGGTAAGCTACATCGCCATTTTGGACGCCGATAAGCAAGGATTCCTTCGTTCCAGAGACGCCCTCATCCAGACGATCGGCCGCGCCGCCCGTAACTTGAACGGCCACGTGACGCTCTACGCCGATAAGATCAGCGACGCGATGAAGGCCGCTATGGATGAGACAAACCGCCGCCGCGCCATTCAGGAAGCCTATAATATCAAGCACAACATCACGCCCAAGGGCATCATCAAGGCTGTGCACGACATCTCCGAAGAGGGTCGCAAGTTGGAGCTGCGCCGCCCCAAGCACAACCACCAGAAGATCCCCAAGGACGAGAAGAAGCGCCTGATGGACGAGCTCAATCGCCAGATGGAGATCGCCTCCGAAAACCTTGAGTTCGAGAAAGCCGCCGACCTCCGCGATGAGATTGAGCTGCTTCGGCGCGAACTGATGAAGAAGTGATCGGCGCGCGACGACGAAGACCGCGTCAGGCGGAACCGCGGGGCGGACGCCGATCGCCCTGGGCGAAGGGAATCGCTGGCTGGCCAAAAATGTGGAGGCCAGGTGCAAGGGGACCCAACTGGCCGCCCTCCTCATTGGCGCCGATGTACGCCAAAATTTCCTCAGTCACGTAGGTCGCCATCACCTCGTCTGGCTCGCTCTCCAAACCTCCCAGTGCAATGTGCGCCTCATGCAGCAAGTCAAACGCACGCTGGCGGGATGCCGCTTGGAGCAGTTCGTGCACGAAGGGGCGAGCCACACCGTGCTCGACGATCGCCGCTTTTGTGCGAGAGAGGATGGAGGTTACTGCTGACGGAGGACAGTCACGCAATAATTGCTCGCAATGACTGCGGATGGCGGCCTTTTGCAAGAGCGCCGACAACTGAAGCTTGGCAATGGTCGTCACGGAGCGGCGGCGGCGCATGAGAGTGGCGAGCAGCTCGCGCACATCACCACAGAGCCGCAGTTGCGTCTGAAGATTCTGCAGCTGCAAACTTTGCTCTCCGGGCGACTGCAACCAGCGGTGTCCATCCTCCAAGCGGATGACTGCGGCTTGCAACACGTCGACAAGGTCGTCATGGAGGTGCTGATAATCGGCCGCTACCTGCGCCGCTACCTCCGGGAGGTCGAGAGGGTACTGGCGGACCAAATACGGCAGGTCTTCTTCGAGTAAGCGCAGTTCGTGGGGCGGCATAGGATGACTCACTTTGAGCGGGGGCCTGGCGACCGTCAACGGCCTTTACCCGAGCACGGCGATAGCCTCTTTGTAGCCTTCTGGCGTGCCTGTATCGAGCCTTTTTCCCTCGAATTCGTAGCCGTAGATCTCGAGGCCCTTGGGGAGCTGGTGGATGAGGGCGTCGATGAGGCGGATCTCGCCGCCGTGGCTACTACTGACCTGCGGCAGGACCGCAAAGACCGATTGGGGAACCAAGTATTTACCGACGATGCCCAGCGTAGAGGGGGCGTCTTCGGGTTTGGGCTTCTCTACCAGCGACTTCACACGCTTCAGGCGGCTGGTGCCGGCATCGACATCCACAATGCCGTAGCGCGACACCTGCTCACGAGGCACGTTCTGTAGGCAGAGGACGGCCTTCTCCGCGGCGTTGGCGGGCAGACCCTCGTAGGCAGCCACCAACTGCTGAAGACCGTTCTTAGGGCCAGCAATGAGATCGTCGCCGAAGAGGATGGCCACTTGGTCGGAATCGACCCAGTTGGCAGCTTGTAGGATGGCATGCCCGTCGCCGAGCATCTCGTTTTGGTAGACCACATGGAAACGTACCTCGTCGTAGGCGTGGAGCTCTTGAAGAATATGCTCCTTGCCGCGGCGCTGGAGCTCGGCCTCGAGGGCGGGGTCATGGTAGAAGTACTGCGGAATAGCCTCCTTGCCATGGCTGATGACAAAGCAAATATCGGTAATGCCAACGCTTACACACTCGTCCACGAGCAGGGCAATAATGGGACGATTACCGATGGGCAGGAGCTCTTTGGGGACGACTTTCGTCCAGGGCAGAAAGCGCGTGCCGAGTCCGGCTACCGGTAAGACGGCTTGGGTGATGACCATAGCCACCCGACGCTAACCCCAGTTGGCCATGTGAGCAATCTTCCCGCGACAAAGAGTCCCTCTGGATCATTATTCTTTGCCCACGACAGGCCGGCCCGACTCCCCTGCTTTGACTTTTTTCCAGATTTGCCTATAATGTGGAGAACCCTCACACCACACACCCATGTCTTCCTCCATCACAGATACGCTCGTCGACGCGCCGATCATCAAGCTTTTGGACGCGGTCTACTTCATCACCATGAAGCTCGATAAGCCGTCGTTCGA
Source organism: uncultured Candidatus Peribacteria bacterium (assembly GCA_964640945.1). Lineage (GTDB taxonomy): Bacteria > Patescibacteriota > Gracilibacteria > Peribacterales > Peribacteraceae > JAGOUB01. The sequence goes on along the minus strand of CAZXIV010000015.1, from coordinate 2,100 downwards.
ACGGGGAGAGAAGCAACAGTTGAAGGATGCGATCGCGGTGGTGGAAACGAATGCGAAGAAATTTGAAACGAAGCTCCGGGCGTACTTAGGCGCGCTGGACGAAGAGGCGATTGCCGAGGACATGCTGCACCGTGCGACCGCGGCGAAGAAGCTCGTACGCTGATCCGGCTTCGTCTGCGGACTACGCCGGGACGAGTTAGGCGTCGCCGACACGGACGATCTTAATCTTTTCCTCGCGCTCGCGCGGCACGAGGATCTTGAGGATGGATTCTTTGTTGAAGGTGGCCTTCACGCGGCGCTGGTCGATGGGGCCAGGCAGCGTGACACGGCGCTCGAACGGTCCCCAGAAACATTCCTGCACCAAGTATTGGTCGGCGGGAACATCGTCGGGCTGGCGGCGCTCGCCGCGAATGATCAGGACATTCTCAGTCACTTCGATATCAATGTCGGCCATGCGCACCCCGGCAATCGGGGCTTTGATGATGTAGTAGCCCTCCTGCTCATGAATATCGACGGCGACTTGGCCCACCGTAGGCCGGGCCGGGGGGGTAGGCAGCGCTGCGTTTTCCGCCGTCTCGAACACAAGCTCTTCTTCCGTCACGTCACGACGAACAGCCGTCCGCCCCTGGGCAGGGACGGAGGAGAAGATTCCATGGAACGGAAAGCTTTGGCGGCCCATGGCTATGCATCATACGGATACGGCATCTGCAAGCGCAAACCAGGAGTACTAGCAAAAACACCGGCCTATGGGATGGTCTGTTTTAGGCCGACACCGTGACAGCGCGGCGCGCGGACATTAGGCTGCCAGACATGACCGCACTGCAAGCGTTGCTTCTTGGCATTCTCCAGGGCTTTACTGAGTTCCTGCCCATTAGCAGCGACGGGCACCTGACAATCCTGGAAGCGCTCCTCGGGACACCCCTGAGCGGACGCGACTTTCTCAGCTTTATGGTGGTGCTTCATGGCGGCAGTCTGTTGGCGCTGCTCGCGTGCTACCGCGCTACCTGGCTCCGACTCGCACTATCGTTACTGCCCGGTGGGCGGGGCGACGATCGCCGCCTGGCGGCTCTACTCCTGGTCGCCACCATCCCCGGCGTTGTGGCCGGCCTCCTGTTGGAAGATATCCTCGCGACGATGTTCCGCGGGCCGCTCTGGCTCGGCGCGTTTTTCCTACTCACAGCGGCGCTGCTCCTCGTGGGCGAACGCCAGGCGCCAAGCCACCGCGACGAGACGGATGATGTCTCGAAGCTTAGCTTTGTTAAAGCTGCGCTCATCGGCCTCGCGCAGGCGGCCGCCCTGCTGCCATCGCTCTCGCGCTCGGGTGCGACCGTGAGCATCGGCCGTCTGACCGGACTCAGCCGCCGTGGCGCGCTGGACTTCTCGTTCCTTATGGCCACGCCCATCCTCGGCGGCGCCACCTTGCTCGTCGCCTTGCAGGCTTGGCAGGGCAAGGTGACCCTGCCGCCGCTGCCCCTGACATTCCTTGGCTTTGTCGCCTCGCTCATCACGAGTCTGGTCTGCGTGACATGGCTCCGTCGCCTGGTCAGTAAAGCGCCGCTCTCAGTCTTCAACTGGTACCTCGTGCCGCTGGGACTGGCCTGCCTGGCGTGGGGAATTTTCTGATCGGCATGCCCTTTTTAGAACCTCGGTCATGGTTCACCCTTGCAGGCCCAGCGTAGGTCAGTACAATGCGCGGGCCTGGCACAATGCCAGTCTCACCCCACCTCTCAATGGAATCGACCGTCTCCCTCCGCAACCACATCCGCCGCCTGCGTTTCGAGCGGCACATGACGCAGGAGGAACTGGCGCTCCGCTCCGGCGTCAGCCGCCAGACCATCATGAGCATCGAACGCGGTCAGACCAATCCGTCGGCTCTCCTCGCCCTCAAGATCGCCGCCGTGTTCAAGGTCCCGGTGACCGACGTCTTCTACATGGAAGGAGAGTTGGCTCCGGTTTAATTAGAGTGAAGGTATTGGCAGGATTTTTGGTGTGAACCTTTTTAAAAGCAGGTGCCAACCTACGAATTGGTACTTTTTGTGCGCGATAAAAAATCTTCTCTCCTGGCAGGTGCCAACCAACGGTTTTCCACTTTTTGTCAGC
>CAZXIV010000014.1:11685-33254 GCA_964640945.1 uncultured Candidatus Peribacteria bacterium | reverse complement strand
TTTTTGCTCCACTTTTTGTCGCGCTGACAAAAAGTGGAAAACCGTTGGTTGGCACCTGCCAGGAGAAAAGATTGTTATCGCACTGACAAAAATTAAAAACTCATTAATGACTACTGACCTTAAAAATTAGAACCCCCGCTTCCACTTTCTCAATAACTCAAAGGCTCGAGTGAGCCGATACATGGGACTAAGCGGGATATCAAAACAATGCACGAGGGGCAGGAGCTCACCGCCGAAGCCGGTCTTGAAGGTGGTGACACCGGCGAAGGGGTGGCTCTTATCGAGCAGACGGCGCTCGCCCTCTTCATCGAGGTGTGTCGGGGCGATGCCCCAGAAGTTGTAGACGCGGTCGCCGCGCTTAAGGGCGTCCTCCACCGCCCGCCACTGGAGCAGGTAGCTGGCCGGGATCTTGCTGTGGGCGGCGCTGCTGGCGCCGTGGTGGTAGCTTGTTTCGCCGAAGGTGCGCATGTGCACCGAAGCGGCGATCACTTCGCCCTGGTAATGAGCGAGGTAGACCGTCACTTGGTCTTTTTTGGCGAAGAGTTCCACTTGCGCGCGGAAGAAGCGGTTGCCGTAGGGTGTAAAGCCATGGCGCTTGCGCGTCTCATCATGCAGCCGGATAAATTCCTTAAGGGCGATCTCAGGATAGGGCGCGGCTTCGATGGTGACGCCGTCCTTCTCCGCCCGGCGAATGAGGTTCCGGGCAGTTTTGCGGCAGGCCATCAGGAGCGTCTCGGCGTTGGCGGGCACGCTCTCACCGTCGCTGGTCCAGGGGTTCGGCGCGCGGAGCGGCAGGTACCAGATTTCTTCGGCGAGCAGGTGGAGCGGTGCGCGCACGATCTTGAAGCCGGCGTCGAAGGCGACCGTGCGCGGCAAGTGCGGACTCACGCGGACGAACGCGCATTTCTGGGTGCGGCCGGCCTCCGCTAAGGCCTGGAATAAGGCAGGAAAAGCGGCGGGATCGCCGACAGGACCGTACGGCACCGAGAGGTGGCGGCCGCGACGGGCGGGCACCAGGTGGGCGAAGGCGATCGCCACGATGTCACCAGCCGCATTTAGAGCCTCCAGGCGCAGCGGGGGTTGGTCGATGGCGGTGTAGACCTCACCCATGGTCCAACTCTGCAGGAAGGGGCGGTACTGCTGTCGGGCGAGGAAGGTATCCCAGGCGTCCGAGGACACGGCGGGGCGAACAGTGAAAGTGGTCATGCAGCGGGGGCGGAAGGAGTGGCGACGGGGGCGGCGGCGTGGGCGTGCATCAGGAGCGGTGCTAGGACGGTGAGGAGTTCATCGGCTTCGCCGGGCGTCATGCTGGGGTGCGTCGGCAGCGAGAGGATCTGCAGGCAGCGGCGTTCGGCTTCGGGATCTTTACCCCACTCGTAGCCCACCGACTCGATGTGCACCGAGGCTGGGCAGACGACGCAGCCGGTCCAGCCGTCATCCAGGTGGATGTCTTGGGCTAAGAGGGCGCGGCGGACGCCTTGCGCGTCGCGGACGAAGAGCGGCAGTTTTTGGAGCGGTAACCCCTCGCGGACGGCGGCGGGCAGGGGGTCGTCGGTGCGGCCGGTGCCGAAGAGGCCGTGCGCGCGGCCGGCCGCCAGCCAGATGCCGGTGAGCAGGCGGCGGTGGTCGTTCAAGTGGCGGCGGCGGCGCCACTGGTCGAGGGCGAGGGCGGCCAGCGCCGCCGGCAGGGGGCGGACGTTCGGGGCCATGAGGCCTTCTTTCTCTTCGTCGCTGACGATCTTGGGCAGGAGCCCTGTCTGGCCCGCGCCTTTGAGCAGGGCCTTGCCGATGCCAAGGCCGTAGAGCGGCTTAGCGGCGCGGTAGAGCAGGGGATAGAGCAGGAGCCGCGCGACCAATCCGCGGGCCACGGGACGAGCCGCCGCCTGCTGCGTGCGGAGGTTCTGGGTGAGGGTCTTGTGGCGCGAGACGACCATACCGCCGCTCACGCCGGAGATCGCCTTATCGCGTCCGAAGCTGAGCAGTAAGAAGTCGCCGCGGGCGCCGACCTCCGTCGGGCCGGTCTCATCGGGCAGGACGTGGGCGCAATCCTCGATAAGTGCGAGCTGGTGCTCATCGCAGATGGCGCGCAGTGCGGCCGTGTCGGCGGGCAGGCCGAAGGTGTGTTGGCAGATGATGGCGCGCGTGCGCGGGGTGACGGCGCGACGCACCGGCGCGGGATCGAGGTTGAGCGTGCCGGGATCGATATCGACGAAGACGGCCGTGCCGCCCGCGGCGGCGATGGCGTTGGGCACCACCACACAGGTGTAGCCCTGGATGATCACTTCTTCGCCGGGGCGGATCTTGAGTGCACGCAGCAGCGCTAGCAGCGCTTCACGGCCGGTACCGAAGCCGATGCCCTCGGCGCCGAAGGCCTGGCCGATCTCCGTTTCCAGTTGGCTGCGGGCGGGACCGTTGAGCCAACGGTGCGGCAATAGTAGGCCGCAGAACGCGCGCAGGCACTGCCGGCCGTCTGCCAAGGGCGCGAAGGTGTGGTGGATAGGGGCGAGGCGGCGCATCTCAGAGGAGGAGCGAATCGATCATACCGCGCGGCAGACGTCCGACGCAGAGGAGGAGAGCGTGAGGTTCGAGGGCGACCTTGAGCTCGGTCCAGACGACCTTTCCGAAGCCGCGGCTGAATGCCTGCGCTTGGCGCTGATCACCGACGATGACAGCGTGCTCAATCTTGCCTTGGGCGTAGGTGCCGAGTTCGCGCATGAACCGCTCGGCCTCGCGTCCGGTTTCGAGTAGGCCGGCGGTGAGAAGTACGCGCGGGCGCTCGGGCTGGTTGCCGGCCCAGGTGAGCGCGGCCTTCAGACTGAGGGGACTGATGTTGTAGGTGTCATCCAGATAGCGCCGGCCGTTTTTGACGCGCACGTTGAAGGTGCCGGGTAGAGGCTGGATGGTGCTGAGGTTGGCGGCGGTCTCGGTGCGGGTGATACCGAGCGCGTCGGCCACGGCGATCGCGAGCGTGACGTTGCCGACGTTGTGTCGGCCTGAAAGCGGGACGGAAAACTGCGTCTCATCGACGGTGAAGTTGAGTCCGGTGCTTGCGTCTTCATGGACGCGCTCGGCGCGCACGTCGGCGCTGGCGTCCTCGCCGGCCAGCACGATTCGTCCCGGGCACTGCGCGCCGAGGGCGACGGTGCGGGGGTGATCAGCCAGGAGGATGGCGGCGCTGTCCGGGGGGAGGGCGGCCAGAATCTCGGCATTAGCTGAATCGATCGATTCTTCCGATCCAAACAGCGCCAAATGGTCCGAACCTAACGCTGTTATCACGGCCATGGATGGCCTGATCACCCGGCTGATCAGCGCGATCTCGCCTTGGCGGTAGGCGCCCATCTCCACCACGAGTGGCCGGGCGGTGGTGGCGGGCCAATCCTTTGTCTCGCGCAGGAACCAGTTGGCGATGCCGAGCTCGGTATTCACGTGGGCGGGTGTCACCAATGGTTGGCGACCGGCGAGCGCGGCGCTGATGAGTTCTTTCGTGGTCGTCTTCCCGACACTGCCGACGATGCCGATGACCGTGAGGTGGGGGAGTGAGTCGCGCCGCGCTTTTGCCGCCGCAAAAATCTTCTGTTTCAGGCAGCGGTCGATCGGGAGGGTGACAGCCCAAGCCACGAGGACGACCGGCATCTGGATGATGTTGAAGAAGGGCAGCAGGGTCGGCGCCTTCAGGCCGACGACGATTGCGCTGATGAGATTGATGAGTCCGGCCAGGCCGGCGATGAGGAGCGCTTTCTTCGTCCAGTCGGGCAGGCGCTGGCGTTTCGTGGCGAACTGGCCCAGGCTGATGCCCGCGAGGACGAGGAGGACACTGAGGGTTGTGGGCCCGAGGTAGAGGCTGTACGCCAGGATCCAAATGATAAGCGTGATGACGGGCAAGGGTCCTCCTACGGCCTGCCAGCCGTTCTTTTGACGAAGGTGCTCGCCTAACCGGTCCAAACGCCATTCTTTCAGCTGGAAGAGCCACAAGAAGGTTAGGAGCGGCGACAGACTGCCCAGGAGAGCCAGCGCGATGAAGGCGGGCGTCAGCATTGTAAGGGCCAGTGTAGCGCTTTCCTCAGCCGTCGTCCCCCAATTGCCCCCCGGTTGAAACTAGCAATATTTCTTAAAATATGTTACAATAAGAGCACCTTACACCCACACCCCCATGTCCAAGGTCTTCACGACTAATCATCCTCCTCTCTATTACGTTGTTGCCGGCTTCCTGCTCGCCGCGATGTTCTTCGATTTTGTCTTCATCATCAGCCCGAAGCTGATGGGTCAGTAAGCCAATCGAACCTGATTTTTACGCGATCGCGTGCCGGATGACGGCCGCGATCTCGGCCGCGCGATCGCGGTGGACGGCGTGGCGGACGCCAGCGTAGCGGTGCAGGCGACAAGGCTTGATGGCGCTGGCCAGGAACTCACCGTCCTCGACGGGGGTTTGGCTGTCCTCATTCCCCCAAAAAAGATCGGTCGGCACGCTGATGCGGTCGGCCAACAGAGAGATATCCTCCTGTGTGACGAGCACCAGGGTCTTTTGCATGATGGGCGAGGCTTTCTCGTAGTCATGGACGCGCATCAGCTTATAGAGCGCCGTTTTGCCCAGCGGGGCGAAGGCCGAGAGGACGGGTAGGCTCAGGACCGCCTTACCCGTCTTGGCGAGTGTCTGGCCGACCTTGCGACGCAAGCGGTAGCGGTGGTGCCGATTGATGGCGGGCGCGCAGAGGTAGAGGTGATCGGGCGTGAGCGTGCCGCTAGCAACAAGCTTGAGGGCGATACGCCCACCGTGGCTGTGGCCCAGGAGTAAGAGTGGACCTTTGCTCTGACGATTCTTTTTCAGCCACCCCACCACCCAAGTACCGTAGCTATCGACGTTCCAGGGCTCGTCTGGTTCGGGTTCGGTGCCGAAGCCCGGCAGGTCGGGTGCGAGGAATTCCACGTCGGCGTCCTGCAATTTGGTGCGGAGCGTGTTGAAGGACGAGGAACTCCCGCCCCAACCGTGCAGACAGAGAAGCGTGGCGCGCATCGGCTCCAGTCTACCCTAACCAGCCGTCCTTCATATCCATTGCGCAGCTTTGTAAGACGGCGCCGGTTGTGTCGCAGCGCTCGGCCGTCCATTGCACGCGCACCCCGATTTCGTAGCGGGTATCCGATCGCAATTCTACGTGCAGGCTCTCGCCCGGGTTTACCTTAAGGGGGGTCAATAAGGGCAGGAAAATCTGTTCCCAGTGTGTCGCCTCACCAAGGGGATTGGTCGAGAGGGTGATATCCGCCGTGAGGATGGCGTCCCAGTGGAGACAGAAACCATAGACCGTCTCTGGCTCGCGTACCGACCAGGCGGCGCGCCCCTCACGCCGGCTGGCACCCGGCGCCTCAGCGCGGAGCGTATCCCATAAGCGGGCCTCGTGGCCGCCGGCAAAGAGCTCGCCGGGCAGGACTGACTTCACGTACATATTATTGAGCGTGAGGCGCCGGGCTTCGGCGAAATCGAGCCCGTACCCCACTCGGTCCCAGACGTTAATCTCATCCCAGAGGCGGGCGGTGGTCACAGGCGAGATCCACTGCTCTACCCGGGCGGGGATGATGGTGCCGCCGGGCTTGAGGAAGCGCTTGGCGTCGCGCAAAATCTCGACGATATGCTCTTCGTAGGCGTAGTTGCCGAGCGTCTCCGAGACGACGATGTCGGTCTGGACCGGCTGCTTTACCTCGGCTGAGTGACGCCGGATGAGCTTCCAGTTCTTTAGCGTATTCTGCTTCATAAAGTGCTCGCAGAGCGCGGCGATCTCGCCGGCCTCGTACATCACCACTTCCTTGGCGCCGAGCTGGAGCGCCAGCGCGCTCAAGAAGCCCGTGCCCGCGCCGATATCAGTGACGGTGCTCTCCGTGCGGATGATGGCGGCGTCGAGCGCGTGTGCGAAGGCCGTATTGCGCAACGAATCGCCCATGAGTTTGCGTTGGAGCTCGATCATCCCACTCATCTTCCCGCCTTCCGGCCTTCGTCACAAGCGTTAAAAATGATCGAGATAATCGGCGGTGGCTGGTGTGTTGCCAGGTAGAATCAGAGATGTTTTATTTTCTTCCCATCCCAACTTATGGATGGAAATTGCTCCGTTTGCAACCAGCCCATGGCTAGCTGCACCTGCCCGAAATAAGGTGCATAAAGAGGCCCTCTTCAAAAGGGGCCTTTTTTATGCGTTGTCGGACGGGCTCTGTCTCTTCTTATTGAGGATTTTTTTGTACTCCTCAAACCATGTATTGCACTGTTCAATGATAATGAAAGTTTCAATATCCACGTCTGTTGAGTCTTTCAAAATGCGGTCGATATACCGTTCAATGGCCCGTCGATCGACTTCTGGTTCGGCATCAGGATCTTCGCGCCACTCGCTGATAGTTTTCGGAGCCATGGGAAAGGCATGGTAGCGATTCATAAGTGGCTGACAAACCCTTATGGTGCCAAGTGTCACCAAAGATCATATCTTTTGGTGGTCGAGCATGCATTGCCTTCGGTCAAAAGGCATACCGTCCTCAAGAAGAGAATTCTTCATATTTCCCTTTCTCCATATCATCGATGATCTGATCGAGATTCTTTCGAATTTGTTTAACGACGTGTGGATTATTCATAGCCATGTTCATACCGAAGAGTTTGTCTTTCTTTAGGCGAATGAGCACGGGAATAATTTTCTGACTTTCGGTGGCGAGGAAGACGACCATTCTTACATCCCCCTTCTTGCCTATGCGGACTTTGTAAAATCGTGCACCCTTCAGTATGGACTTCGTTTCTACGGCTAAGCCCTTCTGTACTTTTTGGGACCCTTCAACGATATCTTCCAGAGTCACCATGCGGCGGACAGGGCCCCATTCATGTTTGGCGATGTACTGTGTCAGTATTACCATCCTAACGCAGGAGCCGTGCGAGCTTCTTCGCCTTGGCGTTGATGTCCGTGTCGGCAAATACCAACTCCTCCACCTCTGGTTCTTCCTTCGACACAGCGATACTCAGTGTTATTTTTCCGTCCACAAACCCGCTCATGGCGTAGACGAGGAACGCCTTGAGGGTAATGCCTTGGCTTTTGGCTTTCTCTAGAGCTTTATTCTTTAGTGTTTTCTCAGCCGTGAACGATACTTGCGTCAGCATGGTGTACTTGGTAAGTAGTTATAAACTACTTTAAGAATATCTTAAAAGTAGTTCCCAGGCAATAGTTCCGAGGGTTACCAGAGGATACTATTGATGGTGACGCGGGGGTTACAGTGTACTTATTGAACTTGTAATTCTCCTTTTCCGAAAGAAATGCCAAATGCGAGGCGTAAAGATAATAATCCAAACTATATGCTCTACCAGTAAAAACCAAGGGCTCATGAAATCAAACACCCCTTGTATTGGAGCAATGTTTAAAGGGTAAAGGTGATTCCATGCCCATCCTCCTTGATGAGTCAGTGCATCTGCGATGATGTGTGCGATTGCTCCAATTCCGATTGGCAGCAAAGATTTGTACAAGAGCTTTCCTATAATAATCACTGCCCCCCAAAGCCAAATCGAATTAAGAATCGAGCCAATCAGAAAATCCACATTGCTCGCATAAATATCTTCATGTGCCAGAAAGGAATTGAGCAGTTGCTCTGGCGCAGTAATGAGTAAAAAAGGTATGGTAAGGAAAAAAGTAGCATCAGGAATGACTGATCCTACGATTGCATATATCCGTTCTTTTTTGCTTTTCTTTTCATAGATGAGATAGCCGACGATTGCGTGTGATGTAGTCAGCATGTTGTTATTTTAGAGATGGTAATACGGAACCTTATTCATGTTATCTCGCCGTGCTCGAAATCGAAGTTCCTTGTCTGCGTGGCAGGACGATAGATTTACTTATCCCTTCCTTCTAATTCCTCAAGAGTAATATCTGAGGTAGGCAAGCCTGGGATGAGGGTGACAGGTCTTCCCTGCCATCGATCTTTCGCGCTTTGTTCAGTAGCTGCGAGATTCTCACCAACAATCACTTCTCTGCCGCATAATGCGATTACTTTTCCTCGAAGCTGCTCCTTTAACTCATCTGGAAGAACCCCGTAAAAATCTATACGACGTTCCTGTGGCGGTAATTTCTGCAATACCGCATCAATCTGATTCTCAATTGGAGTATTTGTGCCCATGGGTGCATCTTCTCATGCTCAATATCGCTCATCAATATAAAGATAAGCAGAATGAGGAACTGTGAATGGTGTCACGGGCCGGGATTGAACCGGCGACCCTGGGCTTATGAGTCCCATGCTCTACCAACTGAGCTACCGTGACATCCACGTTGCGAGAGATCGATGCTTGAGCGCCCGCAGAGTATGCCCAAGGCCTCTTTCTGGGGGAAGGCCATTTCCCGGCCTTCCGGACTTCAGTATCATGTCCCCGCATGACCAAAGACGAAGCCAAAACTCCCGCCGGCGACCCTCTCGACACTTCCCTCCTATTGGCGAAGTGCGCCGAGCTGGAGGCTCAGGTGGCGGTGCTCCAGACAGAACTGGTTGAAGCCAAGGCTCAGCAGACTGAGGCCGAGAAATTCAGAGAGGTGGCCGCCCGGGCCCAGGCCGACCTCCAAAACGCCAAGGCTCGTCTAGACCGCGAGCGCGATCAGCTCGGCAAATTCGCGGTCGAGTCACTGCTTAAGCGGCTGCTGCCGATCGTTGATAACTTCCAGCGCGCGTTCGCGCACCTGCCCGAGGCGCTGAAGACCGATAGCTGGGCGACCGGCATCCAGGTGGTGGAGCAGGACATGATGCGGATGCTCACCGAAGTAGGCCTCACGAAGATCTCACCCCTCGGCCAACCCGCCGACCCCAATCGGCACGAGATTCTCACCGTCGGCCCCGGCCCCGAGGGCCAGGTGATTGATGTGCTCGAAGACGGCTACGAACTTAGCGGCAAAGTCCTGCGTGTGGCGAAGGTGCGCGTCGGCGACGGTTCGAAAGCCTGAGAGTACTTACTGGCAGAGTATCGCTTGGCCATCGAATGGTCGGCGCAACAGGAGGCGGAGATTCTTTCTTTGCCGAGCGAAGGTGGCTTTGTTGGCGCTAAGGTTTAATTGGTAGGAATGATCGCCTTTGTTGACGTAGAGGATCTTTTGAATAGCCCCGTCGTCGCTGGTCGTCGTGATGCGGACGGCAGGTAGGCCGCCGATCTTCTGGGTGTTGTTGATGATGAAGCGGTCGGAGGTGGCGAAAATGTTGTCCATCGAGGCAGCCACTTGCTGGTCGAGGGTTCCGGCGAACGGGAGCTGTCCCGAACGCATCGCAAAGGAGTCACTGAAGATGCAATCTTCGGTCGGAGCGGCGACTGCCACTCCGGGAATGACGGTAGTGAACAAGACGGCCAGAAGCATAATCGAGGAGAGGCGCATAGCCTGATTGTACCTGAGACCTTTCGGTCGCCATGGTCCTTTTTGGTTTCCTGATACGTGACAACGAACAGTTATCACATAATTTTGGCTTATATTAAACAAAGGCTCAAGACTAGCTGAGAGGGTGTTTTCGGATGAGAGACAGGAGAACAATACACAGGTTTTTGTGACGATGATTGAATCGCCATTCGCACTCTTTCAAATGCAGATGGAACGTCTGTTTGTGGATGCCTCGCAGACGATGGAGACGGACTTTGGCAAAACTCCAGAATGCCTCGATGTCGTTGATGCTATAACACTTCGCGCAATGGCTCGTCCGTGGCAGGCAAGGTGTAGAGCATGAATCCTTGCAGCTGTTTAGGGCCAACACTTCGGTGTTGGCCTTTTTTTAGCGGGCATCTTTCTATTCATAAAAACCCCTGCATGCTTGATGCAGGGGAAAGTGTTAGATGTCATTTGGATTGAGACGCTCGCCAGCAGGTAGATCGATTTCTTCGTCATCCCCGTCAGGGTTTGGAATCGCGCATGTTCCGTTGGCAATATTTTTGGCTCGTTCGCACATCTCTTGAAGCAAGAGCAGCATGAGGTACACCCTTAGCCATTCGGCATCGCACGTAGGCGGGCTGATGGTGGAGTACATTGTGCAGGCGTTCAGCAGTATTGTCTTCGCGCTCAGAGCACGAGATGAATCCAGAGCATTATCCGCCTTTTCTTTTGTTTCCGCCAGAAGACGCGGAAGGGAATTGAAGAGGTTCGGCCCTTCCCTGCGCACTGTTTCTACCTGTTCCTTCATGGCTTGAACCCTTGTGGCGAACAAATCTACGTTCTCCTGTAATCTTGAAAAGCGACGATAGAGTGAGTACCAATCTATTGTGCGCGGTTGCGCCGATACTGCTTCCGTCAGAAGCACCAGTACCCTGGTATACGTTGCGAGTTCCTCTCGAAAAGTAGGAGACCCTTTGAAGCTACCAATCTGCTTCTCTAGTGTTGCCAGAGTTGCGGATAGCTCCGCTGGCCATTTTCGGCATCGAATACGTAGGTTGTGGTCGTCTATTTCTACGCAGATGCAGAAGAAAATAGTGCCCAGAGCTATCATGGAAAGGAGTACGAGCGAGAGTATGGACTTCGCTGATTCATCCTCTAGGTTCGGTTGTTGCGCAGGGTCTTCACCGGAGGCTGTGGCTGTCCAGAAAAACAGCAGTGCGACGATGATCAGACAAATGACGCGTATCATGTTTTTCTCGCGTAGGATCCGATGCTGTGAATGTTCACATTTTTAAAAATCGGAGAATGGATGAATGTTAAGACAGGAGAGGGTTTCCACCAACAAAAATGCCTGAAGATGACACCCTTATGGGCACGATTCTAAGCCAACTCCTGGATGCACTGCTGGAAGGCGTCACCCTTCTGTTCAAAATTTTTGAACATGCCGTAGCTGGGTGAGGCTGTGGAGAGCAGGGCGATGGCGGGCGGGTCCTCTTTCGGCGTGTGTTTCACTACCGCTGTCACGGCCGCTGGCATGGAATCCACCTCCAAGTATTCGATCTGGGCGCCGGCCATCACCATCGCCGCCTGGATGCGGGGGCCGCTGCCAGGAAAAAGGATGGCCGTGCGCACGGCCGACTTCGCGAGGCGTGTACCAAGGGCAGTAAAGTCGACCCCGCGGTCCTGTCCGCCCAGAATGATGGTGCGCACCCGCTCGCCGAGCGCGTCGAGGGCGGCGATGGCGGAGTCGGGCGTGGTGGAGATGGCGTCATCCACCCACTCAATATCCTGGTAGACACCGACCGATTGCAGGCGGTGCGGGAGTCCGGCAAAGCTCTTGAGTACCGGCAGTTGTGTCTCCTGGCGGATGGCGAAAATGTCGGCCACGCTCGAAGCGAGGGCAATATTGCCCAGGTTGTGCAGTCCTTTGAGCTTGATCTCCGGGAGTGTGACGGGCGCGTCCTTACTGGTGACGCCGATCTTTTTCCCCGGCGAGAAGTCGGCGATACGCTCGCACTCGGGTGAGGCGGCGTTGAAGACAACGGTATCGGTCTCCATTTGAAAACGCGCGATGCGGGTTTTGGCTTCGAAGTACGCCTCGAGCGAACCATGATAGTCGAGGTGCTCGGGGAAGAACGCCGTCACCACCGCCACGTTGGGACGGACGCTCGAATCCTGCAGCTGGTAGCTGCTGAGTTCGTGCACAAAAATGGCGTGCGGGCCGGCCTTCGGCAGTTCGTCGAGCGCGGGCCGGCCGATGTTGCCCACCAAGTGTGCCTCGAGCCCGCCGGCCTTCAGGAGTTCGTAAATAAGGGCGGTGGTCGTGCTCTTGCCCTTCGATCCCGTGATGCCGATGACGGTCGCGCCGCGGGCCTGGGCTTCGTCGAAAAAGATCTGCGTGGCCGAGGTGATCTTGCCGCGCACGGCCTCGATCTGCGGAAAGGACGGCACGCCCGGGGCCTTGATGATAACGTCGAACTTATCGAGGTTCTCGAGCCAGCCGGTGCCCACCTGGCGCCAGTACGGCGGGGCGGTCGGTTCCAGGTTGGGGTTAATGTCGGAGATCGTCACTTCGCAGGCGATCTTCTCGCGCTCGATGGTGCGGAGTAGTGCTTGCCCTTCGCGGGCAAAACCCATGATGCAGATATTCTTGCCGGTAAGATCAGCGAGGCGCATGGAGGACGGAGAGGAAGCTCTTGGGGATGGCGTGCTCGCCCTGAGTGAAGAGGGCGGCGCCGATGGCGGCATGCTCATCTTTGACGGACGGCAGCCCCTCGGCTTGGAACATCTTCATAGCCGCGTCGTCGGGCCACTGGCCGCGCTCGCGGACGAGCAAGAAGGCGGCGGTCGTCTCGGCTGGAGTGCCGACGCACTCGAAGGGTTTATGGCCCTCGAGACCCAGGAGCTCGCGGTAGAGCGGTAGGAGGGACGGATCGTCGAGGGGGTTCTTACCGCCGAAGGCCTCAAGCAGCGGCGGGCGATCGACCGTGGCCGCCAGTAACAGGAAAACGAAGGCACACTTGGGGCACTGTCCGCACCAGCGCTCGGTTGGGCGTTCTTTGGTCAGTGTCCAGTTATGGTTGCAGCTGGTGCAGAGATCCAAATATTGCGGATGCTGAGCGAACAGACTGGTAATCTGCAGCTCATTCAAAGGCCGCAGCAGACTGAAATAGTGCGTGTCACAGCCGAGGCGTCGCAGCTCGACTTGGAGCCCCTGCTCGAACTCCAGGCTCTTGCTCCACTGGTGGTTAATCTTCAGACCCAGGTACTCGGTATTCTCATGGTTGGCGCTCGACTCGTTGCTCATTACCACGGCGTCGTCGCCATGGAGCTCAGCTACAATCACGGCCAGAATGGAAAGGATGGCGGTGACGGGCACGTGGCCGTTCAACGCGCCTTCAGCATTCAACTTGAGGAGCTCCGGCGCAATTTCTCGTTCCACGGTAAGGCAGGGGAGTCCCGTCTCGGTCACGAATGCGTCGATGAGCGGATGGCCCCCCACGCGTAGGAGTGTGGTCGGAATAGCGGCTTCGCGCAGCAGTTCGATCGTGACGACCGAATCCTTGCCGCCGCCCACGGGCACGAGTGCTTTGGTGATGGGACGTTCGGTCGTCGTTTCGGCCGGGTCGGCGCCGGTCATCTCCACGTTGATGAGACCGCGAAAGTCGATCTGGTTTTTGAAGAAAAATTCGCCAAGGCCTTTCTCATAGACGTCTTTCCAGAAGGCGGCGCGGCGCGGCCCGAGTTCGCTCGTGCGCACTTCGATGGTCTTCGGGCAGGCGGCTTTGTAGTAGCTGATGCCGGCGGCGAGGTGCAGGGCGGCCAGCAGGCCCTCGAGGCGCTCAGAAATAGCCGCCGGGAAGGGGATCTTGGCCGGCAGCCGGAAGACTTCCGTGAAGCGAATATCCTCGTCGAAAGCGTAGTGCAGGCGGATCTCGCGCGAGGTGGCGTCCAGTTCGTAGGAGTCGATGATGAAGGTGGTATAAGACTTCACCTGGATATTGTACCCCGAACCGCTGCTACAATGCGCGCGTGCCGGGATGGCGGAATTGGTAGACGCGCGCGACTCAAAATCGCGTACCGAAAGGTGTTGAGGGTTCGATTCCCTCTCCCGGCACCACTGGTAAGACCAGCGGCTTTTCGGCGTCTTGGCAGTATCTCCCCCACCTCCCCTATGACGAGCACTACCGAACTGAAGGCCGCTCAACGCCGCGCCGAGAGCGCTCGTAAAACCGCTGAGGCCAGCGCCAAGCGCGCTCAGGCCGAGTTGACCCGCCAGACGCAGCGTCAGGCCGAGCAGATGAAGCGCGAGACGAAGAAGATGGAAGAGGCCGCGCGCAAGAAGGCCGCGGAGGTCGATAAGGCCGCCGCGACGCCCACCGGTCAGGGCACGATTCTCGGCTGAGGACGGCTGGCGTAATGTCAGGAAAAGTGTACTTTAGCCGCAGCCCATTTTTTCAACGCCATCCTCGCGGAGCCTGGCTCTTATTGGTGATGGCGTACAATCCGGTCCGTGCGCATTGCTTCGCTCTCGCCGGCTGCCACCGAACTTCTCTTTGCGCTCGGGAAGGGCAATGAGATCGTGGTCGCCGACCAGTTCAGCAATTTTCCCGAGGAGGCCGCGCGCCTGCCCCGGTTGATGGGTCACACTGCCGTTGAAACTCAGAAGCTCCGCGCCTTCCGGCCCGATCTCGTCATCACGGCGACGGTCATCCAAGAGAAACTCGCGGCCGAGTTGAAGGGCCAGGGCTTTCCCGTCTTTCACCAAGATCTGCGTCGTTTGCCCGAGGTTTTTGCGGCTTGGCAGGCGCTCGCCACGCTCGTCGACGCCGAAGCCGCTTATCGGCCCTTTATTGCTGGGATAGAGGAGCGTTTCCAGCGCTTGCGCGAGCGGACGAAGGGGTTGCCCCGTCAGCTCCGCGTCTATGCCGAGGAGTGGCACGAGCCACCGATGGCGAGCGGCAACTGGGTTCCAGAGTTGGCCGAGCGGGCTGGTATACAACTCTTCCCTATTACCCCGGGCGAGCTCAGTCGCGCGGTGACGCTCGAGGAAGTGACGCGCTTCGATCCAGAGTTGATCGTCATCAGCTGGTGCGGTGCGGGCAGCTTGGCCGACCGGTCATTGGTGTTACAACGTCCGGGTTGGTCGGGTCTCGCCGCTCTTCAAATGGGCAACGTGCGCGTGCTGGATGACTCACTCTTGAATCGTCCTGGACCGCGCCTGATTGATGGCGCCGAACGCCTGCTTTCGTTGGCGTTCGAGCAGCTTCACGGCGCGTGACAGTTGAGGGCTTCGGCGTATTCTGAGAATTGCTACACTTCTTTGACGGGGCGCTCTCCGCTCCGCTAGGTTCCAATCCTCATGCACGACGTTGCGATCATCGGCCTGGGCGCAGCCGGCTACACTGCCGCCATCTACGCGGCGCGCTATAAGCTGTCGGTGTTCCTGGTGGGTGGCGAGGAGGGGGGACTGGGTAATACCGCCGCCGAAGTGGGTAACTGGCCCGGCGAAATCGACATCCGCGGCCCCGACCTCATGGAGAAATTTAAGAACCACGCTGTCAGCTTCGAGCAGGTGAAGTTCCGTGTGGCGTGGGTGAAGTCAGTCGAGAAGAAGGAGAGTCATTTTGTCCTCGGACTGGACGATGGCTCCATAGTGGAAGCTAAATCTGTGATTTTCGCGATGGGATCGCGTAAACGGCACCTCGGCGCCCCTGGCGAGGAGCGCCTTTCGGGCAAGGGCGTCACCTACTGCGCTACCTGCGACGCGTTCTTCTACCGCAATAAAACAGTGGCTGTCATCGGTGGCGGCGACAGTGCTGTGGAGGGTGCGGCCATCGCCGCCCAAGTGGCGAAGAAGGTCTATCTCATCCACCGTCGCAAGGATTTCCGCGCCGAGCCGTTCTGGATCGACCGCGTGAAGGCTAAGGCGAACGTCGAGTTTGTGCTCGAGCGCAACGTCACCGAGATCCAAGGTGACCAGACCGTGAGCGGCATCAAGCTCGATCAGCCGCACAATGGCCAGGATATCCTGGCGGTCGATGGCGTTTTTATCGAGATTGGCGCCAACCCCGCCACCGAGTTAGCGGCTACTCTCGGTTGCACCATCGACGAGCGCGGCTTCCTCGATGTGGACCGTGGCATGCGCACGAATATCTCGGGTGTGTTTGCGGCGGGCGACCTGACCAACGGCAGTAACTACTTCGCTCAATTTACGACGGCAGCTGGGGAGGGGGCAACGGCAGCCAATAGTGCCTTTGGCTTCTTGGAAGGCGCCCATTAAGAATTATTGCCTAAAATATAGAAAAATAGTATAATAACAATGTGATTCCCACATACACAACCTCTCAACCGAGTTTCAACTCTCCCAGTGAACCCCAGGAGATGTTCGATACGCTCATGTCCGGCCTCGAGCCCGATCTGACGTCCGACAATGTCCCCTTCCTTGAGACACGCTACGTCGGTGAGACACTCGCTCAGCGTGAGAAGCGCATGGCGCGCTACCGCGCCGCCCTCGACGTATTCGATGCGCTGGTTCGCCAGTTGGGCGACTCCACCAAAGAGTACGAAGCCGCCGCCCGCGCGGCCATCCTTCGCCCCTAATGCATTTTTTCCGTTTCACAAACGGCCAGCGTGAGTCCCGCCTGCTTGGTTACGGCCCCGGTCCTGAGGCCATGCCCAGGGGTTTCCAGTCGCCCGAGATGGCGGCCAACCTGCCGCCGGAGATCGCTCCTCGCTACGGCCAGTCGCTCTACCGTTTGCAATCAACCATCCAAGGCGTGCGCCGCCTGGGTATCAATGCTTCGCAGCAGCAGATGATGGCCATGTATGGCTACCCCGGCAGCAGCTCTCGCCTGGTGGGCCAGCTCCGGCCGTACGCTTTTCCCGCCCAAGGCATCAGCCGGTTTACGTTCAACTCGATGCAGAGCCCGACGAACCGCCTGCCGTGGCGCTTTGTCCCGTCGGGCTGGCACCAGAACCAGCCGGCGTTCGTCCCCGGTGTGGGTTTGGCGACTGTGCCGTACGGCGTGCCCCCGGCGTTTAACCAGATGATGTACCAATCGGTGCCGTACCCGTTGCCCCAGGCTTCGTACCGCTTGCCCGACGCCCCGCGCTCCACCCTGCGTTTACCGAACGTTCTCGACCGTGACCAGCGTGCCGCCCTCGTCGCGAACTCCCGCCAGTCCCTGTTTTCGCCGCTTGAGCCGGCCTTTTCGCCGACTTCTCTCCCGCGGAACCCGGCCCCACTGCCGCCGTCCGCGGACCGTTTCGATGCGGAGGGCGTCACCTTCGACTACGCCGGCCCGCCGCAACCCGTGACCATCGCCTTTAACGGCCAGCTTGTCAGCCTGCCGACTCTTCCCGCCGATGGGCAGACCATGGTGGATCCGCGCGGTTTCACCGTCACGCGCCGCGGGAACCGCTATTCCATCGCCTCTCAATCCTGAACAGGGGAATCCAGGGCTTGCGCCCGATTCGATTACGGGTAGAATCAGCGGGCTATGCCCCGCGGAAAGCGAACAGTTTTCGGCCTGTACTGCGCTGAATGTAGTCAGCGTATCGGTAGCGTGCGGTACCACCGCCAGAATTCGAAGGGTATTGGCTGGAAGGACCAGGTGAAGAAGCTCCGTAAGTTCTGCGCCAACTGTCGTAAGATTGTTGATGTGAAGGGTAAGGAAGAGAAGCACTCGTCCAACTGATCGCCTAGGGTGGTTGGTGTGGGTTTTTTCGCCGTGCGCCTGGTCCGGGCGAGCGCGATAGGTTTTGGGCACACTCCGGCTCGCTGGGCCGTATGAGATCATCGTCCTCTCGGGCTACACTGCTTCTATGCCCGAGGTGTACCGACAAGCGGCTTCGCTCCTCGTCCTGCTGCGTACGGCCGGCAAAAACGGCCAATTGCAGCTGAAGATGCTCATTTTACATAAGCCCCGCCGCCGTGATGCCTGGCAGCTGCCACAAGGGGGTATCGAGGCGGGTGAGACGCCCGAGCAGGCGGCCCTGCGCGAACTCTCCGAAGAGGCCGGCCTTACCGACGTCAGGCTGCTCGGCCAGAGCCAGGAGATCTACCAGTACGAGTTCCCGGCGTCGTTCCGTCGCTTCCGTCCCGACGATGTGCGCGGACAGCACATCTTTTTCTTTATTGCTGAGGCCAGCCATGAGCGTACCACCGTGGATGGAAAAGAGATCGATCAGGCGCTCTGGATTGACCCGTCGCAGCTGCCTCGCTTCGTGAAGCGCAAGGCCTACCTCGACCTGGTGAAGCGCGTCCTAAAAGAGGGGCGCCACCTGTTGGAAAACGCGGCCGGCGCGCCTACTGTCTAAACGTGCGCCTACTGGCTCTCGACCTGACGGCTTTTCGCAACCATGAGCGGACAACACTCGATTTATCGGAGGCGGGTTTTCACGTGTTTCTCGGGGAAAATGCCAGCGGGAAAACCAATCTACTCGAAGCGGTTGAGATCTTGTCGCTGCTCAAGTCGCGCCGTAGTGAAGCGGAAGAAGACTTGGTGGCCTGGGGGCAGTCCTTCTCACGCCTTACTGCCGCCGTGGAAACGGGAGGAGGGGATCGTCTGAAGTTAGAAATTGTCTCCGAGCTCACGCCGCGTCGTCGTAAAGCCTGCTTTGTGAACGATGTGCGTGTGTCGGTGGCCGACATGGTGGGCCAGCTGCCGACGGTGGCGTTTTTTCCGGAGGATATTGGCTTGTTCGTTGGTCCGCCCCAAGAGCGCCGGCGCTTTTTAGACCAGCTGCTTTGTCAGGTTTCGCCCGATTATCTGCGGTCGCTCATGGAGTACCAACGACTGCTTAAACAACGTAACGCTCTCCTGAAACAACTTGCGAATGGTGTTGATCGCTCGGCGCTGGTGCCGTGGGATGCGGCGGTGGCCACCGCGGGTGGGGCCATTATGACGGCGCGGCTTGGTCTGATTGAAACTCTGAATCTTTCCCTGGCGCAGGAATGTGCCTCACTCGGTTGGAGCGGCGGTCAGAACGTGCGCCTGGCTTATCGCCCGAGCGTCGAAGTAGCGGCTGGAGTGGATGCGGTCAGCGCTCTCAAGCAAGCCCTCATTCACTTTCAAAACCGTGATTTGGAGCTGCAATCCACTACGGTTGGCCCGCATCGTGACGACTGGGACGTGCGCGCTGATGAGCGTCCACTCCCGTCGTTTGCGTCGCGCGGTCAGCAACGTCTCTGCTTGGTGGCGTTACTTTTTTTACAGGTCTCGTATCTGCACCTGCGTCGCGGCGAAAAACCGATCATCTTATTGGACGATGTGTTCTCGGAGTTTGATGTCAGTCACCAGGCACTCTTGCTGCAGGCCCTGACGGACTACCAAGTGTTGGCGACGACCGCGCTCCCGTTACCCGGACCGGCGGGACAACTTTGGCGCGTCGAGGCGGGTCGCGTGTCAGCCGACGCTCGGGCTGAGAGTGGCGTGGAGAGCTGACCCGGCTACGCCGCGGCCAGTATGGGCTGTTGCACTGCGCCAAAAATGGCTAAGGCAAGAGCATCAGCCGCATCCGCAGGGGTGGGGATTTCGGCGAGTTTTAGGGTCAGTTGGACCATCGCCTGCATCTGCGCTTTCTCCGCCTGGCCGTCGCCGGTGATGGCGAGCTTTAGTTCCAGGGGACTTGGTTCCAGCACCGGTACGCCGGCCTCGGCCAGCACGGCGAGGATGGCGCCGCGGGCCTGGGCCACCTCGAGGGCGCTGCCCGCGTTGACGGCGAAGAAGAGGCGCTCGACCACCGCCAGCTCGGGCTGATAGTCGGTGACGATGGCCTTAAGGTCGGTGACGATCTCCAGCAGTCGTTCCGGCAGCGCCAGTCCGGCCGGAGTAGTGATGGCGCACCAATCAATCGCTCGCAGGTCCTGGGGGGTCTTGGCCTCCACCAGGCCGATGCCGACAGTGGCCAGGCCGGGGTCGATCCCGATGATACGCATGGGTCTATCGTGGGCTGTCTTGGCCTCTGCCCGCAAGGGGCCTGTTCATTGAAGAGAAACGCGAAATGTGGTATCATGATGAGAAAAACCCATGACATCCACACCCACCCCGTCCACCCCTCACCATCGCCACTTTGTGGCCGCGCCATTGGTGGTGGCCGCGCTGATGATGGTGTGGGGCAGCCTGGGTGCTGAACGGCTCAGTGGTGGCCGCGCTGCCCATGTACTTGCTGAAGCGCCGGTGACGGTGCAGACGGCGGGTGGCAGCGCCCAGGGTGCCATCTTCGCCGTGCAGAACGATCTCATCCGGATGGAGAGTGGGACTGTGCTGGTGCGGGCCGAAGGCGTCGTAGAGCTGGAGAGTAGGGGAGTGTTCCTCCACATTGCCGCCGGCATCGCCCGCGTGGAACAAAGCGGCTCGGGCCTGACAATCGAGGCCTTGAGTGCGCCGGTGTTGGTGAAGATCGCCGCCGATGTCGTCGCTGTTCCGGCCGGCATGCGCTGGCAGTGGGACGGCCAGGCTCTGCCCACGCTCGATGATGGTTTACTGAAGTGGTGGGACGCCCGCCGCCCGCAGGATCTGGTCGCCAGCCGCGCCCTCAACCTCCTGGCGCTCTCGGGTGCCAGCCTGCCTTCGGCTCGCACTCTCAGTCGCGGTGAGGCTTGGTCCGGCCCGTGGCAGGCGGCCTTGTCGCTGCCCGTGGCTCAGAGTCGTAGTCGCGAGCGTGAGGCGAGCGATAGGCTCTCAACACTCAGTGCGGCGCTGCAGGCCGGTCAGTCCGGTGCGGCGCTGGTGGCTCTCGGCCGCGCCCAAGCTGCCGGTGCCTTCCAGACCGATTTCGGCCGCGCCCAATTGCCTGCCTTATTGAGCAAAAGCGCCGCTGTGCCGGCGGTCACCCTGGCCGTGGCTGACGAGATGGCTCAGAGCCCCGACGGCTGGCTGCTCTTGCCTCTTCTCTCCAGCGCGCCATCGTTGGCACTCTTGCCGGAGCCTCCCGCCGAGACGGCTCTGGAGGTGCGCCTGTCGCAGGCTCTCCTGTTACCGCTCGCCGATCGGGGCCGCGAGGGGCTCTCAGCCATCGCCGTGCGTCAGTGGAGCGATAGCCTCCTCCCGCTTGCCAACGAAACCGATCAACCCGCCCTTCTGCCGGAGCTCGTCGGCCGCGAGCTGACGGACGTGATCGCGAAAGCCGCCTACAACGGGTGGGTGGAGCGGGCGGAACGGTATGGTCTAGCGCAGCCTAATGCGGAATCGAAGTGATGGTGGGCGATCGAAGGGTGAATACTTCTTGTTCCATATACCGCTGGCACTCAAGAAAAAGTCCCAATTAGTTTGTTGCAGTGATATCGAGAAATGGGTCCATGTCACGAAAGTGCGGGAAATAGTCTTCAGTCGATGGTAACGGTGGTCTGTCTGTTGAGTATTCAGCGCGACAAATAAATGAGAAGTTTTAGAAAAGGTAGAAGGCAAGTTATAAAAAGAAAGCCGCCACCCTAGGGTGGCGGCTTTGATGCTCCTGTATGGCGAGTTCATCACACTGGTATGGGGTTAAACCGTCGAGATGCGGACTTGGCGTCGATCGTCCAGGTCGCAGAAGATGGTGTCCCCGATGACTTCGGGATACCGCTCGTCGTCCAGCTTGAAGCTGATATTGGGCGACCATGTCTGTCCTGCCTTGTGTGCCGCTTCGATCTCATCCGACTCGATGGTGACGTGATCACCTTCGACGGTAATCCGGCGAATTGTTCCTTCGTCCTTGCAGTCACCGATGCGATTGTCGAAGACTACTTTCTTGCCTACCAGATCTTGCCTCTCGGCAAGTTCTTGCCAGCGTAGAACAGGGGTGCTGGAATTCATGGCTCAAACCTCTTTTTAGGGTTTCCCGTGTATTACGAGAGATGGAACACTTATCTACTTATATATTTAAATTAGTATTTTGTCCATGCTTTGTATTCTTACGTAAAATAGCTTCTTCATGGCTTGCCATAAGGAATCGCAGTAACGAATGGTGGGCGATCGCGACCTATCGCCTTTCAAGACTCTTCTAAACTCCGGACACCCAAAACCGAACGGGTCCCCCCGAGGTTCGAATGTATTAGATGGTGGGCGACGGCAGACCCTGGCACCAGTTGCTTCGCTCCGGTGCGGGGCATGCTTGAACTACCAACCTCAACAGTATCAGTGTCGCGCTCTAACCAGCTGAGCTAGTCGTCCGGAGAGAATGATGGTGGGCGACGGCAGACCCTGGCACCAGTTGCTTCGCTCCGGTGCGGGGCAT
>CAZXIV010000014.1:0-11585 GCA_964640945.1 uncultured Candidatus Peribacteria bacterium | reverse complement strand
GCTCTAACCAGCTGAGCTAGTCGTCCGGAGAGAATGATGGTGGGCGACGGCAGACTTGAACTGCCGACCTCGACATTATCAGTGTCGCGCTCTAACCAGCTGAGCTAGTCGCCCAATGTTTTCAATCGCTCGTGCGTCAGAGAATAGCGCCCAGACGCCATTCCGTCACGCTCGCGCAGGCAGCAGAGTAGGGGTTTTGCCGGGAGGTGGTCAATCGCATCTGGGGCACAAAAAAGCCCGCCGGAGCGGGCTTTTAGAAGTTAAGGTGAGATTAACGGCTATTCGTGGTGGGGCGGGTGGTGGGCGGTACACCGGCGGGTTGACCCATGTCGGCACGCTGCGAGCGAGTGGAGGCGGCTAGGTTCATCTTCTTGGTGATGCACTTGCTCAAGCTAAACTTCTTGTTCATCTGCGTAGGGGTGGTGGGGTTGGCTTTCAGCGCAGCTTCGTCGCGCTTGCACTCTTCTTGCGCCACTTGCCAGCGGCCGGCGCATTTTTGCTGCTCAGAGGCGGCGGCAAACTTCATGCACACCGAAGGGATGCGAACTCGGGCTCCCGTGCCAGCAGACTGCTTGGCGGTGGAACAACCGGCCAGCACAAGCGTCATGGCGCAGGGGATGAGGAGGGCTCGAACGAATGACGCACGCGAGATCATCTGGGGGAGGGAAGGGATACGGCCAGTATCCATGCAGAAAAACTTGATCGCAATTGCCCGAGCCTAGGGTTAGTGATCTCCTATACAAATGCCTGGTTGCCTGCCTGCCGCAGCGGGATGCGCTACGATAGCAGGTGTATGCACGTTCGCGCGTCCGCTTGTCGAGGCCTGCCCATCTGCGAGCATGATAACCAAGAGTGCCTCGCCACTGTCTTCCAACCGGTATTCCAACCCGATACGGGCCATGTGGAGGGTTTCAGCGTGCGTGTACCAGGATTCGCGCGGTCGCGCCTCGAGTTCCTGTCGTCCGACGATATCGGTCACTGGGGACTCGTCATCCGCATCCGTCACCGCGACATCATCAGTCCGCTGGAAGAGCGCTTACGCCTACGTGAGATCGTCGGCAGTGGTCGCAGCATCCTGGGTCAGCCGATCGTGACGGAGCAAGGACGCGTGCTCGGGCGTTGCGCTGATCTGCAATTTGAGACGCACTTTTTCCAATTGGAATGGCTTTTCCCGCGACGCTTTTGGCGCTGGGGCCTGCCCATCCCCGCGCGCGACATCGTTGAAGTGCGTCCCGACGCGGTGGTCGTGCGCGAGCGTCAAGCAGGAGTCGCCGAGGCGTCGGTGCCGGCCGTGGGCCAATTAGCCGAAGGTTAAGTGAGTATGAAAAAGGGCCCACGCGGGCCCTTTTCTTTGTTGGTCGTGGGAGATGCGGTCAGGTATTGGAGACGAAGCGCGGGAGCTCCTGGGTGACGAGACCGACGATGACGCGGGCGAAGAGGATGATGAGGAGACCGGCGATGGCGTAGAAGATCGCCTTCTTCGCGAGCTCTTTCTGGTCTTCATTCCCCTGCGAGACAATGAGGCGGATGCCGGCGATGACGATGACGATCACGGCCACAAGGGCAAGGAAGTCGAGGACCCAGAGCATGATTTGGGTCACCGTTGCACGGACGTCGACGCCGGTGGGGGTACCGGGTAGCGGCGGAATCGGACCACCGAAGGCGAGCGCCGAGGCGGGCGTGAGGGTGACAGCTGCGGCCGCCAGGTGAAGACCGAGTGTCCGGAGGGAGGAGATCATAGGGTGAGTGGTGACTCGGACGCATTGTAGGCCGGGGTTTTGCGCTGGACTACGTCTTCCACGAGAGATGGCATTGACGTAAAAAAGAATGTGACGGGTTTTATTTCCATTGGTCGTAAAAGCCGATGATGAGCACCACCACCGCCGGCACGGTGTAGAGCACGTCCTGCAAACTGGCCACGACCCAGAGGATCTGACTCTGGGCCAGGAGTGGTGCCAGCGTCGATGACGCAGCCAGGGCTGGCGAGAGCAGCGGCACGTCGGCAATGAACGTGACGACCGTGACGAGCATGAGACCTGCCGTCGCCAAGCCCAGTACGCCCGAGGCGATGACGTTGGTGGCGCTAAAGGCTTCTTTCTCGTAACTCACCGAAATGCCACCGCGTAACGTGACGAGCACGACGATGAGCACGAAGAGAAGGAGTTTGGCCGTGGAGAGGATGTGGTCGTCGACCGTCACCGACAGGTTTTGGAGCATATCCTGCCAGTCTGGCGCCGCGCGCCGGAAGATGGCCGAAAGGCCTTGGACGGCCACCATTGCTACGTAGGTGGCGAGTACGAGCTTTACGCACTGGTGTTTGCCCAGCAAATAGCTCATCGCCACGACGATAATCAGAAAGACGGTGAGGACGAGGTCCCAGCTGAGGGTGATGTCCATACGGGAGGGGCGGCCCGATCGTACTCCCAGGGCGGCGCTCCCGTCACGGGGCTTAAGCGGCCGAGAGCGTGAGCGCGTCACTCACTACCACCGGCGCGCGCGCTTGCTCGGGCTGTTCGGCGAGCAGGCTTAGGCCGGCGTAGGCGATCATGGCCGCGTTATCGGTACAGCTCCTGATATCGGGGGGCGTGCGGACGAGCACGGTACCGGCGGTTTCGATGGTGAGGGCGCGCAGGCGCTGGTTGGCCGAGACACCGCCCACCAGGTGGAGTTCTTGAATTTCGGGGTGATCCTGGAGCGCGTGGGCCAAACGATCAGTGAGGTGGCGGCAGAGCGCTTGTTCGTAGCTGGCCGCCAGGTCGGGCAGGAGGACGGGGATCTCTTGGCCGGCGGCTTGTACATCGCGGATGAGGTACCGGAGGGCGGTCTTAAGGCCCGAGAAGCTCCAGTCGTAGCCGGGTTCGTCTTTGAGCGGCAGCGGAAAAGGGAACCGTTTGGGGTCGCCGGTGAGGGCGGCCTTGGCGATGGCGGGACCGCCCGGGTAGGGGAGGCCGAGCAGGACGGCCCCCTTGTCGAAGGCCTCGCCGGCGGCGTCGTCGCGCGTGCGGCCGAGCAGTGTGCCGGTGGTACGCGAAGTGCGCAGCCAGAGGTCGGTGTGGCCGCCCGAAACAGAAAGTGTGAGCGTCGGGAAGGCGATGGCCGGAGCCGGGGTGCCGCTCGGGTGAAGCCAAGGCGAAAGCAGATGGCCGAGGGTGTGGTGCACGCCCACGAGTGGCAAGTTCCAGCGGTCGGCCAAGAGTCGGGCGGTGGTGGTGCCGATGATGAGCGAGCCGAGCAGTCCCGGCCCTTTGGTAACGGCCACGGCGTCCAAATCGGCCGGTGTCGTGTTCGCCTCGGCGAGGGCCCGCTCGATGACGGGCAGAATGGCGCGTACTTGTTCACGGGCGGCTTCCTCCGGAATGACGCCGCCGCTCTGGGCGAAGGCGTCGCGCGAGGTGGCGATCGTGCTCGAGAGCACACTGCCATCGGCCTCCACCACGGCCGCCGCCGTTTCGTCGCACGATGTTTCGATCCCAAGGATGCGCATGGATATGGCACTATACTCCCATGATCCACCTCCTGCCGTCACGTCCAATCGCCATTGAGCTCTTCGGGTTTGATGTCCACTGGTACGGCATTCTCTATCTGGTGTCTTTCGTGATCGCGGCTATCCTACTGCCTCGATTGCAGCATTGGCGGGGGCTCCAGCTGACCGAAAAGGAGTGGGAACGCATCCTTAATGCGTCCATTCTGGGCGTGATCCTCGGCGGGCGGTTGGGGTATGTGCTTTTCTATCATCTCGACTACTTCATCACCAATCCGGTTAAAATCTTTGCGGTCTGGGAGGGTGGCATGTCGTTCCACGGCGGGCTCATCGGCGTAGTGCTCGGTCTGTGGTGGGCGATGCGCGGCTGGAGCGCAGAGAAGATCTGGCGCGTGGCCGATATCGCCGTGGTGCCTTCGGCCATCGGCCTGGCGCTCGGGCGCATCGGCAACTTTATCAACTTCGAGCTCTTCGGTCCGCTCACGGAGTTGCCTTGGGGGATGGCCGTACCGGGCGTGGAAGGTTTCTACCACCCGACACCGCTCTACGAGTGCGCCTACAGCTTGGTAATCGCGCTTAGCTGCTACTGGGTGCTCCGAAAAAGCGTCGTCGTCGGCCGCTCGTTCGGCGTCTTCCTTCTGCTCTACGGTATCTTCCGGTTCTGTACCGAATTCGTACGCACGCCCGATGCGCCACTGACGGAACTGGCCGGGCTCGCGTTCACACGAGGACAGGTCCTGACGGTACCGGTGTTTTTGGCCGGCTGCGTGGTGCTTTGGTGGACCGCTCGGCGTGTACAAACGTCCGGCGGTGGAGGGCACATGGACCCAACTGTTTGAGGGCGGCTTGATGATCGGGCGTGCCGTAACCTTTATGATCCCCAAAGCCGTAGCCGGGATAGGTGATGGCTTGGTCCGAGATCCACTCATCGCGAGCCACTTTGGCCACGATCGAGGCGGCAGCGATGGCGGGCTCGCTTTGGTCGCCGCGCACCACGCTGATATGTGGCAGGTCGAACCAGAACTTGTCGCGGCCATCGACGAGCAAGGCGGTAATGTCTACCCGCTTCCGGAGGGCGGCGACCGCCTCCTGCATAGCTTTTTCAGTGGCGCCCAAGATGCCGAGCGTGTCGACCTCCTCGGCCGTCGACCAGCCCAGCGCATAGAGGCAGTGGGTCCGAATCCAGGCGGCGGCAGCTTCGCGCTCGTCGGGTGTCAGGGCTTTGCTATCGGCTAAGAGGACGCCTTTCGTACCCTTTGGGGTCCAGTGCGGCGGGTGACCGGCATGACGCTTGAGTTCGGCTGTCACAATGCAGGCGCCGGCCACCACTGGTCCGGCGATGGCGCCGCGGCCGACTTCGTCGACGCCCGCGAGGATGGGAGCGGCGCTCATGCGCTGGTTTGCAGCAGCTCGCGTGCAATCGCCCGTTCGTTCCACGGCACCTGGCCCTGGGCGGTCCACATGGTGGTGTCGCTGCCCTTGCCGGCCAGGAGCACAATGTCACCGGGCTTGGCTAGAGCAAAGGCTTTGGCGATGGCGTCGCGGCGGTCGCTTATGCGGTAGGCTTCGACTTTCGTCTGGTCCACGGCGGCAAACACGTCGTCGATGATCTTCTCTGGATCCTCAGTGTAGGGGTCTTCGTTCGTGACAATCACGACGTCGGCGATGGTACTGGCGATCTGGGCGATGAGCGGACGCTTTTCTTTCATGCGGTCGCCGCAGCTGCCCATCAAAACAAGCAGGCGCTGGCCGGCCGGTAGGCGCGAGCGCAGGGCTGAGAGTGTCGTCTGGTACGAAGCGGGTGTGACCGTAAAGTCGACGAAGACGCTAAAGGGCTGGCCTGCGTCGATCTGCTCCAGCCGCCCGCCGACGCCGGCAAAGTCACCGAGGGCCCGGGTGGCGGCCGTCGGATCGAGCCCGAGGCCACGCGCGCAGGCAATGGCTGTAAGGGCGTTTTTGACATTGAAGTCGCCGGCAATGAGGAGGTGGAGAGGGGCGCTCCAGCCGGCCGAACTTACAACCGTGGCCGTGGTGCCCCCGGCGGTGTGGGCCAGGTTTTCGACCCATACATCTTCGCTGCCGGTGGGCGAGGCGGGCTTCGTGAGGCCGAAGGTGATGGTGCGAGATGAGGGGATGGTGCGGTAGATGGGCCAGGTCTGGTCCTCGCGGTTCAAGACCTTGGCGCCGTCGGGCTTGAGCATACGGAAGAGTTTGGCCTTGGCCCCCATGTAGGCGGCCATGTTGCCGTGGTAATCGAGGTGCTCGGGTGAAATGTTCGTGATGGCGGCCACGGCCGGCCAGGTGCAGAGCGTGCGGCCCTGGGCCAGGCCATGCGACGAATATTCCAGCACGGCGTGCGTGCAGCCCTCGGCCACCAGGCGTTTCAAGAAGCCTTGGATCATGACTGGCGACGGTGAGGTTTTTTGGGTGGGGTTCGGTTCAGTTTGGCCTTTCACCGAAAATGAGGCGGTCGAGAGCGAGCCGGCCGGCACGCCGAGTGTGTGCAGGATGTGCGTCACCATCCCGACGGTCGTCGTCTTGCCGTCGGTGCCGGTGATGCCGACCACCGTGAGTTTCTTGGCGGGGAAGCCGGCGCGGACCGCGGCGAAGATCGCTTTGCCCCAGTGCCAGAGCAGCCGGAGGGGGTGATGATCGCCGATGACGGACCGTAAGCTCACGCGCCGAGGATAGCACGGGCGGCCATGATGTCCTGGCCGATCTGGGCGATGAGCGCCTCTGTGGATGGGAAATCCTGGACCGCGCGTAGGTAGCTCAAAGCGCTGACAGTCACGCTTGCGGTCAGCTTGGGCGGCACGACGTCGAGCAGATGGACCTCACACGAGCGGTCGTCGTTAAAGACCGGGCGCGGTCCCAAATGGAGCACGGCGGCCAGGGCCTCGTCGGCGCCGTCGAGCGTCGCCCGGCAGGCGTAAATGCCGTCGGCCAACCCGGCGGGCACGTTCGCCAGATCTACATTCAGCGTGGGCGTACCGATCCGCCGGCCGCGGCCGGCGCCGCTCACGACAGCAGCCGTGAAGGTGGTGGGGGAGTCGGCCATCTTACTTCTTCAGGGCGCGGGCCTGGTCGGCCAGGCTGGTGGAGATGAGTTGTACCTGCTCGGCCTGCGGGGCCAGGGTGGGGGAGAACTCTTCCGCAGCGGCGCCAAGCTCCCAGGCCTTCTTGCACTTGGCGATGACGTCGTCGTATTTGCCGCTCACGGCCGTACGGTAGGCTTGGACGATGAGTTCGAGGGCTTCGGTGATCTTCACGGCGCCTTTTACAATCGGCTCGTCGGGCGACGACTGCAGCGCCCCGCGGGCGGCCAGGGTGGCGCGAGTGGCGGCCTGAGTGGCGGCATCGGCGCCGGCCTTCTCCAGCCAAGTGATCACGCGACCACCATCTTCGTCGGCGTTGGCCAGCAGGTCTTTTACCCGCTTGTTGTTCTCGTAGAGGAAATAGCGGTGCATCAAGACAGCCATCGTGCCGCGGTCCAGGTTCATGTTCGGGTTCAAGTTGCCCTTGCTCGTTACCTGCGTCATGGAGGACGTGATGGCGTAGCGCATGTAGGGGTAGAACCATTCTTTAGGATTGGTGACGTCGGCCGAGAGTGGGCCCGTGATCTCGCTGTACGACGTGGTGGGATTGGCGCCCTCAGCCAAGAGGAACATCTTCAGGAACTCCGCGCGGGTGACGGCGCGATCGCCTTCGAAGGCCGTTTTCTTCGGTGGTCCGTCGATAATCTCGAGCTGGACGCGGGCCCACTCCACGTACGGCAGGTACCAGGCGCCGGCGAGGATATCGGAAAAGGCGGACTTCTCGCGGTCATCCAGCTCCGGCAGATCATCCTGACTCGAGACGATCACTTTCACCGCCGCCGCGCGATTCACGATCTCGTCGGGTTTGAAGGTCCCGTCCGGATAGCCGGCGAGGATACCTTTGGCTTTGAGATATTCCACGGCCTCGTGAGCGGGATGGTCGTTGGGTACATCCGGGAACGACGGAGCCGCCGCTGACGTCCCCAGAGGGGCGCTGAGCAGGATGGCAAAAAGAGGAAAATACGAGAGTTTGCGGGTGCTGGAGAACATTGCCGGACATGGTAACTGCCCCGTCGTGGTTTACAACCGTTTTGGCGTTGAATTCCGTCTAAAAAAGCGCCCCGTGAGAGGCGCCTTTTTTGGCTTTGGAAAGAGAAATTTACTTATACAGGGGCTTGCGCATGAAGGCCGGGACTTCGAGCTCCTCCTCGTTCACCTGGAGGGCCGTGGAACGCAGCGTACCGTCGTTCGTTTGGTGGTGAGACTGATCGTGGTTGTTGCGGCCGTTATCCGAGGCGCGCGGTGAGATGGCGGGCGAAGATGATTTAAGGGTGCGCTGCAGCGGTGAGCCCATCGACATCGGGGCGTTGAGCGGCTGGCTGTCGAAGCCAGTGGCGATAACGGTGCACTTCACCTGGCCGGTGTAAGCCTCGTCGATGACGGCGCCGAAGATGATGTTGGCCTCCGGGGCGGCCGTCTCGGTAATGACGCGGGCGGCCTCGTCGACTTCGAACATCGAGAGGTCCGTGCCACCGGTGATGTTGAACAGAATGCCCTGGGCGCCGCTGATGGAGAGCTCCAAGAGGGGGCTGTCGATGGCGGTGCGGGCGGCCTCGGCGGCGCGGCTGTCGCCGGTGCCGTAACCGATGCCCATCAAGGCTGTGCCGGCGTCCTGCATGATGGACTTCACGTCGGCGAAGTCGACGTTGATGAGACCGTGCTGGGTGATAAGGCTCGAGATGCCCTCAATGGCGTGCTGGAGCACCTCGTCGACGACCTCGAAGGCCTCCGTGAGAGGCGTGGTCTTGTCGATGAGCGAGAGGATCTTGTCGTTCGGGATGGTGATGAGGGTGTCGACCTTGTCGCGCAGGTTCTCGAGCGCTTCATCCGATTGCTTCTTGCGCTTGAGGCCCTCGAAGCTGAACGGGCGGGTGACGACGCCGACGGTCAGAATGCCCATGCTGCGGGCCAATTCGGCGATGACGGGGATGGAACCGCTGCCGGTGCCGCCGCCGAGACCGGCCGTGAGGAAGAGCATGTCCGTGCCTTCGATGGCGGCCTTGATCTCCTCCGTGCTCTCCTCCGCGGCGCGCTTGCCGATCTCCGGGTTGGCGCCGGCGCCGAGTCCGCGCGTGGTGCCGCGGCCGATCGTGATCTTCTTGCCCGCCGGGTTGTGGTAAAGGGCCTGGATGTCGGTGTTCACCGTGATGAACTCCACACCCTGGACCTTGTTCGTCATCATGCGCATGACGGCGTTGCCGCCGCCTCCGCCGGCGCCGAGGACGCGGATGACCGCGCCGGGCAGCACATCGGGGCGCACCTCGCGCGAGGCTGCGGCCTCATCGGTCGGGGGTGTCGACTGCGGCTGCTTGAAGCCACCGGGACGGGGGCTGGAAAAGAGGGAGCGGAACGTGTCTGACATAGCGCGGGTTGGAAAAGAGGGAAGTGAAAGTTACGGAAGGAGAGATTTAAACCACGAGCCAACCTGGGCTGTCGTTCGCTTGAGGTCGAAGTTGCCGAAGCTGAAACGTGAGTAGTGGTCACCCTGGCGCAGACCCCAGATGAGGGTGCCGAGCGCGGTGGCGTAGGCCGGGTCGTCCACTTTCTCAATTACACCGCCGATATCCACGGGGAAGCCCATCTGCACGGGCAGGCCGAGGGTGTCGCGGGCGAGGTCCAGGACGCCGGGGGCCTTCACAGCGGCGCCCGTGAGGACGGCGCCGGCCGGCAGCATGCCGCCGCGGCCGAGGCGGTCGAGCTCGGTCTTAATAAAGGAGAAGATTTCGAAGTAGCGGGCCTGCATGATCTCGGCCATGTAGCGCTTGGAGACGGTTTGGCTATCAATGCGGCTGACGGTGGAAAGGTCGATCATCTCGCGCTCGCCTACCTCTTGAGGAAGGACGGAGCCATACTCGATCTTGATGCGTTCAGCCGTGTCGACTGAGGTGCGGAGCCCAATCGCAATGTCGTTGGTCACGCTCTCGCCGCCGATGGGCAGGCAGACGGAGTGGAGGATGGTGCCCTCCTCGTAGATGGCGACGCTGGTGGAACCGGCGCCAATATCGATCACCACCACGCCGAGTTCTTTTTGGCGCTTGGTGAGGGTGGCCTCGGCGGCGGCGATGGTGGAGGGAACGAGGGCGTCGATATCCACGCCGGCCTGGTCGATGCATTTCTCAACGTTCTTCACGTGCTGGATGTGGCCCGTGATGATATGGGCCTCAACCTCCAGGCGGATGCCCGTCATGCCGGCCGGGTTTTTGATGCCGCGCTGTTCGTCGACGGCGTACGATTTGGGCTCGATGTGCAGGATGCGGCGGTTCGGCGGGATGCTTACGGCCTGGGCGGCCTCGAGCACGCGGCCGATGTCGTCCATCGT
Organism: uncultured Candidatus Peribacteria bacterium; assembly: GCA_964640945.1. GTDB lineage: Bacteria > Patescibacteriota > Gracilibacteria > Peribacterales > Peribacteraceae > JAGOUB01. Next base: position 1,690 of record CAZXIV010000014.1, on the reverse strand, counting down.
AATCTCGGCACCCGAGATGGCGATAACACCGCGGCTGTCGAAGGCCTCGATGTGCGAACCGGAGAGACCAACGAAGACGTGATTGATCGGTACGCCGGCCATGCGCTCCGCGTCCTCGATGGAGGCGATGATGTTATGGATGAGTTCCTCGACGTCGATCACCTGGCCTTTGCGGATGCCGAGTGAGGGCGACATGCCCACGCCGATGACGTTGGGGACGCCGTCGCGGGCCGACTCGGTGACGGCAACGACGGTGCGGATCTTAGCGCTGCCAACATCCAGGCTGGCGATGACTCGTTCTTTGGGCATAGAAGGAGGAGGGGCGGTGAGCGGAGATGTAGGGCGCGTCGTCGGACCGAAGTCGTGACGTACGCTGTCTCGGATGGGGAGTTTGAAGTTTCTCTCGCATGATCGCAAGAGCGGGGTGATCACGTTTGGTGTACAGACTAGTCAAAAGTGATCAGAAAAAGTGTTCATCGAATTTTTTTCCAGGCGTGAATGAACAATAATCATGTTCAGTTACGGAGCCCTAGTTGAAGAGATTTTTTTGATGTTCTGTCGTCGCAAAAAATGACCAAGTTTAGAAGAGCGACGGCTGTGCGTCTGCGGATGAGACGCTTGCTGCGCCCGGCTCCACTTGGTGGTGCGGTGTATTCATGGAGCCCTGAAAGGCGCGCTTCCCGAAGTCGGTTGTAAGGATGGTCTCGAGGCGGCGGCGGAGCATGAGGAACTCAAGTTGGTCGAACATCGCCACGAGCGGTTCGATGGGCTGGTGCGTGAGGGTGGCCTGCTCTAGGGGGATCGGCAGGGGAATGTCGTAGAGCAGTACGGCCATACGTTGGCAGAAGAAGGCGCTTTCGCGGTCGGCTTCGAGCTTAGCCCGGAGGGCCGGGCGGATCTCGGCCAGGTGCTCATAGATGCCTTCGAGGGTGCCGTAGGTGGCGAGCAGCTCGGCGCCGGTCTTGGGGCCGACTCCGCTCACACCCTTAAGGTTATCGGAACTGTCGCCCGCTAAGCCCTTTAAGGCCGGGACTTGGTCCGGACGGACGCCGTACTTGGCGAGCACCTCGGCCGGACCTAGGTACTCGGTGGCCTGGTAGCCCTTATGAGGGATGGCGATGCGGACCTTGTCGGTGGCCAGCTGGAAGGCATCGCGGTCGCCCGTGACGACGGTGACGCGCGGGACGCCGCTCTGGACGGCGGCGTGAGCGTAGGCGCAGAGGAAGTCGTCGGCTTCGTACTGGGGATTGCCCGCCACGGCGATACCAAACGCGGTCAGGAGATTCTCCACGATCGTCATTTGGTCGTAGAAGTCTTGGGGCGTCTCCTGGCGGCCGGCCTTGTATTCGGTGTGCTCGGTGTGGCGGAAGGTTTCGTCGCCGCGGTCGCAGCACCACACCCAGCCGTCGGGTTGCTCGATCTTGAGCATGGAAAGCAGCATCGAGGCCACGCCGAAGGCGATGTTCACCTGCACGCCGGCCCGGGTGCGGAGGGTACGCGGGATTGCCCAGTACGCCCGGTGCATCAGGTGGTTGCCGTCGATTAGTACTAGGTGCTTGATGGATAGGAGAATACAGGAAATTTGTCCTTTTTCTGCGTGATAAAAAACCTTTCTCCTGGCAGGTGCCAACCAACGGTCTTCCACTTTTTGTCAGCGCGACAAAAAGTGGAGTAAAAAACGCTGCGCGCC
>CAZXIV010000013.1:0-34311 GCA_964640945.1 uncultured Candidatus Peribacteria bacterium | reverse complement strand
GGAGAGGGAAAGGCTCGCTGATGATCGCCAGGAGCATGCCGGCAAGGAGGATGCCGACGCCAGACAGCACGTACTGAAGGGCCCACGAGACGACCGCCATGATGATGGCAGCGGCCAGGCAGGGGAGGACGATGCGCAGCCACGAGCCGATGGTGACGCGGATACTCAGGCGGGTGCTCTCGCGCACACCTTTCTTCTCTTCCAGTAGGTAGATAGGCGCCGCTACAAAGCGGGGGAAAAGGACGATGGCGATGATCCAGCCGACGAAGGGAATCCAGACAAACGAGCGCAGGAAGAGCCAGATCCAAAGAAGGACGAGCGACAGAGCATTGGACCCAAAAGCCTGGGCGGCCTGGATGGGATCGACGATCTTGCGCACGATGACGATCGACATGTACGCCCGCGAGAGGATGGAGATGAGCAGCATGAGGAGCGAGCCGCCGACGAGGGCAGGAATAGCAGTCATCATAGTGTTCTGCATGACGGCAACGTCGGCAGCGGGGATCTGGATCTTGTTGAAAGCATCGGCATCGCCAGCCGCCAGGCGCCGATTAGCGTCTTCCATCTTCTGCTGGAAATCCTCCAGCCGCTGTTCAAAGCCGGAGAGGCTGGCCATCCCACTCGACACGGTAGCAAGCTGGTGGCCGACCAGGCCCATGATCAGCCCGAAGATGATCGCGCCGACGAGGAGCGGCCTGATGAGATGCTGCACCAACTCCAGCGCATCTTGGAGCAGGACGGAGATGGATTTCGGTCCGGTAGACATGGGGAGGGAGAAGAAGGGAAACGGGCTCATCATACACCAGCCGCATTTTCGGGGGCAGGCACGGTGCCGCAAAGATGGTTTTGACGTACACTGCCGCCCAAGTGCTGAAGATCGAGATCACCATTGGCCGCCCCAAAACACTCCTACTGTGGCTCTGCCTGGCAATAGCTTTCGTCGGTTGGATGCATTGGCCAGCGGCACCGCTGGCCGCGACGGTGCTGACGCCACCGATTGAAACAGGCGGTCCCACGGCTGATCTGGGCGCGCGCCTGGCCGCCGAGAAAGATCTGCGCGACGCGCGCACGGCCCAGGCAATGAGCAGCCGTGAGGCCAACATTGTCCGCTACCAGCTGCAACTCTTGGAAGAAGCTCAGGCCGTGGACCCCAGCAATACCGCCTTGGCCCTCCAACTGCGCCAAGCGCGCTTGGAGCTGCTCGGACTGCTCGATGACCAACGCGAAGCCGAGCGGCGCGTGGCGGAGGCCTTGGCGGCCTTCCGCAGTGACAGCGACAGCGCCGTGGTCATTAGTCGCCGCTCGGAGGCGCGCACTCTGGCCGTCGCTTTCGCCTGGCCGGTAGCACCAACCCTCGGCATCTCGGCGCACTACCATGACGGCGCGTACCAGGCGCGCTTCGGCGTGGCCCATGAGGGCATGGATATCCCCGTATTGCAGGGCACGACGATCGTGGCTCCGGCCGACGCGGTAGTGTCGCGCGTGAGCGACCGCGGACTGGGCTACAACTCACTCATTCTCTCGCACGCCGGCGGCTACGCCACGCTCTACGGCCACGTGAGCGCCTTTCTCGTAAGCGAAGGCCAGACCGTGCGTGCGGGTGATCCCATCGCCCTCAGCGGCGGCTCGCCCGGCTCGCCCGGTGCCGGCCTACTCACCACCGGCTCACACCTGCACTTCGAGATGTTCAAAGATGGAGAACATGTTGATCCAGAGATGTTTTTGCCAGCTATTCGCTGATACGAGTATGTTCATAAATACCTAAAAATGTGGTATAATACTATTAATGTTGGAACCACTCCAAGAGAATGATTGGGCGACTACTGAGGAGCCCCAGCCCAACCGGGAGACCCCTCCTTGGATCACAACGAAAGATATCGATATTTTGCGGACGCGGTCATGGGACGAGCAACTGGGATTGATCGTGGCGCATCTGCAAAAAATGCGAAAAGGGGCTCCGGCTGACCCCGTCTTCCAAAAAGAGCGAATGATCATTCAGCGGATGCTTTGGATAGATTTCCGCGATGTCGACGAGACTGCGCTGATTGGCATGCTCGAATACCTGCAAGACAAGGGCATGCATTCGAGAGATCAGTATCTGAATACAGCCAGGTTGCTTCAGGAAGCTTTTAATCCTGATATGAATTTCGTGGGCGTGAGACAGACGAAACGATCAGCCGCCTTGGCGAATGACACTCGGAAAAATATCCTGATGAGCTTCGATTTATACCAGGGCGACGAAGCTACTGGTGACGCCATCGTGCGGTTGACCCAAGAGCCAGGCTCCGATGCTGTTTTCGCCGAATTGCGTAGCATCGAACAGCAAGCGCAGGCCGTCTCTCAAGATCTCGTACACCTGTACCAGGCCTCAAACGGCCCAGCGCCAACGAATGAGGAACTGCTGACAGCAGCCGTCCGCAGAAGAAGTCGAGACCTGGTCGTCGAGGCCCATGCCGCCATCACCGAAGCTGAAAAAACGTACGCAAAAAACACAGCCGCATTGCAGCAGGAGCTCGGCAGGAGTCGGGCGACCTACGAAGGTATGTGGAGTGACAGTTACAACGAAGTCCACATTGATCCCGAGACCTTCGCGCAAGCCCAGCGTGATTGGGAGTTGACCCAGGCCCGAGACGCAGCCCTTAGAGGTGAACACAACAACCGGATCATTTCGGACCTCGTCGACGATCTCCGCGCCGAAAATGCCATCCAATCAGCAGCACGATCAATCTTTTTAGCGCAAACGTCGCTGCTCGGCGGAGCAAGGGGACAGAGGAAGGATATCCATGACAGCCAAGTACTGCAGAGATTGATTGCACTGATGCAGGCGCATCCCAGCGACGCCTCAGCGATCCTCACGTCCTTCCTAGCGGCGACCGATCAAGCGCCTGGAGTCGGCGAGGCCGTCCTCACGATGGGTGAGTATGCGAATGTGGCCGAGAATGTCTTCCCCGTGTACCGCGCCTACTCATCGCTCGTCGCCTCCGCGCGTGATAACAGCCGTCGGCTCGCAGAGTGGGCTAAGAGCATTGACCCGGACTCTCATCTGGACCCAGCCGCCATTGAACGAAGTCTCTTACGTCGAGCTAATGATGCCCTGTTTGATTCCTATGAATATGCAGTCCTGGGCGAAGGCGAGATTCCCCGCCTCCTTGCGGAACTTGCGCAAGAGAACGCCGCCCAAGCGTCGGCGCGATCATTCTTCGTCTCGCAGTCATCGCTGCTTGCATCGGGCAACGGCGTCTCGCTGCGAGAATGCGCCGACTCCCAGCGGTTCGTCGCGGAGGCATTCGCTGACGATGGCACCAAGGCCATACTCCTGAAGGCCCTCCAGAAGCAGCGCAAATTGGCGCACGTGCCAGAGATCTTTTGGGAAGTGGACCGCCCCGGAGAGGATTACCAACGGCGCCTGGGCGTCGACATGATTGCCTTTCTCCGCGAGTTTGCCGACCAGAATAAGCAAAAGACCCTGGTGGAATTCGGCCCCGGTAATGGCACCTTCGCCTTAGAGCGCGCCAAGGATCCCATCATTTCTAAGCGCTACGCCAACCTGGGCATCTGCGACAAAGTCTACTACCCGCTCACGCCCCTGATTGAACAACTGATTGATTGGGAAACGCTCGCCCGCGACAGCGAGGCTGCTCTCACGACGGCCGAACGCCGCGAATTCGCCGACTTCTTTTACAAGGTGGTCGTCCTCCAACCCGGCACAACCCAATTTAAGAACCTGGTGTACGACCAGGCGGTGCAACGCGATCTCGACGCGGACGCTTCGAGCATTCGCTCGCACCTACTGAAGAAGGCGCCTCTGCTCACCTCCACCGAAGAGGTGCCCTCCGTCACCTGCGGCCGAGATGAAGAAGGTCGGGTCTTCTACCCCCACCACATCCGCCGCTCCTCTTCACCTGCCTTCGCTGCGGCCTGCCGTTCTCTTGCCCAGAACGCCGAGCGCTACATCCGCAAAGACAAGGATGTGTATTCGCTGATTCCGGCCTATCCGCCGGGCGTGATGATTAGCGACTTCATGAACATCGACCATTTGAAAGATCAGGAGATTGATATCGCCTTGGGTATCCGCTCAACGGTGTACCTGCGCGGCGCCCAATACATTCGCTTCATGCTCGAGATGGGCAAGAAGCTCACGAATGACGGCTGCTACATCGACGATAACGCCCGCGACAACGACGGCTGGTATTACCGCATCGCGGAGCTCTTGGAAGTGAAGAAACATGCCGATCCGAGCATGCAGATCAAGATCATCATCGGCCCCGCCCTCGAGAAAGAAGACCACGCTCAGAATGCGGCCGGCGTGCCCCTGGGCGTCGTGATGACCAAGGATCCCGCCAAGATTGCGTACTTGGAACAGAAACTCGCCCAGGCCCCGGCCGATACCCGCACGGGCGCCGGCTACCGGCTCGTCGACGTCCAGGAACTCAGCCAGCAGTCGGAGTATCTTCGTACGCTCGATCACTCCGGACGCGTTGCAGCCTCCGTCGCAGCAGCCAGTTCACGGCTAAATCTTAGCTCTTAACGCGGGCTACGTTCGCCGAGTAGCTGCCACATCTGCTCAAATAGAAGGCGGAAATTATTGGCAATCTCGCGGTGCTGAATGGCGATGCCGACACTTGTATTCTGTCCAAATGAAAAAATACTGACTTGGTCCTGGCAGATCTTCACATCGCAGGAAAAAGGGAACACCTCCGCAGCGATAGTGCGCACTTTACGGAAGGCCTTAGGGTCATCTCGATTGATCGGTGTGACAGCCGGGCAAATCACCCGGTTCCAGATGCCGTTCTCAATGCGGGTCGCGATGAAGTGATCGACCTTCTCCGGAATAAACGCATACATCTCGCCCTTATCCTTAAAGCTATCAATCGGTGACTTCATCTCCAGAATCTTGTCGTAGAGCTCCTCGATACCATCTTTCCCCTCGTAGAATTGGACTTTGGGCAGAACGCTATAGGGATTCTGCATGGCCTTCAGTTCACCGATAATGCGGCCGAGCTGCTGTTCTTTCTCTTCGAGATCTTCCTGCTGGCGACGGAGTAGCAGTGTCAGCTTCTCGGGCGGCTCGGCAGTGAAGAGATAGACGTTCGCCTTCTGGACCATTTTGAGGAGACCGCGCTTGGTGAGCTGCTGGCAAGTGAACTGAGCGGTAGAGCGGGGGAGGCCCGCCCGCGGCGCAAGGGTGGAAGCAACCGACGGACCGAGCTGCAGGAGGAGTAAATAGAGAGCGATCTCTTTCTCATTGAGGCCAAAGTCCGCGAGTGTGGTACGGATAATGTCTTTCGTCATGCCTACATTCTATCAAATATGCCTCTATATGACAATAGTTGTTGTCACTTTAAAGAGACGTAAATTATGCTATTTAATCAATTTTATTAGATAACAATGTCTTATGAAGACAACCATTATAGACACTTATGCAACAAATTCATATATTTGCAACAGTCCGATCGATCGCACTGGCGACCATTCACACCGCCGCTTACCAAGAATTTCAAACCGTCTCTCACCGCGAGAGACCGGTGCTCCGCCGACGGAGCTGCCGTTCCCGCCATCGTCGGGACATCGATGGCAGGACCGGCAGTTTCGATCGGTGCGAGGCCAACGAAACTGAAGATAACGCACCTTTATTTCCCCGAAAGAAAGGAGGAAAACATGGATGACATCCTGGCCAGGGCCTACCGGCTCGGGCAGGAGCGCCATCCTGACGCTCCCTCGCAACACCACGCCGCCTTCGCCAATACGGTCGCGTACCTCATGACCGGATGGAGCGGAGGCTACGGCGGCCCCAGTATGCGCGAACACTGGGCCGCCCGCGTGGGAACCCGAGTGGGAACGCTCGGGTCGATAACGTTCGACCAAGCGGTCGAGGCAATTGAGGCGGCCTGCTATGGCCCCCTCACCCTCGAGATCGCGAGAATGCTCAACCTTGAGCATTGTTTCGACGATCCCGAAGGGGAGCCGGAGGAAGCGTTGCGACTCCTCCGCAAGCATGGCGAAGACACCGAGGATCGGTGACTTCCGCCACTTACAACGACAAAGCCTCGCGGTTGCGAGGTCGGCGCGCACGAGCGTCACTTGTTTCAACAAATGCCAATTTTTTTCAAAGGGAAAGCGCCATGTTCATCAACGTCTCGAATCACCCGTCCGCTAAGTGGAGCCCCGAGCAGCTGGCCGCCGCGGTGGCGTTGGGCGGCGAGGTCTCCGACCTCCCGTTCCCCAACGTTCCGCCAACGGCCGATGAGGCTGAGATCGCCACGCTGGCGACCGGCCTCGCGGCCAAGATCCCGGATGGTGCGGTGGTGATGGCCTCGGGTGAGTTCACGCTCACCTACGCCATCGTGCGCCGCCTGCGGGAACGCGGTATGACGGTGGTCGCCGCGACCACCGACCGCGTGAAGAAGGAGACCACCCCAGGCAACTGGGAAATGGTCTTCACCTTCATGAAGTTCCGCGCCTTTGAGTAATGCGCGGCGGCCGGCCACGAGCCGTCATCGTGGCAATCAGGAGTCCAAATGACCACCGAACAGGCGGCCGTCCAAGCCGCCGCCCTGCTCCGCATGATGTGCGAGCGGACAGAAGTGGCAACCAAGAAGGGTGGCCCCGCCTGGTGGATACCGGGCGTCGCGAACGGGGCCATGGAGGGCCTATTGAAAAACCTCCTCTTGGACGGCTGGATCATCCAGCCCCCACCCAAGTGAGGACGTCCGGCCGCCGGACGCAAAACTAGCGGCGTGGAGAGCGTGGCCCCAGGGCAACCTGAGAGCCGGTTCGACTCCGGCACTCTCCATTCGACGCCGTCTCCCCGGCATACACACATGTCACAACGGCCGAGCAGGGAGAGCTCAGCCAAAAAAACGGAGAACGTCTATGTTCGAAATGATCAGCAACGCCGCCCCCGAAATCCTTAAATCCGCGATCGGCGCCGCCCTGGCGCTGGTGATCGCCGCCCTCCTGGCGGCCGCGAAGAGGAAGATCTTCGGGAGGTGGCAGGTGGAAGTGCAGATCGACGGTTCGGTGGTCGACACCGAGCCCCTCAGCGCCAAGGATGGCGAGACGATGCTGAAGTTCAGCCGGCCATGGTGGCTGGTACTCCTCTTCGGAGGAGTACCGACGCTGGAACGCACCCGCGAGGTGCGCCAGAACCTGCAGTCGGCCGTCACGCCCTACGGGGTGGTGAGCGGCGACGTGCGGGACGCCACCACCGTCCACGCCGTCCGCCGGTGTTTGGTGGTATCACTCCAGGACGGAGTGAACTTCCAGCGCCGCGGAGCGGCGCCCAAGAAACCCGCCTGACCCTCGCGGTCAGGTAACAAAAATTGAGGGTCGGCCACACCGGCCGGCCCTCATTTTTTTCTCTCAAGCGATGTGACAGCCGATGCGATGCGTCGCCCGTCACATCCCTTGAAACGGGATGATTTCTTTTCCCCCATTTGTATGAGCGAGACTGAACCAATGATCGGCGAAGACGGCAAGCCGCTGCCCGAACAACCCACCCCTGCCACCATTGATACCACCCGCGCCGCCGTGCGCCACGAGCTCGGCTATGGCCTCCATGTGGCCAACCCCGAAGCCTTCATTCGCGCGGTGATCAAGCATTTCTTCTCGCCGTTGCCGCGCCAGACGGTGGACTGGGACAACGTCGTGCACGAGGCGCGCGTGGCGCTCTTCGAGCAGGATCTCCGTCTCGACGGCGCCATCCCCGAGAACACCTCGGGCTACTGGTGGCGCGCGGGCGCGGCCGTAGGCGCGATGCTCTACGAGGACTACAACATCGACAATATGTTCGTCCGCCGACGCCGCCCCTTCAGCCTGTACGCCACCAGCCCAGATGACCCGGCGACGGCGATGGCCTACGCACTGAAGCAGGAGTGCGAAGAGGACCCCACCGATACCACGGAAGCCCGCGAATGGTTCGAACACTACATGAGCCTGGCGGAAGGCGTCCTCCTCGACCATAAGGACTCGACGCAGGGCGAACGGGACCTGGCCGTCTTCGAACTGTGGGTAAACGGCCACTCGCCGCTGGAGATCGCCAACCGCGACGAAATCAACTGGTTGAAGAACCGCGAATCGGTCGATGCCGCGCTCCGGCGCATCATCAGCCGGCTCTGGGAAGCCTTCGGTGTCGATCCTGAAACGCACGTGATGACGGTGGGGGAATATTCCTCGACGCCCGAACGCACACGCACCGGGACGAGCAGCGATCCGAAGAAAACCTTTCAGAATTGGTACGCCAACCCGGAGAACCGCGAACGTCACCGCCAGAAGGCCCGTGAGCGCATGCGCCGCCTCCGGGCCGAGGCCAAACAGCCGACGAATTAACCGCAAAAGACCACCTTCCCGGTGGTCTTTTTTGTGCATCCTCAACACGGGTTGCCCCGTGTGAGGTGCCCGTACGATCGTTGCGGCAGGTACGCTTGTCCCTGGAGCATCCAGGTGGGTGGCCGCGCCTCGACACCACGGTGCCAAGGGATTAAGCCTCCCGTAACAAGCTTTAGAGAAGAAACGTACCCGCGCTGACGCGTCGACGAGACCGATGGGTGACGTTACCCGACCGGCTCTTGGTGAGGAAGGAAAATCACTGTTTTTTCCCCTGGGCGACGGTGAGTTGCGCGGCGGCGATTTCGTGCGTGATTGCCTCGCGGAAACGCGCGCGCGAGAAGCGGTCGGCGTGGGCGCGGATGGCGGCGCGATCGAAGTGACAAGCGCGGAACTCCGCCTGCGCGGCGGCGAACGCCTCGACTGTCTGAGCCTGCAGGAAGACGCCAGTCTTACCCGCTACGAGCGCATCCACCGAGCCGCCAGCGGCGTAGGCGATGGCAGGTGTGCCGCAGGCCATGGCCTCGAGCAAGACGAGTCCGGCATCCTCGAGCTGTGGAAAGAGGAAGCCCTCCGCCTGGGCCACCAAGGCTGGTAAGGCGTCATCGGAGACGTAGCCAAGGAAACGCACGGTCGGCCCGGCCATGGCCTTAAGGCGGGCTTCGTCTTTGCCTTTGCCGGCGATCCAGAGCGGGAATTTGAGCTCATTGGCAGCGGTAATAAGGAGATCGAAACGCTTATACGGAACCAAGCGCCCCATCGCGATGAAGTAGGGTTCGGCACCCGGCTGGCGCAACGGGACAGCGAAGTACCGGTCGGCCACGGGCGGCGGGACGATGGCGGCCTCACGGCCGTAGATGCGGGCGATGCGCTCGGCGGTTTCGGATGAGTTGGCGATAAAGCGATCGGTGCGACGGGCGGCGGCCAGGTCCCAGGCCCGGAGTTGCCGCAGTTGGCGGCGCACCAGCGGCCGCAGGAGTTTAGGCACACCGAACTCGCGCAGGTACTGCTCTTCCATCTCCCAGGCGTAGCGCATGGGCGTGTGGCAGTAGCAGACGTGGACGGCGCCGGCGGGCGGGATGATGCCCTTACCGACGGCATGGGAAGAGCTTAAAACCACGTCGTAGCCGCTGAGGTCGATAGCTTCCACGGCGGCGGGCATCCAGGGCAGCAGGAGCTGGTGATTTTTGAGCAGACGATACCAGGGCTGCAGGGGAGTTGTGCGGATGTCGGCGCGTCCAAGCTCCCCGAGCCGCTCGGGAGCGGCCACGGTCGTGAAGATCGGGGCGGAAGGCCAGAGGGCGTGAAGCTCGGCGATGACGTGCTCGGCGCCGCCCGCGATGGTCAGCCAATCGGCGGTAATAGCAAGATTCATAAGATGATCGCCGAGCCATCATACCTGTCCGGACGCAGGCCGAAACGCTGCCCGGGAAGCCCGGGAAGCCCTATGATCTGACCCGGTGCTACTCTCGCCCCGCCCGCTTCCGAAACGATTCAATCGCCGCGTCTCGCCGCAGACGAAGGCCTTGCTGCAGAAGCGCCACCGACACCAGCGGCGCTACCTTGTGGAGCGCTGGCGACGCCTGTGGGGACGCTGGCGACGCCAGATTTTGTGGTTGAAGCGACCGCTGATGCGGGCACTCTTGATCGCCCTTATCGCCCTTGTTCCGCTCATCGGCGCGACGCTGTTCTTTTCGCCCATCCTGCGCCTGACCTCCATCGGCATTGTGCGCTCGGACCTACGCATCGACATTGCTACGGTCCAACGCTCGCTCAAACCGTTGCTTGGCGAACGCTTACTTTCCGTCTCATCGCGTGAGGTGGAGGAACTCCTCCGACCGACCGTGCCGGATCTGCAGGGAGTCACCATCTCCAAGCGTTATCCCAATAAGCTCAGCGTCCAAGTCACGCTCGATCCGATCGTCGCCCGGATGGGCATTGAGACCGCCAATCCCGCCGATACGCCGTTGGTAGAGAGTGGAGCGGTGTTGGGCGACTACCTCACGCGTAATGGTACCTACGTGCAGTACTCGCCCGCCCAAGTGCCGGGGGCGGAGAGCCTGCCTGACCTGACAATCGTCGACTGGGCCGCGCGTCCCAACGTAGGCACCAAGCCCTTCGACCCACGCATTCTGGAGCGCCTACCTGAAGCCGAGCACGCCCTGAGTGAACAATTCGGCCAAACGGTACTCAAGCGGACGATCTACGTGCGCGCCGCCGAGTTCCACCTGCAGCTGAAGGAATTTGCCGTGTGGTTTGATCTCCGAAACAGCTTGGCGGATCAACTCCGGCTCTACCGCATCTTTTTGCAGCACGTAGCCCAGGACAGCGTGGAAGAATACGTGGACCTGCGCCTGGGCGACCGGATCGTCTACCGCTGATTTTGCTCGCCGGACAGAGCGCCCGGACCCTATACTTCCCACCCTGATGATCGAACCTCTCCTCTCACTACTTCTCTTTGGCGCCGTCCCTCTGCACGGTGTTCTTCCGCCGGAGACGAGCGGCCCCGGCATCACCATCGCGGCCCCCGTGGCGTCGCCGCTCTCGCGCGAGCCCGCGACCATCACGCTCAGCCGCCCACTCTCCGCCAGCGGCGCCGTGGCGCTCGATTTGGACAGCGCCCAAGTGCTCTACGCCTCCGCCACCGAGGAAGTACGGGCGATGGCCAGCCTCACTAAATTGATGACGGCTCTGCTCATTGTCGAAAACCACGATATGGAAGAATGGGTGACCATCCCCCCCGAAGTGGCGACGGCGACGGGCAGCATGCTCCGACTCTTGCCGGTCCAGCAGCTCAAAGTGGGCTACCTGCTCACGGGCCTGTTGGTCCCTTCGGCCAATGACGCCGCCATCAGCCTGGCGGTGTACCACAGCGGCAGCGTGCGCGAGTTTGTCGCGGCTATGAATGCCCGCGCCCAAGAACTTGGATTGCTGCACACGCGCTTCGCCAACCCCACCGGCTTAGACCAAGAGGAGCACGAGTCGACGGCGCGGGACCTGGGCTGGTTGACGATGTACGTCCTGCGCCAGCCCGAGATTGTCACGCGCATGGAGCTGACGCAGACGAGGATCACGACCCGCTCCGGCAGCATCTTCACGCTCACGCACACCCACCAACTATTGGGCAAGGAGGACTCACCGGTGGTGGCCGGCAAAACCGGCACCACCGACCTGGCCAAGGAATGTCTCATCTCGATTGTGGAACAGGGTGGCCGCCGGACGCTGGTCGTCCTTCTCCATTCGGATGACCGCTACGGCGACATGCAAACGCTCCTGGAAGCCCTCCCAAAGACGCGGTAGGTATATCAAATCATGTATCTAATATTTGTCAAAAATGACCCTCCTCAGACTGCCTGGCGGTAAGGGGTTCTGCTAGACTGCTGGCTCCGTGGCAGCCCCCTCGATCCCCTGGCTTTCATTGAGAATCCGCGTGCTCTGCGTGGGAACATTTATCGTGGGATCACTCCTGCCACCGTACATCCCCTCCGAAGCCATCGGCAACGGTGAGACGGCCCCCCAGATGGCCGATGCCTCGCAGCTTTTGATGGTGGAGGACGGCTTCCTCATGAAGACCTCGCCGCTGACACGACATGAACTCCACCGCACGCTCTCCCAGGGCACGCTGGTAACAGTGCAGCCGGGTGAGAGCATCGTCGATATCGCCAAGCGCGCAAAGATCGATCAGGAGACAATCCGGTTCGCCAACAACCTGGGCCCCGACGACGTCATCCAGCCGGGAATGGAACTGCTTCTTCTGCCTGTCGACGGCGTGATTCACACCGTGACTCGCGGGCAGACTGTACCGCGCATTGCCGAGCTATACGGCATCGATGCCGATTCGATCGCCCTGCAGAACAACATTCAAAACGGCTTCATCACGGCCGGCCAGCAGCTCATCATCCCCGGTGGCGAGCCAATCTTCGGCCGCAACACGGGGCTCGCGGGCACGCCTTCCATCACCCTACCCGGTCGCGCTGGCACTCCCTCAGTCGCCAAGCCCAAGCCCACGGTAGCCGCCAGCAAGCCCCCAGCCCAAGCCTTCACCGACAGCCCGACCGAAGGCCTCCTCCAGTGGCCGTGCGAAAACTGCACCATCACCCAGTACTTCCACGAGGGCCACTACGCCCTGGATATCGCCCAGTCTGGCGGCGGCTCCATTTTTGCCGCCGAAGGCGGCACCGTCACCGAAGCCGAGAACGACGGCGGCTGGCACGGCGGCTACGGCAACGTAGTCCAGATCGACCACGGCAACGGCAAAACTACGCTCTACGCCCATAACAAGGAGGTCTATGTGAGCGTGGGCGACACGGTGCAGCGGGGCCAGGTGATCGCCTACATGGGCAACACCGGCCGCGTGTACGGCGTGACCGGCATCCACGTGCACTTCGAAGTCCGTGATAACGGCGTAAAGCGCAATCCTCTGCTGTTCTTACAGTAAGGACTGGCGTATTTGCATAAAATGATAATTGTTTCTTAATGAGTTTTTTGGTATACTATAACAGACATGACGAACACCAACACCCCGACGACAGCGCGCCCTCCAGCCTGGAAAGAGCTGATTGTCCCGGCGATTTTATGGCTGCTGCTCGCGGTCTCGCTGTCGTATGTCGCCCAGATGCTCAGCGGACGCTGAAGCGGGTACAAACGGAGAATTGCCCGATTGCACGAAAGCCAGCGAACTGGTAGGTTTTCCCAGCCTCTCAATCAGGTGGGGGCGTCGTTCTGCGTCACATCAAAGGAGCCAGTGCTCAGCTGGGCCGACGGCGCGAATGCGCCGGCGCCATCCAAAAGAGCCAGCGCTCTAACACGTTCCTTTTGAACATCATCGTCACCCACAAATGTGGAGCCATAGCTCAGCTGGCCTAGCCCCGCCCTGAGCCGCAGCGAAGAAGGGGCGTCATCAAAAGCGCGCCGGCGCTCGCCGTTCCTTATTGGACACCATCGCAACCACATACGTGGAGCCATAGCTCAGCTGGTTAGAGCGCTTCCCTGTCACGGAAGAGGTCGCGGGTTCGAATCCCGTTGGCTCCGCCATCGTTTTCCACCATCTGCCGGCGCGGAACCGTGCGCTCAGGGTTTAGGCTGCCAAGGCAGCAATGGAGGCTCGGCTCGCTGCCAGGCAAAAAACGGGTGATCGGATGTGCGTTGCCGCACCCGAGTGTTTCTGGATCAATGGTGACAGATCATCAGCGTCGATGATCCTCTACCAGTGGTCCTTAAAACCGCCGGCAGTCACCCCCATCCGCCGAGGGCGCTGCGACAACGACCGTTGTTCGCCGTCCGTACGGCACCCCGCCGACCCCCTGTGTTACAAGAGAAACCTGAGGAACCCTGTCCATGCGTCAAAACCGCTCCCCTAAGGCCCGCCGCGGCTTTACCCTGATCGAACTACTGGTAGTGATCGCGATCATCTCCCTCCTGATCGGATTACTGCTACCAGCAGTGCAGAAAGTCCGCGAGTCTGCCTCGCGAATGTCTTGCCAGAATAACCTGAAGCAGATCGGCCTGGCCGCGCACAACTACGAATCCGCACAGAGCGGGCTACCCGCCTCGCGCAACAGCAAAAACGGCGGCCTCTGGCCGGGCATCGCCGAGGGCAGCAACCGCGGCAGTGTACTGATTACCATGCTCCCCAACCTCGAACAGGCCAATGTACACAAAGCGTTCGTCATCACCGATGACTACCTCGCCCCGAGTAACCTGAACCTCCTGGCCACGCCCCTCAAGGCGTACCAGTGCCCCTCCACGCCAGGGAATGCGCGGCTACTGAGCAGCGCGGCTGGCGTCTCAAACAAGTATTTAGCGCCGATCACGGCGTCTAATCCGTCTGGTTTGCCCGGTGCGTACGTGTACGCCGAGCTGACCCACACCCAGGCCATCACGACCTTTGTGGCAGATTATGCCAGCTGCGTCCAAACCAAGGACGATGACCTGGCCTACGGGGCCATGCGCCAGAACATTCAGACACCGCTGGCGAGCATCACCGATGGCACGAGCCAGACTCTCCTCTTCGGCGAACTCGCCGGACTCCCAAAATATTACCAACGGGGCGGCACGCCGTATGCCCCGGCCAAGGCCGACATGTCCAAGCCTGGCGACGGATCGTGGGGTTCGCAAGATTGGCGCATCAACTGGGCCCCAGTGGGCACCTGCGCCATCAACTGCGACAATGATCTTAAACCGTTCTCTTTTCACTCGAGCGGAGTGAACTTCGTATTCTGCGACGGATCTGTGAAGATGATCTCACAAGGAGTGAGCGTCGCCACCTTCCGCGCCCTCATTACCGCCCAGGGCGGCGAAGTGCCCGCTAACGCTTACTGATCCGCCCCATGAGGGGCGCCTGACTGTCGGGGTCCAATGA
Source organism: uncultured Candidatus Peribacteria bacterium (assembly GCA_964640945.1). Lineage (GTDB taxonomy): Bacteria > Patescibacteriota > Gracilibacteria > Peribacterales > Peribacteraceae > JAGOUB01. Next base: position 19,625 of record CAZXIV010000013.1, on the reverse strand, counting down.
CCCAACCCCTGCCTCGCGCAGGGGTTCTTCTCCGAGCGTCCCGAGCCCAGACGACATTAAAGCAGCCGCGTCTCCTACCCACTTTCCTCATTCATATCTTTCGTTCCACACCCCAGAGAAATACGACGAGCAAAAGAGGGTGACTATGCCTTAAAGATGGAAGACGCGAAGCCGCTTGAGAAAGACCAAAGACCGATCATACGATCGGCCTCTTGGCCGTGTGCGCCAATCCGGTACGCTCACCAACGATGCGTACGCTCCAAGGACCCGAAGCCGCCACGGCCCAGCGCTGGATGGAAGGCGCCCTAACTATGGCGCGTCGCGCGCGGTGCCTGCGCGCCAAATGCGGGACAGTGATCGTGAACGACGGGGTGATCATCGGCGAGGGCTACAACGCCCCGCCGCTCGACCGCGAGGAGCACCGCATTTGTATGGAAACGTTCCCGGTTGGCAAACCAAAGTACGACCGCACCTGCTGCATCCACGCCGAGTGGCGCGCCATCCTCGATGCGTCGCGTCGCCATCCCGCCAAGCTCGCGGGCGCGACGCTCTACTTCGCCCGGCTGGGCGACGACGGAGCAATGGCCTTCTCGGGGCAACCGTTCTGCACGGTCTGCAGCCGCCTGGCGCTAGACACCGGCATCGCCGAATTCGTGCTCTGGCATGAGCAGGGAATCACGGCCTACGAGACCGGCGACTATAACCGGCGGTCGTACGCCTACGAGCACCCGAAAACGGCCTGATCGATCATTGCTCTGATCAGGCTCTTTACGCTAAGAACAGGGCTCACCGCCTGATCCACCGCGAGGCTGGGCCAGAGGCTTTAGCAGGCCTGATCAGGTTGATCAGAAGAGACTCATGACTACCCCTCAACACCCCGCCAGAATGCGCTCATGATCAGAGCGTGGTCCCGATCACCAAGGGGAGCTGCACTGCTTCCGACCGGACACGAAGGAGCCGCCCATTATTTCGGCATAACCGGCTTCTGTTTGTGCCACTCGGTCGCGCGTTCGTAGGCGTGCGCGGCTTTGAGGATGGTGCCCTCGTCCCACTGCTTACCCGTGAGCTGCACGCCGATCGGCAGACCGCTTGTGGAGAAGCCGGCCGGTACGGAGAGCGCGGGCACACCGGCCATCACCTGAGCGTCGAGGAAGGCGTCCTCGAGGTACATGGCGACCGGATCGTTCTCGTGGGCGCCGACCGTGAAGGCGGGTGTGGGCGTGACGGGTGAGAGGATGACGTCGACGGTCTGCCAGGCCTTCTCGAAGTCTTGGCTGATAAGCGTGCGCACCTTTTGAGCCTGACGGTAGTAGGCGTCGTAGTAGCCGGCGGAGAGGGCGTAGGTGCCGATCATAATGCGACGCTTCACTTCTTTGCCGAAGCCGGCGCTGCGAACCGCGCGGTAGTACTCCACCAGGTCTTTAGCGGGCTCGGTATGACCGAAGCGGATGCCGTCGTAGCGGGCCATATTGGAGCTGACCTCGCAGGGGCAGATAACGTAATAGGCGGCCAGCGCGTAGGGCGAGTGCGGGAGGCTGATATCGACGATGGTGGCGCCGAGGCTCTCGAGCACCTTGGCGGCGGCGCGGGCCGAGGCTTCGATCTCGGGATTAAGGCCGGCGATGAAGCACTCCTTCGGCAAGCCGACGCGAAGCCCCTTCACGTCGCCGGTGAGGGCGGCGCGGTAGTCGGGCACGGGGGCGGAACCGGTAGTGCCGTCGAGCGGGTCCTGGCCGGCGATGGCCTGGAGGACGATGGCCATGTCTTCCACGGACTTGCACATCGGGCCGATGGTATCGAGCGAGCTGGCCATACTCATCACACCGAAGCGGCTGGTGCGGCCATAGGTGGGGCGGAGTCCCGCGATATTGCAGAAGGCAGCAGGCTGACGAATGGAGCCGCCGGTATCGGTGCCGAGCGCAAACAGACACTCGTCGGCCGCTACCGCCGCGGCCGAACCACCGGAGGAGCCGCCGGCGACGCGCGTTTTATCCCAGGGGTTGCGGGTGACGCCGTAGCAGGAAGTTTCGGTGGAGCCACCCATGGTGAATTCGTCGGTGTTCACCTTGCCGAGACTAATGGCACCGGCCGCCTTGAGGCGCGCGGTGGTGGTGCAATCGAACGGCGGGACGTAATCTTTATTGCGCAGGATATTGCTGCAACCGGTGGTCGGGACGCCCTGTTCACAGTAGACGTCCTTGGTGGCATACGGAATGCCGGTGAGCGGGTTCTCAAAGTTGCCCTGATCATCAGCCTGCTTGGCTTTCTCTAGGGCTCGATCGAAGTCGCGGTACACAAAGGCGTTGAGCGTGGCGTCGACTTTTTCCACCTGATCAATGCAGGCTTTGACCAACTCCTGGCTGGTCAGCTGCTTACGCTTGAGTAAATCATGAGCAGCCGCGATGGTGAGGGTGTTTGAAGCGCTCATCCGTGGGCGGAGGGAGTGGTGATCTGATGATCAGTGATCGGGAGCGGGCTTGTGCCGAGGAGGCCATCGGGGGTGGCGATAGGGGGACGGATCTCGTCCGGTCGGAGGGCATTCTTTAGACCTGTTACCTGGGCCGTCGCTTCGACGCCCTCGGTCTTTACCGCTTTAAGTTGGTCAACGTAGGCGAGGATGTTTGTGAGCTGGCCGCTGAATTGCTCCACTTCCGCGTCCGTTAAATCCAAGCGGGCAAGTTTGGCAATGTGCCGGACATCTTCCTGGGAAAGGCTAGGCATAGGACGGGGGGATTCTAGGGCAGGGACGGTACCCCGACCAGGGCGTTTAAGGGGCTTTAAAAGGAGGCTGTTTTCTGCTATAATAGAACTAACACCTACCCCAACATCCCTATGGTCGAACACAAGCGCGCTACAAATGCTGATGGAGACGCACTCCGCGCACTCTTCGGTGAGCTCGTCGACTTGAAGTCTCCGAACCTCAGCGAGGACGACTGCCGCACAGCTCTCACGCAGGTCGAAAACCTGGTGAGTACGCTTGTCGCCGACGACAATAGCGAAGGCCGCCTGTGGTTGGATGTACCCGGCGCCCTCAGTGTACTCAAGGAAACACACCACTACGCCCAGAACCTCTGGGGAAAGTGCAGGGACAACAATATGACGGCTGAGACTGAGCAGGCCGCCGCCCTGGCGGATCGCTGCGGCGCACGCCTTGGCGCCTACGACGAAACTATGGCGAGCGGCCGCCTAGCGATCAACGAAGCGATCGCGTCGGGCAACGTGGTGGTGCCGCACCGCAAAACGCGTCACAGCGTTGATCGCATCCTCGGTAGGGACCAGCAGCAGTAAAACCGTTACAGGCCCTCAAGCAGACGAAGAAGATTGGTGCGCATGTTCCCCAGACGGATGCGGACCTCTTCGTCATCAACTTTGAAGGCTTCGTTGACCTGATGAGCGAGGGACTGGGATTGCTGAAGTAATTCCGCCAGGCCAGCGGTGCGACGGGCAATCTCGAGGCGCTCCGGCAGAGCCGTGGCATCACTGCGCAAATGCGGCCAATCCTCGGCTAGTAAGGCCCGCAATTCTTCCTGCGTCTTCCAGCTCGGCAAATTAAGACGGACAACCTCGGCCACGACGGCATGGACACGCTCGACCCCCCGCTCATCCACCACATCGACCTGTATTACCGGCAAACCGACGGTCGCGACGCTTAAGTGGGCCTGATATTCTTCGGGGGTGAGGGCAGACATCTCCTTAATATAATAAATTAAAGTGATTAAATGTCAAATATGGTAGGAACAGTGGATATCCGTAGAATAGCAGGGTGCTAGTCTTGCATCTACGGGGACGAAAACGCTGTGACCTCATCCGGACCAAAGGCACGGTCTGGAAGGGGACACAGATGGTCGTCCGCTGGCTGCCCGGGCGTTTACCCGGCGAAACCGTCCGCAAGGAGGGTTCGATCTACGTGGGCAGCTTCGCCGGCGCTAAGTTGGACAAGTCGGCCGTGAACCGCAACCGCATGCGTCGCCGCTGCAAAGAGGCGTTCCGCCTGGCGCTGGCCGAATCGACGCACCAATACCCCGCTACCTGTTTGTTGATCGCCCCCCGCTCCTCTAGTCTCCATTGCGACTTCGCTGAGCTTCAGCGCGACGCAACTTTCTTCCTCTCGACCCTCCGATGACCACAACGAAGAGCCGTATACAGAGCACCCTTGAATTCATGGCCCTCTTTGCGGTGGCCTACCTGCTCTCGCACTTCCTGTTTGGGAGCTTGTGGGGCAACGACCAGTCGAAGAATGCCGAGCCGACGGGTATCACGATCGAAATGGCCGACGCCACCGTCCGCCAAGGTGGTGTGCCCGAGGTGGTGGTGACCAACGGTACCACCGCAACCATCAGCATTCCGAGCCGTTGCCCGTTGCCGCCGTTTGACGTCTTAAAAGTTGCAGCCAACGGCGAGTCGATAGTGCTTGCACCCACGGAGATCGCCGGCGATTGCCCGCAGGCGACCGAGATCGCCAGTGGCGAGAACGCCACGATGGTCCTCTCGCCCTGGAAGTACTCGCTCTTTAGTGAGAACACGACCTTCGAAGTCCGCCTGCCCGAAAGCCTGCGGAAGAGCGCCAGCGGCTCGGGCCAGACGATCGCCCGCTTTGAGATGTATGAGCCGGGGACATTCGTCAGCCTTTTCCGCACCTTCATCAGCCAGCCGTTCTTAAACCTGCTCGTCGGCATTGCCGCCGTGCTGCCCGGCCACAACCTCGGCATCGCGATCATCATCCTGACGCTCATCGTGAAGCTCCTTCTCTTCTTACCGACGCAGCACGCGCTGCAGGGCCAGCGGAAGATGCAGGTGCTGCAGCCGAAGATGAACGCGCTCAAGGAGCAACACAAAGCCGACCCCGCGCGCATGCAGAAGGAGATGATGGCGCTCTGGAAGGAGCACAAGGTGAACCCGTTCCAATCGTGCCTGCCGCTCTTGGTGCAATTCCCGATCTTGATCGGTCTCTTCTACGTCATCAGCGATGGTTCACACATCGAACTGATGCGCGAGAGCCTCTACCCAATGTTCCAGAACATTACCTGGAACTTCTCGACCAACTTCCTCGGGCTCGACCTACGCGAACCGGCCTGGCTGATGGCGCCCGTCCTGGCTATCCTGCAATTCGGCCAGATGTGGCTGACCTTTAAGCAAAAGAAGACGAAGGACGCGGGCAAGCAGGTGCTCGATGCCAAAACCGGCAAGCCCGCCACCTCGGCCGAAGAGATGCAGCAGAAAGTGATGTTGTACGCCATGCCGCTGATGATCGGCTTCTTCGCGATCCAGTTCCCCGCCGCGGTCTCGCTCTACTGGGGCGTCTCGACGCTCTTCGCGATTGGGCAACAAGTGGTGGTAAATAAGAAGGTGGGTTAATCAATCAGGCGCCTGCCCACCAACGGTTTCCACTTTCTTTGGCGCAAAGAAAGTGGAGAAAGACGAGTGGTACTTTTGGCAGCGCGCCAAAAGTACCCAAAAGCGCTGGCGCGCCGAGCCCATCTCCGAGCTGGTGCCAAGCGGTGCTCAAGTGGAAACCCAGGATGTCACCAAGGCTCCGGCCCCTTCACCCCCGGCACGGCGCGCACCCCTCCGCAGGCAACCAACCGGTGTGCGCGATGGCATTCGGTGTCGACATCCCTCAACAGCGTGGCCGCCTCGTTTCGGTGCCGTCGCGCGATTGGCGAAGGTCGGCGAATTGAAATCGCACTGTTTGAGGCCCGCGCTTCTGAAAGAAGAGCGCGGGCCGAGTTTGCGATTTCCGCCGACCGAGCCATTTCGCGCAGGCAACGGAACGTCAGCGGCCTGTTTCTTTCTCCACTTTCTTTGCGCCAAAGAAAGTGGAAACCAAGGGTTGGCACCTGCTAGGAGTGCAGATTTTTCTTACACCCTAGGGATGATCACCTTCTGCCCATTCATATACTTCTGAAGAGCTTTCGGAATATTCACCGAACCATCCTCATTTTGGTGATTTTCCAGAATGGCAATGAGAGCCCGGCCGATCGCGAAGGCGGTGGCATCATTCATGTGGACGAGCTTGCGGGTGCCCTGGGCGTCCTTATAAAAGGTACCGAGCCGACGGGCCTGGAAGTCGGTCATGTAGTCGCTCGTGTGCGTCTCGCGGTACGTGTTTTGCGCGGGCATCCAACAGTCGATGTCGATGCCGTTGGCGTTGGGCTTGCCGATGTCGTAGGTACACTTTTGGATGACGCGGTAGGGGACCTCAAGCTGCTGTACCAAGTGCTCTTGGAGCGCGACGATGAGCTTCTGCTCGTCGGGACCAGTGTCGGCCGCGGCGAACGACTCCATCTCCAACTTGTCGAACTGGTGGACGCGCAGGATGCCGCCCATATCTTTGCCGTAGGTGCCGGCTTCGCGGCGGAAGGCCGTGGAATAGCCGATAAAGCGGACGGGCAGCTGCTCGGCGGGGATGGTCTTCTCCATGTAGTAGGGCCCCAGGGTGTGTTCAGCCGAACCGACCAGCACCTGGCCGTCCTCCGGCAGGAGATATCGCTGATCCTCAGGCTGCAGGCGGTCCATACGGTCCATCACCTCACGCTGCATGATGACGGGCGGCAGGACGGGCACGAAGGGCCGCGTAGAGACGTTGAGGCCGGCCTGCTTTGCGACGGCGGCGACAGTCTTCTCATCGCCCAGGAGATCGAACGTAAGCTGGATGAGGGCCATCTGCAAGCGGACGGCATCGCCCTTGAGATAGGCGAAGCGGGCGCCGCTGACGATGGCGGCCTGCTCGACGTCGATGATGTCCAGATGTTTGCCGAGCGCGACGTGGTCGCGGACGGGGAAATCGAACTTCGGCGGCTCGCCGACGGTGCGGATGACGACATTCTCTTCTTCGCTCAGGCCCACTGGCACCTCGGGCAGGGGGACGTTGGGGAGCTTTAACTGCATGGCGAGCCAGTCGGCTTCGACGGCCACCAGCTTCTCTTCTTTAACCTTCAACTCATCGCCAAGGGCCTTCATGGTGGCGATAGCCTTGGTCTTCTCCTCACCCTTCATGGTGGCGATGTCTTTACTGACGCGGTTGCGTTCGGCGCGCATGGGGTCGACCTCGGTCACAAGGGCGCGGCGGGCGGTATCGAGCGCGAGGAAATCCTTCACCGACAGGGCAATGCGCTTATTGTCGCACGCCTTCTGGTAAAGGTCGGGGCGGGCGCGAAGGTCCTGCAGGTCGATCATGGCCCAAAGCCTAGGCCAAAGGCGGGCTACGAGGCTAGAGGTTTTTCCCGGTTTCATTGAGATCGAGCCTACGTACCCCCGTGGATGCCTCCACTTGAAAGGAGCACAACAGGCCATCTTTGCTACACTTGCAATTTTTTATAATTCAGTTATAATATAAATATGACACACCTAGAATCGACACCATTAAGATCTGAGCCGGATGCCGAGACTATCCGTGAGACATTCTTGCTTGCCCGCAGTTGTTACACTATCGGAGCGAAAAAAAGCCCCGACACCAAGAGTTTGGACGAGCTTTTTTACGTCGCGGATGCGCTTGATGACGTGCAAAAGGGAGAATCCTTGCGAGACCCCGCCGAATTAGTGTTCAAGGCGCGGTTTCTAGTGGGAAAAATCATGTCGACAGGCGTCATTTCCGAAGCGGAGCTGCAGGCAAAGATGCATGAAGATACACGGGCTTAGCCTAAGCCAGAAGACGGGTGTCACCAGGGGTTTTAGCCACCGTCAGGACAGCGACGCCTGATAGATGCCGGCGATAGCCGCGTCCAAGGCGGCTGTAAACGCCTCATCGCTCTGGTCCGCCCGCAAGTCCTGCACCAGGGCGCGGGAGAAGCTGGCGGTGACGCCATGGTTGGCGGCCAGTTTCTGGTTGGCGAGGTCGCGGTCGTAACCACCCGAGAGCGCCACCACTCGGAGCACGCGCGGATGCTCCACGAGGGGACGGTAGAAATCGGCCTCTTCGGGCAGCGTCAACTTGAGCATCACCTGGCGGTCGGCGGGGAGCGAATCCAAGTGCTTCACGATGGCCTCCCGCAGGAGCGCCTCGCAAGCGGCCTTCTCAGGCGATTTAATGCTCACCTCGGGCTCGATAATGGGCATCAGGCCGGCGGCGGCGATGGTATCACCCACCTCGAACTGCTGAGCGACGACGGCGGCAATGCCCTCGGCGTCGGCGGCGTGGACCACCGACCGCATCTTGGTACCGAAGATCCCATGCTCCACGGCGCTCGGCAGCAGTGCCGACAGCTTCACCATCGGCTTCATGAGCTGGACGCCTCCCGTCCGCTCCGCCAGACCCTCATCCACTTTCAAGAACGGCACGATATTCTTCCGCTCGCTGAGGTATTGAGCCGTAGGCAGGCCGTCGATCTCGCTCCGCATCGTGCGTTCAAAAAGGATGGCGCCAGACACGCGCTGGTCGAAGGCAGGATTCACAATGATGCGGGCGCGCATCTCGTGCACGAGTGTGAACATCCTCTCCTTATCCTCCACCCAAGCGCTCGGCTGGAGGCCGTAGGCGGCCAGGGCATCGGGCGTGCTGCCACCACTTTGATCGAGGGCGGCAATAAATCCGGGTCCGGCGATGCGCTCACGCGCGGCAATGGGGTCCATACAGAAAGAGATGAAGAAAATACGAGGTGCACGGTAGCATCCCGCCGACCCCGGCTCCAACCCGACGACCTGTTATCATAAGAGCATGTCTGTATTAGTCATTGTCCGACACGGCCTCTCACAAGCCAATATCGACGGGGTGATTGCTGGCCATTTGAATTCTCCCCTCACGGAAATTGGTCGTCAGCAAGCCCGACAGACGGCAGGCTTCAAGCCGTTGAAACCCGGTCCTTTCCTAAAGATTAGGCCTGCGCCAAACTCACGATCTTCTGCTTCACGGCCTCGTCATAAGGCTCGAGCTTGTTGATGCGGCGGTAGGCTTCTTCGGCATGCTCCTTATCGCCAATCTGCAGGTAACACTCCGCGAGTAAGTGGAGGATTTCCGTATCGCGAGCGAGAAAGCTCGACGCCTTCTCGAGCAGCGGAATGGCCTCGGCAAAGCGTTGAGCAGCGATACAGGCCCGACCGAGAGCGGCGCAGCGGGCGGGATTTTTTGGATCGAGGTTGAGAGCTTCTTGGTAGGCGAAGCAGGCGTCGACATACTTACCCTGGCGGTAGTAGGCCAAGCCGAGATTGGCGTGGAAGCTCACCTCGTCGCGCTCCTTCAGAAGCTCGCGATACATGGCCTCGGCCTTGGGCTCGCGGTTACTCGTCAGGTAGAGCTTGGCGAGTTGAGCCTTCACGTCTTGGGCGTGCGGCTGGATGGTGAGGGCCTGGATGTAGAGGCGCTCGGCCTCCTCCGTCTTTTCTTGGGCGAGGGCTTTCTCGGCCAAGCGGAGGAACGAGCGAACTTGCTGCAACTCGATAGCCGAGGTGCGCGGATCTTTCTGCGGGCGCTCGACCACCGTTTCTTCCACCATCACGGCGCCGCGGTCCTCAGCGGACTGAAGGCGCTGACGGATACTGCGCACAAAACGACGGACCGCACGCTGCTTGAGCAAAAGTTTGCTGAGCAGGATGGCGGCGAGGATTGAGGCGGAGCCGATGAGAACGACAAGATAGACCATAGACCATTGAATCGTAGGTACACGGCAAATCAGCCTAGCAGTGTAAAACAGGAGTGACAAGACAGTGGAGCCCCAAACTCGACAGCCCGTCACGACCGACGCAGCATGAGATTCTTGTCTTCAAGAGCCATAAGGGCGGTAGAGAGTGTAGAGCCCCTAAGCGCGAGGAAACGGGTCGTGACACGCTCACAACACCGGTACCCCGACCGACCGTACTCCATCGCCACGCCAGACCCGCGCGGCCGGACGAGTCCGGCGATCGCGCGGGTGCTTCGCTTGGTAGAGGGATGACGGCGCGACCGTGCGCGGGTGACGCCGGCTCCTCCCTAGGAGGGATACGGGCTTAGTTGAGCTGGTAGGTGAGCGTGACACTCACTGTGATGTCTTGGTCGCCGCTCGGCACTTCCATCTTGGCCTCATTCGCTACCGCTCCGGCCATGGCATCGCGGGCGTACATGATGGGCGGGTAGTATCCGCCGCCTTCACTAAAGCCGGTCATGCGACCGAGCGAGTAACCGAGTTGGCCGGCGAGCTCGCGGGCCTTTTCTTCGGCCTGGTCGATGGCTTCGACGCGCGCGCTGTCGCGCAGGGCCTCGGGGTTATCGATGGAGAATGAGACACCACCAATTTGATTGGCGCCCTGCTTGGCGGCAAGCGTGAGCACATCGCCCACTTTGGCGGTGTCGCGCACTTTCACCGCGAGCGTCTGGCTGGCCTGGTAGCCACGCAGGCGGCTGAGTCCATTCTCATAATCGTAGACCGGGTAAAGCGAGAGGGACTGAGTGGAGATGTCGCCCTCGGCGATGCCGGCACTCTTCGCGCCGGCGATGATCGTGCTCATGCGGGTGCCCAGGTCGGCCGTGGCCGCTTCGGCCGTGGCCAGACGCTCGATCTGGACGCCGAAGGAGAGCAGGGCGATATCCGGCTTGCCGGTCACCTTGCCTTCGCCGCTGACGGAGATGGTCAGAGGCGGATGACGGACGGCACTGGTCTCGATGTTCTTGCCGGCCAAGTAGAAGCCACCGCCGATGGCGACCGCGACAATCAGGGCCCAAATGGGGGGACGGACATTGAGAGTGGTCATTTCAGACATAGAAAGAGGGAGAAGGGAGTAGAAGTATAAAAGGAAACACACCTGTCCGTATGCTATTACGTCCAGACAGCGGAAAAGTTACAAGATTTTCTGTGGACAGCGCCGTTAGCGCTCGAGGGCGATGGTCTGGGGCGAGGCGCCATACTTGGCGTAACCCTCGCGCTCGAGGGCTTCGGCTAGTTCGGGGCCGCCGGAATCAACCAGGCGCCCCGCCTGCATCACGTGCACACGGTCGGGCTTGAGGTGCGACAGGATGCGGGCGTAGTGCGTGACAATGAGCGCGGCAAAGCCATGACCGCGCTGACGGTTGACGCCCTCGGCCACGATCTTGAGCGCATCGACGTCGAGGCCGGAATCGGTCTCATCGAGGAGCGCGAGTGAAGGCTTGAGCACAGCCAGCTGGAGGATCTCTACCTTCTTCTTCTCGCCGCCGCTAAAACCCTGATTGAGTGAGCGCTCAGCGAATGACGGATCCAAGTGTAGGTCCTGCATGGCGACCTCAAGCTCTTTTTGGAAGGCGAGCGGCGAGAGTGCGGGTACGGCCTGATCGCGCACGGCACGCTGCGCTTTGGCGGCTGCAAAGAGGAAACTCCGGAGTGGCACGCCGGCAAGCTCACGTGGGTACTGAAAGGCGAGGAAAAGGCCGGCCCGGGCGCGCTCATGCGGCTCGAGAGCGAGGAGATCTTTGCCTAAAAACTCAACCGAGCCGCGGGTGATGGTATAGCCCGGGTGCCCGGCCAGCGCGTTCACCAAGCTGCTCTTACCGGAGCCATTACGGCCCATCAGGGCGTGAATCTCACCCGGTAGGACGGTCAGCTGAACGCCAGACACAACCTCGGCACCCGCCACGGAGATGTGAAGGTCCTTGATGAGGAGAGTGGGGGCGGCAGTCATGCTGCCGACAGTATTGAAGATTGCAGGAGAATGAGCCAGAGAAATGCACCCGAAGGCCTCTCCGTGCGAGAGAATCGAGCCCTTAGGGCGACGATTGGTGCTTTTACGTAAGCACGCTACCCTGACGCCCGTGACTAACGTGACATTTACCATCGGCGGCCAGGTGAAGACGGTCGCGGGCTCCGAGGGCAAGTCGGTGCTGCACATCGCACTCGATCACAACATCCCCATGGAACATGCCTGCGGCGGCAACGGCTTCTGCACCACCTGCCTCTGCCAGGTAAAAGCCGGCGCTGAGCACTTGAATGCTCGCAATGACCGCGAGGAGAACATGGGCGTGACGATGGAGCCCTACCGCCTCGGCTGTCAGGCGCGTGTGAAGGCCGGAGACGGTGAGGTGCAGATCGAGGTGAGCGAGAGCTAAGATCGACCGCACCGCACCGCGCCGCTAGAGTCTAGCCGTGCACGTTCTTCGTGATCGACGGCTACTACTCTGGGTCAGCCTGGGGGCACTGGCACTCAGTGTGGCGGGCAAACTCTTGGCCGACATCTTCATCGCTGACCGTATTGCGCTGCTCGGCGACGCAGTTGGATTGGTACACACGCTCAATCCCGGGATTGCATTTGGCCTGCGCTTCCCGCCTATCATCCAGACGCTCCTCATCGCCGCCGCGCTCGCACTGGTGGTCTGGGCGGCCCTTAAGGAACGGCGCACTACGCTCGTGCAGGTGGGCTTCGGCTTGATCATTGGTGGTGCGCTCGGCAATCTGGCCGACCGCGCGGGCGACGGTTTCGTGACCGACCTTTTCCAAGTGGGTGCCTTCCCGGTGTTTAACGTAGCCGACAGCTGCATCACCATTGGCGCGGCGTTGCTCTTGCTTTCGTCGATCCGCCGCCCCTAAGGAGCGACTGATGAGCGGCGGTGGCACGTGAGAGCACAGAAAAAGACGTACACAGCTGCTCTAGTCGCCAAGCGCCACCGGTAGGAATGCTCTACAATAACTCCAACGTCGGTACTTCACATCCCGTCCCCGTGGAGGCCTTATGGCCATTATGCAGATTCGGCTGCGAGCCGAAAATCGATACGTCATCCTCCGTCGCGAGCACGATCCGATGGAACAAGGTTTTGAAGTTCTCAGCACCATCTCGGTCGCCGAGAACGCTGCTCGGCAACTCATGAGTGATGCGGACCTGCGTCTCGCTGCCCTACGGATTTTCCAGGGACCATACCAAAGCGGTATCCGTCCCGAGCCATTACCTATTTTAGGCGAGAATCAATTGGCCGAGGTAGTCCAGTCGTTGGTCGACGCCGCAGTCGTAGCGCACGAGCGCGAGAAGAACACTATCTAGTCGCCGCGCCGGCAGTCGTCACAACCCTTGGCAAAATGCCAGGGGTTTTTTAACAACCAGCTGGTTCTTCACAGGGGCAATCACCGACCGGAGCATCGACCGACTCGCCCCACTTTTTCCCCCAGCTCACAAAGGCCTCGAAGACCTGACGGAGATCGGCACCTTTCTCAGTGAGTGTGTAGTGGACCGTCACCGGCTTCTCCTTGGTGACAGTGCGGACCACGAGCCCCTCCGTCTCGAGCTCGCTTAGGCGCTCACAGAGAATGCGGGAGTTGATATCGGGCAGTTGGTCGGCGAGCGCGCTGTACCGGAGCTCGCCACTGTCGGCGAGCGCGCGGAGAATGAGCAGCGACCACTTGCGCCCGACGATTTGCATGATGCCCGTGACCGGGCAGCATTTGGCCGACTTGGTGTCCGTCGTCCCCATGAAGGGCAGAGTAGCAGTCCTTTCTCAGGCTTCCTATTATGTACTACTTAAAGTTACTTTACTTTAATAAGTAATAGGATTATCCTGGAAGCACTATCACCTTTCCCCGTTCCCGTATGTCCTGCACCCAGGATTCCTGCTCCAACAATGCTTGCAACCAAGGTGGCTGCGCTTCCGGCTGTGGCTGTGGCTCAGGTCAAAGCTGCCCCATCACCGACCTGCTCATGATGACGAAATTCGCCAAGCGAAAAATCCTCATGGAGAAGATCAAGGTAAAACTCGAGGCGAAGATCGGCAAGAAGCTCGACGCCGTCGCCGACCTTGCGGTCGAAGCCCTGCTCGCCAAACAAAACCTGGCCGACCAGAAAGAAGAGTCCATGAACTCTTGGAATCAGAAGTTCGAAGCCATTTGGTCGGAGTGACTCTCCAATTCTACCGGGAGACAAAGGCGGCTTCGGCCGCCTTTTTTTACCCTCCTCATCGGGGATGATCATGATCGCCTGGGAGCCTCTTTAGACCTCGTACAACCATCCAATCTGGCCGCAGAAATATGAGGCAGTTGTTCTTTGCCTTCCTCGCCGGAGACACATATCTTGCCCGGGTATCACTTTCCTTTTCCTTTCCATGCGTACCGCATTTTTAGCGGCGGCCCTCCCGCTCGCTCTTACTTTGGCTCCGGCCGCTTTGGCCGCCGACGCCACGTTTAATATGTCGACCGAGCCCGGATATATCAGCGTCGACGCCTCAGTGATGCACGACGTGACGCCCGATATCGTGAACCTGGGCGTGTACTGCGAATTACAGACGCCCAACAAGACCCGCACAGGCGCGCGCGCCGATCTGCAAAAAAAGATAAACGAGGTGAAAGAATTCGTCGGTACCGAGGCGACGATACGACGCAATGCCTCGTTCACCATCTACAACTACGGCTACAGCGAGACGGACAATCTGTCCTACACGGGCAACGTGAACTTCACGGTTAAGAAGATCGCCCCAGCCCTGGCCGCGAAGATGCTGGAGAAGGTGGAATCGCTCGGCTGCACGGGCCAGTGGGAAGTACGCCTGAGCTACGCCGGGAAGTACGCCCTGGAGCAGAAGGATGAGCTCCTGAAGCAGATCGATGACAAGCGCTTGTTCTTCGAGTCGCTCATCGACCAGAAGTTGACGCGCGTCAGCAGTCTCTCATTTTATACCTCACTCGACGCGTCGTACTACGGTGGCTACGGCACCTCGGGTGGCATCTACGACCCCGAGACGAACACCGCTCCGGCGACCACAACCTTGAACGTGTCGTACATCACAGGTCCGCTCCCCACCCCCACGAAATAATTTCCGCCGCGAAAAAACACCCGTGATCCCGCGATCACGGGTGTTTTATTTCATACTAAAAATATAAAATGTATATTAAAGATTGCTTCATCATATTTGATCGTGTAAAAGGACGATCTTGCTCAATAACCTTCGGACACCAGAGGCCTCCGATTGGCGTGCCGACCTGCAGAAGCTCGCTGAGCCGCTGCGCACGGGTAGCGCCCGTCTACCTCTCTACGAGCGCTTGCTCGAGCACATGCCGCGGTACCTGCGCGAGCGTGTGAGGGGTGAAACAGAAATTCTCCGCAATGCCTTCACCGACCCTCATAATCACCTGACAGCCGAGCAGTTGGAAGCCGTGCTCAATCAGCGCGTCGAGGCGGGCTCCTACGAAGTCGCCAGCGATCCCGTACTCTCGCACAACGGTACGATGATCCAGAGTTACCAGTGCCTGCGCGCCGTCCTTGCCTATGAACTCGAGCGCGAAGTCCTCTCGCCCCAAGCACCGCGCGTCATCGACCATACCGGCACGATCTTTCTGGACGTGGACGGCATGAAGACCATCGTCGATTGTACGAACCACGCCAACGGCTGCGCTTTTCTACAACGACTAGCCAAATTACTCGTCCATCCTCCCGCCGAGATCGCCGCCTGGTGCCAGGAGCACGGCCTCTCCACAAAGGCCTACAGCGTCGGTGGCGATGAGTTTATGGTACTCGTGCGTTCCGAGCGCATCCTCACGAACGAGCTACTTCAGGAACTGGAGGACCACCTGCGCGCGGCCATCGAGAACGACGACGCCCTACGCACCCAATTTATCTCATTCGACGACCCGAGCTTCCTGCTCGACTACGGCTTCATCGGTGAAGAACGTCGTGAGCAAGTGATCGCGCTCGAGACCGATGATGAACGACGCGCCGAGCTGGCGGACATTCGTAGCCAGCTGCCGCTAGCATTCGTGCCCTCAGTCAGTATGGGGCACTCGCGCTTCAGCCAGGCCGTGGCCCAAGCGGTGGAACAAGCCACCGACCAGGGCGAGGAGAACGAAAAGATCCAGCCCTTCGACACGGTCGCTTTCAACGCCTTCCAGGTGATGGTCCAGCTGGCCGATGACCGCACGGCCAACGGCAAGCGCCAGAAGAAGGTCCGAATGAAGGAGCAGGACCCAATGCTCTACGCCTTCCTTATGCGCAATGCTGAGGGACGAGAGCTCTTAAATGAGCTAGCCGCCAAAGAGCGTGTCATTCTCGAGCAGCAAGAGACGATCCGTCGCCTTGAAGAGACTCTCGCCTTGCGGGCGGGCGCCTAACCAGGCTGCTATACTCCAAGCCTTGGGGAAGACCACCACAGCAGCGGCTACAACAGACGGGGGAGGCATTTTTTCGGGCCTCTCGCGCGAGATCCTCGACACGCCTAATCCTTCGCCGTATGCCCTGAACGCCAAGCGCGGCGTGGACGAAGAGTTGGTGCGGAAGATCAGCGCCGATAAAAACGAACCGGCCTGGATGCTCGAGCACCGCCTGGCCTCGCTCAAAATTTTCCAAGAGAAAGAGATGCCCACCTGGGGCGCCGACCTGAGCAAGCTCGACCTGAACGACATCATTTATTACGCCTCGGCCCAGGCCGGTGAGTCGGCCACCTGGGGCGAAGTGCCGGAGGAGATCCGCAAGGTCTACGACCGTCTGGGCATCCCCGAAGCCGAGCGCAAAGTGCTGGCCGGTGTGGGCGCACAGTACGAGAGTGAAGTGATCTACCACTCACTGAAAAAAGAATGGGAGGATCTCGGGGTCGTCTTCTTGGATATGGACGTGGCTCTGCATGCGCACGAGGCGTTGGTGAAGCAGTATTTCATGCAGTGCGTGCCGGCCGACGACCACAAGTTTGCGGCTTTGCACGGCGCTGTTTGGAGCGGCGGCACGTTTTTGTACATCCCCAAAGGCGTGCACGTGCGCGACCCGCTGCAGGCTTATTTCCGCATGAATGCGCGCAATATGGGCCAGTTCGAGCACACGCTCATCGTGGTAGAAGAGGGCGCCGACGTGCACTACATCGAAGGCTGCAGCGCGCCGAAATACGGCAGCCAGGCGCTCCACGCCGGTCTGGTGGAAGTGTTTGTGAAGCCCGGCGCCCACTGCCGCTATAGCTCGGTGGAAAACTGGAGCCGTGATACCTACAACCTCAACACCAAGCGCGCCATTGTGGAGAAAGACGGCACGATCGAATGGATCGGCGGCAACATGGGCAGCGGCGCAACGATGCTCTATCCCTGCTCGATGTTGGTGGGTGAAGGGGCACGGGCCGAGCACTTGGCCATCGCCTTCGCTAATGCCGGCCAATGGCAGGATACTGGCGCCAAGGTCTTCCACCTGGCCCCGCGCACCTCCAGCCGGGTAGTGAGCAAATCGATCAGTAAGGGCGGCGGCACAGCCGTCTACCGGGGCATGCTGAAGGTGTCGCCCAAGGCCATCGGTAGTACCGCCAGTGTGGAGTGTGACGCCCTCTTACTCGACGAGATCAGCCGCACGGACACCATCCCCGATATGCGCATCCAGACCGACGACGTGACCATCGCCCACGAGGCGACCGTAGGCAAACTCTCAACCGACGATATCTTTTATCTGCAATCGCGCGGCCTCAGCGAAGATGAGGCGACCGCGATGATCGTCTCGGGCTTTATTGAGCCGATCGTACGGCTGCTGCCGTTGGAATACGCCGTGGAGATGAACCGATTGATCGAGATGGAAATGGAAGGAAGTGTGGGTTGAGCAATCGTGGGTGAGCCAAGCCTCGACGAGGGACGGTTCTGACCCTCGGTAGGGGGAAGATGCATCGCTACGGAAGCTTTCGACAGGAGAGCTGATACACCGCATACTTTCGCCATGAACTTGGACCCGACCACCCAGACGGTCCCCAAAGGCAGCGCCAATTGTGCCCTCGATGTGCTTGAGGGGGAGCGGGCCGACTACGTCGCCGTCATCGATGGCGCGAGTGACTTACGTACCCTCACACTGCGCCTGGGCAGCCGGGCCACCTGCCACTGTACGGTCATCCAGAGCCTGCCCAAGACGGCCGGAGCAGTCATTGTACTAAAGGCCGAATTAGCCGCCGGCGCGCGCCTGCACTGGCATGTCGTGTCGGTCGGCGGCAACGACGTGACCCAAACTTTGGAGAGCCGCCTTACCGGCGCCGACGCTATCTGCTCAGTAGACTGGATCTCGCGGGCGGGCGACGGTCAGCGCCAGCGCAACACCGCGAAGAGTATTTTCCTCGCACCGCGCGGTGGTGGCGAGATTGCCATTCGCATCGCCGGCAGCGGCCGCTCGAACGTGTCGTCCAAGGGCTTGATTGAGATTGGAGAGCGGGGAACCGGCACGCAGACGTACCTCAGTCAAAAGGTACTCATGCTCGACGCCCAGGCAGTGGTGCACGCCGTGCCCAGCCTGGAGATCCGCACGAACGACGTAAAGGCCAGCCACGGGGCCACAGTGACACGCCTGACGGCCGAGGATCTCTTTGCCTGCACGGCCCGCGGCATTGGCCCAGAGGAGGCGAAAACAATGCTGGTCGATGGCTTCTTGCAGGAACTCACCCAGCGCCTACCGGGCGAGGGGCGAGCATTGGCCCAAAAGGTGCTCTAATTGAAGAGGAATGGAAATATTGCAATAATACAAATTTAATGTAAAGTATACATAGTTCCGAATCCGACCGTTTCATCACAGGAGAAATGTATGCTTGTCCGTCGTGAGGTAAACCAAACCGACACCGTCCGAGGCAATCGCCAAGACTGGCCGCAGTATGCCATCCTCCGCCAGGAGTTCAGGCTGGACCCTTGGGAGAGCGACGACGTTCTTGCCGCCGTCTGCGCGGCCTTTAGTCAGTCAGTGCCCGGAGGAGCCGTCGATGGCTGGCATTCTTGCCCGATGCACAGCCCCTTGCTGCCCCGCGGCGAACATCTCGAGCGCGTGCTTGAGGACCCCGAGACGGGGTTCATTTACTACCGAAGCCCGACCGACATCGAGCGGTCGCAGCAGTGGAACCAGAACCGCGCATTCCGCGTGAATGCCGCGAATTGGTAACGGATCAACCGGTGGCTGCTCAGCAGCCACCCTCTCCCCAGACAGATCGTTTGGGATTTCGCGTGCATATGAAAATAGCCCCTCAATTACTGAGGGGCCCGGCGCGTCAACTGGGCGGGGATGGCTGATGTTCCAGCTTTTGGATTTCCCGTTCGAAGAATAGATACCGCGGTGGGACAGATTGCAGTCGGTCAAAAATGACAAAAGATAAGATCAAGAAAACTGCAACCCAGACCACCACCAGCCAATTCACGCTGACGCGCTCCCATACTTGAGCAGCCGATCCGTGGCAGCTATCAAATACATACCGCCCGATACTCCTTTGGCGGCGACGTCGCTTGGCCATAGAACCTCCTTTTGAAGGAGCGACGCACGTCCGAACCGAAGGGCTCGAACACCGCAGTTGTAGCCGGTTGGCTTTGATAACACAAACTCCCCACGCTAAAAACACCCCCAAGGGGTGTTTTTAGTTGTAAAGCGTTGTTCGGCTTCACAGCATCGTGCAAGTGAGATAGATCTCCAACCGAGATGGATAAATCCATGGTGATTCCCGGTCAATCTTTCGCAATGATGGCTTTTATCACCAGCCAGAGCATTACGTGTTCCGCGACTAGCGCGGAACGAGGTGTGATTCTCCCTGGTAAGGAGGTGTTCCATCCGCAGGTTCTCCTACGGATACCTTGTTACGACTTACTCCCAGTCAGTAGTTTCACCGTGGTACCCCCCATTGCTGGTAAGGGTGCTTCAGGTGCTCCTACCTCCCATGAGTTGACGGGCGGTGAGTACAAGACCCAGGAACATATTCAACGTGACGTAGCTGATTCACGTTTACTAGCGATTCCAACTTCATGGAGTCGAGTTGCAGACTCCAATCCGAACTGAGGCCGGCTCTTGGTCTC
>CAZXIV010000012.1:0-35075 GCA_964640945.1 uncultured Candidatus Peribacteria bacterium | reverse complement strand
AAGGCTTGGCTCGCAGTCCCTTAGGGAGGTACTTCTTTGTCGCGCACAAAGAAGTGCCGATCGTAGGTTGGCACCAAGATGACACAAAAAAGAGGGCCGAAGCCCTCTCTTGAAAAACAAGATGAGGAGATTTACTTTGCGAAGCTGGCCAGGTCGCCGTCGACGGTGATGCCGAGCGAGCGGGCGGTGCCGGCGAGCGTGCGCATGGCGGCCTTGAGGTCGGTCGTATTGAGGTCGGGGAGTTTGATCTTGGCGATCTCCTCCAGATCCTTCACCTTGATGGAGCCCACCTTGATCTTGTTGGACTCGCCGGAACCCTTCTGAACCTTCGACTTCTCCATGATCATGGCGGCGGCTGGGGGTTGCTTGACGATGAAGCTGAAGCTGCGGTCGTCGTAGACGGTGATGACGACGGGCAGAAGCTTGCCCATGCTGCTCTGCGTCTTGGCGTTAAACTGCGTCACGAAGCCGTTAATATCGACGCCGGCCTGACCGAGCGCCGGGCCCAGAGGAGGGGCCGGATTGGCTTGGCCGCCGCGGGCCTGGACCTTGATGATCTTCTTAATCTGCTTTGCCATAAGTGACGGGTAGTTTTGGTTGCGGGGGGCCGAAAGTCAAGGTGCAATGACCCATTTTCCGGTCAACGCGAGGCCAGGGCAGCCAGGAGGGGGTCGAGGGCAGCTTCCTGACCGGGGGCGATATGGATCTCATAGAGCCGTTCGCGTACCCGCAGGAACACAAAACGGTCCGGACTGATGGCTGGATCACTAAAACTGAGGCGGTTTACCACTGGCCCATCGGGCGCTTGGGTGGTTTCGTCTATTAGGCTGGAGAGCTTGTTACTGAAGGTTCGCAGGAGTTTTTGTTTGAGGTCGCGGAAGACGGCTTTGCTCTGAGGGGTATCGATCCACGCAACGGTGCCGAGCCGGTCCACTTGGAGAATCGTGCGGTAGTCGATAGGCAGGTCCGGGGGTGTTACTTGCTCAAGCAAGTTCGACTCGCGCTGGAGTTTGGCCTCGTAGCCGAGTTCTTCGAGTAAAGGCGGGATGGCGGGTCCGGCGCGCTTGGTCACGGGTAAGGGGGCGGGGCCGGAGGGCGGTGGTGCCGTGAGCACTCCTTGCTCAAGCAAGAAGCCGTCGGTCGCACCGAGCGTGATGAGGACCGCCAGGAACAGCGCGCCGACGAACACGCGAAGGATAGTACGGATACTCATATCGTAGCGGCGCTGTCCCACTTGAGCGAGATCGTGGTGGACTCTGGTACACTGCCATCTGCATGGCCGTTCTGCGCACCCGTCGGGAGAAGCGACCCTCCGCCGTTGAGACAACGGAAACCGTGGCCGAGGCCGTGGATATCGGGCTGCGTCCGAAGACGCTTAGCGACTACGTGGGCCAGGCCAAGGTGAAGGAACACTTGCAGATTTACGTGTCGGGTGCCAAGAGCCGCCAAGAGCCGCTGGGCCACACGTTGCTGCATGGTCCGCCCGGTCTTGGCAAGACGACGCTCGCCCACATCATCGCCGCCGAGATGGGTGCCCAATTGAAGGTGACAAGTGGTCCGGCAATCGAGAAGGCCGGTGACCTGGCTTCTTTGCTCACGAATCTTCAAAAAGGAGACGTGCTCTTTATTGATGAGGTGCACCGCCTGCGCCCGGCCATCGAAGAAGTGCTCTACGGCGCGATGGAGGACTATGTGCTCGACCTGATGATCGGCAAAGGGCCGACCGCGCGCTCGATGCGTCTCACCCTCCAGCCGTTCACGCTTGTGGCCGCTACCACCAAACCTGGCGCCATGAGCGCGCCACTCCGTGATCGCTTCCTGCACGCCTTCAAACTCGGCTTCTACGACCTGCCGGAGATGGAGTCGATCGTGAAGCGCTCGGCGGCGCTGCTGCAGGTGCCCATCGCCGGCGACGCTGCGGGCCGCCTGGCCGGCGCTACGCGCGCCACCCCGCGCATCGCTAACCGCCTCATTCGCTCGGTGCGCGACTTCGCCGCCATGCGCGGCCAGGCCACGGCCGACGCTGCTTGCGTGGAAGCCACGCTTGCCTCGCTTGATATCGACCACGACGGCCTCGACGCCACCGACCGCCGCCTGCTCCAAGTGATGATCGACAGCTTCGGGGGCGGGCCCGTCGGCCTCTCGACCTTGGCCGCCATCTTGGCTGAAGAACAAGAAACTATCGAAGACGTCTACGAGCCCTATCTGATGCAGCAAGGCTACCTGCAGCGCACCTCCAAGGGCCGCACGGCCAGTAAGCGTGCTTATGAGAAGCTTGGCCGCGAGATGCCCAAGGGCGCGCAGGACGCGATGCTGTAAGGTGTCGCCATGACCGAGAAGAAACCCATCCCTAAGCCGGCGGTCGAGCGACCCATCCCCACGGAGTTCCCGTGGACGGGCATGCACGAGCTGCTGTGGTCGGCGGGCGGCGGCAAACCGCTCTCGGTCCTCGACTTGGCAGCTGGTACGGGTTCGCTGTCCATCCCGCTCCTCGAGCGCGAGTGCGACGTGACGGTGCTGGAGGTGGGACCGAAACTCATTCGCCATTTGGAGAGCATGCGGAGCCCGGCCGGCAAGGCAATGACGGTTCTCACCGAAGACATCCGGCAGGCGACGCCGGCCGAGGGGGCGTACGACCTCGTCATCTGCTCGTTTATTTTGCACTTCTTCTCCTTGGCGGAGGGCAATGCCTTGCTTGATACGGTTCAGCGCAGTGTGAAGCCAGGCGGGATGGTGTGGCTCAGGTGGTTTACGCCCCAGGGCGAGCTTACATTTGGCTACGACCACTGCGTGCCGAGTGTGAAGCAGGTCCTCTCGCACTTCCCGCAGGCGACCGTGCTGCACGAGCACATCTCCGAGGTACCGACGGCGACGCTGCGTCCCGATAAGACGCCGATGCTGCACACGGCGGCCGACGTGTTGCTGCGCTGTTAAGCCGCGCCTTTCCAGATCAGCTCGAAGAGGTTTCCGAGCGTCTGGTGGATGGCGAGCGAATCGATGACGAGGCCGAAGCGTTCCTTCGTGGTGAAGGAGAGTAGCCCGATCTTGTCCGTGTCGTAGAGGAGGATTTCGATGGGGTTCGCCGCGTTCGGGAAATCGACCAGGCGGTGCTCGGCGAAGTGCTTGTCGGCGGCGTCCTCTTTCTGGACCCGGATATTCGTCTCGTTTCGCGGCACGATCAGACGCGTGAAGACATCCTGCTTGCGGCGTTCCTTCACCACATCCTGGCGGATGAAGGCGAAGAGCTCGGCCGGCATCTGCTCATAGTCGGTGAAGACGAGGGACTGGGTGGGGGATTGGGAGAATTCGCGCAGGATGGTCTTGAGCCCTTCTATCCCGTCGTAGAAGCGGATCCGCGGCTTGAGGGGCGACGAATAGGCCATGTCGAGGAGCATCGGCAGCGCCTGCTTGGCCAGGCCGGCCGCCTGTTCGAAGCGGTCGATGAGGACGCGCGGCGGGAGTGCGGCGGCGTACTGCACGCCGTTTCGTTTGGTGAAGGTGAGGAGCCCACGGGCCTTCATGCTCTCGACCAGGCTGTAGACGGTCGTCCGTTGCAGGCGGGTCTTGGTCGCGATTCGTGAGAGCGGGGCTTCTCCCATTTCCAACGCGGCCAGGTAGACGCGGGCTTCTTTGTCCGTGAAGCCGTTTTCGGTCAGGACTTGTTCGATCATTGTTCCAGTATAGCGCATTTTGTCGAAACTCTCGACAGATTTTAAGCCTTACCTATAAGCCAAAAAGTCTTGGTTGTAGATTGATATACTTTACAAAATAAAAGATTGTTTTACGCTGTACACAGTTCTTTACAACCACCGAGAAGCACCCTCTCCCTGCCCGGTCCTTACGGAGGCTCGAGCTGGGAGAGGACAAGTGTTCTCTCAAGAAAATAATTCCCCCGTTCGAAAGGAAAAATTCATGGTTACGACGTACTTTGCCGAAAATGGTCGATTCTCACACATGTTCGATATTGTGAAGATGGGCATGCCGCTATCGGTTTGGGAAGATGGGGAGTTCCGTATGTTCCTCATGCACCAACTCGGAACGGACATGCTCCCTGCACGATTCGAGAATCGTGCAGATGTTCGCATCAAGGTGTCGTGCTACATGTGCGACATCAACACCTCCACGATGAAGGCCCGCGTGACACGAACCGTGGCAGGCTGGGAGCTGACACTCGATAGCACAGACAAGCGCATCTGGCGGCTCGCCCAGAGAACTCGTCTGCCGATCATCGAAAAAGATGGTCTGACTGCAGAACGGATCAAGGCTGGCATTGCGGAGATTCGAGCTCGTCAGGCGCTGCAAGCGTCTCAGGCAGAAGGCGAGAGCGATGACGAGGATGAAGGTGACGATGATGGTGGCAGGATTATTGCCTGGATCTTTGGAATCGGCTTCGGTCTGTTCGGAATCGGCCTTGTGGCTGCCTACGTGTGCCACTTCTGCTTCTAAGAGAACACCGCTTCTCCCAGAAATCCCAGCACCGCAAGGTGTTGGGATTTTTCATATGTGACACAATGAATCGTCTCATTTTAAGAGGCATGCGGATGAAAACATCCGTGCTCTGGAAAACATGTCATGGTGAGCGTAGTCGAACCATGACATGTTGTCTGTCGCCCCTCGACTACGCTCGGGGTGACAGACAACTCACTTCATCATCGTCGCGATGGTTTCGTGGATGCCTCGCTTGAAGCCCTGCTCGGTGAAGCGCTCAGCGGCGGCCAGGCAGGCCTCGGGATTGATAGCCGTCGTCTTGAAGTTCTTGAGCACGGCGGCGAGCGAGTCAGCCGTCGGTTCGGCAAAGAAGCGGCCGGTTTGTGGCGTCATCCACTCCAACGCGCCGCCGCTCTGGAAGGCTATCACCGGCAGTCCGCTGGCCAGCGCCTCAATGGCGGCTAGGCCGAAGTCCTCGTCGCCGGGGAAGAGTAGGGCGCGGGCCGAGGAGAAAATGGTGCGGATCTGGTCATGCGTTTTCGGTCCGGCGAAGGTGATCGTCGGTCCGGCGAGCGACTGGAGACGCGCCTTGTCGGCGCCATCGCCAATGATCACCAGCGGCAGTTTGAGGTTGTTGCAGGCTTCGATGGCGAGCTCAATGCGTTTGTAGCGGGCGAGCGTGGAGACGATGACGAACGGATCGTCGTCGTTGCGGGCATGCGGCAGGGGAGACGAAAACCAGGCGTCAGCGATGGGTGGGTAGAGAACCGTGGACGGCCGGCGCCAGTAGAGCTCGATGCGGCGACGCACGGACTCCGAGGCGGCAAGTAACGCGTGCGGACGGTCGGCGACGGTGGCGTCCCAGACGCGCAGGCGGTGGAAGATCCACTGCAGATAGAGCCGCTTCAGCCAGCCGAGCGGACCGTGCGCGGCTTGGTCCACTACGTCGTGCGTGCGGTCCCAGAGGTAGCGGGCCGGGGCATGCACGTAACTGAGGTGCCAGGTCTTGGGTCCGGTCTTGAGGCCGTGCGCGAAGGCGGAAGAAGAGGAGATGACGAGGTCGAACTCCGAAAAATCCCAGGCTTCGACAGCGCCCGCGAAGAAGGGGAGGTAGAGGTGGTGGTTCGTCGAGAGGGCCGCGAACGGTTGGAGCCGGCTCGGGCGCACGCGCTCCTTGGGAAACCAGTCGCCAAGTTTTTTCTCGTCGTAGAGCAGCGTGTAGACCGGTGCCTCGGGGAAGAGGCCGGCGAGCACGCGCGCCACGCGCTCCGCGCCGCCGCGGATCGTCAGGAGCTCGTGAACAATAGCGATTCTCATAGAGATGGAGCCTGCCCTGAGCGAGCGAAGCGAGTCGAAGGGTGGACGATCGCCGCCTTCATACGGCCATCTTGCCTGGCTCCGGCCGGGTCAGGCCAGGAGCTTTAAGACGGTATTCCAGTTCCTCGTCGTCACGTTTTTTCCGTAGGCCTTCTCGATGACGTCCATGGCCTCAGGCGTGCGATTCTTCGGGTCCAGCTGGAGGACGCTTGCCACCTCTCCGCCCGTGGCGCGCACCACCCGGAAACCCTGGGCCGGCTTGATGGCGGGGTGCTTGGCGGGCGGCTCGCCCAAGAAGGTGATGTAGAGCCGCGTGTTCTCGTCGACCGGGATGCTCTTAAACGGAGCACTCGCGATGAGGGCTTGGATCTCGGTGGCCGGGCGGATGAGGACGGGGACCTGGAACTTGAAGGTATCGGCCAGTGTTTTCTCGAGGAGCGCCCGGAGCGTCTTTGGCGCTTGGGCCGCGGCGTCGAAGGCAAGGTTGCCGCTCGCGAGCAGTGTCTTCACATTCGTGAAGCCGAGTTTTTCGACCACGGTCTTGAGCTGGGCCATGGGCACCTTCTTATTGCCGCCGACGTTGATCCCGCGCAGGAGGGCGACGAAGCGTGGCATTGTTACAGGGCGGGAGCTTGGAGGCGTCGAACGATGCGGGCGGCGAAAGTGCGCGGCGCGAAGCGGCTAGCGAAGGCCTGCAGCCAGTTCCAAAAACTCGTGAAGATCACCGGCTGACCGCGAAGACAGCCGCGTACGCCCATCTCGGCTACGGCCTCGGCCGTTTGGAGGGGACTCCGCTTAAAGAGCGGCGAGGCTTCCAAGTTGGCGGCCGCCACGAAGTTGCTGTGCGTGGGTCCCGGGCAGAGGCAGCTCACCGTCACGCCGGTGCCGCGGCACTCCTCGTTGAGGGCGAGCGAGAGCGAGACGACGTAGGCCTTGGTGGCGTAGTAGACGGCCATGAACGGGCCCGGGAAAAAGGCGGCGATGGAGGCGACGTTCAGGATGCGGCCGTGCTGACGGGCGATCATGCCGGGTAGGAAGAGTTGTGTGAGTGTGGTGAGCGCGCCGACGTTGAGGGTGATTTCTTCCTGGGTACGCTTGAACTCAGATTGAGAGAAAGCGCCAAAAGTCGCGAAGCCGGCATTGTTCACCAGGATATCGACGGTTCGTCCTTGAAGCGCTTCGGCCACTTTTTCGGCGCCGCCGGGCACACCCAGATCAGCCGTGATGACGGTCGCGTCGACGCCGTGGGTGGAATGCAGCTCGGCGGCGAGAGCATCGAGGGCGCCCGTGGAACGCGCTGAAAGAATGAGTGAATACTTGCGGGCGGCGAAGCTCCGGGCGAGGGCGGCGCCGATGCCGCCGCTGGCGCCAGTGATGAGGACGGTCCGGGGCATATCTATTTTTTCTTCCTCATCAGTCCGTCGAACGAGAGGGCGCCGGCGCCTTCCAGAGTGAGGAGGCCGGCCAGGCCGAGGGCGAGTAGATGATACTCGTAGCCCGTGGGGGCAAAAAAGCCGTTGGCGCCGTGCACGAGGCCGATTGCGCCGAGCATGATGACACCGAGACTGGCGGCGCAGAAGCGCGTGCAAAAGCCAAGAATCAAAGCGAGGGCGCCGACAGACTCACCCAGGATAACAAGTGCAGCGATGAAGGCGGGGAGACCCATGCCGGTCAAGAAGCCCATTGTTCCGTCGAAGCCGGGGCCGCCGAAGAGGCCGAAGGTTTTCTGCAGACCGTGAGGGAGCATGACAATGCCAAGAGCCAAGCGGGCGATGAGCAGACCGTAGTTTTGGGTATCGGTGTGGAAGAACCAGTTCATGCGAGAGGGAGGTAAAGAAGTGTTACTAAAACTACCCTATTCTGAATAAAAACCACAATAACGCTGATTTTATCATTTGAATTGACACAATTTAATTATGATTCATAATAATGAATATGACGCATCAAAAACCTTTAAAAGAGATTGTCAGTGATTTAATAATAAACTTTCCGGCCGGCGAAGAACCGTCCCAGCCCGGGTTGCTGACGTTAGCGTTGCGTTGCGACATACCTGTGGAAGATTTGCGGGGCGTCACTATCGAGCAAATTTACGATCTCCTACGGGCAAAAGTCGGTGTTCCGTCGTTGTTGGAACGCGTCGAGCCGGTTGCCGTTGCAGCCGTGCTTGAGCATCAATCCGGCCGTAAAGATGCTCCTACGGAGGCGCAGATCGAACTTGCACTCCGTCTCCACATTGCCCCTCACATATTACAGGAAAGTACCAAATCAGATGTTCAAGCCCTCATCACTGAGGTGATGGAGCAGCGTGATTACAGGTTATTTTTGGGCATTGCCGCGATGCTGAACGGGTCGACCGAAAGTGAGATGGAAAAGGCTTTTCCCAACGTTTGGTCGGTGCAGCGTCATGTCTTCAGTTTGATTAATACGTCACGGCAGCAAGAGTATCGCCAATCCGCGCAAGAAACGTACGCGGTTGGCACCATCGTCACTTTCCAGGTCGGACGAGATAGACTCTTAACAGGAGTCGTCCAAGGTATTTCTAAGGCAGGAAAGATCTCGATCGACGTTGTGGATCCGACTGCTGCCAAAGGGACACGCCGCTACAGCGTGCATGCTTCCATGATTCTTCCGAATCAGGAGGCGGCAGGGGAGGAAGGTACGTGAACACGACACAGCAAGACACCCCTTCGACAAGCGTATTTCGACCCGAGATGATTGCAGATTTCCTGCACGGGGTCAGCAGGGGTTCTTCGACATTGATTCAATCGATTGAAGAGCAATGCCTACGGTATGAGTGTGTATGAACCGTGGTACTCCCGACAGGAATCGAACCTGTGTCTCCAGCTTCGGAGGCCGGCGGTCTATCCGTTGACCTACGGGAGCTTGGCTCAAGAGTAAGTCGGCAGGCCAAAGAATGCGAGCGCCGTCGCGGTCGTCCCACTTTTGGCCTCGGCCAGCGGGATATCTTTGGTTTCAGCGATACAGCGGAGCACTTCGGGCAGGAAAGCCGGTTCGTTGCGCTTGCCGCGGTGCGGGACGGGTGCCAGGTAGGGCGCATCGGTCTCGATCATCAGTTGCTCAAGCGGGCAGCGTTTGATGGTGTCGCGGATCCCTGCCGAAGCGGGGAAAGTCGCGATGCCGGTAAAAGAGAGGAGATGCCCGGCCGCCACGAGCGGCGCGACATCGTCCCAAGTCTCGGTGCAGCAATGGATGACAACCTGTGTCTTTTGGGCGAGCACCATCGCGCGGACATCGGCCACGGCGTTGCGGCAGTGGACGACGGCCGGCAGCTTCAGTTCTGCGGCAAGCGCGAGTTGGGCGGCGAACACCTCTTTCTGCTGTTGTCGCGGTGAGAAGTCGTAGTGATAGTCGAGGCCGATCTCGCCGATCGCCCGCACCTTGGGTGAGACAGCCAGGTGGCGCAGGGTGTCGCCCGAACGGTTGTCCCACTCTTTGGCAGTGTGTGGATGAACGCCTATCGTACAAAAAATGTGTTCATTTTTTTCCGCCAGGGAGAGACACTTCTCGCTTTCAGCCAGAGTGTCGGCGATGCAGATCATTCGGTCCACACCGGCAGCCTGCGCCCGTGCGAGCATGTTGATGCGATCAGCATCGAACTTGGCGTCCATAAGGTGGCAGTGCGTGTCGATCACGCTGCCCAGGCTAGCAGATGCGCTCCGGCTGGGGATCGTGTACGTTTGGCGGGCGTTCTTTGGGTCGGTAGCTCAGTTGGTAGAGCAGTGCCCTTTTAAGGCATTGGTCGAGGGTTCAAGTCCCTCCCGACCCACCACTAACACATCGTTGTTCATAAAGCCTCCCCGCACACACGCGGTGTGGTGGGATTGGTCGAGGGTTCAAGCCCCTCCTCACCCATAGACTAGATATACAGTACATTGTATTGTATCACAGTGTTCTCTGGTATCTCTGGCACCGCGCAAATGGAGGGAATAACCCATGCGCAATTTCAGTTGGATGATCGTCGCCTTGTCGCTCTGTTTCGGCTGCAGCTGTACGGACAGTCAACCGCCCACTCCTAGTCAGTCCACGAAGAATGGCATGCCGAAGGTGATCGCCAAGCAAAAGATCATCGTCACCCGCTTCTCTTCCCCATGGAAGGACAAGGAGTGGGAGGTGAACTCCTACAAGTTTGGGGAGGTGTGCCACTACAAAACGGAAGACGGCGGTGAGAAGAACTGGGGTCGGCACCTCGGCGAAGATGTGAACGTGAAGGCGGGGACGAAGGTCTACGCCATTGCGCCGGGCAAGGTCGCCTACGTCTGGGTTCACCCCGGCAAGAGCAAGGACGCCCGGAACTGGGGTGGCATCGTTGTCCTCGGGCATTGGATTTCCCAAACCGAAACGCTGTACTCGCTGTATGGCCACCTCAACCTTGAGACGGAGTTGGAATACGGCCAGTACGTCGAAGAAGGCGACGAACTCGGTACCGTCGCGCCCAAACTCACCGAAGATAATGGATGGTGGGAAGATGCTCACCTCCACCTGCAAATCTGCCTTGATCCGAACGACAAGTACCAGGGCGGAGTCCTGGCAGGCTACGCCAAGGATACGGCACCGAATCGTCTGGAAGATCACCTCGCCCCTTCGGCGTTATTCCGACGGTTTAAGACCGGAATGACCATTAAGGAACTAACGAAGTAAAACGCTGGCTCTGGCCCGCACGGTTAGAGCAAAAAGCCGCTGTCCCCTCGGGGATAGCGGCTTCGGCATGGATGCCTGGCCGGAAGGCTGACATGCCCCTCTCTCCACGCCGTTGGAGTATCACTGATGCGCGCTATATACTTGCCTATAATAGTATTTTATGTTTTAATATAATAGTTGGGCAATCTATAGTGTATTTGCTCTTGAATAGACATTCTGTCTCCTACGTTTCTTCCTTCCTCACCATGTTCACACGTCTCCTTCTCACAGTCGCGTTGGTCTGTCTGTCCGTTCCCGCGGCCGTAGCTGAGTACGCGACGCTCACGCCGTTCCCGGACGTCCGCAGTCTTGATGATAACGCCCGCGCCATCGTTCTTCTACAAAAGGCAGGCTTCTTTAGTGGCTATGCCGATGGTAGCTTCCGGCCGCAGAGCGCCATCAACCGGGCCGAGTTCCTGAAGATCATGCTTCTCTCCATCAATGTCGAGACGCTCGCTCAGGCCAAACCAAAAAATTGCTTCCCTGATGTTCGGATTGAAGATTGGTTTAGCCCGTACGTTTGCCTTGCAGCTGAGAAGGGCTGGGTCCGCGGCTATGACGACGGCACCTTCCGCCCCGCGCAGGCGGTCAATTTGGCTGAGGCGCTGAAGATGATCGTCACGATCCGCCAGTACGCCCTGGCGACGCTCGACGCGCCCGCGATCGGCTACGATCACGACGCCTGGTACGCGCCGTACGTCGACACCATGATTTGGAAGGACGCGTTCTCGCTGGAGACACTCACGAACGATGTTGCCTTGGACGAGCCAATGACTCGCCAGTTGGCGGCCGAGATCCTCTATCGAGCCATGCTCGATGATGGCCGCATCTCCTACAATTTTGACGCTTCAGACTGCGATTTCGCCACGGTCACCAAGGTGAGTCTGCGTCAGTTCGACCTGAAGACGTATGCCGACATGTCCTTCAGTATGGACTTTGACATCCTCGGCCAGGACGCGGAGGGCAAGCAGTGCACCATCGCTACCTTTGCCAATCCCTACGCCGGCGTGAGTCGCCACTGGACCTCGCGGACGATGTTCCTCGTCTCGGCGCAGAAAAAATCTGAGATTCTCGAATTGGCGCCCGTCGGCAAGGACCGCACGGTCTGGCTGCGTGCTGGCCACGCCACCGCGGGGCTCGGCAGCGATCTCTGGCTCTTGGATCTGTCGACGCGCACGCTCACCCCGCACGGGGGTGGACGCTGACACAAAAAAGGCCCTCACCCGAGGGCCTTTTCTCTCGATAGTCAGAGTCCCAGGGCCTCGTCCGTAAGCTGCTCGTCGGCGACGACGACACCGCAGGCTTTGGCGGCGTCCTTGAACGTTTTGTAGGCGGTCTTATTGGCGTCCTGCATGGTGTCACGGGCGGTTTTGACCGTCGTGCGGAACGTCTCGCGCGCGGTCTGGATACCAGCTTCACGGGTGGCCGTGTCGGTGCTGCTCCAAGCGGCGTCGAGGGCGGCGGCGCGCGCGGTCAGGGCCGTTGTCATGCTCGAGCTCATGGTCGTGAAGGCCGACTTGAGTGCCGCCTCTTGGGCGGAGACAGCCGGGCGCATGCAGGTGGGATCAACATTCTTCAGGCGCTCGGGGCGCGTCTCTTTCTTTTCTTCCTGGCGGTCTTGGCGGCGGTTCTGGCGGTTGTCCTGACGCTGCTCTGTCATAATGTTGCGGCGTGACTTGCTCTCCGCGCCGTCGGCCGAGCGCGCGAGCGCCGGTGTGGCGGTAATACAGACAGACACGGCGGCCACGAGGGCGATGAGACGACGCATAAAGAAGAAGGGGAATGGAGAAAAGTGCGTCGATGATACGCTTCCGCGTGGACAGGACGGCTTGACGGTGTGCTGACGATCTCGCCTTGCCGACGAGATCGCGTACCATTCGTGGCCGTGACGCTACCTCGAATTTTTGCCGGCCGTTGTTCCTCTTTCGCTCATCGCCTCCTTACAACCGGGCTTCCGCTGCTGGCAGGTGTGTTTGTCGTGGTTGCGACCACGGCCGCTCTTGCCCGGACGGTGACGACACCGGCGGCGCGCCTATCCCCACGGCACGGCGCCGCTCCTGCTAGCGTAAACAATGCCCCGACCCCTTCTCTCTCCAGTGGGGATTCCAGCTCCAGCCGCGCCGCCCTGCGCGCTCGCTTGCGCCAGGAACGTCGCGTCGCTCTGACGGACGACCAAAAGATCCAGCTGCGCCACGCCTTCGATGCGGCCGCCGCGACGGCCGCGACCGAGAACCTGCGGGGACTCCGGGCGGTGGGCCCCTTTCTCACTCAGACGTCGGTGGGTCGGGAGGAGTTCTTTACCAAGATCGCTGACCACATCGCCGCGAGCGAGCAGACACCGGGCATCATCTTCGACGTGAAGGGTCCCCACGTGTACTTCGCCACCACCTCGCCGCTGGCCGAGACGCTTCAGCGCATCGACGTCGCCTACGATCTCCCCAAGGTGCTCGCGGCCCTGAAGGAGCGGGGGATCTACACCATGGCTCGTTTCATTGCCCTCAAGGATCCGGGCCTGGCCGTCGCCGCGCCCGAGACGCAGATCCGCAATCCGAAGACCGGCGTGAGTATGGGCACCACCTGGATTGACGGCGGCAATCAGACGACGATCGATTACAGCATGGAGGTACTCAAGGACTTAGTGGAATCCGGCATCGATGAGGTGAACTTCGACTACATCCGCTTCCCCACGGAATACTCGCTCGCTCAAGTGGGCATGACCAAAGACGAGAAGATCGAGAAGGTGGAGGCCTTCCTGAAGGCAGCTCGCCAGGTGGTGAATGAGAACGGCGGCAAAACGAAGCTTGGCATCAGCACCTACGCCATCATCGGTTGGGACTACGATATCAACGTCGAGCACCTCGGCCAGGACGTCGTCCGCTTCGCGCCGCTGGTAGACATCATCTCGCCGATGGCCTATCCCGATTCGTTTTCGCAGGATGCGTACTACATCCCCGGCGTGCACCCTCGGAGCCGCATGTACTACTTGGTGTACCGCACGATGACGGGTTACCGCGAAGACCTTGGCAGTGAAGCCTGGAAGCTGCGCCCCTGGATCCAGGGCTACTTCGTCACGCGCCAGGACATGCAAGACCAGATCGACGCCGTCTTCGACTCCGGCGCGTGCGGCTTTACCGTTTGGAATGCCAGTAATAACTACGAGCCGACATTCGCGGCCATCGACACCTGGGACGCCCCGGTTGATTGTGTGCCCAAGGGCTTCCCGTTTGATACCACGGTGATCACGGCGGCCGATGGCCTGCTTCGTGCCGCCGCCCCCGCTGCATCGTCTTCCGCCAAGAGTGCGAGCTCGGCCAGACGAAAGTGAAGACTGTAGCGGCCGGTCAGACAGACGCGTAGACTGCGAGCGTGAGTTTTTTCACGCTGCTTCCCGGTTGGCACACACGCAGTCCCGACCTGGGGCGCTACATTCGTGAGATCGTCTACGGTGGCAACGACGGCATTGTGACGACATTCGCGGTCGTGGCGGGCACGGTGGGCGCCAATCTGCCCCACTCGATCATCGTCATTCTTGGCTTGGCCAATCTCTTCGCCGATGGCCTCTCGATGGCGACCGGCGCCTATCTTTCGGAGAAGTCGGACATCGCCCAGAAGCGGCGGACGCGTGCCGAAGAACAGACCCGTCTCACGACTGATACGGCGGCGCAAACCGCGGTTGTAAAGGCACATTTTCAGGCCCAAGGCTTCCGTGGCGCCGACCTACAGAAGGCGGTGACGGTGGTGACGTCCCGCAACAAAACCTGGCTCGATACGGTGATGCTGGCGAAGCACGGCCACAGCTCAGACGAGGCCTCCAATCCCGTCACCGACGGTGTGATGACGTTTTGCTCATTCGTTTTCTTTGGTGCCATTCCATTACTCCCGTACTTCTTTGGTGTAAGAGACGAGCAGCGTTTCGGCGTGGCGATTGCCGGTACCTTCTTGGCGCTTGCCCTCCTCGGCGGCGCGCGCAGCTACGTGACGCGCGAGAAGCTCTACCGCGGACCGCTCGAGATCGTCTTTGTGGGTGCCCTCGGCGCCTTGGTCGCGTACCTGATCGGTTACGCCTTCAAGACGGCCTTCCAAGTGGCAATCTAAGCTAAGGAAAGAGGAAATATGCGGCACTTTATAAAATAGTAATTTTGTGTTATAATAATAAAAACATGCACTTCACCTTCGCCCCGATTAAGCGCCGCTTTGGCCACCCTTGGTTGGTGTCCATCGGCGTCCATGTGCTTGCCTCACTCCTGGTCGTGTCCAGCGGTGCTGAAAGCCTGTTCCTGCGGGGGTCGCTCTTTACCGATGTGCCGCCGTCGCACCCGCACGAGGAGGCGATTTCGTGGTTGGAAGACCAGGGCATTATCCGTGGCCGCAGCGATGGGTCGTTTGGGCCAGAGGACGAGATCAATCGGGCGGAGTTTGTGCGTCTGCTCATCAACGTCTCGGGCTTGAAGAGCCGAGCCGGCGCCTGCCTGCAACAGTTCCGCGAGGCGTACGGTACGAAGGCGCGCTTCTTGCGTGATGTGGTGCCCGATGCCTGGTATGAAGGCGATGTTTGCGCTGCTCTTGAGCGGGGGATTGTGAAAGGTTTCGACGATCAGACTTTCCGTCCCGACCAGCCGGTGTCGTTTGCGGAGGCGGCGGTGATGCTTAGTCGTGCCTACGGCTTACCTCTTCCTGCGAGCGATCCGAAGGCCCCCTGGTACAAACCTTCCGTCCAAGCCCTGTCCGAGAAGAACGCCATCCCCAATGATGTAGTGTCGTTCACGGCTTCGGTAAGCCGCGCGATCGTTGCCGAGATGGTCTACCGTGTGGCTACACCAGTGAGCAACCTGCCCTCGCTCTCATTTGAAAAGCTTGAGATGCAGACTGGCTTGCACGCTGCCGCCCCCTCGTTGGAAGATCGGCACGGTGAGCTGCTTGCGTTGATCAATGCGACACGTTGGCAGTACGGTCTGCCGGCGGTTCAGGCGAATGTTGCTCTTACGAATGCGGCAGCGCTCTTTGCGAAAAACTTGAACGTCCGCGGTGCCCAGGGTCACCAAGGCGCCGACGGCTCATTGCCTCCCGATCGTATCAAGGCAGCCGGCTACGAGGCAGTGACGCTCGAAAGCTGCAACTGCACCAGTATCGAATATCACTACGGCGAAGTCCTCACGAAGGCCCGCATGCCTGCGGAGGCGCTGGAGTTGTTTCTGGCGAGTGACGTGCACCGGCCCATTATTCTCTCAAAGGTGTTCGATGAGGCCGGCGTCGGCATCAACGAAGGGATGTATGTGGTCGACTTTGCCAGCACGGTGGTTGGGTTCTGAAGGGCAGCGTTCTGAGTGTCGTCAAACACAGGCGGGAAAAAGTCGATAGGGCTCGCAGACCCGTTGGCGCAAACGGCATCCGGCCACAAACTGCCCGGCGATTATTTCGATCCGAACGACAGTGGTTGCCAACAATGCCCGGGCTTGATGCCAGTCCGCGCGCTCCTTCGCACACCTCGTCCTGCCTCGGTGGGGCCGGGTTTATATTTTCCGGCTGTCGTAGGCCCACTGCAGGACTGCTTGGCGCTGCCGTGGGCGGCAAGAAAGGTCGCCAGCTGGGCAATTCCGGACGATCTGAGCGAGGTGCCGGCGGATAGCGCGCCAGCGCTTGATTTGCCGGTCGTCCTCCTGGGGCAGGCGTCGTCCGCGCCAATACCGGCAATACCACTGGAACCAGCCGCGCGGGTCGGCCGGGTGGATCCAACCCTTTTTGCGCCAGACGGAGAGCGGCTGGCCGGCCATCACGCCGAAGTGGTTCAGGATCTTTTGGGGTTTACCTGGTGAGAGTTTGGCTTCGGTGAACCAATTAGCCGGGAATTCAGCGCGGCAGTCGGTGAGGTAGCAGCCACCAAAGACGCCGAGGGTGAGCATTTCCTTGGGGTTCAATTCGGGCTGGAAGAGGGGATCGAAGTTCTGCCCTTCCGGTTGGGTGAGGGCGTAGGAGTAGTCGGACTGCATTCGGTCCGAGACTCTGATGAGACGGGGGGCGGGCACAGCGCTGCCAGTATAGCGCGGCTGGTAAGAATCGCGTCGCCGCCCGTCTTCATCTGTATCATTCTTTCCCCCCTCTCCCATGGGAAGCACGCTTTTTAAAGCCCTGATCATTGCCGTTCTCTTCGGCGGCGGTTGGGCCGCCATTTACCTGGTACTGAAGGCCGTCTTCTGAGGACGGCCGAGGGTGTGACACCGCTGAGGTGAGTAGGCGGTGCGCTATGAGTTGGTGGATACCTGAAAGGTGAATTTGACAAGATTTGAATAGAGTGTAATTTTCTACAATCGCCTGATCTATTTACAACAAAGAGGAACGTTTCATGTCGACGAATTTTCGGGAAAAGTGTGATGTGTTGGGTGGCGGTATAATGACGACCGAACTCTCCCTGGAGCATCTGTCCTTCGCTCAAGATGTCCTGCGCTGGATGCGAGAAGAGGGTTGGAAGCGTATTCGTTCAGAGTGCACTCTCCTTCCTGACGAATGGGACAAGCTCTGGAGCCACGCCTGGTACATCAAGCGTGATTTCGGAGATGGCCCGGCGACATATTATCTCTGCCAGAGGATTGTCGACCGCGGCATTCAAGATATTCTGGCTTATTCCAAGCAGATCCTTGCAACCCAGGGTATCCATGTCTTGCAGGAGATGGCTTACTCGAACACCCCCTGGCGAGGTTGGTGGCTTCGTCTCATGGACATACTTGATACGGGCGGTCTGAACATGGGCCTGAATGCAGGCAGCGCGTGTTGGAGTCAAGGGACGTTACAGCGTCTTGATGCACTTGTGCCTGTGGCTCAGCTCTGCCAATCAGAAGATATGCTCCTGCAACTCGCGCGGAATCGTTCTCTAACGCGTGATGAGCACGTCTGGAGTATCTACGTTCAGTATCACAAAAATTGGTAGACGTGCGGATGATCATTGTACCCCCTAGCTTCGGTTAGAGGGGTTTTTTATTGCCAGGCCGAGTCGTGCCCAGGCCGACGCTTTGAATCACGTTCAGCCGCACTCACGGATGCTATTGTTGAGCGCGCTGGTTTACACGTCGTTGATGTACCGCACGTCGACAAACCCAACCTGATTGTCCCTGATGGCATCGTGGCATATCGGCACCAGCCAGGCGAGGTTGGCGATGATCCGTGGCGGGAGAGCGGCCCTGTCGAACCATTCCACTTGCTGCTCCTCCAGGCTTTTGGCGTCGCTTTCGGCGCCGGTGTAGACCACCGTGAGTACATCGACGGACCAGTCGTGGCCGTGGAGTTGGCCGACGTGCCGCCAGTCGGTTGGAGCAGTCTTGAGTCCGGCTTCTTCTTGCACCTCGCGGGCGATGCACTCAGTGGCTGTTTCTTCGCCTTCGTATTTGCCGCCCAGGCCGTTGATGAAGCCCGCCTGCCAGGCAGGCGTGAGTTTATGGATGAGCAGCACGCGCGTGAGAGGGGGGTTAAAGACGAAGCCGACGGTATAGCGTTTGGCCATGGCGGAGATGATGGTACCGAGGGCAGGCAGTCTGCTGAAGGAGATTGTTTTTCCGTCTTCCATCGTTGTTCGTTTTGTGTCTCTATTGCATTTTTACATATAATATGTAATAGTATGATTACTGGAACTTCTCCAGTGATTGATCGTTGAAATCGCCTAAAGGGAGAAAATCTGTGTCATATTTCACACAATGGTTCGTGCTGTCGGTTGGTATTTTGAGTCTTGTAGTACTTGCCTCTTTGGCCTTGGAAGGCCTGAAACTGCTGTATAAGGCTTTACGATGTGGTGGGCGACTGTTGGTGGCCACATATGAGTGGGTAGAGTGCGGGGAGTGGGTGCCAGATTACAGCTGGCAGGTATTAGAGGACAGTAATGGTGCCCAAGATACGACATGGTGGACGTGGGTATTTATGTTGGCACTTGTCACGTTGCCCGCATCAATGCTTATCATTTTTATAGGCATTTTTGTCAGATTGGCCATCAATGGCCGGAAACGTTGTCGATGTAGAAAGGTGTGTACTCTGGAAAAGAGCTAACCCCGCTATCAAGGACATTCTTCGCGAAGAATGTCCTTTTTAACAGTCGTCAAAATGGCCGCAGGATTCCCTCGATCGACAAAAAAGATCTGCCCTTTGCCCGGAGAAAACACGGATGCAGAAATTCAAACTCCCAAACTCTTCTAAAAGTCAGACACCCGAAACCGAACGCTAGCTTTGCCCGGCCCAACTGTGGAGTTGCAAGTGACATCCCGGCGTAGCCCTCGAGGGGCGAAGCCGAATGGAGCGGATGACGAGACTCGAACTCGCAACCTACGCCATGGCAAGGCGTCGCTCTAGCCAATTGAGCTACATCCGCAACAAGAGATGAGAGAAAGGTCGGAAAGCGGTCCGTTCAGGGCAATCAGCGCCGTCCCGGTGCCGTCCTATGGTACGCAACCCGGCCCCAGATGCAACCTCGCTTCAACACCCATTTTCTGCTATACTGATCTGATATGTCGAAACGGCTCTCAATTGGCTTCCTGACTGTGCTTCTGGCTCTCCAGGCTGCGGTCATGCTGAGCCCGTGGGCGGCCATCGCTCAGACGGATCAGGATGGCAGTCTCATTCCGGAAAGCGGGCCGCTCACACTGCTGAAGCCGCTCGATGGTGGTGATACGACCCTGGAGGCCAGCCCCGGCATCGACGTGTTCATCGAGTATTTTAACCGCGCCTGGCCGCTGCTGGTTGGTGTCGCCGGAGGCATTGCCGTTTTGCAGGTGCTCGTTGCCGGCATTCAGATTATGACGTCGTCCGGCGGTGCAGGCAAAGCGGCCGGCACCGACCGTCTGCAGTGGGCGATCGCCGGCCTCGTGATGATCGTGCTGGCCGGCCTCATTCTCCGCACGCTCAACTCCACCTTCTACCTGTGACGCCGCTCGCGACTCTCCTCTGGCTGTTTGTGACGGTGGTCGCCGCTCAGACGCCGCCCGCCATTCCCTGCGGCGGCCTGCCTGGCTGCGGCGACGGTGGTGCGGCCAATATCCTCGTCGATGCATTCCTGCCGGGCATCGGTACTATTCTCCTGCGCCTCGCCGGTGCCTTGGCTGTGTTGTTTGTGGTGATCGCTGGTTACCAGATTTTCACCGCTCAAGGTGACGACGGAAAGTACGGCGCCGGCAAGACGGCCATTGTCTACGCGCTCGGTGGCTTGGTCATCGCCGGCCTCTCGCAGACCATCATCGGTCTCGTGGTCAGCGACCCCAACCTGGCCGTCGCTCAGAACGAAGTCTCCGCCGTAGCGGTGGTGGTGAATGCGCTCGTCACTCTCATGAATGGTATTTTCTTCGTCGTCATCGCCTACGCCGCCATCCAGATGCTCGTCGCCCAAGGGCGCCAGGAAAAGTACGAGCAGGCGCGCAGCATCATCACGCAGGCCATCGTCGGCGCCATCGTCGTCAACCTTGCTAACGCCTTGGTGCAGATCATTACCAGCTTCCTTGGCATTTAATGCGCCGCTTTATCATTCTCTCACTGGCCCTGCTCGTCTTCCTGCCGGCGGTCGCCGGTGCCCGCAGCATCGACAATACCGGCATTGCTGGTAGTGACATTGTGGACGGTATGTGGGATCAGATCTGTTCCACCCTGCCGTTCTGCAACGTGGGTGAGGCTGGCGTCGAACTCGTGGCCGGACGCGTCATCGATTTTATCTTCAGTATCATCACGATGTGTGCCGTGATCATGATCATCTACGGTGGCATCATGATGATTGTCTCGCGCGGCAACGAAGAGGGCTACGCCACTGCCAAAAAGATCACGCTTGCCGCCTGCGCCGGTCTGCTGATTGCACTCTTGGCCGAGAATCTCGTCATCTACGTGGCGGGCGAGCTCCTGCCCGGGGCTTTAGGTGGCTAAACGGGCTCGCGGAGCGGTTTAGCCTGCGCTAGACTCCGCGGGTGAGCAACCGCCAGTACGTCACTACCGCGATCGATTACCCCAATGCCGCGCCCCACATGGGCCACGTCTTGGAGAAGGTGTTGGCCGACGCCTGTGCCCGCTACTTGCGTCTCCGCGGCGACCAGGTCCGCTTTCAGACGGGTACCGACGAGCATGGCATTAAGATCCAACAAACGGCCGAGAAGGAAGGCCTGACGCCGCGTCAGCTTGTCGATCGCAATGTCCCGTTGTTCCAAGCGCTCTACGACCAACTGGGCATTTCGTATGACTGTTTTGTGCGCACCAGTGACCAGGTCGAGCATTGGCCCACGGTGCAGGCGCTTTGGCAGAAGTTGGCCGCCGCTGGTGACCTGGAAAAGCGCACCTACGAAGGGCTCTACTGCAGCGGTTGCGAGCGTTTTATTACGGCGAAAGATTTAGTAGACGGCCAGTGCGAGATCCACCTGCGAGCGCCGGAGAAGATCGCGGAGCAGAACTGGTTCTTCCTCTTAAAGAAGTACGAAGGGTGGCTCAAGGAGATTCTGACGACCGGTGCTTACCGCATTGTGCCCGAGTTCCGCGCCCCCGAGACGCTGCAGCTCATTGAACAGGGGTTGGAAGATGTCTCGTTTTCGCGCCCCAAGACGAGCCTAAGCTGGGGCGTGCCCGTACCCGGCGAAGAAGACACTCAGACAATGTACGTCTGGTGTGACGCGCTGACGAACTATGTCTCCACCTTGGGCCTCCTCACTCATGAAAAAGACGCCGCCTGGTGGCGCGAGGCCGAAGTGACGCACGTTATCGGCAAGGATATCGCTCGCTTCCACGCTCTCATCTGGCCGGCCATGTTGAAGAGTGCCGGGCTGCCCGTACCCCCGCCGCAGCGTCTGCTCATCCATGGATTTTTAACCAGCGAAGGCCAAAAAATGAGCAAAAGCCTGGGTAATGTGGTGGTGCCGGCCGAGGCCATTGCCAAGTATGGCGTCGATCCGCTGCGTTTCTACCTCAGTCATGAGATTCCAGTGGGCAACGATGGCGATTTCTCTTGGAAGCACTTCGACGACATCTACGACGGCGTCCTGCGCAATCAACTCGGCAACCTCCTTAATCGTGTGGTGGTGCTGCTGACCAAAGACGGCACGCCGTTGAGTCTCCCCGGCGGATCACAAGAGGAGGCAAAAGTGGTCGAGCTCTGGAGGCTCTACCGCGAGGCGATGGATCGCTACGAGACGCACGCCGGCCTGGCGTCGGCCGTGAGCTTGGCGCGTTTTCTCAATCTGACCATGCAAGAACGCCAACCCTGGACACTCAAAGGAGACGAGCGTCGCGACATCCTCTCCGTCTTTGCCGAAGGCCTGCGGCACCTGGGTTTGATGCTCTTGCCGTTTATGCCGGAGACGGCGCAAAAAATTTCGCGCCAGCTGGGCGTGCCGTATGCCGAATTCATGCTCGAGAAATCCTTCACGTTCGGCGCATACGTCGCCTGGGGGGCGCTACCCGAATGGACGACCATCGGCACACCAGCGATCTTGTTTCCGAAGCTGGAAGAAGCCGCAAAGGCCTAATCGCTCGGCTAAGATGAGCCTCCAAGCTAATGACTTCTCGGTCGCTCTTTGGTAGTGTTGGCTCGTCCCGAGTGACGGTGTTTTCCGGAGCGGGACGATTCCATTCATTTTCCCCCATATCCATGTTTGATCCGATGTCGGAGTTGACCGGCGGCCAGTCTGAGCAGCAGCCCAGCGGCGGCCAGTCGTCCCACCGTGGCGGCGGGAATTCGGGCGGCGGTCGCAGCGGCAACTTCGCCGAAGACCTTCAGTCCGTTACGATCCACGCTCGTCAGCGCACCTTCTATATCGACCTGAAGCAGTCCGGCAACGGCAAGTTCTTCAAAGTGTCGGAGAAGTCGCGCGGCGGCCAAAAGACGACCATCATGTTCGATGCGGAGGATCTCGATAAGTTTATCGAGGCCCTGCAGCAGATGAAGAGCCACCTTTGAACGGTTCTCTCTCATTCCGCTAGAAAAACGGGAGCATTCACTCCCGTTTTTTTATGACGGCGTTAGAATCGGGCCATGACGCACACCGCCCTCATCGAGTCTTTCGCCACGTACGTTCGGGAACGTTTAGAAGGGGAGGGATCGGGGCATGATTGGTGGCACATCGAGCGCGTCTGGCGGATGGGCAAGCGCCTGGCGGCGGCCGAAGCGGCCGATACGCTAGTGGTAGAATTGGCTTGCCTAGGCCATGATTTGGCCGATTGGAAGTTCTCCGGCGACGAGAAGGCCTCAGGCCGGGAGACACGCGCGTTCTTGGAAAAACACGGCGTACCCGAAGAGACGATCGCGACGGTGGCGGCGATCATGGATTCCATCTCCTACAAGGGGGCGGCCGTCGCCGACAAGGAAACGACGCTCGAGGCGAAAGTTGTGCAGGACGCCGACCGTCTCGATGCCATCGGCGCCGTGGGCGTGGCCCGTGTCTTCGCCTACGGCGGCCATGCGAACCGCATCCTCCATCATCCCGAGGAGAAGCCGGTGCTGCACGCCACGAAGGAGGCGTATATGACGGCTAAAGGGACATCCATCAACCACTTCTACGAGAAGTTGCTGCTACTCAAGGACCGCATGAATACGGACAGCGCTCGTCAGATCGCGGCGGCGCGGCACGCGTTTATGGAGGTGTATTTGGAGGAGTTTTTCTTGGAGTGGGAAGGGAAGAGATGAGGGGCACGGCGTCCCTCCGCCGGCAAAGACGCGACCGTTAGGCCGCGGGCAGTACCTCGCCATTCACGCCCGGATTGGTGCGGATGGCGCGCAGGATGATGAGGGCCGCTTCGCCGCGGGTGATGGATTGCGTCGGGCGGATAGTGCCGTCGCCGTAACCTTCGATGATGCCAAGAGCCGCGCCCTGGCGGACTACATCGACGTACCAAGCGTCGGCTGGCACATCGCTGAAGACGGTCGCGCCCGAGGCGCTGACGCTGACTTGGTCCAGGCGCGAGGCGTTGAGGAGCATTTTGAGGGCTTCCGCGCGGGCGACGGGCATGTCCGGATGGAAGCCGTTGTCTGCCTCATAGCCGCGAATGATGCTGTGCAGGACGCCTGTCTTCACCAAGCGCTGACGCAGAATTTCGTCGCTGCTCGCGTCCGCGGCGAGCACCTCAGTCATGTCGGCGAACGGCAAAGCTTCGCCTACCGTCGCTTCTCGCAGGGCGATGCATGAGCTCAGGAGGGCCATCTTCAAAAATTCCAGGCGGGTCACCTCGCGGTTTGGTAGATAGACGCGGTCGATGCCGTCCTGGTAGCCGCCAATGATCGCCATCTGCGAGGCAGCCGCACGCACGCCGGAGAGCTGACGGATGCCGCTTTCAGCAAAGTGGCCGGTGATATCGGCGAAGGCTGTCTGGCCCTCGGTGGTGTAGATGAGACAGAGGCTTTCATCGGGGTCCGTGCCGGCTTGCACTTCCTGACCGTCGGGCACGCCGTCGCGGTCGGTATCGGTGTCGCGGGGATCGGTATCGGATACAAATTCCTCGCGGTTGCTGACGCCGTCGCTGT
The DNA here is from genome assembly GCA_964640945.1 of uncultured Candidatus Peribacteria bacterium. Classification (GTDB taxonomy): domain Bacteria; phylum Patescibacteriota; class Gracilibacteria; order Peribacterales; family Peribacteraceae; genus JAGOUB01. Next base: position 11,173 of record CAZXIV010000012.1, on the reverse strand, counting down.
CGGCATCCAGATCGGCATCGGCGGCCGTAGTGGGCATAAAGCCGTTGGCCCGCTCCCACTCGTCGGCAATACCGTCGTGGTCTATGTCGGTTCGGAAGGCCTTCTCCAGCGGAAAGGGGTCATCTTTATCGCTCACACCGTCGCCATCCGTATCGGACACCTGGGGGTTGGTGCCTCGCTGCATTTCGAGGCCATTCGGGAGTCCGTCGCCGTCCGGATCGGCACTAAAGTCGTCGTCGCCTTTTAAGGGATTGCGACCGTAGCGCACTTCGGACCCGTCGCTTTCGCCACCACCGTCGCTATCGGCCCGCAGCGGCGAGGTTTCGCCGGTGTCGACAATAGAGTTGTCGTTTACGTCTTCCTGGAGGTTGGCCAAGCCATCGCCGTCGAGATCGCTCACATCGACGTCCAACGCGAAAGTCGTGCCCGGTAGGGGCAGCAGGAGGACGACAGCGAGGAGGGCAAGGGGGCGACGCATGTGGCGGCAGTATCGCACGCTTCACCGGCGCTGCAATTGACCCAGCTGCGCAGGCGGTCTGCACTGCGCATCTCGATGTCCGGGCTTTTAGCGACGGCCTCGGTCCCAAGCGGCGGCCGGCATGGCCTTTTTGCCCGCCGGTTGGACGGTGAGGAGGTGCAGGACGGTGCTGTCGCGGCAGGGGAGCGGCACTGAGCTGGTGGGGATGGGTTCGAGGGCCGCGGCGATGATCTTCACGTCGGTGCCACCGAGGCTGATGGTGATGCCCGGCCAAGGCGTGAAGGCGCGGAGCCGGCGGTGGATCTCGGCGGCGGTCAGCGTGCCCGGGTCGATGCGCCCGTCGGCACGGGCGAGGACGCCGCCGGTCGTGACCTGCGACTCATCCTGGGGCACGGGCACGAGGGGTGCCTTGAGCGTCTCGAGGAGGAGGGCGGCCCCGAGGTCCGCGAGGGCGGCACGCAGCGTGAGTGAGGTGTCATCCGGGCCGATCGCCCGGGCGCGGCGGCTCAGCAGATCGCCGGCGTCGAGCTTTTTGGCCATGCGCTGCACTGTCACGCCGGTTTCGGCGTCGCCGGCCAAGATGGCCTGCTCCACCGGCGAGGCGCCGCGCCAACGCGGCAGCAGCGAGTAGTGGACGTTTACCGGCATGACGGTGGGCCAATCGAGCACGGCCTGCGAGAGGATCTGCCCGTAGGCGACGACCACGAGGAAGTCTGGCCGGCCGAATTGTGCCTGCAACTCGGGGAGGGCGGCGTTGAGTTTCTCGGGTTGGACGACGGGCAATCCGAGTGCCAGGGCTGCGGCTTTCACGGCCGGAGGCTGTTGCTCCTGCTGACGTCCCACGGGGCGGTCAGGCTGGGTGATCACGCCGGTGATCACGTATGCCGGATCGGCGGCGAGTGCCTTGAGGGCGGGCACAGCCGCTTCGGGCGTGCCGCAGAAGATAATGGAGATCGGGGCGCTCATCCCTTCGAGTGTAGCGCGCGGGCCGCCGCCGCTCCCGCTTTTCGTGACGACAATGTGGAAAACATGCGCGAAACTTTCCAACCGCCTAATGCGATTCATCCTTGACTCTAAAGCAAGCTCAACGCGATTGAAGCGATTCTGCGGACGGACGTATTATATCTCTCCTACCATGATGACAACCGAAACCGCAGCGGCCCTCTCCATGTTCCGCACGGCGCCGCGTATTTTTTGTGCCTGCCACAAAAACCCCGACGGCGATGCCCTCGGCTCGCTGCTGGGGTTGGTGGGTCTCCTTCAGCGCGAGCTCCCGGGGACGGTTGTCACGGCGCACTGCGTCGATCCGGTGCCCGAGACACTTCGCTTTTTGCCAAACTACGCCACGGTGCAGCGTGGGCTCGACGCTCGTCCCGGCGACTTAGTCGTCTTTCTCGATGCCGCTGACCGCCAGCTGACGGGTTATGTGGAGACGCACCCTGAGCTGTTCGATGGCACGGTGGCTGTGCTCGTTATTGATCACCATCACAAAAACCCGCGCTTCGGCACCCAGAACCTGGTGCTCAATTCCTCATCTACCTGCGAAATTATCGCCATGCTGGCCAAGGACTACGGTTGGTCGCTCACGCCCGATATTGCCACTTGTCTGCTTACCGGCGTGATGACCGACACGGGTGGACTCCTCCACAGCAACACCAATGCGACGGTCTACCGCTTGGTGTCAGACCTGCTCCGGGCCGGTGCCCGACGCCAACAGATCGTGCAGGCCGTCTTTCGCACGGCCAAGCTCTCGACGCTCCGACTCTGGGGCCGCGTGCTCGAAAAGATCTCTGTCACCGACGATGGCGGCGCCATCTCGGCCGTGACGGAAGGGGATTTTCGCGCCACGGGCGCCGACCCGACCGAGCTTTCCGGCGCGATCGACTACGTCAACGCCGTGCCGGGCATGCGTTTTTCGATGGTGCTCTCCGAACGCGGCGGCCTCGTGAAGGGCTCGCTCCGCACGCTGCGCGACGATGTGGATGTGAGCGCGATGGCGGCCAAGTACCCCGGCGGCGGCGGGCACAAGAAAGCGGCCGGCTTCTCGGTGGGCGGCAAGCTCAAGCAAGAAGTGAACTGGACGGTGGTGGAGGAGAAGCCCGCCCCATAAAAACACCCCAGTCCGAAGACTGAGGTGTAGAAAGTCGGTACGAACCCTGGCTTTGTTTACGGGGCGTTAAGCGCGTCGAGAACCGCCTGCCAGTTTTTACCCTCGGCGGTGACGTGGTAGTTGCTGAAGATTATGACCGCGTTCTCGACGATGAACATACCCCGGAGGTGGTCGAAGGCAGCTGAGAGCGGATGATTGTGGTGGTTCATATCCGTGACTACCGCGATCTTCTTCACGTCCGCCCTAGCCGCCAAGAGCGCGAGAACGAAGCCGAGCGGCATTTCCTTGCCCGCGTGCTCCGTGATCGCCTCTGTCCCCAATGTTTGCTCGCTGGCCGGCAGCATCAGGTCTGTCATGACCACATCCCACTTGCCCTTCTGCAAGGCATTCAGTGCCTGGGCGTACGTGCTCACCACCGTCAGTCGGCATGTAGCGGCGAGTTGCTTCTGGGCGAACGCGGCATGCCGGGGCGAATCGTCGATCACGAGGACACTCGGTCCGCTGGCTGCCGTCGTCACCGGCGCGGTCTGTCTGATCTTGAGTTGCTCAAAGAGCGTCTTCAAGATTTCGACGATGGCCGTCGTGATACTTGGGAGTACCGTTACGTTCGCCGCGGTCGGAGGCAGTTGTTCCCGTCCTCGCAAGAACAGGAAGTGCTGGTGGTGAGTGTGGATCGTTTCCAGCATGCCCGTATCCCGGAGGAGGATCACATCCGCCTTAGTCATCGAGTCCGTGAGGCTAAAATCCTCCGGGGGAAGCAATCTATCGAGGACCTGTTTGAAAACGACCTGGAGAGGTGTCCCCAAAATGTCATGTACGAAAATCTTCATCGTTCGCTCCTGAATGGTTCGTGTGCGTACTGTGGTATGAAAACACTTATACTATTAAAAATTATTAGTAGTATTATGTCAATCACGTCCGGGTCCGATTCCCCGGGGCTTGCCCCGTCTCCTTTATCACACCGCTTCCTCTAGATGAAAACATATGAAAACCCCGCACTCTCGTGAGTGCAGGGTGGGGTTTGTTCTAGGCCGCCGGGCGGTCGTCAGTCGATGTCCCAGCCAGCCATAATGGCGTCACTGACGAGGCAGTAGAGTGCCGTCATATCTTCCGGCCTCTCCATCAAGGGCTTCATGAAGGCTTGGAAGGTCGGCCGATCCTTCTCTGGTACGCGGATCGGGGCCTTACCGCGCTCCATTGTCTGGCCGAGGTTATTGATTGGTAAGCTATGGCCGGTCGGTCCGCCCTGGAAGGGTATTCCGAAGGATTTGAGGGGACGTAACGTGGTCAGCACTGTCGCGTACCACTGGTTATTCTGGGGCTCCCGTTCATCGGGCTGGTGGCGAATCTGCCAGCCCGCCAGGCAGTAGGCCGCCAGGACTGGATCGAGGCTGGGTGTCATGTCTCGGGTCCGCCGGAAGATCTCCTGGGCTTCTTGGGTTGTACACTTCAGGGGGCGGAGGATTGCTCCCGAGGGCGGTTGCTTGATCGTGACCTGGTCCGCAATGCTGATGGCGGGGTTGTTCGGCGTCGGTGTGATCAAGAACGTAAGCGTTTTCATCGACAGGGTCTCTGGGTTCGGTGTTGCGAAAGCCTTACCACGCGGCAAGCTTGGCCGATTGTAGGGCCATTTTTTGGAACGTCAAATCCTGTATACCTCTACCTTGATCCTTAGGCTGGCGGTGCTTCAGGTGGTTCTGTCACTGGCGCGGCGCTCACGGCCGGCGTCTCTACGGGGGCAGCTGGCGCCGCGGCTGGGGCGAGGGGTGCCAGGGGTTCGGTGAGACCTTCCACCGCCGGCTGCGGTGCGCGCGGGTCGGGCACGGTGCCCGCTACCGGGGCGGGGGCAGCGGGGACGGCGACCGTCTGAGCGGCGACGGCGTCGAGCGCGGCCTTTTGTTCCTCGGGCACGGCTACCACTTCGAGCGGCTCGAGCTTGCCCTTGCGGGCCTTCTCGGCTTTACCGGCGGCCTGCTGGGCCATCACTTCTTCAGGCTTCGTGGTGACGAAGGCGGCTTCCTCGGGGCTGGCGATCACTTCCATGGCCACGTGCTTGTAGCCGGCGAACAGCACACCCTGGCCGACGTCGGAGTTGAGGAGGGCGTACTTCTCACCGTCCGTCAGGTAGAAGAGTTTTTGGAGCGAGTCGATGGTGGCGGGCGACTGCTTGAGCAGGAATTGCATCGACGAGTTGGTGATGATGGGGCGGCCGAACGGCGACTCCACGAAGTCGTCCACGTCCTGCGTGATGGTGGTAACGCCCAGGTAGTATTTGCGGGCGCGCTTCACGATGCCAAACAGGAAGCGGGCGGAGTCCTCGTACTGCATCAGGTTCCACGCTTCGTCGATGACGAGAATGCGCTTCTTCATCTCGGCGCGGATACGGTTCCAGAGGAAGTTTAAGACGATGTAGATCGCGATCGGGCGGAGCTGGTCCTCCAGGTCGCGGATTTGGAAGACGACGAGTTGGTTTCCGAGCTCGACGTTCGTCTTTTGGTCGAAGAGTCCGGCGAAGGAACCGGTGGTGTACTTCTGGAGTGTCTGGGCCATCTGCTCGCCGCCTTCGGTGGTGGAGAGCACGTCCACCAACTGGCCGAGTGTGGGGGGCTCGATCTCACCGGGATTCGGCGTCTGCATGGTGATGCCCGAGAGGGCGTAGGTGTCGAGCAGGGCCTTATCGAGGATGCCGTCCTCCGACGGCGTGATGGCGCCGAGCATGAGCCGCAGGAGGCCGTGCAGGTTGATGACGGCGGCACGCAGCACTTCGCCCTGGGCGGCATCGTCGCCGCGGACAGCCACGGGCAGGTCGAACGGGTTAATGCGTTGGCTGCTCTGGATGGAGAGTGGCACGAACGAGCCGCCGACGGCCTGGCAGAGGTTGGTGTACTCGTTTTCCGGGTCGACCACGAGCACCTCGGTGCCAATCATGAGGTGGCGCAGAATCTCCAACTTGGCGGTAAACGACTTACCCGCACCGGAGGTGGCGAAGATATTGCTGTTGGCGTTCGGGAGATCGAAGCGGTCGAAAATGATGAGCGAGGAGTTATGGCGGTTGAGGCCGTAGAGGATGCCGTGGTCGTCCGTCAGGTCCGAGCTTGAGAAGGGGAAGCTCGTGGCCAGCGGCGAGCTGTTCATATTGCGGTTGATTTCGATTTCGTCCTGGCAAAGGGGGAGTGTGCTCGTCCAGGCGTGCTCCATCTGGAACATGGCCGGCTTGGTGAGGATGAGCTTGCCTCCCAAGATGGACTCGATGTCGGTCTGCACCTTCTTGAGGCGTTCGGCGTCCTCGGCGTAGATCGAGATGTACATGCCAAACTGGTAGAGCTTCTCGGCGCCGCGAGCGAGAAGATCACGCAGTTCTTCAGCATCTTGGAGAGCGGCTTCCAACGTTGGATCACGGACGATGCCGCGCTGTTCGAGCATGCGGATGGACGAGCGGAGCTCGGCTACCTTCTTGCGGAGCATCTTCATGATCGCCTTATTGCTCGACGGGTAGATGAAGTGGGAGACGTCGATGGTGGCGTTGAGGTTTACAAGCTGCGCCAGCCAGTTGGGATAGATGAATTGGGGCCAGTTGTAGGCATAGAGCGTGCGCACCAATTGGTCACCCAGTACCAGCTCCTTCTTGCGCACTTCCATCGCGGACGGCGCGATGATATCGAGCATTTTTTGGAGCCCCTCCTCATAACTTTTCAAGATCACCTTCTCATCGGCCGAGAGGCGCTGGTCGTCGGTTGCGGCCAAGACGTTGCCGGCGTCTTTTTCGATACCGAGGATCTCGTCGAGGGCGCGCAGGACGGTGTTCGAGCGCGCTTTGGGATCGTTGGGGACGACCGGGGCCGGGGGGTTGGTGGGAGTGTCGGAAATCCTCTTAGTATAGCACAGAACGCCGCTTCGGACAATTGCTTAGAACGCCCGGAACGGCCCCTTGAAGCTGCTCGTTTGGGCGCTGCTGTTCTCCAGTACCCCGATTGCAGGTGTTTGGGGGAGATCCACCACTTTCAGGCCAGCAATCAGCACTTCCCGGTTAGCCTCAATGGCTTGCTTGCGCGCGATGGCCGTGCCGGCCACTACCCCGAGAGCTTTCTGCACTTCTTTGTCCGTCTGGAGCTGGCGGTCGCCCACATCCAAGCGGCGCTGAGCCTCATCGAGCTGGATTTGGATATCTCCGGCCTGCTGGAACTGGCCGGCTCCGGCCGCGGTCTTCTGCTGCTTACTAAGGGCGGTGATCTCGGCCTGGAGGGTTTTTCGGTCGGCGGTGATGCTGGCAATCTCGGCGTTTAATCCCTCGTTGGCGCGGCTGCCTTTGATGATGACGGCGTCGAGCTCGCGTAGGTAGGCGTCGAGCGCGACGGCGCGGTCGGTGGAGCGGTTGAGCAGGTCGCTCACGTCGAGGTTGGCCGCGCGACGGAGCTCGTCAAGCAGCGCGTAGACCGTGCCCGATGAGCCCGAGACGGGGTCGTTGAGTTCGTCCAAGTGTTGCTGCGCGCGCACACCGGCGAGCGGGGATTGGATGAGGCTGAGGCTGCGAGCTTGGAGATATTCAGCCGCGAAGACGCCGATCGCCGCCGAGGGGCGGGCGGCCGATTGTGCCAGTGAGTCGATACCGCTCAGTTCCGTGGTGAAGCCGACGGCCGCGAGCACGGGCAACACCGCCTGCACCGCACCGCTGCCGGTGACGGGCGCATTCGCGCCACTGCCACACGCGGCCAGCATGAGGGTAACGACGAGGAGGGAGGGGCGGCGCACGTTCGCATGCTAGCGGACGTCGGGTCTTTTTCCACTCGCAAACCGGCGTTGAGGTGCTACAGTACGGCCGGAACGGTTGAGTATCAGTTTTGTTCAAGCGATGTCTGTTACTACCTCTCTATCAACGGCTAGTGAAGAGTTTCTTCTTTCTAAATTCAAAAATTTGAAAGAGGTGAAAGTTATATGGCAGCCACCTACAGATCGGCAGTTTGGAGATATGTGTACAACTGCTGCCCTTCGAATTAGTAAAGAAGCAGGAATGTCTCCCCAGGAAATTGCGGCGCAGTTGGCATTATTTCTTGAAGAAAAGTGTGACGAGAATGTTGAAAGAGCCGCCGGCACCCCATCTGGTTACGTCAACGTGACCCTCACGCCGAAGGCGCTGTTGGCAGGTTTGGAAGAGACGCTTGCCGCCATTGCGCCGAAGCCGGCCAAGAAAAAAAATGCGCCCGTCCTGGTGGAGTACTCGGGTCCGAATATCGCGAAGCCGCTCGGCATTCACCATATTATCGGCACTGTCGTCGGCCAGGCAGTGAGTAACTTCTACGAGCATGCCGGCGAGAACGTGCTGCGCTGGAATTACTTGGGTGACTGGGGGACGCAGTTCGGCAAGCTGGCGGTGGCCCAGAAAAAGTGGGGCACGAAGACGGCGGCGCAGGATTACACCATCGACGAATTACTCGAGCTCTACGTGAAATTCCACCAAGAAGTGGAGGTCCATCCGGAGCTGGAAGCAGAGGGGAGGGCGGCCTTCCGCCAGCTGGAGAGCGGCGACAAGGCGATGCGTGCCTTCTGGCAGGACGTGGTCGTTGTCACGACGCGCTCGCTTGAGGCTATCTACGAGCGCTTGCAGGTCCGCTTCGATGTGCAGCTGGGCGAGAGCTTTTATGAAGACAAGATGGCCCCCGTGATTGAGGAAGGAAAAAAGAAGACGGTGTTCGTGGAGGGTGAGGGTGGGTCGCTCATCGCCGTCTTTCCCGAAGAATCAAAGCTGCCGCCCTACCTCATCGTGAAGGGCGACGGGGCGACGCTCTACTCCACGCGCGACCTGGCGCAGATGAAATACCGCCTGGAGGAGTACGGGCCCAAAGCGATCTACATCCACACGGATATTGCCCAAAAGCTGCATTTTGAGCAGCTAGTGGCCACGTGCCAGCAACTGGGCTGGGAACTGCCGGAGTTCGAAAATGTGCTCTTCGGCCGCATGCGTTTTGCCGACGGTAAGATGAGCACGCGCAAAGGGACAGTGCTCAAGTTGGAGCACGTGCTCGATGAGGCCGTCGAACGCGCGCGCGAGGTTATTCAACAACGCGGCGAGGCTATCCAGACCGACGATCCCGAAGCGCTCGCCGAGATGATCGGCGTGGGAGCCCTCGTTTTCGGCATCTTGAGCCAGAATCGCAAGATGGAGCTGGTGTTCGATTGGGAAAAGTTCCTGAGCTTCGACGGCGTGAGCGCGCCCTACCTCCAGTACTCCTATGCCCGCGCCAAATCGGTGCTGCGCAAGTCCGGCGAGACGGATTTTCCCGCTCCGGCCGCACCGGATTCCCTCGAATCTTCCGATCGCGGATTGGTGGCCACACTCCTCGAATTTCCGGCCGCTCTGGCGAAGGCACGAGATGAACGTTTACCGCATGTACTTGCGCAATATTTGATTCGTCTCTGCCAAGAATTCAACGGTTTCTACGCCCACGCTCCTATCCTCGCCGCCACCGACGGGACGAAGGCTCTGCGCCTTCATCTCACGTCTGTCACTGCGTCCGTCCTCGCGGTTAGCGCTAGACTGCTGACGCTGCGGCTACCCGAACGCATGTAACCCTCCCTTCCATGTTCCACTCTTCGCTCCGTCCCTCGGTGCTTCCTGTCCCGGTTCTCTCCCTATTGCTCGTGGCTGCCAGCCTGGCGCTGGCCGGCTGTGCCGCTAGTAATAGCGATCCTCAAGATGAGGAGTTTGTCTTTACGGCCGACGACGCCGCCCGCTTCGACCAGTTGGTGCGCCAGTCGGATACCGACGGGTCGGGCATGGTGCTCGGTGTCCCTCCCTCGGTTCTCTCCTCTTCCTCAGCGAGCGGCGTGGTGCTCACGGCCCTCCCACCCAGTGCCACCGGGGCTGTCCTGACGGCCATCGATCCGGCCCTGGTGATGCGTTATAACTCCGTGCGCGCCGAATCCACGAGTGACGGCAAGGATCGAGTGAGTGTCACGAACGCGTTTGTAAATCTGCGCGAGCGCGCCGACTCGGATTCATCGCTCATCGCCAAGGTGAACCAGGGGACGGTCTTGGATTTGATTGAACTGCCAAGCGCCGCCTGGGCGCGCGTCCGCACGACTGCCGGCCAGGAGGGCTACGTCTCACTCCAATATGTCTCGCTCCTTATCAGCTCCGACCAGCTCGAGACCGTGAAGAAGAAGTACGAAGGTTTGATGTTCGTCGACTTCGCCTTCTTAAACGTTCGCAGCGCGGCCGACAAGACCGCGGAAAAGCTCGGCGAGCTGCCGGGCCAGTCGTTCGTGCGCCCTCTCTCCATTAGCGGCGCCTGGGCGCAGGTGCCGTTCAACGGCCAGACGGGATTCGTCTCCACCCAGTACCTCAAGCCCTTCCTTCCGCCGATGAGTGTGCGTCGGGAGAGTTTCACAGTGCCGGTATTGCAGTATAACGCCGCGCTCACGGGCACGACCGAGGCCATCGGCGGTCACCTGAAGCAACTCAAGGCCGACAATGTCACGCTCTACACACTCAAGGAGTTTGGCGACTTGGTAGAAAAAGGTGGCGCTGTGCCGGAGAAGGCGGCCATCCTGAGTGTCATCGGCGTTACTCCACAGACTGTCGGCCCGATCACGCAGGCGTTGCGCACGGCCGGTGTGACGGCCACGCTCTTTATCCAGACGAAAGATGTGGGCCTGATCGGTATCACCCAACAGACCATCACGGCGCTCGTGGGCGCCGGCTTTGACGTTGCTTCGGCTGGCCACGCCGGCGACGACCTACGCTCGCTCACCGACGCCCAACTCGACCTGGAGCTCCGTCAGAGTCGCCAGCTGCTCAACGAGGCCGGTGCCAACGTGATCGCCCTCTCGTACCCGCAGGCGGGCGTCAATGATCGGGTGATGCAGCATGCCGCTGCGGCTGGCTACCTATTTGGCGTCGGCGGCTCACCCGAAAAAACTTTCCGCCGCTCGCAGTTCTTGAAGTTGCCGAGCCTGCCCATTGCCTCGAGCCTGCTGCCGGAAGAAGTCTCGCGCCTCGTGACCGGCCGCTAAATCAGCGCCGGTCCTGCACGCCGAACGTCGGCGACGAGGATGATGTGCTCTTGGTGCCTCCTAAGAACTGGTCCATAAACGAGTTTTGCACCTGCTGCGAAGCCTGGGAGGTGGTCTCTTTAATGAGATATTGGATGAGGTCTGTCCCGTAGAGGTAGAGGTAGATGCTACTAAGGAGGATAAGAAGCGTCGGGATGATCAGGACCGAGCCGCGGAAAAATCCACCAATCGTGCGCCACTTGTCCCGACGATTCATGTGATCAAGGAGGCTGATCAATTGATCAAGCTTCCCTTCAATTCGCTCTTCGGTGGTTGTTTGGAGGGGGGTGGGATTGGTGTCAGGCATCTAGTTCATTGTAGCGGAAAGTAGTTCTTTTGTCATTGGCTTAGGTCTGTATCTATCCCGGTTTTTCATTTTTTGTCAGGGTAGTAAAATTCTCAGTCAGGTTTCTGCCAACCTACGAATTGGTACTTTTTGTGCGCGACAAAAAGTACCCAAAAAGCGCGTCGCGCCAAAGCTCCTCCACCTCGTCCCCGTGCCTCCTCGCGGGCCCTTAGGCCCGGCCCGCTTCGTC
>CAZXIV010000011.1:0-43911 GCA_964640945.1 uncultured Candidatus Peribacteria bacterium | reverse complement strand
CACATCCCAAGTCAGGGTGGAGGGGTGTCGCGCCACGGGGGGAGTGGATCGGCCCTGCCTCAGCCTGTCATGGTTCGACTCCGCTCACCATGACAGCGCTCTACGTCGCCCGTGAGGAGGCACGGGGACGAGGTGGAGGGGCTTTGGCGCGACGCGCTTTCTTGCTCCCAGAGACAAGCTCTTGAGCCCGAGTCCGAAGGACGATGGGCGAAAGGCTTGGCTCGCAGTCCCTTAGGGAGGTACTTCTTTGTCGCGCTGACAAAAAGTGGAAAACCGAATGATTGGCACCAGCTAGGAGAAAAGATTTTTTTAGTTCATAGGACAAAAGACAAAAAAAGACCGGAGAACATCCGGTCTTTTTTACATAAGAGAAGAGGAGATCAGCCGATTGCCAGACGCAGGTAGGTGTTCACTTTGGCCTCACCGAGATACTGACCGACACTCTTACTTGGATCTTTCACGAACGGCTGGGTGAGCAGCGCGCTCTCTTCGCGGAATTTCTTCTCCTTGCCGAGCATGATTTTATCGAACATCGCCTCGGGCTTACCTTCTTTAGCCAGCTGCTCACGCCAAATCTCGCGCTCTTTAGCGATGTCGGCGTCAGTCACTTGGTCGGGGCTGGTGTAGAGCGGGTTCATCGCGGCGGCGTGCATGGCGGCGTCACGGGCGGCCTCGCGGGTGCCACCGTCCATGCCGACCACGACGGCGATCTTACTGTTGCTGTGGAGGTAGGTGCCCAGCACCGAAGCGGAGGCGACGAGCATCTCGCCGACGGAGATATTTTCGCCGAGTTCTTGCACCGCGGCCGGGGTCTTCTCGGCGGCGAGGGCCTTGGCGGCCTCTTCGCCCTTGGCGAGCAACGTCTCGACAATCTCCTGACCGACCTTCTTAAAGGTATCGGCGCGGGCGACGAAGTCGGTCTCACACTTCAGTAGCAGCAGGGCGACCTTCCCTTCGGTTTCAGCGAGGAAAATCAGACCCTCAGTCTGGTCGCGAGCGGCCTTCTTGGCGGCCTGGGCGATGCCGCGCTTGCGGAGGAGTTCGATGGCCTTTTCCTCGTCTCCGCCGGCTTCTTCAAGGGCTTCCTTGCAGGCGAGCATCGGCACGCCCGTGCGGGCGCGGAGGGATTGGACGGCGGCGGCGGTGATAGCGGTCATAAGGGGTGGGGGAGGTAGGGAGGGGGGCTTATTAGGCGACCTTGGCCTTGGCGGCGGAGTCGTTATTCAGCATGGCTGACTCGATGGTCGTGAGTAGCAGGTAGAGCGACTTCACGGCGTCATCGTTCGCCGGGACGAAGCCGGTGAAGAGGTCCGGGTTGGCGTTACTGTCGCAGATCCCGTAGACCGGGATGCCGAGAGTATTCGCCTCCAGCACGGCCACGTTATCGCGCACGGCGTCCACTACGAACAGCGCGTTGGGGAGGCCAGTCATGGCGGCTACACCAGAAAGGGCGGCGTCCAGCTTGGTGAGCTTCTTGCGGAGCATCGTCTGTTCCTTCTTGGTGTACTTCGTCACCTCGCCGGTCTGGAATGACTGACGAAGCTCGAGGTAGTACTGCAGGCGCTTCTTAAGCGTTGGCCAGTTGGTGAGCAGGCCCGGGATCCACTTCTTAGTGACCACCGGCTGGTGGAGCGACTCGCCCAGCTTCTCGATGAGCGGGATGCCCTGCTGCTTGGTGGAGACGAACAGGATCGTCTTACCCTCATTCTGCAGGCCGCGGAGGGCGTCGCAGAGTGCCTTGAGCTTGGCGTGGGTCTTCGTGAGATCAAACACGTGGATGCCCTCGTGCACGCCGTGGATGTAGGGTGCAATCTTGGGGTTCCACTTGTTGCGCGGGTGGCCGAAGTGGACGGCGTTGTTCAGTAGGTCTTTCTCAGAAGGGAAAGCCATAAGAATGAAGAGAAGGGGAGCCCGCAGCCAAACGGCCACGAGGGCGGAAACCAATGCTGGGATCCTTGGGTCAACACAGCCGACGTCATTTCGCTGGTGCGGAGGATCCCCCTGGAGACATAGTAAGAGGGGGCAGGACCGCTGCGATCAATCGGTGTGGTGCAGTTTTTATACCGATCGTTCTGCCAAAGGGCAAGCCCATAAGGGCACTTATCCCAAAAAGACTCGTCCGCCAAGCGGTGTCACTGAGCGTAGCCAAAGGGCGGTACCGCATTATCAAAATTGACAAATGTATAATAAATTATACATTGGCAGCTCTGCCGGATGTTTCCGGAAGAATTTGCGTCTTTCACAAACGAAGGGGTCCACATGTTTCGTATGTCGCTTGTCCTCGTCTTCGCGATGGGGCTCAGCACGTGTTTTGCAGGCGCTGACGGTATCCCCGTCACTGTCCACGACGGCGGGCAGCAGTTCGGTGTCGTAATCGAAATCGACTACGGCCAGAAAACAGCCCAGTCCGTCCCGGTCTACGCCGTCCCCAAGGCTGGCCGCGAGATTGCGGTCCTGCCGGCTGGCGAACACAGCCTTTGTCTCCATCAGCATCGCCACGGCTTTCCGCAAGACGCGGATCTCGAGGTGACGCGCGGCGGCAAAGCCCTCTACAAGGCGCGGATCTACGATCACGCGCACAAGATCAACCTGCAGGCCGGCGACAAAGTCAGCCTATCCATCCTTCCGGCCCACGAGTCCTACAACGCCAAGTTCGGTTCTCTCAAGGGTGTGCCGGTCGCCCTCGTCTGGGCCCGGCCGTACTGGTACCAGGATGTCACCCACCCCTGGGTCGGCCGCAAAGAAGATTTCCCAAACACCCCGTTCTTCTTCGCCGACAAGGAAAAGTGGGGCGCTGATAAGGTCTTCGACGACCTGGCCGAACTGACGGCAAAAACCGTGAAGTCGGGCAATGTCGAACACGGCGATCACCGTGGCCAGTGCCACATCGCCCTGATGGTCGCGCTCACCGCCGACGGCAAGTATCCCACGGTCCTCACCGATCTCTCGGAGAAAGACCTGCAGAGCGCGGTCAAAGCCGAATGTCTGCGCCTGCACGAGCAGATGCTGAAGATAAACTGCTTCCGCACCTGGAACAGCGAAGACATCCGGGCCCTCAAGGAAGCGGGCTACCTGCCCAAGTCCATCCCCGCCGAACCTGGCCTCCACCTGACCTTGGGTGAATCTCTGCCTCTGGCCGAGATGCAGCTCAAGGCCTGGCAGGCCACCCGCAAAAAGAAGTAAGCGTGAAAGATCGCCCACCATAAACCCGGAGTCGACATCGAATCGACTCCCGGTTTTCCGTGCCTTAGCTCTTCTTCAAGCTGGCGATCAGCTCGTCGAGGCCGATGCGCACCTGCTCCAAACTGTCGCGGTCGCGGATGGTGACCGTGTCCTTGAGCCCCTGGGCTTCGTCTTCGCCGAGGGTGCCGAAGTCGACGGTTACGCATTTGGGCGTGCCCACCTCATCTTGGCGACGGTAGCGCTTGCCGATGGAGCCCGTGACGTCGAAGTCGACGTTCAGGTTCGTTTCTTGAATAACTTTTTTATACACTTCGTCCGCCTTGGCGAGCAGGTGCTCCTTTTTACTCAGTGGCAGGATGGCGACATCGATAGGGGCGATGACTGGCTGAAAATGCAGGACGGTGCGGATATCGTCTTCGGCCAGTTTCTGTTCATCGTAGGCTTCGAGCAGCAGGGCCAGCACGGTGCGTGTCAGACCGAAGGTGGGTTCGACCACGTACGGCAGGAATTTCTTCTGGGGATCATCCGGGTCCGTGAACTGCATGTCCTCGCCCGAGGCGTTTTGATGCTGCGTCAGGTCGAAGTCCGAGCGATTGGCCAAGCCGTAGAGCTCGCCCCAACCCCAGGGGTATTGGTACTCAATGTCGAGCGTGCGGCTGCTGTAGTGCGAGAGTTCCTCCTTGGTGTGTTCGCGGATGCGCAGACGCTCCGGCGAAAGGCCGATATCCAGGCACCACTGCCACATCTCGTTTTTCCACTGTTCGAAGATGGGGCCTTCGCTGCCGGGCTCAATGAAATATTCAATTTCCATTTGCTGGAACTCGCGGGTGCGGAAGGTGAAGTTGCCGGGGGTGATTTCGTTGCGGAAGACGGTGCCCACCTGCGCGATGCCGAACGGCAGGCGCTTGCGCATGGCTTGGCTCACGTGCTTAAAGTCGACGAACATGCCTTGGGCTGTTTCCGGCCGCAGGTAGATGTCGGCGCCCTCACCTTCGATCACACCCTGCTGTGTCTTGAACATCAGGCTGAATTTCTTGGCCACGGTCCACTCGAGCTTGCCGCAGTGAGGGCAGGTGATCTTCTCGGCCATCAGCATCGGCTGGACCTGGTCGAGCTTCAAGACGGCGGCCGCTTCGACGCCGAGCTTTTCTTCAATCAGCTTGTCGCCGCGGAAGCGCTGCTGGCAGGCTTTGCAGTCCACCAGTGGATCGCCGAAGTTGCCCACGTGACCGCTCGCTTCCCACACTTTCGGGTTCATCAAGATGCCGCTTTCCAAACCGACCATGTCGCGGCGCTGGCGCACAAAGCGGTTCCACCATAAGCGTTGAACACGGTTTTTGAGTTCGATGCCGAGCGGGCCGTAATCCCAGGTATTGGCGAGTCCGCCATAAATATCGGAACCAGGGAAGATGAAACCGCGGCGCTTGCAGAGGGAGACAATCTGGTCGAGAGACTGGGCAGGCATGCGCGGAGGATAGCGGAGGAGTGCGCTCTATTGATAGAGTAGTCGGCAACCCCTATGCGGAGCGTTCCCTCCCTCGACCGCATCGTCGTCATTGGCTGCCTGCTCGTCACCCTTATTGCTTCCGCTGCGCTCTTGCTCACGGATGGACGCGGCCGGGCGTTGGCTCAGGTAACGCCCGCCTGCGGCAACACTGTCTCCGGCGAGAGTTACGACGCCTGCACCACCACGGCCGATTGCCCGCAGGGCGCTTGCCTCGGCGGCACCTGTGTGGAGCAGTGCGATGGCGGCGCTTGCTGCTCCAATGCTTGCCGTTTTCGCACGCCCGATACCGTTTGTCGGACGGCCTCCGGCAGTTGCGACAGTGCCGAGCGCTGCGACGGCGTTACGTCCACCTGCCCCGAGAATGCTATCTATCCCTCGGGCACCATCTGCCGGGCGAAGACCGATGTGTGCGACAGTGCCGAGCGCTGCGACGGCGTCTCTACCAGCTGCCCCTCGGACATTGTCGTCAACGTGGCCATCTGCCGGCAATCCGCCAACGATTGCGACGTGGCTGAGCGCTGCAATGGCGGCACCAAAACCTGCCCGCCCGATACCTTCCAAACCGTGGGCATCGCCTGCGGCGAGCCACAGGCGTGCAAGAGTCCCCAGTGCGATGGCCGCGGCCACTGCCTGATGGTGAACAACCTCGAAGGCACACCCTGTACCACCAACACCGGCCAAACGGGCGGGTGCGCTTCGGGTACCTGCCAGAAGCTCTCCTCCTTATCGTCATCGTTATCCTCCTCTATCAGCAGTCGGGCTTCGTCGGGGTCGGTGTCTTCTTCTGCTGTCTCGGTCACCTCCTCTTCGTCCTCAGCGCGCGCGTCATCGTCCTCAGCGGCACCGGCGCCGGTCTTGCCGCCGGCCGCTGTGTGCGGCAACCGCATCGTCGATTCCGGCGAGCAGTGCGAGGACGGCAACCGCCTGGGCGGCGATGGTTGCGGCCCCAACTGCCTCTTTGAGCCGATCTATTGCTGTGCCGGCGGTGTCCGTACCGCCGTACCCGCCGCGGTCCGTAGCCGCTACCCCACGCTCAGCGCGGGATCCCTCTGTACCGATTTCGACCCGACCTACAACTTGGCCATCAATGCGACCGTCTCGCCCCAAACCCCCTGCCTGTGCGGGAATGGCCGTCTTGATGCCGGTGAACAGTGCGATGCCGGTGAGTTCAGCCTCGTCGACGGCCAGGAGCCGACTTGCTCCTCAGTCGATCAGTGGCGCCTGGGCGAGCTGACGTGCACGTCCGACTGCACGTTTAATATCGCCGCCTGCCAACTGGCCGTCTGCGGCGACGAGGTTCTCAATCTGGGCGAAGGCTGCGACGAAGGGGGCGATACGGCCGCCTGCGATGGTGATTGCAGCGTCGTGGCCTGCGGCGATGGCTACGTCAATCCGGAGGCCGGCGAAGAGTGCGACGACGCCTGGCAAAACGTCGACGGCGTCCTCGGCGCCTGCCGCACCGATTGTCGGCTGGCGAGCTGCGGCGACGGCCAACGTCAGAGCGGTGAGGAGTGCGACGACGCCAACCAGGTCGGCGGCGACGGTTGCAACTCCATCTGCCGGCGCGAAGCCATCTACTGCTGCGAAGCCGGCAAGCGCCAAGCGATCAAAGACGCCGTCCGAGACGTCCGTCCCGAGCTCTCGTTCGTCGGCGCCAACTGCGCCGCGCTCGATCCCAGCTTCGACGCCAGCACCACCGTCTCCCTCGAGCGCGACGCCGTCTGCCCGTGCGGCGACGGCTTCCTTGAAATGGAAGAATGGTGCGACGGCGACCTCTATGCGCTCAACGGCGAAGGTCTGGCCCTGAACATGTGTGCCCATGTCCCGTGGCTGGGCGCCGGCTACATCGGCACGGTCGCCTGTACGGCCGATTGCACCATCGACGATAGCGCCTGCCGTCGGCCCATCTGTGGCGACGGGACAGTGGATGAAAACGAAGAATGCGACGGCAACAACTTTGCGGCCGGCGAGCAGGGCCTCATTCCCACCGATTGTGAGTCGGTCTTCGGTACGCCTCAGCGCGGCTTTATCCTCTGCGATGACGATTGTCGTCTCGATACCTCCCTCTGCCAGTCCGTCACGTGCGGCGATAGCCAGCGTGATAACGGCGAAGCCTGCGACGCCGGCGGCTTTACCAGCGATTGCGACGCCGACTGTACACCGGTGGAGTGCGGCGACGGCCTCATCAACAAGGCGGCCGGCGAGCAGTGCGACGATGGCCGGCGCAACGACGATTATTTGGCCGGTGCCTGCCGCACCAATTGCCAGACCGCTCGTTGCGGCGATGGCATCCTCGATGCCGGCGAGCAGTGCGACGACGGCAATGACACCGACGGCGACGGTTGCAACCCCGGCTGTCTCACCGAACGCATCCGTCAGTGCAACCAGTCGTTCTGCGCCCGCTGCGACGATGACTTCCTCTGCTCGCGCGATGCCTGCCGATCCATCGGCTGCCACCCGGGCCTACCCGATCGCTGGGGAAATATTTTCGCTGCTTTCGGCAATCCACTGGGATTCGAGAGCTACCACTGTGAGATCGATCCGCAGTGCGCTCGGTAACTCCTCTTTAAATGAGAGTGGCACCCCTAGTTCCAGCTGCTGATCAAACCTCACAAGCGATCACTCCGTCATGTTGGGAACGTTTTGCAAGGCTGGCCAGTAGATGATTGGCGAAGGCTTGCCCTACAATCACCGTAATTCTCTCGCTCCCAGGCACGTGCCCCAACTGTCCGCACGCCGCCGCCGAACGCAATTCTCCGCCTCCATGTCGCCTTCTCTCCTCCCGGAAGCCCAACATGTCTCCGTCCTCGGACGGCGTCTCGCGCAGCTCTGTCTGTGCGTTTCTGTGCTGCTCGGCGTCGTGAGTGTGATCCACCTCGGTATCCCCACTTCGTTTGCCCAAACCCTCAACTCCAATTCCAACTTCGGTTCGTTGGACAGTGGTCCAGCCGGTTCAGGCAGCAGCGACGGCGTCGCCTGCGATAGCAATAGCCCGCCGATGTACTACTACTACATGGCTGATGAAGGGGAGTTTAGCGACACCGCCTGTGCCGAAACCGAGCCGGCATTCTGCTTAGATAGTGAGCGTCAGCCGGAGATGTTCAATGCCGAGGGAGGCGTCGCCGCCATTGTCAGCTGCTGTGGCTCTTATAAAGAATTTACCGCCGGCATCTCTCCGCCCGGCTACTGCCCCGATGTGTGTATCGGTCTGGAGCAAGCGGCGGGCATCTGCGATGCTATCTGCTGCAGCGAAAGCGTTCCCGGTGAAGGCAGAGTGGCCGATGAGGCCTGCGGAGATGGTGAATACACCGTGTTTGAAATCACCTACGACAGCTTCGGCGAGCCAGATTTCTACGCCACCTGCGGCAGCAGCTCTTCGAGTGTGTCCTCCGGAGAGGATTCGTCCGTGCCCCTCTGCGGCAACGGCGAATTGGACGTGGATGTCGGTGAAGAGTGTGATGAGGGCAGCTGGTGTGTCATCGACGAAGAGTACGACAGCGAAATCTACAATGCCCAAGACATGGAAAGCTGCATCGACCAGGGCGGCGCACCGGAACTCACTGGCGACGGCGATGGCTGCAGTGACGCCTGCCTCATGGAGGAGTTGTACTGCTGCACCGAGGGGAATGTCCGCCAAGCGGTGAGTGAAGTGATCGACTATTACGATCTCCTCAGCTGGACAGGCATGCACACCGGCGAGTACCTCACGGGCCAGCTGTGCGGCGAACTCAGCCCCAGTTTCTTTCCGGCGGAAGAGAGCAACATGACCGAAACCGACATGGATGCCAGCTGCTTCTGCGGCGACGGCTACACCGACTTAAACTACGACGAAGAGTGTGACCTTGGTCAGGATGACGCTGGCCTGAGCTGGAACGAGGACCACTACGGCTGCACGCCCAATTGCGAGGCCACTTGTGGTGATGGTTATACCGATGAGAACGCCTATGTCGTGGATGCCGAAGGGAACTACTGGGCTTGGGATACCGCTTTCGATGACAATGGCGACGCCTACACCTACTGGCTCACTGAGCAGTGTGACGATGGCAACTCGATCAACAGTGACGGTTGCGACAACTACTGCCAGATGCAGCCGATCTACTATTGTCAGCGCAGCCCCTCTGGTGGTAGTGCCTACCGCGCCGAAGTCCCAAGCGACCTCCGCCCGGAGGTGGATGTCGGGTACGAGTGCGGGCAGGATGATCCCTATCTTGGCTCCGAATGCTTCGGCACTGTCACGGGCGGACGCTACGATTCCTGCGAGTGCGGCGATGGCATAGTCCAGTCCAACGAGGATTGCGACCTTGGCTTCGGCAGCGACGGCGGCACGCGCAACATCACCGAGTACGGCTGCTCGCCTTCCTGTCAGTACGTCTGCGGTGATAACACGGTCCAAGATGGTGCCTACGTTGTGAACGGGGATGGTGACGACTGGGTCTACGACAATGACGGCGGCATGGTGACCGAGCAGTGCGATGACGGTAATTTCAATGTCAACGACGGTTGCGACGAAAACTGCCAAGAAGAACCCGGCTTGTGCTGTTTCTACCCCGCGGATTGGGAGCAGTACGGCTACTTCGAGTACGAGGAAGACACGTACACCGGCGAGAAAGTAGACCAGGCATACTGTGACTACTACGACGGCCTGTACTACGACCCGCTGACCGTCAACCTGCTCGCCGAGGGCGGCGCAACATTCTACGACACCTGCCAGGTGCCCGGCATCTGCTGTCCGAATAATGGCAGCGATCCGTACGAAACGCTGGATGGTTCTGAATGTCTTCCGGGCAACTTCCTCGATCCGGCGATGTTGGCTGCCGGCGATATGAACGGCGAGGCCTACGACGTCGACGCCAACGGCTCCTACGACGCAGAGGAATTGTCCTACGCCTGCTACGAAACCGGCGTCTGTTGCATCGATCTCGACGGCGATGCGGCGTTTGATATGTACGAGATCAGCAACGACCAATCCGACGTTGATTTCGCCTATTGCAACGACATCTACAACTACTTTGATTACTACACCGCCTTTACCCCGCTCTCGGCGGTGGAGAACCCCGACGATCCGGCGGCTGAGTGCCAGATCGAAGGTCTCTGCTGTTACGGCGATAATACGTACGACCTCACTCTGCAGGCGGACTGTGAGCCGTACCCAAGCGTCGTTTTCGATCCCGTCTTCGACCAATCTATCGAGGTCACCATCACGGCCGACTACATCCCCCGCGATGACGCCGATATCGATCCGCAAGATTACAGCTTGTCTGTGGATGAAATCGAAGCGGCCTGCGACGCCAGCGGCATTTGCTGCTACACGTCTGACGATCCGGAGCAGAGTACGTACGACATCGATGTCACCCGCTCGTACTGCAACTACTACTACGGCGACTTTAAACCCTTCGATTCGCTGCTCGAAGATGAGGCCCCCTCCGAGGCCTGCTCCATCAACGGCGTCTGCTGCTACGACGAGAGCGAGTACTACGCTGGCGAGGCGCCCGACCGCCGGACGCAGTCATCCTGCGAAGACCTCTGGGGCGGCAAATACCACACCTTCGATGAGGCCAATATCGACAATGATTACTCTCTGACGTATGCCGAAATGAGGGCCGTGTGTCGGCCAAGGGGACTCTGTTGCATCGATTACGAAGGCGACGGTTCCGACGATACCTACCAGGCAGGCATGACCGACGAAGAGTGCGGCGAGTACCAGAACTCCGGCAACGCCGACGTGCGCTGGTTTGAAAACAGCACCATTCCCTCGCAGTACACCGACGATGACAGTACGTACACCCTTTCCGACTACTGTCCCGTGGCTGGCCTCTGCTGCCCCGGCGCCAACTCGTCGGCCGAGCCCACGCGTACCACCAACCCCTTCGATTGTGAGGGTACATACGTGTCGTTCGACGTGGCGAACAGGACCGAAGATAGCGAGCTTGACTCCGACGAGATTACTGAAGCCTGCCGAGAGCCCGGCTACTGCTGCAATGCTCTGGATATGATCGAAGACGAAGTTTACGGCTCGGTTGAGTGCGAAACACCCGAACGCTTCGTCTCCACTGTCTCGGTAGAACTCACGTACGAAGAACAAGAAGTCACCTGGGACTTGGCCTGCGCTGCCTATTGCTGCTCGGCCCCGCTCGATGAGGATGGCAACTACATCAGCGTCGAAGTGTCTAATTTGGCGGCAGACTATGGGGATAGCTACTTTGAGATTGGTGGCGCCTGCGAAGATCTCTCCTTGGATCTCGTTGGCACCGTGCAGGAGGGCCCCGAAGATGTGTGCAGCCTCTTTTGTTGCCTAGAAGTGGACGGAGAAGTGGGTGCTGAGCCCACCCGTACGGCCTACCTGGTAGGCGCCGAAGACGCTAATACGCTCTGCGAGTACCTGTATGACGATATCGACCAGCCGCTCAGCGGCGGCGACGGATGGGGCTGGCCCACCTTCGATGAGTCGGCGGCATGCCCAGAGAACTCAGCCACCGTCTGCTGCACCATCGAGGGCGAAGAAGTTACCCTGGAGGCGGGCGAAATTGCGGCGGGGGAGTATTGCAACGAGGTCCTCAACGAAGCCGACTGCTCCGACGCCGACGAGCGCGATCCCAGCCTGTGCTTCCAAGAAATGGAGGCCGTCGCTGCCAATGAGCGCGAGTCGGACAGTGCTGGCGACGAGCCTGAGCCCTTGTGTCAGCTGTACTGTTGCGACAGCTATGGCGATCCCTACACGGATCCCGCGATCGACGAATATTCGCCCTGCGACGTCCAGCTTGTAACGGACGAGATGGGCGAGGAGCTCTCTGGCGGCGAGAATAGTTATCCCACCTACGACAAGGACCTCGCCTGCCCCGAGCGCCCCGTCTACTGCTGTGAAGGCGGCGAAGGGGTGGTGGAGGCGACGGATAAGAATGGCAAGCTGCTGCGCAACGACGAGGGTGCAGTCATCAAGGCCGGCGACAGCTGCGCCGATTTTGGCAACTTTAACGACTTCCCGGCTCAGGCGGAGTGGAACCAGGACTACGCCTGTGATTTCTTCTGCTGCGACGCCGAAACCGAGGAACAGGTGGAACTGACCACCGAGCAATACAACGCTGTGATGGACGAGGATCCAGATGCTTGGTGCAACGACTTCTCCGACGAGTATGTCGAGTATGTCGAACGCCCCGTTGGCCCGTCGACGGAGTGCAAGTACCCCAAGATCTACTGCTGCGAAGGCAATGAAGGCGGTCCTACCGGCAAAGCCTTGGTTGCCTACCAAAACGACGGCAGTGGCAACAACCGCTACGACGACTCGTATTGCTACGGTCCAAACCCCACCCGCGCTTTCTCCGAAGATATGGCCTGTTGCCAGGGCAACGCCGACACCTGTGAAGTATCTGGCAGTTGCATCACCGGCGAAATCTTTGGATTCGAGTTCGTATCCTGCAACCCCGATACCTGCGCTGCCGGCGGCTGCACCCCCAACGCTCTAGACGAAGGCGTTATCGGACTGATTGCCGTTCTGACGGATTATCCGTGGGATGCCGGCGTCAGCTGCGACGTCTGTAACGCCGCCGCCAACCCCGATGAACTCATTGCTTACGCCTGCGACTACTACGGCGGTTATTACAAGACTGACCCGTCGGAGTGGATCGGTGGCGACCCGCCCTTCGTCAATGAGGAGGAAGCCGCCATTTGGTGCCAGCTGGTGGCTGCCGATAAGGAATGCACCGTCATCGACACGCTCGCTATGGCCAACTACTTCGGCGTCGATTACTTCGGCGGCGGCTGGTGCCAACTCTGATGCCCATGATCCCCACGCTCTCCCTTCAATCGGCCCTTCGTCTCACGGCTCTTGCCCTGTTCCTCGGCCTGGCGCCCAGCCTGCCGGCCGCCGCTCAAAACCAGATGGAGCCGTCGCCGGGCTGGTGCTGCGCCACGCTGGGCGAAGGCTGTTTCCTTTCCGACGACGCCGCCTGTGCGGAAAAAATCCATTTTTCCTACGGTGACGACGGCGACGCCAACCGTGATTGTGAAGAACACTGCGTCGACGAGAACCTGTGTGGCAATAACGTGCCAGATCCCGGCGAATGCGGACCGAATGGCACCTGTTTGGAGGATGATTGTCCCCAGTACCGGGAGTGTGACGAGTATGAGAGCTCGGATGAATGCGTCAAAGCCGCCGGCTGTGACTGGTACGACGCCGTGCCCGACTATTCGGACGACAACCCGGGCTGCAAGGCCGAGCTGAATTACTGTGGCGACAGCCAGTGTCAGTCTCAGATGGGTTCTAAAACGACCGAAGACGACAACAGCTGTCCGCTCGATTGCAGCATCCAGTGCGGCAACAATATCCAAGAAGGGGAGGAGGAGTGCGACGAAGGTGATCAAGTGGACGGCGACGGCTGCGACGCAAGCTGTCGGATTGAGGAGTGTGGCAATAATCGGGTGGACCGCTACGAATATTGCGATCCCGGCACCGGCACGGCTGAGGATGGGTTCGCCAATTTTGCCTCGGAAGACTGCAACATTTACTGTGACTGGTCCTGGTGTGGAGACGGCATTATTGATGAAGGGTACGATTACACCTCTGAGCAGGCCTTCGCCGAGAGTTGCGATGATGGCAATAACGACAATGGCGACGGCTGCGCCCAGGATTGCACGCTCGAGGGCTGCGGCAACGGGATTGAGGACACGATCGGTACCGACCCCTACGGTGACGATATCTACGAGAGTTGTGACGATGGCAACCTCACCTCGGGCGACGGTTGCAGCGAATATTGCGAGTCGGAGTGGTGCGGCAATGGCGAAACCGACGCCGGGGAAGAGTGCGACCAGTGGTATGAGGATGAAGGCGGCCGCCTGGTGGTGGATACCGAGATCTGCGATGTAGACTGCACTTTCGCCGGTTGCGGCGACGGCTACACCAACACGGCGGCCAATGAGCGCTGCGACGACGGCAACCTCACCTCGGGCGACGGCTGCTCTGACACTTGTATGTTGGAGAGCTGCGGTGACTGGACGATCAACTCCACTCTGGGACTCGATGGCAAGCCGCTCGAAGAGTGTGACGACGGCAATGACGAAAACGACGATGGCTGCTCGGCGACGTGCAAAAATGAGGCCTGCGGCGACGGCATTGCCCAGGAACGTGAAGAATGCGATCCCTATGAGGGATACGGCACCACGGGCACGACCGACGACATCTTCCAGGCCGACGCCGCCGGACCAGGCTGTAGCCAAAACTGCACGTGGACCTATTGCGGCGACGGCGAAGTGGACGACGTGTACGACGGCGAGGTGTGCGACTCCGGCCAGGGCGGCACCGATTGGCCCATGTTCGACGCGGACGACAGTGCCGACTGCAACTTCGACTGCACCGAGGCCTTCTGCGGCGACGGCTATACCAACGAAGCCGCCGGCGAGCAGTGTGACGACGGCTACCGTTGCGAGAGCGGCGCCTCGTGCACGCTCAATGACGAAGAAGGCTGTGCCGATGGCTCAAGCTGCGAGAAGCGGTTTGGCTTTGGCTGCGACCAAGATTGCCAAGACGAGGCCGCCGCCCGCGGGGCCTGCTGTTTCGACTATGACTACGACGCAAGTACATACCTCTACCAGACAAGTGGCGACTACACCCAAGAAGAATGCGTCCAGAACGATGGTCGTTGGGCAGACATCGAAGACCAGACGGAAGACCTTGATCAAAACGCGCTCGATTACTACTGCAGCTACAAGGGCGGCTGTTGCAACGACAGCGGCTCGGTTCCGCTCGAAGCCTATGCGTATGACTGCGATGGCACGTACCTGCGCCGCCTCGAAGTGGATATTGGCGCCGATGCCATCAACGAGGTAGACGTGCCCTACGCCGATGGCGAACTGCGGCAGCTTGAACTCAACTACGCCTGCAATGTGAAGATTGAGTTCGTGTGCCTTGAGAGTGGCGGCGGCACCGAGCGCCGCACCGACGACGGTGAGGTGTCGATGGAGATGGATCAGTACGTGGCGAACAACACGCTCTACGTCACGAACGACCAAAATGACCCCAACTGTGTCGACGTCGTCTGGCTCGATGACGGTACGCCAGAGAGCTTTGCCCAAGCGGTTATCGACGGCGGCGTCTTTTATACTTCCGAACGAGCATTCGATGTCTATTCTGACCTCATCGATCCATGATGCCTCACTCCTTCTCCTCCATCGGCCGAACACTCTTTCTCTCGTTGCTTCTGGTGGTGTTACTCGCCCCTGCGGCGGGAGCTCAGCTAGAGTTCATTGATGTACGAGGCTATGGATGCTTTACGGCTGCCATTTTAAATACTACTTACAAAGAATTAGGTAAGTTTACTAAAAATTCGTGTATTTATGCCAGCTCAAGTGGTTGTCAATTTGCCAATAAAAGACAAGCGGATAGCTGTCTATTATTTATCCCAAGCCCAATGGATAATGAGGCAAAGCGGAATGAATGCACGAAGGCATGCACCCCCTGCGGCAATGGCATATTGGATGTGGGTGAGGAGTGTGATGATAGTGGTACTACTGATGGCGACGGTTGCTCGGCCACTTGTCGGTTTGAAGAAGTATACTGTTGTTCTAATGGGGTACAGACCCCATTAACACCATTAGAAAAAAGTAGTATTATGCTAAAATCTCAACCGTTACTAGGAACGTCTTGCGAAAATATTAACGCAACGTTCGCCTCTGATAGTGTCACAGTGAAAAATCAAGCTACTCCTTGCCTCTGTGGAAATCAGAATGTAGATCCAGGTGAAACATGCGATCTAGGATACGACCCTTTTGGCTATCCAAATAACATCGAAGAGTATGGTTGTAGTCCCACTTGTAAACAAATGATGTGCGGCAATAAAATTCTCAACGACGGCAAAGCCGCTCCAGCATCCTGGATTGTTAGCAAATTGGAACCATTCACCTGGGCGATTCATCCGACAAATTTGGTCTCCTTAAAGTCTGAACAATGTGACGACGGTAATCGCAAAGACGGAGATGACTGCAACAGCAACTGCCAACTTTGTGGCAACATCAATGTTGACCCTGGTGAACAATGCGATCTTGGCCAAGAAAATAGTCAAATCAATGGATGTACGCTCGGTTGTGAAAAGGTCTGCGGCGACGGCAAAGTTGATAAAAAATCCTATGTCGTTGATAGGAATAGTAAAAAAACATGGTGGGAGGTCGATGGCGACTGGGCAAAAGAGCAATGCGACGATAAAAACATTATTGAGAACGACGCATGTGATAATCACTGTCAGGAAGTTGTGGGTGCTTGCTGTTCTTTAGAACAGACGGGCCTATACCCTCACGACATCAAAACGGAGACAGAGTGTAAGGGATACGGAATAAAAACCACATACTGGTCACCAGCGGATATGAAAGTCAGCGGCCCGGTGACGAAAGAGATGGCAGACAAATTCTGCACAGCAGAAGTGGACGAGATGTACTGCTGTGGAACTAAAAATAATGACTATAAACCCGTATTATTAAGCCAGAACTACGCTAACTGTGCCGCGGCCAAGGTAGTTCGTAATGATGTCTATGGGGATGGCCCCATAATGAATAGAGCTACGGCAATCAAAGCCTGTAAGCCAGTCTATTGCGAAGGATTTCTCTGTGAAGAGTACCCCAAGTTCCATTGTTCCATTGGCTTTGATAAAACTTGGCAGCCCCCAGCCGGATCCGCCTATATGCCCGCTCTCACTTGGCTTCAAGCCCAGGGTAAAATTAAGGATGTTAGGGCGCTCGGCATGTGTCAATTGTGGGAGGATTTTGACAACCTGATGAATCTCTACAATCAAAACGCTCCTTAATACCCCCTTCCTATGACCTTCAAGTCTCTTCTTCTCTCAGCCTTAGTCATTGCATGTCTCATTGTGGGCGTGGGCCTAGGCTGGAACTATTGGACCACCGCTCCTCTGCCGGCCCAGGGGGAGATCGAGGCAGAGGTCTACTGTTGCCAAGATGATGGCACTTGCCAAGGAATGAAAAAGAGCGATTGTTCGACGATCTTTACCGTCGACCGAACGGCGTGTGAAGCCCGCTGTGCACTGTAACGTGCGTGATCTATCCTGCATTGACAGCTGCTGGCAATTGCTTCGTTGACCGATAGGAAGTGTTTTGATCTGTGTGCTACATTCTACGAAAGCCTATGTCCTCCCACTGGGTGAAGTACTCGCTCGCCGGCCTACTCTTTGTCTTCTGCGTCTCTGTACTGGCCGTTCGCGCCCCACTCCAGGGATATCTTGTGGCTCAAACAGCCGACGACCTGGTCTATTGTTGTAATCCTCAGCAGGTTCAGTGTGGTGCAAATAAAGTGAATAAACTGGAGTGCGATGGTATTTATGAGCAATGGGATGACACCTTACGTCTTTCCGAAAAAGAAGCACTTCAAAACTGTAACTGGAAGTGCTTAGTGGCGAATGGTGATGATGCCCCGACGCTGTGTTGTAATCCCAACAATGAAACCAAGGAGGATACAGCGCCTATAAACTGCAAACCCCCCAGATTTGCTATTCCGGGCGTAAAAACAGATCCCACCCAAAGCTACGACCAACAGTGCGGCAAGCCACAGCCACTACCACCACTACAGGAGGACCAGTGGTGCTGCATGCCCGATGGTACGTGCGAACAGCAGGATCCGCCTGCCGCCTTGCCAAATAATGGTCCGGTCATGGGTCCTGGAGCGAACGCTGGTGATGGGAATGGTGGCGGTGGTGGCGGTGTCTTCGGCTTCCAGGATGACACTGACCGCGGCTGGTTTGCGACCGTGACGAACAGTGTGTTTGGCACTGCGCGTGGACTAGTGGGCAGTCTCCTTGGCACCGAACTTGCGGCGGTCACTTCTTCAGCGCCGTCCAGCGGTGTGCAGCGCGGAGGCACCCGCATGAAAAATGACGATAAGCCGCCGGCCCAGAACTTTATGATCGGTGCACCGCAAGTGGGCCCCCAGGGTGCCCCGCAGGCGGGTGGTGGCGGTGGTGGTGAGGAGGATGTGTGTTACCCCACCGAAAATGAGTGTCTAGAGGAATGCCCAGAGCAGCCGATTCCGCCGCAGAATCCGGCAGTAACTGCCATTCCTACCCCGTCGATCCCCACTACTCCGACCCAAGGTCCTTCGCCCTCTGGCCAGTCGACGGCCACCCCTTCGACCCAAAATCCTTCGACCAACAACCCCTCAGCCTCAACGACGAACGCCAGCTCGGCCGGCACCACCAACGCCAGTTCCGCCGCTACGACCAATGCCAGCTCGGCCGGTACTACGAACGCCAGCTCGGCGGCCGGGGCGGGTGGTGGCGGTGGCGCCATTACGACAAGTTCCTCGAGTTCGACCACGACCTCATCTTCCTCTTCGAGTTCTTCATCGACATCGAGCGCGGTTGGATCCATTACGAGCAGTAGTGCTAGAAGCTGCAGCTCCCGCCCGGCGGCCACGTGCCCGCAGATTTCGTGCACCAGCGGCTTTGTACAGTGTCCGTCGGGCTACAACGCCATTTGCCCCGAGAACACAACTCTCCAACCGGCCTGCGTGGATGGCGTGGCCTTCTGCTGCACGTCGCCCAACAACTGCACCGAGGTACCCGGCTGTATAGCTGAGCCGACCGGCAATAACGCGGCCGCCAGCTGCTGCAACGACTTTGATTGCGGATTTACCGCCTGCGCGGTGGCGCTGGTAGAAGCGGCCTGTGCCGACGGCCAAGATAACGACGGGGATGGCGTCACCGACTTTCCGGCCGATCCCGGTTGCAGCTCCTTGATCGATATCAGCGAGAGCGACGCGACCACGCAGTGCCAAAACGGCCGCGACGACGATGGCGACGGCCAGGTCGACTATCCCGATGACAGCGGCTGCGCCAGTCGTCTGGATAACGACGAATCGACCTCCGTCTCGACGCCCACCAGCAGTGCTGTCAGCGTCGGCGATCTCATTATCTCGTTGAGCGACAGTCGCACCACCCTCTTGCCCAACGAGATCTACACCTATGGCATCACGGTGACGAACACCGGCCAGACCTCGCGCACCGGCGTGGGTGTCCGTCTGGCTCTGCCGAGCCAGGTCACCTTCCGTTCGGCCAGCAGCAACGGCACTGCCACTTCGTCCAGCTCCTCCAGTTCGTCGTCCGCGGTGGCAATCACGGTGGTCAACTGGTCCAACCTCACTATCCCCGCCAATTCCAGCGTGATTCTCACGGTGGAGGCCCAAACCCAGTCGGCCCTGGCCAACGGCGTAGTGGTGAACGCACAGGCGTCCTTTGCCGACGGTAGTTCGCTCGCCAATGATCAAACGACCATCCTCGTGCTGACGGCCAACGATGGCTGTATCGACGTCATCAAAGAGACGTACGACACGGCGAACGCCATTCTCACGCCCGTCACGCAGTTCTCCTTTACGGTCAATACCAGCCTCAGCGGCGGCGCCTCATCGGGCGGATCGACCACCATTGGGAACGACGGCGGCGGTCGCGCGCGCTTTATTCCCATTGCCCCGGGCACCTACACCGTGACGGAAAGCGTCCCTGCCACTTGGACGCAGCTCTCGGTTACCCCGAGCAACGGCTTGGTGGTGGTGACGGCCGGTACGCAGTGCGCCACGATCACCTTTAAGAATAAGCAGGTCATCGCCTCCAGTTCGTCTTCCATGTCTTCGTCTTCTACCTTTAGCTCGCTCAGCAATGTGCCGGAGTGCAGCGACGGTCTGGATAACGACAGCGACGGGCTGGTGGACTACCCGGCTGACCCCGGCTGCTCGAGCCTCTCGGATAGCACCGAAATCGACGGCACCTCGCAGTGCCAAGATGGCACCGATAACGATGCCGACGGCAAAATCGACCTCAATGATCCGGGCTGCAAATCCGCCCAGGATAACAGCGAGGTGGATACCTTTGCGGGCACCAACCAGTTCTGCACCATTGAGGGCGTGTACTGCGACGTGACCTCTCAATTTGATGACGACGATGCGCTCGTTGAAGAAGCCAGCTTTACCTGCCAGATCACGCCCGGCGAGAGCGGTCCGGCCATCCCCGACACCACATGCAAGCAGTGCAACAGCTGCCCGGCGTCGTCTTCGTCTTTGAGTCGTTCGTCGTCGACCACGTCCTCGAGCTCCAGCCGTTCGTCGAGCTCCTCCTCTTCGTCTTCTTCTTCGAGTTCGTCCTCCTCCAGCTCCACTTCCTCGTCGAGCAGTTCCAGCTCGTCGCGCTCATCGAGCAGTAGCAGCTTGCCGTACTGCGGCGATGGCTTTACCAACAGCGGCGAACAGTGCGGCGAACCGGGCTTGAATTGCCCCTCCGGCCAGACCTGCAACCTCGGCTCGTGCCGCTGCAGCGGTGGCGCCTTCTGCGGCGATGGCCGCATTGATAGCGGCGAACAGTGCAACGAACCCGGCCTTACCTGCGCCAACGGTGACACCTGCGATACTCGCGCGTGTCTCTGTAATCGTCAGATTCCTTTCTGTGGTGACGGCCAGATTGTGAGCGGCGAACAGTGCGGCGAACCGGGCTTGAATTGCCCCTCCGGCCAGACTTGCAACACGGCCGTCTGCGCCTGTATCGCCCAACCGATCTGCGGCGACGGCAGGCAGAACCCAGGCGAACAGTGCGGCGAGCCGGGTCTGATCTGTCCCTCCGGCCAGACCTGCAGCCCGAGCTCGTGCGTCTGCACGGGTGTGGCGCCCTTCTGCGGCAACGGCCAGCAGGACGCCGGCGAGCAATGCAACGAACCCGGCCTGAACTGTCCGGCCGGCCAGACCTGCAGTAACAATTGTCTCTGTTCCGGCGGCCCCATCTGCGGCAACGGTCGCATCGATCTGGGCGAGCAGTGCAACGAGCCCGGTCTCGCTTGCCCCAGCGGCCAGACCTGCGGCCTGAACACCTGCCTCTGCGGCGGTGGCCCCGCCTGCGGCAACGGCCGCGCCGATCGTGGCGAGCAGTGCAACGAGCCCGGCCTCGCCTGCGGCAGCGGCCAGACCTGCAACGTGAATACCTGTCTCTGTACCGCCCCGCCCACCGTCGTGTATGTCTGCGGCAACGGCCGCACCGAGCCCGGCGAGGAGTGCGACGACGGCAATACGCGCGATCTCGACGGCTGCTCCATGCGCTGCCTCCGCGAGCGTGGCAACTGCGGCGACGGCATTATCCAGAGCTTGCTCAACGAGCAGTGCGAACCCGCTCTCATGGACCCGAGCCTGCCGTATCAGTGCGGCCCCAATTGCCGCTTTATCTCGCTCTTCTGCGGCGACGGCAAGCGTGACCCGGGTGAGGAGTGCGACCTGGGCGCCGATAACTCCAACGCTCCTGGTGCCACTTGCCGCAACGACTGCAGCACCTCGCGCTGTGGCGACGGTATCGTCGATCCGATTGAGCGCTGCGACGACGGTAACCGCGTGAACGGTGATGGTTGCTCCTACCTCTGTTTGGTGGAGGTGGCCGCGCCCACGCTCGCGTTGCCCGGCCAGCTGATCCCGCTTGAGCCTGGCAGCAGCAAGTCGATCTACTCCAGCGTGGCTTCCGTCTTCCCCGGCTTCCCCGCTCAACCGCCGCTCGGGTACGTGGGCAACTCCAAGGAGCTCTCGAAGAACGGCCCGCCGATTGTGGCCGTGATTGCCGCCGGCGCCGCCGTCGGTGTGGCCTGGGTGCGCCGCAAGCGCCTGCCGCCGAGCAAGAAGGACTAAAGCCCCCACATCTCTCGCCAGGTTTGACCGTTGCCAGAGCGACGGGAACAATCGTCATGTCCCATGACCCTCTCCATCGTCATCCCGGCGTATAACGAAGAGAAGCGGTTGCCCCGCACCCTTGAGCGGATTGAGGCCTGCTTCGCCGGGGCGCCCGCGGGCATTCGCTTGCTGGAGGTGATTGTGGTGGATGACGGCAGTCGCGACGCCACCTGCGCGGCCGCTCGGGCTTACACCAGCCGCTTGCCCTTACAGGTGCTTTCGTTGCCTCAAAACAAGGGCAAGGGCGCCGCGGTGCGCGCCGGTATGTTGGCGGCCACCGCCGAGCGCGTGCTCTTTTACGACGCTGACGGCGCCACGCCGCCGGAGGAGATTCTGCAACTGAGTCGCGCCATGGATACCACCGGCGCCGACGTGGTGATTGGCTCGCGGGTGAACCCAGAGAAGGGGATCGTCACCATGTCCATCGGTCGCCGCTTGATCGGCCGGACCTACCATGCGTTGTGTTGGCCGCTGGTGCCGGGCATCCGCGACGCTGCCTGCGGCTGCAAACTCTTTTCGGCTCAGGCCGGGCGCGAGATTTTCTCTCGCCAGCAGATCAACCGCTTTGCCTTCGATATCGAGATTCTCTTCCTGGCGCGGCGGCTCGGCTACCGCATTGAGGAGGTGATGGTGGCGTGGACCGCGGTGGACGGCTCGACCGTGCGGATTGTTCGCGACGGGCTGAACATGTTCCGAAGCGTGCTGGGTCTCTATGCGACCTGGTTACGGGCGCCAAGAATTAGCGCGGATTGACCATGTAGTTGGAATGGTCGCAGCCCACGCAGTGAAGGTCCCAGAGGTCGAGCCAGGCCCGGGAGGTGACCGCTTCTTTTGTCATGGGTTCGTAGTAGGTGAAGCCGCGGAAGTGGTACCAACCGGCCACCATGTAGGCGCAGAGGATGAAAATGAAGATCGTACGGCGTTCGTTCGTAAGCTGGAAACGGCTGATTTGCTTGAGCTCGAGCAGCACCAGACAGATGAGGAAGAACGAGAAGAGGAGAGGTGTGAAGTAATGGTAGAGGTACATCACGCGGTCGAGCTGACTGATGGCCAGCATGTAGCCGACGTAGAGGGCGCTGAAGGTCGCCAAGAGCTTGCCGTTCTTGAGTGGCGGAGTCTCGGGCATGAGCACGCGGCCCACGAGCAGGGCCGCGGCGCAGAGCAGGCCGAGGAGCCCCAATCCCCAGACGACAGGGTTTACCTGCAGGTAGAGGTGGCGGTAGGTCTCGCCGCTGTCGCCGGTTTCCCAGCGGTAGTTGATGGAACGGGCACCGATGGGCCAAAGGAAGAAGGGGCTGCCGTTTTCGTCGTCTTTGCAGAGATCCAGTTCGGGGACGCCTTGGTTATAGCGCGTCACAAACTGGAGCGAATCAGCGAGCTGCGTGGGGAAAGCGAAGAGCGAGCCGCCACGACCTTCGTCGACGATCGCCCGCCCGCCCGGCGATGTTTCGTAATAGCCCGAGTTGTTTAATTGCGGCACGACTTTCTGCCCCAAGGAGAAGTGGACGATCCAGACCGCGGCGTAGACCAAGGCGAAGGCGAGGACGGCCACCAGGATGGCTTGGCCTAGATGCCGCCGCTTGGCCCAGAGAATCCACAGCAGCGCGGGCGCCAGCAGGATGAGAATGAGCGCCACCACCTTGGTAGTCATGGCCGCCGCGAAGGCGCCGCCAAACAGGGCCGCACTCAGGAGTAAACGCTGTTTGTGGGCCACATTGTGGATACAAAGGAGGAAGCCGAGGATGGTGGCGGCGCTAAAGAACATGAGCGGCGACTCCAGCATGGCGCCGCGCGAATGGACAATGAGGGCATTATCGAAGGTGTAGAGGAACGACCCGAACACGGCCAGAGCCAGGTTGCGGCTCATAAGCCAGAAGCACAGGAAGAGAATGGGTGCCGTCAGCCAGGCGAGGAGCGTGGGGAAAAGCCGGTAACCGGCAAGTGAAAACCCGGCGGGCGGGTTACGGCCGTAATCGGTGGTGATGAATTGATTATCGACGTCGTTGGCATCGAGGATGGCCTCGCCGGCGGCAATCAGCAGCTTGCCGAGCGGCGGGTGCTGCTCCATAAAATAGACATTGTTGAGGTATTTCTGAGCGGCGGCGACGTGGTAGTTTTCATCCCAAAAAAAGGCAGCCGGCCGATCGTAGTGGACGACGTAGGTGGCAAAAGAGATGGCGACGATAAAGCTCAGGCAGAGCCACCAGGCGGCGCGCGAGGACAGTGAAAACCGGGAGGAATTTTGCATGCGGCCATCCTACGGTATCCGGACAGCGGGTCGAATCCGATCACGGTTGACAGTCTCTCGTACAAATTGATCGATAGCTTTTAGCGGACGGGCAGCAGGTGGTGCAACACAATCAGGATGGCCACGAGACCCAAGGCAGCCGTTTGGACCATGTTCTGCCCCCGGCCGCGGCCGAATGGGATGAGGCGGGCGATCACGAAAGCGACCAGCGGCAGGGAGGCTGCCAGATAGATGCCCTTGGTGGGCGCCCAGCCCGTCACCGGCTGGCTGTAGAGGTAGAAGATGAAGGCCGCGAGTTGCAGCGAGCCAAAGGCGAACCAGACGATGCCCAGGCGGTCGAAGGCATCGGCGGCGCGGGCCTTGAGGAGGAACCAGCCGGCGCCGGCCAGGCAGAGGATGCTAGCGATGGTCTTTTCGAGATAGCCCAACGCGCGGGCGTGATTGGTCATCGGCCCAAGGTTGGCTTCTTGCAGCCACACATCCTGCCAAACGTCGGCTAGGCGCATGGTGTCGCGGTCGCGCAGGACGGTGTTGGCCGAGCCGTGGACAGGGGAAGGGGCGACCATGTTAAGGAAGAACGACAGGCGATCGCTATCACGCGCGGCGCGGGCGGCGGCGATCTCTGACTGGGCGAAAATTTCCAGGTTGGTGGGGAAGAAGCGGCCGGTCTGCTGGTAGTAGCGGCTGACGTAGTAGGGTGACACCAGAAGTAAGCCGACCAGCGCGGCGGCGCCAGCCACGGATACGAGGCGGAAGGATGTTTTGGGATGCGCGAGGGCCGTGAGAACGGGGATGGTGACGAGGAGGAGGCCGGAGAACTTGATGAGCATCGAGGCGGCGATGACCACGGCGATGGCGGTGGCGAACGTGAGGCGGGCTTGGCGGTCCAGCGTTTCGTCCCAGCAGAGCCGCACCGAGAGGTAGAGCGTGAGGGCGGCACAGCCGGCCGTCAGCACGTCGAGGTTGATGCTGGAGGCCAAGAAGAGCTGGATGGGCAGCGAGGCCCCGAAGTATAAAAAGAAGACTGCCGCCGGGCGCGCCAGCAGGCCACACCGGCCGAGCGTGGCGCGAAGGATGAAGAAAGTGCCCAGGCTGGCGGCGGCGTTGAGCAGCTGCACGCTCATCAGCGGCGAGAAGCCAACCCAGGTGAAGCACTTTGCCAGCAGGAAACCGAGCGGCGGGTGATAGGCGTAGAAGTACTGACCAAGAGGGAGATCGGGACTCAGCCACGAGAGCGCCCTGACCATCTCGAGGTGGGCGCCGGTATCGAAGCCCACTTCTTGACCGAGAGTCAGCCACAGGTAGGCCGCCCGGCAGACCAGGAAGATGGCGAGGAGCAGGGTTTCGGCCGGTAGCCGGTCGGGCAAGGTGGGTTTGTGTGTGTTCAAATCTCCTCATTATAGCAGAATCGCACTTTCGGCGCTGCCCCTGATGGGCCCCGAATGTCTCTTGCTGTTGCGATAAAACACGAAAAATGGTATGATGAAACGATTGATGTCTGAGAACTCTCTCCTCTCGCCGGCGCTCGCGATTTTCACCTTAGTCGCTCTGCTGGCCTGCATCGACCTGGTGCGGCGCCACCGCCTGCATCGCCAGACGCATATGCTCTTTGCCTGTCTGTTTGGCAGCCTTCTATCGCTGGCGCTGATTGAGTGTGCCCACTTCTTTTTGGATCCGACGATCGTCGATAACTCCTACTTGATGGCCTTTGGCATCGTGCTGTTGGTGGTGGGGTGGAAGCTGCTCTTTGGCAACTTCGAAACCGATACCAAGGTTGTGATCCTGGCGACCTTCATCGCTTGGACCAGTTTGGCGATTTTACTCACAGAGCCTGTGGAGCAGCGCTGGCTCTACCTACTCGCCGTTTTGACGGCACTGGTGCCGACCGTCATTTGGTGTTCGC
Organism: uncultured Candidatus Peribacteria bacterium; assembly: GCA_964640945.1. GTDB lineage: Bacteria > Patescibacteriota > Gracilibacteria > Peribacterales > Peribacteraceae > JAGOUB01. The sequence goes on along the minus strand of CAZXIV010000011.1, from coordinate 18,386 downwards.
TCTTTCTGCGCTACCACCGCGAGCGCACGGGCGCCGTGCTGCTGCTCTTTTTTGGCGGCATGCTCTCGACGGTGCCGATCCTCTTTTACGATGTGCTCGTGCGCCGCGGCATCGAGTTGCAGTTCTTTGTCTTTAGGGTCGTACCCGAGAGCTTCAACCAGACCTCCCAAAACTTTGTGGATGGCATGCTTGGCGGCATCCCCGTGGACGCGGGCGTGGCCGCCGCCCTGGTGGCCTATGTGTTTGTGGGCGTCATTGAGGAAGTGAGCAAGGCCTGGATCGTCCGCCGTAACGGCGTGCCGTTGGCGACGAGTATCGACGACGTGATGCAGTTCGCCATTATCACCGCCGTTGGCTTCGCTTTCGCCGAGAACATCGTCAACCCGTCGTACTTCGTGCGGTTTGTGCAGGATACGCTCGTGACTCCCTCCACTCCGGATTTGCTCGGCTTCTTTGGCAATGCCGCCGGCCGCTCGGTGCTGACGAGCATGGTCCACATTGTCTCCACCGGTGTCTTCGGCTATTTCCTTGGTTTGGCCACTTTTGCGCCCTCGTATTTGGCCGAGCGCGAGAACGCCCCGCGCCGCTTCCACGGGGTGTGGCAGTGGATTGAGCGCGTGACGGGCATCGACCGGGTGGCGTCTTTCCGCGCCGCCGCCATCACCACGGGCTTGATCTGCGCCATCGGCCTCCATGCGCTTTTCAATTTCCTGGTCACTCTCCCTGACCTGCTGCCGACGCATCCGGAGACGTTCGGCGACATCGTTGGTGACGGTTACGGGCCGATCGGCGCGATTCCGCTGCTACTCGTGCCCTCACTGCTCTACGTGGTGGGCGGATTTTGGTTACTGACGGGTTTGTTCTTGCGTCGTGAAAACCAAGAAGAGCGGGCGACAGCCGCCGCCCGCCTGCCGTTGCCAGTCCGCTGACCTCTTGATTGCGGGTGAGGAGGCGGCGAGTAGAATGGCCGCACCTATGCACCACCTCTACCGACCGATTTGGATCTTCCTTTTGCTCGGCGTGGCCTTGGCGCCCACCGGCGTCTTGGCGGCGGTCGATAGTGCCGATCTGCTGCGAACGCCCGACAGTGCCGTGGTGACGCGCGGCGATTTTATCCGCGCGGCAGTGGAAATGGCTGGCCTCCCCGCCGATGACAAAACTGAGATTGTGGGGCAGCGCATCCCCGCGGCGCTCTTGCCCTACATCCACGCCGCCGAAGACCGTGAAGCCATGATCGCTTTTCGCGGCCGCTGGCAGCTGGCGCGTGGTATCACGCGCGGCGAGGCACTCATTCTGTTGCAAAAGCTCTTTGCTCTGGATTCGCGCGAGCTCAAGACTTCCACCGACATGCCCGCTACCGGCCCTCTGCACGACGCCATCGGCGTAGCCTTGGAGCTCGGCTGGGTGGACCTACAGGACGACGGCGGCGTGGGTATCCGCGATGTGCTCACCGGCAAGGAGGCCCGTTTGCTCCTCCGCAAGGCCAACGGCGAAGGCGGTATGATCATCGAGGTGCCATCCGACATCACCGTCATCCCGCTGCCGCGCACATCGCTCAAGTCGCGCGCCTTGCCCGAGGAGGAGATGCTACGCACGGTTTGGCAGATTTTGGTCAATCATTACGTTGATGAGCAGAAGATCGATCCCGATGAGGCGGCGTATCGCGCGGCCGAGGCGATGGTGAACTCCGTAAAGGATCCGTACACCAACTTCATGCGCCCGGTGGAGGCCAATGATTTTAATGCTCAGCTGGAGGGGGTGGTTTCAGGCATCGGTGCCCAGGTGGAGCAGCGCGACAGTCGCATTGTCATCATCGCGCCGCTCGACGGCTCGCCCGCGGCCAAGGCCGGACTACAGGCCGGCGACATTATCGCTGCCGCCGACGCCATCAAGCTGGATGGGCTTGGCTTTTTGGAAGCGATTGCCAAGATCCGCGGCCCCCAGGGCACGACCGTGACCCTTTCCATTGTGCGCGGCGAACTGACATTTGATGTGAAGGTGCAGCGCCAGGTGATCTCCACGCCCGAGATCGTTACGAGCTGGCAGGGGACTGTGGCCGTGGTGAAGTTGGTGCAGTTTGGCGATACGACTGCCCGCGACTTCCGTCGCACCGTGGCCGACCTGGTGAAGAAAAGCCCGACCGGCCTGGTGCTCGACTTGCGCAACAACCCCGGCGGCTACCTCGACAGTGCCGATGTGGTGCTTAGCGCCTTCTTACCCGAAGGCTCGACGGTGGTATACGTGCAGGCGCGCGACGGCGAGACGGAAGAGGTGACCGACGGCCAGCCGGTGGTGCCAGCCGAGTTGAAGATGGTGGTACTTGTTAATAAGGGCTCGGCCAGCGCCTCGGAGATTGTGGCCGGCGCCCTGCAGGACGATAAGCGCGCCACGATCGTTGGTGAGCAGACCTTCGGTAAAGGCAGCGTCCAGAACCTGATACCCCTGAGTGATGGCAGCAACTTGAAGGTGACGACGGCCCACTGGTTTACGCCTCTTAAACGCGCCATTCAAGATGTGGGCGTGACGCCAGACTTCATCGTGACTTCAGTCGGTGAGCGCGACGAACCGATGCTCAAGGCGATGGAATTACTGCGCTGAGGCGGCAGGAAGATCCATCCACGACCGTTCCGCTTGCATCTCTCCGCCCGCCCGTTCAATCGCGCGGTCGATGAGACGTCCCAACGTGCCGCGGGCCAGGCGAGATTCGTACATGAGCGTCTGGATAGGCGTCTGGTAGCGGCTGGCGGTGAGTTGTAGAAACGAAGCGACGAGGCCGCGTTTCCGGGCGGCTGGCAATGGCAGGGCGGGGACAGCGCGCAGGGTGGGTGCGCGCAAAGAATCGGCCGCCAAGGGATGCCACCGGCCGGCGGTGCGGAATTCCGAACCTTTATAGACGGGGAGATAGCCCGAACGTGCGGCGTCGGTGTGAACGCTGTCGATGTCCGTTTGCGACAGGGCAGGATGGCGGCCGATGGAGCGTGTGTAGCTGACGATTGCCACGGGCACGTTCGCGCTCTTGATGAGGGGTTCGAGGTGGGTGTTGCTCCGGCCGCGGGCGGGATGGTTGAAATTCTCAACCAGCAGATACGATTGCGCGGCTGCCAAATCTGTAAGCTCGTAGCCGTAGAACAAGCGGGGATCGAGGTCGAGGTCGAGACCATTGCAACCGTAGAGCTTGCCCTCGCGTCGACAGAGGGCGCCGATTTCCGCAGCCAGAGCGGCCATGGTCCCGGTCCGAAAGGCGATGTAGGCCTGGGTTTGCTCATCCTTGAGCGCCAGCCAAGCCGGCGGTCGATCACCCTTCCAAAAAGCGGCCCGGCAATGTGCGCAGGCACAGCCGAAGAACGGCGTCATGCCCCAGGTAGGCAGGGGGAACTTCCCGAAAAAGAAATTATCGACAAACACCCCGTCGACGTCTTCCCGGCAGGCGGCTTCGACCCGCCCCAGCAGTAAGGCCCGGGCTTCGGGATTGAGCGGGCAGGTCAGGTGGCGGCGGCGGTGGTAGGGAAGAAGCGCGCCGTTACGGCCGCGGGCGAGGAGTGATTCGTCGCAGTCGGCGGTGACGACATTGAGGCCCTGGACGTACGCGTGGGTCCGGATGCCCAAGCGGCGGAAATTTGGGAGTTTGGTGCGGAGCCATTCTCGGTCCTCCCGCTCTGTCTCATCACCAAAACCCCACGAGTAGGTCACCCAAGCATCGGTCAGGCCGAGTACCCGCTGTAACTGCTCGAGGATGGCCGGTTCGTAGGCATTCATAAATGCCTGCTCGTCGATGGCGGGATCGAAGAACTTCAGTTTTGTCATCCGGATAGTACCAGGCCCCGCCCAGTAATAGAGCCCGGCGCGTGGTTGCCAGTCGGTCATTGCCACAATAGTACAGGCACAGCAAAACCCACACCCGATTCCACGAGGGATTACATGTGGCTGTAGAACTTCTTCTTACGGTTGACCGAACGGTATTCCTCGCGCTTCAAGGCGCGGAGACGCTCCAAGCGCGTGCTGCGCTTGCGCTGGTGGATGTTGCGCGTGCGGACGAGCTTTACCAGACCCGTCTTCTGCACCTGCTGCTTGAAGCGCTGCTGGAGACGATCGTTGCTCTCATCGGGCCGGCGGACTGCGTAGATTGCCATAAGGTGGCGACAGAGTAATAGAAGGGGATTGGTCTTGCAAGGGGGTTTTTATCATTGTTTAGGTATCGCTTTAGCTGGTGCCAACCTACGAGTGGTACTTTTTGTGCGCGACAAAAAGTACCCAAAAAGCGCGTCGCGCCAAGTCCTCCTCCGCCCGGCCCTGTGTCTCCTCGGCGGCACAAGGGCGGCGCCGCCTCGTCGACGCGCCTCTAAGGCGCAACAGGGCCTTCCCACCTCCCCCCGTGGCGCGACACCCCTCCACCCTGACTTGGGATGTGAACATCCAAACATCCCTCTCCAGCGTGGCCGCCTCGTGGTGGTGCCGTGGGGCAATAACCCCTCCACGACGAAAGAATGCACAGGGCGCACATCGGTTGGTTGCCTGCGGAGGGGCGCGCCGTGCCGGGGGTGAAGGGGCACTACCCTTGATAGAGCACCTGGTTGCTACTTGAGCACCGTACGGCAGAACCATGGAGAGGGGCCCGGCGCGCAGCGTTTTTTACTCCACTTTTTGTCGCGCTGACAAAAAGTGGAAAACCGTTGGTTGGCACCTGCCAGGAGAGAAGATTTTTTGTCGCGCTGACAAAAAGTGGAAAACCGAATGATTGGCACCAGCCTAAGAAAATAAGAAAAAAACAGATGAAAAGCCCCCTTCACATCTCCTCCAAAAATATGCCAAAAAGGCAAGGGAATGGGCTATTTCAGACCCTTCCAACCATTGCCCCTGCCTGCTCCTTCCTTTAGACTCCACCCGTATGGCCCCCTCCGATAACAAGTCTTATACCTCCGACAATATCCAAGTCCTCGAAGGCTTGGAGCCGGTGCGCAAGCGCCCCGGCATGTATATCGGTTCCACCGACGTGCGCGGCCTCCACCACTTGGTGTGGGAAATTGTCGATAACTCGATCGATGAGGCGATGGCCGGCCACGCCGACACGATCCTCGTGACGCTCAACGACGACGGCTCCGTCTCGGTGGACGACAACGGCCGCGGCATCCCAGTCGACGTGCACAAGTCGACGGGTAAGTCGGCGCTCGAAGTGGTGCTCACCACCCTCCACGCCGGCGGCAAGTTCGGCGGCGAGGGCTCCGGCTATAAGGTTTCTGGTGGTCTCCACGGTGTGGGTTCGTCCGTCGTGAACGCGCTTTCCGACAAGATGACGGCCGAGGTCCACCGGGAAGGCAAAGTGTATTTCCAGGAGTATAACCGCGGTAAGCCCAAGGCCGACGTGAAGATGACCGGCAAGACCGAAAGGCGCGGTACGATCATCACCTTCCTACCCGACAAGACGATCTTCGACACGATGGCGTTCAGCCTGGAAACTGTCCTCACGCGCTTTCGCCAGCAGTGCTACCTGACGCCGGGCATCACGCTTGCCGTCATGGATGCCCGCAAGGAGCGCCCGGTGGAGGACCAGCCCTACCCCCGCCTCTACCGCTTCTCGTTCGAGGGTGGCATCGGCGCCTACGTCAGTCATCTCAACGAGACGGCCGAGCGTATCGGTTCCGTCATCAGTTTCTCCAAGGATACGCCCGACGGCGAAGTGTCCGTTGCCTTGCAGTACACGCAGGCGTTCCAAGAGCATGTCTTGAGCTTCGCAAACAACATCCACACCGCCGAGGGCGGCCACCACCTTACTGGCTTCAAGGCCGCGCTCACGCGCACGATCAACGCCTACGCTCGCGAGTTCGAGATACTCAAGGAAAAGGAAGAGAACCTGACCGCGGACGACGTGCGCGAAGGCCTGACGGCCGTCATCTCCGTTCGCCTGGGCGAGCCGCAGTTCGAGGGGCAAACCAAGGCCAAGCTCGGTAATGCCGAGATGAAGACGGCCGTGGAGAGCGTGGTGAACGAACTCCTCTCGCAGTACCTCGAAGAGCATCCCGGTGAGGCCAAGGAGATGGTGAACAAGTGTCTTCTCGCCGCCCGCGCCCGCCTCGCGGCCCGCGCCGCCCGCGACAGCGTGATCCGCAAGGGCGCGCTCGAGGGCATGACGCTCCCGGGCAAGTTGGCCGACTGCCAGAGCCGCGATCCTGCTCAGTGCGAACTCTTCCTTGTCGAGGGAGACTCCGCCGGTGGCTCCGCCAAACAGGGCCGCAAGCGCGAGTTTCAAGCCATCCTGCCGCTCAAGGGCAAGATTCTCAACGTCGAGCAGGCCCGTTTGGACAAGATGCTCGGCAATAACGAGGTGAAGTCGCTCATTATCGCGCTCGGCATGGGCATTGGTGAGGTGAAGGATTTCAATAAGCTCCGCTACCACCGCATCGTCATCATGACCGACGCCGACGTGGACGGCGCCCATATCCGCACGCTGCTGCTGACGCTCTTCTTCCGCTACTTCCCCGAACTCATCGAGCGCGGCCACCTGTACATCGCCCAGCCGCCGCTCTTTAAAGTGAGCCGCGGCAAGGAAGCGAAGTACGCCTTTTCGGACGACGAGCGCGACGTGATCTTTAAGGAGTGGGGTATTTCTTCCACCGAGATTCAGGTTGAGGACGAAGGTGAGGAAGAGGCGCCAGTCGACGAAGACCAGGCCCTGACCAAGTCGGCCAAGAAGAAGGAAGCAGCCCCGCGCAAAGCTCGCATCTCCGTGCAGCGCTACAAGGGTCTGGGAGAAATGAACGCCGATCAGCTCTTTGAGACGACGATGGATCCCGAGCAGCGCACGTTGTTGCAGGTGACCGTCGACGACGCCGAAAAGGCGAATGCCGTCTTCTCCACGTTAATGGGTGCCGAAGTGGCTCCCCGCCGCAAGTTTATTCAGACGCACGCCAAGGGCGTAAAAGACCTGGATATCTGATCGGACGTTAGCGCGGGACTTCTGTGGCGCTCTTCAGGCGCTCGGCCAGGACTCTGTGGTTCTCCCGGCGCATCGCGGCGACGGTCGAGCGAGTGGCGAAGTAATTGGCGGGGCTCGTGCGCGTCTCGGGCGCGGTGCTTATCATTTGCTCCACGGCGGCGACGGCGCGTTCGATCTCGGTATCGAGCGCGGTGGCCAGCATGAGCAACTGGATTTCGGCCAGGCGGAGATTGAGGTTTTGGGGCGTGCGGCCGATTTCACCGCGCACGATCCGGAGGGCGTCCTCATAGCGGCCAGTTTCCATGGCTCGTTCGAGGGAGGCAGCTTGGGTGAGGATCGAGGCGGTGACAGGCAAGTCGATGGCCCAACCGTCGGCGCGGAGTGTACAGAGACCGAGTTGGTCCTTGTAGAGCGGCGTATGGTTTGGTCCCTCGCCGAAGGCACGGACGATGAGATCCTCGCGGCTTTCGCCATCGTTGGCCGTGACCGAGATGAGGGAGGCATCGCTGCCGTCGATCGTGGTGGTATCGAGACGCCGCGCTACCAGACGGCCGTTGACTGTCTCGACCCAAATGGTGGCCATGTGGCCTTCGACGCGCACTAGGCCCGAGAGGGCGTCCGGCGGCTGGGCGATGCTCGATTCGATTGCCACCGCGTCGCGGCCCTGCAGGCGGAGGATAGCCTTCATGGCCAGTGCTACCGACTTACAGTCGCCCGTCAGGCGGCCGTCGGCGTTGTAGGTTGTCAGGAAGGTGGCTGGGTGCTGCCAGAGCTGGTCTGTCTCGATGCGCTGGTAGTTTAAGAAACGCTGGCCGCCGTTACGGTTGAATGCCTGGTCGTACTTCACCATCGCGCGCAGATAGGCGTCGAATTGCTCGGGCGTGCGGATACGTGCGGCCAAGAGGCGGAGATACTGCTCGGGTGTGCCGTCGCGCTCCGGCGTGTAGCGTAGCTCGGTGCGGATGGCCTCGGGGGTGGCGGGGAAGGGGAGGGTCGACGCAGCCACCAGTGGCTCCAACGGGTCTTCAGCGCGGGGGAGTTGGCCTGGGGAAGCGAGAATACCGTTGCGCTGCAAAATGCCGCCCGCGGCGAACATTGCCGCAATCATCCGGTTGACGGTTTCGTCGCTCCAGAGGGCGGGGTTCTGGGCGTTCATCTCGCTTCGGTAGGCCGTGTTGATGGCCGGCGAGCGAGCGAGTGCGGCGATATCGATGAGCAAACGTTCGAACTCTTGTTCGACTGTCGCCGTCTGTTGGGCGTAGGGCGACGTGGGCCAGGTAGCATTGCTGACAGCCGGCACCAGTTCCTGCAAGGTCTGCATTTCGCGCTGCACCTTGGTAAATACTTCCATGAGCTCGCGCATCTCGGGCGTGATGAGTGATTGGCGTGGCTGCTCGGCGGCCGGACGTTCGGCGGGGGTACCGGTAAGGTCGCGGAGCACCATGCCCACCAAGAAAGTGACGCCGTACTGCTGATGAATAGCGGCAATTTTGAGGTGCAGGTTTTGGATGCGGCAGAGCAGGTCCTGAGCGACCCTGATGGCGTCGGCCACGGATTGGGGAGGAGTGGGTGTCGGCATAGGTGTGTTTGGCTTATTATACAGTAAAAAAGCATTTTCTACCAGCGCCATCGTCTGGAAAATCATTCTTGCGGCCTATTGGGCAGGAATTTGCTACTCTGATGCGGTGACGTCCACATTTCTCTGCGGCATCGAGCATGAAATCGCTTTTCTTCGTGAAGATGGATCTTTCGCTGATTGTACGAATACCACGTTCGAGGAGTTTGATGCGATCATCCAAAAGCTGCCGGTCTACGAGACCGACTACCCGTTGCTGCGCGTTGGTCACCTTGGAGTCCGAAAGAAGCGTTGGTACATCGAGGGTATCCAGCGGTTTGACGAGTCCGGAACGTACGTCCGCACCGTGCCCAAGGGTATCGAGATTCGAACTGCTCCACATTCTTCCATCAAGGCTGCTGTAACTGAAGTGCAAGAGAGCATGTTGACGCTGCGTGAGGCCCTGGTGGGTACGGGCTTTCGGCCGGTCTGGCTCAGTCATCATCCATTCCGCGATCGCTTCGATCCCGACCCGCCGTTGAATGCTTGGGAAACGGCTTACAGACGGAGTTATTCGCCAGAAACCCTTGTGGAAGAGATGACGCTCACGACCTTTGGACCCGATGTGAGTCTCTCCTTCGCTGACTGGGACGACGAGCGGGTTATTGATGCGGGGAAGAAATTAACTTTTTACAGCTCGGTGATCGTGCCCTTTAGTTTTTCGTCGCCGTTCTTTGTCGGCGCTCTTTGGCGTGGCCCCTCGGTGCGGACGGCTTTGCGCACGGGTCGACGACCCGCGACGAAGGTATTTGTCAGTGGACCGGGCAGCTTGATCGCGAGCTCGCCCTCATTGACGCAAGAGGCGCGCGTACCGGCTGAGGTTGGCCGCATTGAGTTTAAAGCCTTCGATACCGCCCGAGATCTAGGGAGCTATGCTTCATTCCTTGCTTTGCTGAAGGGGCTAGTGCTGGATACGACTCTGCCTGGCCGGGCGCTGGTTCCGGACGCATTTGCACACCAGCATGCAGCCGAACACGCGTTTCATGACGATCAGATCGTGCGTGAGGCAGGGGTGGTTTTGGTCGCTGCCCGGGCTGCTCTCGGTGATGATCCTGACGCCGCTTTCCTTGCTCCCCTCGACGACCTCTTGGCGCAGCGTGCGACGCCAGCGGATGAGATGATTTCGGTCTATCATCAAGTCACTTCAATCGAGAAAGCCCTCCAAGCACTAACCTACTAAAACCATGACGAACTCTCATTACGACATCCTTATCATCGGTGGCGGACCTATTGGAGCGAGCACGGCCTACCGCTTGTCGCTGGCGCAAACGGGTAAGAAGATCGCGCTCATCACCAAAGACAATGCGGAGCAGTCGGATGCGGCCTACCGCAATGCCGGTGGTTGCGTGCGCTGGAATTGGCCCGAGCCGCTCAAGCGCGCGATGACAGAGGAGACGCGCGATTTTATCGAAGCGCGTCTGGCCGAAGGTGTCGACTTAGATGCTCTACGGAATCCCTACTTCTTTCTAGATGAGGGACTACTTGTGCCGTCTCTCAATATCGCCAGTGCCAAGCTCGTCCAGTGGCTACTTGATCGCAGCACTGAAGGCGGGATTGAGGTGAAGCGCGGGTCCGAAGTAATCGGCATCGATGCGGACGGAGAGGGGTACATCGTCCACACTGCCGCGGGCGATGTTACGGCCGCTAAAGTGCTGGTGGCCATAGGCGCCAGGACGCCATTATTTGTGCCAGGAATGTCGTTTGAGACGGAGAAGCGCCAGTTGTTCGTTTTGGATTTGCCGGTGGGACCGGAGCGGGCCGAGATGCCTCATACCATCATTCGACTGACCAAGGGCGACGCGTATTTCTTCATCAAAAAAATAGGCGGTGCGCTCAGGGTGGTTGTCGGCCAAGAGGATGCCGTGGCAGACACACTGCCCGACGGTCCCGAGCCTGAACAGTTTGCCGCGCTCTTGAAGTCCGGTCTGGCTGCGGCTGCACCCTTCTTGGTTGAGGCAAAAGTGGAACGTGTCCTTTGGCAAATCGATGCCAAGCCGAAGACCTTACTCGTTCACACGAGCGACAATCGCCTCATCGGTGCTGCTTGCGGCAGCGCCGTGCGTGGCTGTGCCCACATCGGGCGCGAGCTGGCTGATCGTCTCCTGGCCTGATCGTCAATCCTAGTCGGCGCCGGACTCCATCTGGTCTCGAATGGAGTAGGTGTCGAGGTTCTCCATGCCCAGGCGCTTGAGGATTTGCGGGATGGCCTGGTTGAAGTCGATTTCCTTCTGCTTGCCGGCCTTCATGTCGCGCAGAATGATGCGGTTCTTGATAACCTCCATCTTGCCGAGGAGCAGGGTGTAGCGGGCTTCGAACTTGTCGGCCAGACGCATCTGACTCTTAAGGCTGGCCTCACCGAGGGCGCCGATGGTGTGCACGCCGAGCTCACGCAGGTCGCTGATGAGGCGCAGCGACTTTTTCTTGGCCTCCGGCCCGAGCTGGGCGACGAAGACGTCGGTCTGGTCCTTGTCCGGCACCGGCACCTGCGCTTCCTGCATGTGCCAGATGATGCGCTCGAGGCCGCAGGCAAAGCCGATGCCCGGGGTCGGTTGGCCGCCGAACAGTTCGATGAGGCCGTCGTAGCGGCCGCCGCCGCCGATCGCGTTCTGGGCGCCGGTCGAGCTATCCCAGAGTTCAAAGACCGTTTGGGTGTAGTAGTCGAGACCGCGCACCAGGCCCGGGTTCTCGACGAATTGGATGCCGAGCTCCGTCAGATATTCAAGTACCGTGGCGTGGTACTCGCGGCTCTCGTCGTCGAGGAACTGGCTGAGGGTGGGGGCGTTCTTGAGGAGGATCTGCGTCTCTTCCTCCTTGGAATCGAGCAGGCGCAGGGGATTTGTGGTCAGGCGACGCTGGTCGACCTCGGGAAAGAAGCGCTCCTTGCCGGTGAAGTGGTCCTTGAGGGCTTGGGCGAAGGCCTGGCGGTGAGCGCTTGTGCCGATGTTGTTCACCTGCAGGACGAGGCGGTCGCGGATGCGCAGATCGCTCATGATTTTCATGAGCACCTGGATGAGCTGGGCGTCGAGGCTGGGGTCCTTAAGGCCGATCACTTCGAAGTCGAGCTGGTGGAACTGGCGGTAGCGGCCTTTTTGGGGGCGGTCATAGCGGAAGCACGGGCCGATGGCGTAGAGCTCCACGGGCTGGGGGAGCTGCTGCATACCGTGCTCCACGTACGAGCGGCAGATACCGGCCGTAAACTCCGGGCGCAGGGCAAATTCGGAGGCGTCGCCTTCGGCGTTCTTCTTACCGATAACGGTGAAGAGCTCCTTCTCCACGACGTCGGTATGCTGGCCGATGCCGCGCTCAAACACACCCTTCATCTCGAACATCGGCGGGTCGATGCGACGGAAGCCTGCTTGGCGCGCGCGGTGACGCACAGCCTTCTTGATGTAGGTCATGTAGGTGTGGTCCTCGGGGAGGACATCGTGCGTGCCTTTGGGAGAGCGAAAAATTTCGGCCATGCAGAAAAGCGGGAACGTTGCCCGCTACTCTACCGTGGGATGGGCAAAAAGCCAAGACCGAAGCCGTTTGCGCCGCTTTTGCCGGCTTTGAGCACAATACTTGATCAATCAGCGGCAAAGAGTACGATGGCGGCAACCTTCCTATTTCCTCCCACCCCATCCTCATGTCCTGTGATTCTTCCAATTGCGGCGGTTGCAAAGCCATCGCCGTTGTTCTTGCCATCGTCTTCACGCTCACGACGATCGCGGCTGCCATCGGCGTCTACAAGGCGCACTTCGTTGGCGGTATGCAGTTCGGCACGGCCGAAGGTTCACTCGCGCTCTTCGCGCTTATCGCTTCGCTTCTTGCCTGGAAGAAAGTCCTTATGGCCTGCTGCGGTTGTGAGGCCGGAGGTTGCGGTTGCGGCCCGACTGGCTGCGGCAGTGAGATGCAAGCCGGTTGCGGTTGCGGCGGCCCTCAAGGCCACAAGCACTGATCGACAGTGATCGTTGACTAAAAACGGCGGCCGCAGGGCCGCCGTTTTTGTAGCCAAGTGGAGAGTTATTGTACTCCGGCGCTGCGCGCGGTTTCGGCCATGTTCGAGGCGATCACTTGGACTTGCTCAGCGAGGGCGCCAAGGTCGGCGCTCTTGCTGCGGGCCTGATCCGCGAGTGTCCACGCCTCCTTTGAGAGCGTGACCGCTTCGTCGAAGTTGCCCATCGACCCGGCGATGTAACCGCGTACCAGCGAACGGAAGGCTTGTGTGATCTTGACGGCGCCTTGGACGAGGGGGGCCTCGGGATTCTTGGTGTTGGCGCCCCGGACGGCGAGGAGGGCGCGGGCCGAGGCGTAGCCGGCTTGGTCGATGCTCTTCTCGTCGAGCATCTGCAGCACATTAATGAGATCACTTTCCGCTGCGGAAAGAAGTGACTGCGTGCGGCGGCCGTCGTTGTACATGAAGTAACGGTGGAGGATGAGGGCGACTTGTCCGCGCGTGAGCTCTTGAGCGGGATTGAGCGTGCCGTCGCTCTGCACCATGATCATGGAGGCCGTGATGGCGAACCGCAGGTAGGGGTAGTACCAAGCGGTGGCGTCCGTTACGTCGGATGAGAGTGGCAGTTTGATCTCATCGTAGGCCAAAGGATCGATCTTCTTCCCGAGGAGAAACATCTTTAAAAACTCGGCCTTGGTCACGTTGTTCTCGCCGCGGAACCACGTAGATTTTGGCGGACCATCGATGATGCCGAGTTCTTTCTGGGCGGCAGTCACGTACGGTTCGTACCAGACGCCCACGGGCACATCGGTGTAGAGACTGGTGGTATTGGGCGTGAATGTCCGATCGGGAGAGGAGACGGCGCTGACGATGATCTTGATCGCTTCGGCCCGGGTGACACGCTGGTCGGGGCGGAAGGTGCCGTCGCTGTAGCCCTTGAGCACGTTTTGGGCGGCCAAGTAGTGTACGGCGTCGTGCGCTTGGTGGCTGGGGGGGACATCGCTGAAGGAGAGGGGAGTCGATTGCGCTGAGGCGGTAGGGCCCAGCGTGACGAGTAACAGCGTGAAAGCGAGAGTCGGGAGGGCGCGCATGAGAAGCGGAGAAGGTACGGCGGTATCATAAACAAGGTGTCGCGCTTGTGGAGCCGAAGCGGTCGTGTCGTCTTTCTTTCCCTTTAAAATCTGATCTAATCTAGATTGGCCCTGGTGGCGAACGGCCCAAGAGATCGGCGCGTATCGAGAAGAATTTTGAGACGATAGGCAGCCGTTTTTGGGTCGGCGGTTTCCCATCTGTACAGAAAATCATCTTTATGATAAAATAATACGAAATCATGTCATCTCAACAAACACCCCCCGCCTTGGCACTGACTGCTCGGAGAATGCTGGCCATCATTGTCGGCAGCGCCATGCTGACGTCGGTCCTTCCGCCTCTGCCAGTTTTTGCGGCTCAGATCAGTGCCGATGCCTTGGTGGGCTACTGGAAGTTGGATGAAACGAGCGGCACGAGCGCGGTCGACTCTTCGGGGGACGGACATACGGGCACACATACGGGTGGCCCCACGATTTCGACGGATGTTGCCACCACTACGTTCACGAACGCACGCAGTCTCAGTTTTGACGGCACGGACGATTATCTGCCCTTAAGCGGCTTCTCCTCTGGTGTGTATAACTACGGAACCTACACCATCGCCTTTTGGATTAAGGCCCCGGCCCAAACGAACAAATTTATTTTTGGTGAAGGTCGTTCCACGACCAGTACGCCGCTGTTTACACTCGGCGTGGGCAACGGTGCTGGAAACACGACGAAGATCACCGCCTTCATTCGCGACGATTCCAACTCCACCCGCCTCAGCCAAGTCTCGACTTCGGTCATCGCCGACAGCACCTGGCACCATGTGACCTGGGTCGACAGTAACGGCACGGTCGCGCTGTACATCGACGGCCAGCGCGACGCCACTAGCTTCAATTACACCCGCGGCACCCTCACGCTCGACCGGACCACACTCGCCGCGGTTGTCCGCACTAGCGTTATCAACTATTTGAACGGGTATCTCGACGACGTGCGCATTTATAACCGCGCCCTGTCTGCCCGCGAAGCCCAAGAGATCTACCAAGGCAGGCATCCGATGGTCTATTGGGACGGCACCAATTCCACGAAGTTTGAAAGCGCGGGCAACTGGAGCGGCAGCGTCATCCCCGATCCGTATGCTCGTCTGACAATCAAATCAGGCGGCAGTCCGCTGGCCTTTACGGGAGCCGTCAAGGTTGCCGGCCTGACGATCAACACTGGCGCGACGCTCCGTCTTGAAGGCCAAAATCTGACGATGAACGATGCGGGCGTTTTTACAAACTACGGCACCTTCGGTCTGAAAAATACGGAAACACTGACGTCCGTCACAGTGCCCACGACCCAGGGTACGGTCCGGCTCATGCCGGCCAGCACCACCTCGGGGTTGGTGACGGGCAACACCTATCAGAATCTGACCATCGCCGGGTCGGGAACGGTCAGTCTGAGTGCGGATTTGACGGTCAATGGGGCCTATGTCGTCAGTGAGGGGACAATGAACGCCAATACCCATGCAGTCACAGTGACTGGTTTGATGACGGCCTCGGGTGGCACCTTCCTCGCCTCGACGGGTCAACAGACTCTCAATGGCGGACTGACGGTCTCGGGCGGCACGTACCGCGGCTCCACGGGAGGCGTCGACCTCAACGGAGCCCTCACTCTTTCGGCCGGGTCGCTGCTCGCGCCGACGGGCAGTTTTACGGTAAGCGGTAACTGGACCAAATCCGGCGGCACCTTTACCCACAGTGGCGCCACCGTGACGCTCGATGGCACCAACCAAGCGCTCTCGGGTTCGACGATCTTTTATAATCTGACGAAGATCGTCGCGGCCGCACGCACGCTCACGTTCGCGGGTGGTACCACGCAAACCATTCTCAACCTGCTCACGCTCCAGGGCGCGGCGGGGAATCTTCTCTCGCTACGCTCGTCTGTGACGGGACTGCAATGGCTCTTTGATCCGCAGGGTACGCGCACACTTGACTACCTCGACGTGCGAGACAGTCAAAACGCGAATGCGACCGTCATCGCCGGCGACGGCCACAACCTCTCAAATTCGGGAAACAATACCAATTGGGGCTTCGATTCGACCGCGCCTACCCTGGCCGAAGTGACGCCCGTGCCCACGCCCACCAACGACAGCACGCCCAGTTATACCTTTGCGGTGGATGAGGCCGGCACCATCAGCTACGGCGGCGATTGCACCTCGCTGACCACCAGCGCCTCAAGCGGGAGCAATACCATCACCTTCGAAAGCTTGAGCGACGGCGCCCACTCCAACTGCACGATCACCGTCACGGATGCGGCGAGTAATGCTTCCCTTGCCCTGGCTGTGACCACCTTCAGCGTGGATACCGCCGCGCCGGCCGCGCCGGGTGTTCCTAATCTCGACTCCGCCTCCGATTCCGGCCTTTCGAACACCGATAATCTCACGAACGACACCACCCCGACGTTTACCATCAGCTGCGAGTCGGGGGCCACGGTCTCACTCCAGCGCGACGGCAGCACCGTGGCGACCGGGACGTGTTCTGCGTCTGCCGTCAGCCTGACCGACCCCACCGCGGCCACGGGCTCATACACCGCCTTGCAGACGGATCCGGCCGGCAACGTTTCTTCGGCTTCGAGCGGACTTACCGTCACTCTCGACGTGACGGCTCCGACGCTCGCCGAAGTGACGCCCGTGCCGACGCCGGCCAGTGACAGCACGCCGAGTTACACCTTTTCCGCCAGTCATACCGGCACCATCAGCTACGGCGGCGATTGCACCTCGCTCACCACCAGCGCCGCGGGCGCGAATAATGCCATCACCTTCGAAAGCTTGAGCGACGGCGCCCACACCAACTGCACGATCACCGTCACGGACGCGGCGGGCAACGCCTCCACGCCGCTCTCGGTGACAAGCTTTACCATCGACTCCACCGCTCCGGCCGCGCCGGGAGTGCCGGATCTGGCGGCCGCCTCCGACTCCGGCACGTCGGCCACGGATAACATCACCAGCGATACGACCCCAACCTTCACTATCAGTTGCGAAAGCGCCGCTACGGTCCAGGTGCTCTCGGGTGCAACCGTGCTCGGCAGCGGCACCTGCGCCTCCTCAACCGTCAACATTACCTCATCGAGCCTAACTGATGCGGTGTACGCACTCACGGCTCGACAGACGGATGGAGTGGGGAACGTTTCGGCCCAGTCAACGGCTCTGTCGGTGACGATCGATTCCGCCTCGCCCTCGACTCCAGGTGTGCCCGATCTGGTGGGTGCCTCCGACAGCGGCACCTCCACCACGGATAATGTGACGACCGACACCACGCCTACTTTTGATGTCACCTGCGAAAGCGCCGCCACGGTGCAAGCCCTGTCCGGCGCGACGGTCCTCGGTTCGGGCACGTGCAGCGGGGGCACTGTCACCATCACGGCTTCGACCTTGACCGGTGGTGTCTACTCGGTCAAAACGAAGCAGACCGATGCGGCGGGCAACGTCTCCGCCCAATCGACGGCGCTGAGTCTGACGATCGATACCCAGGTGCCCACAGTCGCTTCGTTCTCCCCCGTGGACGGCGCGACGAGCGTCGCCCTCACCCCGAGCTTAGTCGTGACTTTCTCGGAAAGCCCGCTCGCCGTGGCCGCCAAGAACATCACTCTTAAGCAATCGAGCGACGATGCCACCATCGAGACGATTGCCGCGAACGGCGGCCAGGTTTCCATTTCTAGCGCCGTCGTCACCATTACCCCGACGGTCACGCTCGAGTACGCCACGGACTACCACGTCGAAATCGAGGCGGGGGCGTTCGAGGATGCCGCGGGCAACGATTTCGCCGGTATTAGCACCAGCACCGTCTGGAATTTTGCAACCGTTGCGTCGTCGTCTTCCTCATCTTCTTCGTCGTCATCCAGTTCCCCGACAAGTGCAAGCGGAGGCGGCGGTGGTGGCCGGCGCGGTACGGACAGTCACATGACTACACTGATTCAACAGGCCCAACTGGCCATCGCTTCGCGTTTCGCCCAAGCCACGACCGTGGCCGCGAGCGCCTCGTCGTCATCTGTCACCAATCTCGCCCACGCTTCGTCCGCTTCGTCGACTAGTCCGCAGCATGCGGCGGCCGGGGCAGACGGGACAGTCGTGGTGGCGGAAAAGCGCGATCACTTGGCGCTGGTGATGAATGCCTCGACCAAGATCGTTGTGATTTACCGCGACGTACCCATCGACGCCTGGTTCGCGCCGTACGTGGCGGCACTGGTTGAGAATGACATGGCCCGCGGATATAAAAATGCGGATGGCAATCTCACGGGTGAATTCGGTGTCGAGAACCCCATCACCTATGCCGAAGTCCTCAAAATGGCCCTCGTCGCCGCCGGTCAGACGTTCGCCAATGGATCGCCGCAGAACGAATCGGCCCAAGGCACCTGGGCATCAGCCTATGTAAAAGCCGCCGAAGATGCACATTTAAGCGTCTTTACGCCGTCTCTGGACGTGAATGTGCCGGCCACGCGCGGAGCCGTGATCCAAACGATCATGGAAGTGATGGGCTGGCGGGTGGCCAAGAACCAGAGCGCACCCTATTCCGACGTGCCCAGTGACCACCCCTACTCGGCCGCCATTGCCACGGCTACGTTCTTCGGCTTCATTTCGGGAGATACCGATGAGAACGGGTATCTGCTTAAAACCTTCCGCCCGGACGACTCCATCAGTCGGGCGGAGGTTGCGAAAATCATTGCCCTCGCGCACGAGTCTCTCTAAGGCTTAGTGATCACTGCCTCCCCGCCCGCATCGGGCCAGGCACTGGTTTATAGACTTTCCGACATATTTGAATAAATATCAATAAAATGTTATAATAAGTGATGACAAT
>CAZXIV010000010.1:39281-45354 GCA_964640945.1 uncultured Candidatus Peribacteria bacterium | reverse complement strand
GCGCGCAGCGTTTTTTACTCCACTTTTTGTCGCGCTGACAAAAAGTGGAAAACCGAATGATTGGCACAAGCCAAACTGAGAATTTTACTACCCACAAAAAGGACTATAAACACACAAAAAAGAGGGCCGAAGCCCTCTTTTGTCTATGGCTTACAGTTTGGAGCCGACCTTACTCAAGGCGGCAGCCACCGCGTTATCGAGCGTCGTACCGTCGACAATGAGAACCCGCTGGCCATTCACGAAGAAGGTGGGCGTGGAATCGACACCCAAAGCGAGCGCCTCCTTATAATCGGCGTCGACGGCATCCTCCTTGATGCCCGAGCGCAGGCAGCGGTCGAAGAGATCAAGATCGAAATTAAAGTGCTTGGCCCACTCCATAAAGGGCTTATTCGGCAAGTCGTCCTGGTGCTCATACCCATAGTTGATCCAGTCCCAAAACTTCCCCTGGTCGGCGGCACACTCAGCCGCTTGGGAGGCCTGATAGGCGTAGCGGTGGATCGAATGGAGTGGGAAATGCTTGAACTCCAGTCTGATCTGCGTGCCATACTTGGCGATGAGCGGCTGAACCACTTGAGTTGTCAGGTTCTTGCAAGCAGGACACTCCAAGTCGGCAAATTCCATTACCTGCACGCCCGCGTTTTGGGCCGTAGCCGGGTGAATGACCGCCGACGATTCGGCCGAGATGCCCGTCGTATCAACAAAACAGGCAGCAAGCAGGAGGCAGGCCAAGGGCAGTAGACGACGCATAGTGCATTCATTGTGTAACTTTCACTGTAAAAAGACAAGTCCGCGATGAAGATTCTCCCACTGCCTGCTACCCTGGCGAGGTGTCGCTCTACCGCACCTACCGGCCCACGACTCTTGCTGATGTGATCGGCCAGGACCACATCGTCACCACCCTGGAACAGGCCCTGGCGCAGGACCGCTTGTCGCACGCGTATCTCTTCTCCGGACCGCGCGGGACAGGCAAAACCTCGGTCGCCCGCATCCTTGCCCGCGCCCTGCTCACCCACGGCGCCGCCGAGGAGATGAAGAGCCAGATCCTCAAGGGCGTCGAAGACGGCAATCTGGTCGATCTGGTAGAGATTGACGCGGCCAGTAACCGCCGCATCGACGACGTCCGCTCGCTGCTCGAAGGTATCGTTTTTCCGCCCGTGGCGGCCGCCGCTAAGGTCTTTATCGTGGACGAGGTCCATATGCTCACCAAAGAAGCCTTCAACGCCCTGCTAAAAACCCTCGAAGAACCGCCACCCTACGCCTTCTTCATCCTGGCCACGACTGAACTCCACAAGGTACCCGCCACCATCCAGTCGCGCTGCCAGCGCTTTCAGTTCCGCCAGATCCGCGAGGAAGACATCATCCGCCGCCTGCAGGTCGTGGCCGATAGGGAGCACATCATCGTCGACCGCCCGGCGCTCCGCGCCATTGCCACCGTGGCCCGCGGCGGCATGCGCGATGCTCTCTCGCTCTTAGACCAACTCCGCTCGCTGCCGGCCATCACCGCCGCCGATGTGGCTGAGCGCATTGGGGAGAGCGGCTTCGCCCAGGCTGAGGCGCTTTTAGCCGCCATCGAGGCCGGCGACAGCGCCCAAATTTTACGTCTCACAGCCGAACTGGAGCAGCTCGCCATCCCGCCGGAGAACATCCTGCGCCTCATCCTGGAAAAGCTCCGTGAGGCTCTGCCCCAAGCTCTGAACAACCCAGCCACACTGACGGCGGCAATCAGTCGCTTGGACGCCATCCTCTGGTGCTTGCGAGAACTTCGGATCTCGCCCGCACCGATGATCGCACTCGAGGCCGGCCTGCTGCGGGCCGCGGGCTTGGCCTCCAGCCCAATGTCCGACGCCAGCACTCCCCCACCCCCTGCTCCACCCACGCCTGCTCCCACACCAGCTGCGCCAGCGCCAAAAAAAGAGGTTGCTACCGCTCCGATCACACCTCCAGCGGAGGCGCCGCCCGCCCCGCCCGCTCCCACTATCGAAGCCGCCGCTTTCACCCGGGAGAACCTAGCCGCCGCCTGGCCCTTCCTCCTCCCTAAAGTGGAACCATCATCGGCGCGCATGTCACTCAAGGACGCCCGCCTGACAGCGGTTGAGGGAACGACAGTGACACTCATGTTCAGCTCCAAGTTCCACCGCGATAAAGTGGCCGCCACCGACGCCAGCCGCGCCATCGAAATGCTCATCCAAAATATCTTCCATACGCCTGTCCGCCTGCAGTGCCTCGTCGACGGTGCCGCCACTGCCGCCACCGAGCGCGACATCGTAAACGTGGCCGCGATGGCGGCCGAAATCTTCTAAGACCCACGTCAGTTGGATCTCGACAACTGGGCGAAGCTCATCAGGCGGCCCAGGGCTTCATCACGCAACACGACGGTGCGAAGCGTGCCGTCTGTCGGCGTGCCCTGAGGCAAAGCGATGGCCTGGGCACCAAACGGCGTGGCCAAACGGCCTAGATCGAGTGCCGTCTCATCGGGAAAGACACCTTCGCGCGGATCAACCGCACTCGAGAGGTAGACATGCACATCAAGGCCCGGCGGCAGCATAAAGTCGGGGCCAAAGAAAAGCGTGCCATCGAGCAAGAGAGCGGCGCCGCTCACTTCGTCTGCGGCCGGCACAAACATGCCCGACCAGCCCGAAGCAATGATGGCCTGGGCGTCTTGCGAGGCGCGAATGGAGACCTGCCGCTGGCCGGCCAGACTGCCCGAGCCCTGACCGTCCTTTATCTCGACATTGGCGAGATGCTGCGTGAGCAGTGATTGCTCCGCGTAGACGTAGAGTGGGTTTTGAGCCAGGTCTGCAGGCGCGGGCCAGGAGCCAGTCCCGCAGGCGGCGAGCAGAAGCGTGAGTGAAAGCAGGAAGGAGGGACGCATAACATCCCGAGACTACGGCCCCAACCGCCGTGATTCAAGAGGTGCGACTGGCGGGCGGCAGGAAGCCGGCACCGTGGCGGGCCAAGACCCCGAGGTGATGCTTGAGCCAGGGGTGAAGCTTGGCGGCTTCGGCTTGGCGTGAGACCGAGATCGTCTCGCCTTCGGCCTTGAGCGCCAGCGCCGCCGTCTCGTCGCCCACCGTCTCAATGGTCGCCACCGTCTGGACTACCGCCTTGGCGTCGTCGGCCTCAACGGCCACCACCGGGCGTTCTGTTGCTTTCTTCTGCTGAAGATCGGCATCGTTTTGCGTATCAGCGGCGGGTGCCGACACTTCCGGTGCCGGTTCCGCCTCTAACACTGGTACAGGTTCAGCCATAACCTCGGCGCGCACGAGCGTGGGGGCGGGCCGGGCGACTGGGCGCTGGTTCTTGGCCTGGGCGCGGCGCTCCACCAGGGTGGCGAACGCGTCGAAGTGCTCGACGCCCTCGGCGACCGCCGAGGCATAGGCGCTCAAGAGGGCGGTGTGGCCGATGGTGCCGACCGACCGCGTGATGGCCGCGCGGGCTTCGGCGATATCTTCCTCACGCCGACCGGCGATCTCGGCGGCGTCGACAGCGTGGATCAGACCGGTGAGCGAATCGCGGCGCTGGTCCAGAGCGGTGAGCGTCTCAAGATGAAGCTGGGCGCCGCGCCAGTCGCCCGTAGCGAGCGCAGCCCGAATCGACTGCTCGGCGTCATCGGCCAAGCGCGCCTCGGCTTCCTCGGCGTGGCGAGAAGCGCTCGCGGCGCGAGCGGCGTTTTGGATACCGACCACGTAGGCGGCCCGTCCAGAAACAGAGAGTTGCAAGAACGACGCGGCGGACCGGCGGCGGAAGCCGGCCGGCAGACGGTCAGCCACGGGCTCAAGGGCGGCCTCGGCGGCGTCGTACTCGGCGCGCAAGTACTCGGCGCGGGCGAGCGCCGGCAGAATCGTCCCCTTCTTGAATTGCTCCACATCCTTGGCATTCTCGGCCTGATCAAAGGCACGGCTCAGCCAGCGCCCGGCTTCGTCGAGGCTAAAAGCGGCGCGCTCGCCGCTGGCCTGGGCCGAGAGGAAATTGCGAAGGTCGCCGTGGGCGGCGCGGAGCTCACTCGAGAGCTCACGCACATCCTCGCGGAACGAGGCGACGGCCGCCTTGCGGCTCGAAAGAGGCAGGCGCAGGAAGGCGCTGTCGTCGCTGAGCGCATAGCTCGCGGGAATAAGACGCGCCTCGGCCTGATCCAGGAGGCTGTCGCGCTCCAGACGGACAGCGATCGACTGGTCGATCTCGTGGGGTAGGATGCTCTCGATCTGGTTCTCCTTGTGCTTGTAGTCGTAACTCGGGCTGCGGTAGAACGTCTCCCATTCCGCCTCTTCGAGAGCGCTCATTGAGCCTCGGCCACGGTCGAACTCGCGCTGCATGCGGGCGTAGAGAATGCGCGCCGAGGGCAGATACTCCGCGAACAGACGGGCCACCAATTGCTCCCAACCGGCCACCTCGGACTCGTCCTCTTTGTTGATGAACTGCAAACCCGTGAGCAGGTTCTGCGTATCGGAGGCACCGGCAGCGCCCATCTGGTCGAACGAGATGGAGACATAACGCGCCACTTGGGCCTTAATGCGGCCGATGCGGCGGAGAAGCTCCCGTTCCGGCAGCCCTTCCCCCCGCTTATCAGCCAGAATTTGGCTTTCTAGAGACAAGTCTTGGTCGTCAGCCGATGCCGGGGAGCGTAACACCATGGGCCACCCAGCGTAGCAGATTTCCACTCCCGCCAACTCCGACTTGAGCAAGAACTCAAAGACACTCTATCCTGCCCGCATGATTCTCTCTGACCGTGATATTAAGGCCGAAATCCGCAGTGGACGTGTAAAAGTTGAGAGCGACCAGACCCTCGACCAGATGCACATCGCGGCCTCGAGCCTCGATCTCCGCCTAGGCAACACTTTCAAGCTCTACGAGCACAGCCGCTTCGCCATCCTCGACCCCATGAAGCCGGAGTCCTTCGCCGGCAATATGCGCACCATCGTGGTCCCGCCAGGCGAATCGTTCATCGTCCAGCCGGGCGAGTTCGTACTAGGCGTCACATGCGAAGTCGTCACCGTCCCCGACGATCTGGTCGTCCGCGTGGAAGGTCGCAGCTCATTAGGCCGCCTCGGCATCATCATCCACTCCACCGCCGGCTTCGTGGACCCCGGTTTCTCGGGCACCATTACCCTCGAAATCAGCAATTTAAACCGCCTGCCCGTCGCCCTCTACCCCGGCATGCGTATCTGCCAGATCGCCTTTGAGAAGATGACGAGCCCCGCCGAAACGCCCTACAACAAAAAGCCCGGCAGCAAGTACCAAGGCCAAGTACTGCCTGAGGAGAGCCGTCTCTCAGCGGATATGGAATTTCTCAAGAAGGCCTGAGCCAAAAAAAGGCCCCTCCGGAGAGTGGGCCGTACAGAGAAAACAGATACCTGGCGAGGGAATCAGGAAGTGGCGAGCGCCAAGGTGAAGACCGGACCGGCGCTGTCCTGACAGCAGGCAGAACGGCGGGGTAGATGGGTATCGTAGTGACACACGTATCCCGGCTGTGTGGACAGCTGACGTTCTCGCTCGTAAGCGCCGATTATCAGGCCCTCCAAAGCAATGCGAGCCTCAGTGGAAATGGGATGAGCGATGTCCGCGTAGAGTTTACTGCGGCCGGCAGCCCTGCGCTCGGCGCGCTCGGGATTAAGCTGGCATCCGCACTGCTGACAGAACTTCGCTTGGAGCACATTTTTGGCGCCACAGTCAGGGTAAGGACATCGGTCGGTCAGCTTGCGCGCCGGCATCGCCACGAGGATTCGGTCCCGACCTTGGATGATTTTCAAGTCACGAACGACGAACATTCCCTCAAGCGTGATTGAACAGAAAGCCAGTAGCCGGTCGGGCTCGTCTTCAGACAACAGTTTGATGTAAATCTCGGTGATACGGATCATGCTATGGATCTCCAGATGTTGGTGAGAACGGACAGGATGGTGAAACGGCCCTATCGTAGGCCGACCGCAAAAATCTGCAATCGCCAAAAATCCGCCCTGGCGGGGAGGCTTTTTGGTACAATCGGCCGGCGCCATCAAAAAGC
This sequence comes from uncultured Candidatus Peribacteria bacterium, assembly GCA_964640945.1. Classification (GTDB taxonomy): domain Bacteria; phylum Patescibacteriota; class Gracilibacteria; order Peribacterales; family Peribacteraceae; genus JAGOUB01. Next base: position 39,356 of record CAZXIV010000010.1, on the reverse strand, counting down.
GTTGCGAACGCTCGCCCCTCCTTCTGCTAATCTTCCTCCCTCTCTGGACGATGAACTCAGCTGGGCCGACTGCCC
>CAZXIV010000010.1:0-39181 GCA_964640945.1 uncultured Candidatus Peribacteria bacterium | reverse complement strand
GCTAGGGCAGGCGCACATAAAAAAGGCGTTCCGAACGCTCGCCGTTCCTTCTTCTCACACCGCCGCCAAACTCTGGACGATTAGCTCAGCTGGGCCGACTGCCCGCTAGGGCAGGCGCACATAAAAAAGGCGTTCCGAACGCTCGCCGTTCCTTCTTCTTACACCGCCGCCAAACTCTGGACGATTAGCTCAGCTGGTTAGAGCGTTCGATTCACATTCGAAAGGTCACTGGTTCGAATCCAGTATCGTCCACCATTCTGGACGCTCCTCTCTCTGGAGCGCCTCGCGAAACGGGGAACGCAGCTCCCCGTCCTTCACAGTGTAGTTCGAAGCTAGTGCAGTGAGGATTGCCTCCCTTACTTGGGGTGATCCGTAGTTCAATGCGTCCTGAGCCGCCTTCAAAAGTTCGAAACACTTTTATTAACTAAATTGATCATTTGTGATAAAACATAATATGCTCTTTTTGCATCACTGGCCTGAGCATGAGGCAAGCACCATGGCCATTGGTAGTGGTTATAGTGCTTGTCTCATACCGAGATAGCCGCAAACCCGACGGTTCGGGAAAAGGAGGTATGCGATGGCTAAATCCATTGCGAACCAACCAAGTCCAGGTCAGATCGTGGGGAGAGTGGCGGAATGGTTCCGCCGCATGGAGCAAGCGGGTCTGTCCTACGAAGACCTGCAAGCTGCAATTGATAACCCCACTGTCCGTGAGCGTCTCGTACAGTACTGGCAGAACCGCGCTCATGCGCTTAGTCAAGACCGTGCGAGAGAGATCATGGGCACGAACTTCCACGGGACGGAGGAGGTACATCGTCATCTGGGCACGGAGTACAGCCCGTGTGAAATGGACATGCTGCGTGAAGTCCCTTTCTCCGAGGCGACGCTTCAAGAGTGCCGAGAGAATTACATCCTCTTCCCTGGCAGCCCGATGACCGTCATGCAGGTCTACGAGAAGCACCCGACGCTGCTCCACTCAACAACGAAGTACTGCTTCGACAACGATCCCTGCATGTGCACTGAGAAGATGCAGTGCCGCTGGTATCTCATCTGCAAGAATCCTGCTCCTCAGTTCGCAGATAAGCCGTTCCACGCACAGCTCAAGCTGCTCAGCGTTGCAGAGGAGGCAACGTTGGCATGTGAGCTGACACACCTGATCGTTCTCCGCTACTTGGCGACAAGAGAGCGTCTCCTGTTCGAGAAGACGGTTCCGTGTGTCGATCCGACGAGGAAGGAGTTCGCGGTAGCGGGTGGGATTCCGGGCTTTTTTGGTCCACACCTGATCCGCTTTGAATCTGGCCACCTTCTTAACCATCGTAACCCCCACTTCGTGTTGGTCGGATCTCGTAAACCTCTGACTATGTCAATCTGAGGGCATAGTGTCTTCCGATCGAAGCCCCTGACAGGACGTTAGGGGCTTTTGCTATATTCAAAGACAGGAGCACACCATGGCACTTTCTTGTCATTTTTGAGCAAACCACAAAGAAGCCATCATACGAAAGTCGCTTCTTGTACAAGAGAGAAGGCACTCTGCAATCGGTCATAGGTATTGCTAACTTCGGTTCGGGTGTCGTAAATTGTGTTACACAACATTAGATTAATCTTGTCCATATTTAAGATGGACAAATATACATACTATATTATTATATCAATTGTCAGAATCTCGTATTCCGACAAGTTCCTTAACAGCATTGAGTGCTACGGGTGATGAGCCGGTTTGAGCATCGTGGGCCTCTATGGGGCCTATGCTGCTCGAACTGTGTTAAAACCCGATCGTTTTTCGCTCGTCCGCAAGGAGGGCAAGGCTATCGAGAGCCTGAATCTCGAAGGAGAAAGATAGTATGTTTATTGTACGTTTCGATAATCGCCAATTCACCATCCCCTACGCAGCCATCAAGGCCTCTATGGCCCAGGTGACCTGCGCCAAGATGGCCCCCGGCTGGTCGGGGAACGGCCTCTCCTGGGAAGGTGAGGCCTACCCGGACTTATCGTGGCTAAAGGTCGGCGGGTGCAGCAACCCGGGGTTCACCGGGACCTTCGCCAAGTGCGAAGGGCAGCCGTACATTCCTGACCCCAGGCAAGGAGCCGTCGCCGATCCGTCGATCGCGGAGCTAGTGCTCCGCCACGCGGCGGGACTACTCTCAAATGAGCAACTCCAGGCGGCAGTGCAGCGCCGCGAGACGCTCGCGGCCCAGCTGGAGCCGTGGCGCCGCACAAGCTCCCAGGACGAAGTCGCAGCCAGGAAGCTCCTGGCAGCGGCGAAAGTCACGTATTTCCGCTACGTTGCGGGTCCGGCCCCGCGTCGGTATCAAACCGAAGAATTGGTGGTAGAAGGGAAGCCCGGGATGCCCGGCTTCGAAATTCGATGGCCTGGTTGCGACTTCCGCATCCGAGTTCTCCTTCTCGGCCCCGAGAAAGAGAACCAGTTCTGCCCAGGCGTGATCCCGGGAATGTACGCAGACCTCGCCGACTCATGTAGGGTCGAGGTGGCTGACCTCGGGGAGAAGGACTTCCCTCCAATACCCTGTCAGCTGGAAGACTGTGGCCCAATCGGCTACATTAAAGCTGGCATTAACTGGCACAAGAGACAAAAAATCTTGTTGCAAGCGAGTATCTGCTAGCAGCCCGTCCCTACAAGGAGTTGTCCCAAGATGGGATGACGGTAGACGCTACCCGCTCTGGATGCAGGTGCGGCATCCATTCAACGCCCATTCGGGCACGCATCGCGGCACTCACTTCGCTGTTCAGGACGACCCCCAGCTTCGGCTGGGGGTTTGTCATGCGCGGATAGGAACTGACCATGGCATATGGGCGTCGTTTTGGAACAACGTCGGTTGAATGGCCTATGCGAGAACCCGCTCCAGCGGCCTGTTGCGCCGTGGGAAACATCCAAAAAAAGGCCCCCTCGCGGATGCCCAATTGATGACTGACATAACGCTCACTGCCCAGCTCCACCGCTACAGTTCTTGCGCTGCTCAATTGTGAGGCACGAGCCCTTTGGGCCAGAATCTGGAAAGAAACAGAGCGTGCCGGCTATCTCACACGTGCGCTCCAGGCGGGTGCATTGACCCTTGGGGGCGCAGTCGCCATCCCAGGCTTTCTGGTCGATTGCGGTTTTGGTGGCCTTCTTGGGGATGACCTTCTTCTGAGCCGCCGGCTGGGCCTTAGAAGAACGAGCCTGAGCAGACTGGTTCTGGGTGGGCATCGGGGCATCGTTGCCATAAGGCGGCGCGATGGTGGCGCTGCAGGCAGACAAAGTGAGAAGACAAGCCGCCGAAGCGGTCAGGAAGCGGAAGGATGTCATGGGTGTTACGGTACGGGAGCGGCGATCGCAGAAACAAGCGACAAGGCCGGTATTTATGGTTCCATCGGCAGTTTCCGGCCTTTAAACAAGAATATTGACTAAATAGGTAATAAATGATTAATTATACTTTAGGGCCGCTACAAAGGAGCGGTATTCACACCATCGGCTCCGAAGAAGAGACCGATCCACCAAAACCCACTGGAGAGACCATGTCCGAGAAACCCAAAACCCGCGGCGTGTTTGCCGCCTTCCTGAGCAACATGCACATGCCGACCGCCGCCGACCGCCAGCTCCTGTCCGAGCGCATGGACGGCAAGGGTTGGAACATGCTCGGTGGCCGCGTCGAGACCGGCGAGGACGACAAGACCGCCCTACAGCGCGAGTGCCGCGAAGAGGGCGGCATCGAGATTGCCATCATCTGCATGCTCGGCGAACCCCTTACGTTCGGCAACGATACGGCGGTGTGCTATCTCTGCCGCATCGTCGGTGGGCAACTGCAAGCCAGCCCCGAGGCGAAGTGCCACCGCTGGTGCTCGGCCGACGAGGTGCGCCAGGGCTTCTGGGTGAAGCACCACCAAGACCAGGAGATACTCGAGACCGAAGGCATCGGCATCACCTCGGGCTACTCCAACGAACCGCTGCACATCGTCGGACCGACCGACAAGCTCGGGCGCACCGGACGGTTCGTCTGGGACGCATTCAGTATCATGGCCGAGCCGGAAGTGGTGACGAACCCAAACACGATTTATCCAGGGATCATCCCGAGCGAGGACAAGTCCAAGCTCATCGACGTCAGCGGTCCGCAGTTAAAAATCTGGCCGCGCCTGGACCCGTACACTGCGACGGGGCTCATACTCCCCGTGCAGTCAGACACTCTCTAATGAGAGCGATTTAGAACCAACTTTTACCCTGTCACCAACCATGGTGACGGGGTTTTTTCGTCCGTCCCAAGCGACAGTACAGCGGGAATGACGACGTATTTGACAATAATCATATTAAAGTATTAAATATAATAAGTTTCAAAAACCAGACCGACCCTTCTTTTCACCGGAGAAATGCGATGAATGTGCAATCGTTGTCCCTCGTCAGCGTCCTGCTGGGGCACACCAAAGAACACCCGACCCTGAGCAAGGTCGAGACGGACGGCAACCTCATGATCCTCACGCTGCGCGACGCCCCGCCACACTTCCGTCACACGTCGGCCGAGTTCCTCGACGGCTGGACGTGGCACTTCAGCACCGCCGACCTGCGCGGCAAATTCACGACCATCGCGCTGAACCGCAAGAAGCGCGAGGCCACCGTCACCGGCGTCATCGGCGGCATTCAGGACATGGCCCTGACGGTCCAGGAGATCCGAACCGTCGGACTCCCCTGCAGCAACACACGCCCGATGATACGAACAGAAGCAGGGATCTTCATGCTCCACCCCCAGCTTCGCGCCAAAGTCGGCAACCGCATCGTCTGCTCAACAGGCTGCGGAGTGTGCTACCTAAGCACCGACAAGGAGATCGAATCCGTGCAGATCAGCTTCGGCCAACACTGGTCCGCCAGCCAGGCCGAACCGATCACCGCCCTCTGGGACGCCAACGATTAGGCGTCCCCCAACCAACCCAACCCCGCTCAGTGCTCTCCCCACCAGGAAAGCGAGCGGGGCTTTTTTTCGCGTACAATCAACGTGTGAAACGTCGCCTGATTGTCACCGCCGACGACCTGGGAGCCACGAGCGCCCGCTCCCACGGCATCTTCCTGTGAGTCGAACAGGGCCTCGTGACGAATACCGGGCTCCTGCCCAACGGCAGCGACAGCGACCAGGCCGCTAAGCGCGCCCGCGAGCGCCGCGTACCAGCCGGCCTGCACCTGGCGCTCACGAGCGGCGAGCCACTCTCGCCGCCGGCCAGCGTGGCGAGCCTGCTCATGCCCCACGGCGGCTTCGCCGAGCGAAAGGAATTCGAGCGCCGCCTGCGCACCGGCGAGGCGGACCCGACCCACCTGGAGCGTGAGATCCGCGCGCAGATCGAATGGTGCCTCGATCACTACGGCCAGCCCACGCACCTCTCGGCCGTGGAGCACGTGCACTGCCACCCCGCCGTCAGCCCGCTAGTCGCGACCATCATGTTGCGCTACGGCATGTTGCGCGTGCGCATCCCGAGCGAAACGCTGCCGCCCTTCGGCTACGTGATCACCCCCCAGGAACTCGCCGCCGCCCAGGAGATCTCGGCCCGCGCCGAAGCCGCCCGTCCCCTCTTTGCCAGCGAAGGCATCATCGGCACCGACACCTTCCGCGGCCTCACGCTCGTGGGCCGCGCCTCGGCCAAGAACCTGCGCCACATCCTCTCGCGCCTGCCGGCTGAGGGCTCCATCGAGCTCATGGTTCATCCTGGCGCCCCTACGCCCGTGGGCACGCCGTTCGATACCGATCCCCAACGCGTGACGGAGCTGCAGATGCTCACCGATCTGACGGCCATGGCCCTGCCGGCCAAACTCAAGCTTCAACGCCTCACGTACGCCGATCTCTAAAAGACGGCGCCCCGCGGAACGGGACACCGTCTTGATAGAAAGAGGCGGATTAACGGGACTTGGGCTGAGTCTCACCGCGCCCGGTGGTGGGCTGGGGCTTCGGCTTACTCTCGCCGCGGACCTGGGCAGCCTGGCGCGGAGCCATCATGGCGTCTTTCTTCATCATGGTCTTGGGGGCCATCATGTCGCCCTTGCCGCCCATAGCAATGGAGAGCGTCATGCCCACCAACCAAAGGACGATCGCAGCCAGGATGAACATACCTCCCCAATACTTCTGCTTCTCTCCACTGAGGTGCTTGATCGCCCAGGCGAGCAGGAGGACCGCGCCGACAGCGAAGAACAAACCGGCTAGGCAGTGAAGGGCGGGGAACCAAGCCGCGCCGTAGGGAGCCATCATAGGCATCATGGGAGGGAGGGGGAGGAAACCACCGCTAGAATAGGGCATTCGGCCACCAACATCGCTTGCCAAAGGCGAACACCTGGAGGGAGGCGAAAATCGGCCCCGGCAGCAGAGATGCTGCTTCGTTGCTCTTGATCATCATCGCGATGGCTTCTGGATCAGCCAATCCCCTTCTCTAGTCACTTCCCGTGATACGCTCGTGTGCGCCGCGTAAAAAGGGCAGCCTCAGCCAAACCTTCACTGTCTGCGACGGAGCGGGGGCGACGCGCGCGCCTCAGCCGCCTTCGCGCTCCGCATCCACACTGATTTTTTTAACGCAGCTTCCGGGGATCCGGGCGGGGCATGGGTTTGGGAGCCGGCGCCGGCGCGGCGGATACAGTGTTGAGCGGTGTCATATCAACGCCGTACTGCACCGCCACTTCCTCCACCGGTACGCCCAGGGCCTCGGCCGCAGCCTGGACCATCGACTTACTGACGGGCGGCAGCGTGCCGCCGGCGGCGAGGATCTTCTGGGCGTAGTCCGCGAACTTTGCTTCGTCATCGGGCGTGAGCGCCGTGCCGAGCATTTGCTTTTTCTTGAGGGCGTTATATTCGTTGGTCCACATCTCCTTATCGCGCCAGGCGCGGTACTGCTCGAGCGTCATTTTCTTGGCGCGAGCTTTCTTCAACTCTTCTTCCTCTTTCTCTTTCATCTTCACGCCCGCCACGGCCTGCAGCTTGGCCTCCGAAGTACCGGCCGCCCAGCGGCTGATCTTCTCTTCCACCACCTCGCGCCGCTCGCTGTAGCGCTCGCGCGAGAGCTTGCGCACCTGCTCCTCGCGGCCGTTATCCACCTCAAACTTCGGCGGCGGCAGCGTGCCGACAGAAAAGGGCTTACCCGGGATGCCGTCGATCATCAGGCGCACGTAGGCGTGGAACTTGGGCAGGCTCAGGATGTCCTTGGGGCTCACCATCTCCTCGAATTGCTGGCTCAAGAGCTCGGCGTCCTCGCTGCCTACTTGGAAGCTCACCATCGAGCCAACGTTACCAAAGACGGCATCGCGTAGCGTGGTGTTGCCCTGGCCGATGATCAGTTGGCCGACATACTGGTTGGCCATTGTTAAGTTGAGGCGGTATTTGCGCGCCTCGGAGAGAATCGTGGCAAAAGACTCAGTGGCGAAGTTCTGGAACTCGTCCACGTACAAGTAGAAGTCACGGCGCTCCTTCTCGGGAATGTCGGCCCGACTCATGGCGTCGATTTGAAACTTGGTGACGAGCATGGAGCCGAGGAAGGCCGAGGTGTCCTCGCCGATTTTTCCCTTACTGAGGTTTACAAGGATGATCTTGCCGCTATCCATCGCCTGACGAATGTTGAGCGTGCTCCGCACCTGACCGACAATGTTGCGCATTACCGGCGTGGACATGAGCTGCCCCACTTTGTTCTGGATGGAAGCCAAGGCCTCAGTGCGGTACTTGTCGCTCCAACTGGTGAATTCGGACTCCCAGAAAGTCTTCACAACCGGATCTTTTACGTTACTGACGAGCTTCACGCGGTAGGCGTCGTCGGCGAACATGCGCAGAATACCGAGCATCGAAGAACCCTCGTTTTCGAGCAACGCCAGCAGGGTGTTGCGCAAGATGTACTCCATGCGTCCAGAGAAGGCCTCCGGCCAAAGCTTGAGGAAGACGCTCATCAGGCCCGATGCGATCAGCGGGCGCTGGCCCGGATCGTCGCACTCGAGCATGTTGAACGAGATCGGCCAGTCGCGGTCGGAGGGATCGAAGAGCACCACGTCGTTGACGCGGTTCTTCGGCATGAAGCGCATCGCCGAGTTGATGAGATCGCCGTGCGGGTCGATGACGGCCACACCCTTGCCACCGATAATGTCGCTGTAGATCATGTTCTCCAAAATGGTCGTCTTGCCCATACCCGTCTTTCCGATGATGTAGACGTGACGACGGCGGTCGTCGGGACGGATGCCGAACTTGAGGCGGTGGCCGTGGAAGACCGATTCGCCGAGCAACGTCAGGTTCTCTTCGGGGTCGGTCACACCCGGGATGGGCAGGTTCACCGGCGGCTCAAGCTTCTTGGAGATGATGCGCTCAAGGTTGGCGGTCTGCACCAGGCTCGTGGGTACGTGCCAGAGCGTGGCCAGCTCCTCGGACGACAGCGCGTAGGGGCGGATCTGCATGCCGAGCAATACAGTGGCTGACGTCTGGAGTTTGCCCGCTACGAAGCCGTTGCTGGTCGGAATGGAGAACTGCTGGAAGGTGCTCGCAATCTCCTGAATCTTCTGCATGAGCAAGTCTTGCTGGCCCTGCGGACCAATGACGCTAATGCGCACATTGGCGAGGAAGAGCAGGCGGTTCACCTTGTCTTTGGCGCCGCTGACTTTGTCCTCCTTTTCGTGCGAGCGACTGGTCTGGTCGTTGGCGCCGACGGGCGTAGGTTTAGCATCGGGCGAGGCGGCTGCCGAGAGCTTGCGAACGATGCTCCACATCTTCCAGCCACCCATCAGGATGCCGAGCGGCCACAAAACGATACGGCGCCAGCCACGGGCCAGTTGGATATCAACGAAGAGCTGGGCGTAGGCACCCCACATGCTGGGAAGTCCTTTTTCTAGGAGCGGCAGGAAGCGCAGCGCACGCTTGCGAAAGGGGCCGGGCATCGGCTCGATCACCACCTGGATGTGGCCGCGCATGCCCGGCAGCGGGTAGCGAGCCAAGGCGGCGGTCATGGCCGAAAGCGGGTCGACGTTGGCCCGGCTCATCATGTCGTCGAACTGCGGGTAGCGCTTGATGGGGAAGACCTCGGGGTTCTTCAGCTTGAGGTCGAGCGAGAGTACCTCCTCCCCTTCCTTTAGCGCGAAGGGCTCTTTGTTCAGCTTCTCGATATCGATATCGGGATATTGAGCGTAGAGCTGGCTCTCGATGAGCGGCGATGAACGGGCGGAGCTGCGGATGAAGAAGCCCACCTTGCCCTCACGCATGCCGACCTCGAGCGACACCTGGCGGTCCGCGCCCTTGAGCGTGTGCAACGCGGCGGCAACCGTCTCCATATACACCGGGCCGCGCTCCACGGGATCTTTCTCGTTGGGGAGGCTGGGCCAAAGGTGGAGGACCGTCGCGGACACGTTAGGAAGCGGAGAGGAAATCGCTCACCAGTGTGAGCGCAGCGCTGTTAAAAGCATAATCCATCCGCATGGGGCCGAGAATGCCGATGAATCCCTTGTGGTCGCGGAGCTGGTAGGACTTCACAAGCAGGCTGCAGCTTTGAATCTGTGGGAGGAGGTGCTCCTCGCCGATGTAATACTGCACCTCATCCCCGCTCGGAACCTCGTCGAGCACCTTGGTGAGCGTTGATTCAAGCACTTCCACCACGCCGCTGGCCAAGCCTGGGTCCAACTGGAACTCCGGCTGGCGGAGCGTCTGGGCGAGTCCGAGGAAGTACACGCCGGGCTTGTGCGGCACCGTCACAAAGGCGACGTTGGCGATCATGTGCGAAAGTAGAGCGACCGCCTCGTAGGCACGCTCTTGATCTTTCTGCTTGAAGTAGTGATCTTTCAACTCACGGAATTTCTTCTCCACCACTTGGAGATGAAGCGTCGGCTGCTGCGCGGAATCGGCGGCGTAGAAGCGGTATCCCTTGGCCGTCGGCACGCGGCCGGCGGAAACGTGCGGCTGCTCTAAGAACCCCTCCTCGCCGAGGAAGCGCATTTCGTTCCGAATCGTGGCACACGACAGCGTAAAGCTCGAGTGCTTGAGGAGCTCTTGCGAACCCACCGGCACAGCGGTCTTAATGAACTGGTCGATAATGGCCGTCAGCAACTGCGCCTGGCGACTGTTCATACCACTCTAGTATAGCACTCAAAGGCCTCGACTGCCATCTTCCGGGCTGTTTTCTCGCCCTTTTGGCCAGCGGGAAGAACTCGCCACACTGCCTCCGGTCCGCCTTCCTGGAAGGAGTTCAGCCAGGTGACGACTGCGCGATCTCTGGAACGACACTCTGACGCTGGCCGCCACCTACTGGGACGCTCTCGTGGGAAGCGGCCTGGATCTTGCGGAAACGTTCGATGCGTCCGCCCTTCGTGTTCGTCTGCTTTTTGCCCGTGTACTGGGGGTGGCAAGCCTTGCAGGCTTCAACGGTCTGCTCCTTCACGGTGGACGGAATCAGGTAGACGGCCTGGCACGTGGTGCAGGTCGTTTTCGCATCAGCGTGCATGATGGGGTGGATCGCGGTCTGCATAGAGTACGGGGATTGTATGGAAAATTGGACAAAAGGCAAGTGGGTATTAGGTATCCAGTATTAAGTATTAAGGGCTAATTCTCGCCCTTAATACTTAATACCTCATACACGATACTTTTTTACTTCTGCTTTTTGGCGGAGGCTTTCTTGCCCTTCGCGGCACCCACAGCCTTGGGTTCTTCCTGGGCGGCCTTCAGTTCGGCCAATTCTTCCGCTTCGTCGACGATCGCCTCCACTTCCTCGGCGCGCAGCTCGGCGGCGGCCTCGGCCATCGCCTGCTCGGCTTCCAAGTCGCGCATCACGGCGCTCATGGTGGCCACCTTATCGCTGCCGTTTAAGCGCATCACGATCACACCCTGGGTGGCGCGGCCGCGGGCCGGGATGCTCGAGAGCGCCATGCGGATGGTCTGGCCCTGCTTGGAGATGCAAATCAGGTCGCCTTCGGCGCCTTCCTCCAGCACGCAACCACCGATGATGTCACCGGTTTTGGCCGTCAGCTGGGCGCTCTTCACGCCGGTGCCGCCGCGACCCTGGAAGCGGTACTGGTCAACCGGCGTCATCTTGCCGAGACCGTTTTCCATCACCACGAGCACCATGCTCTTGGCCGAGTCGTTGATAGTCGCCGCCTCCACAATCTCGTCGCCGCCGCCCAGCTTGATGCCGCGCACGCCGGCCGCCGCGCGGCCCATGGAGCGAACGTCGTCTTCGGGGAAACGAATGGCCTTACCCTTGCGCGAGAGAAGGATAATCTCGTTCTTGCCGTTGGTAGCCAGCACCCACTTTAGTTCATCCCCTTCTGGCACCTTCTGAACAATGAGGCCCGAGCGGCGGATATTGTCGAACTCGGCCACCTCGGTGCGCTTGACCGTACCCTGCTTGGTGGCGATAAAGAGGAACTTGTACTGCGAGAGATCGGCCTTAAGGATGGCGCAGACGCGCTCCTCGGGCTTGAGCTGGAGCAGGTTCACGATCGCCTGGCCGCGGGCCACGCGGCCTGCCTGGGGCAGCTCGTAGGCCGGCAGCTGGAAGACGCGGCCGGTATTAGTGAAGTAGAGCAGCTCGTCGTGGTTCATGACGTGCAACAAGCTCAGCACCTCGTCGTCCTCTTTCATCTCCACACCCTTCACACCCTTGCCGCCGCGCTGCTGGGCGCGGAATTGGGCGGGGCTCAGGCGCTTCACGTAGCCGCTCCTAGTGAGCGTGACGATCATCGGCGCGTTCGGGATGGTGTCCTTGGCACTAAACTCGCCGGCGGCCGACGGCACCACCACCGTGCGGCGGGCATCGCCGTACTGGGCACGGAGCTGCGTCACCTCCTCGGTAAAGATCTTATCGATGCGCTTCTTGTCCTTAAGAATGGCTTCACACTCAGCAATAAACGCTTTCTTTTCCTTCAGCTCATCTTCGATCTTCTTGCGCTCAAGACCAGCCAGCGTCTGCAGGCGCATCTCCAGGATGGCCGCGGCCTGAATCTCAGAGAGTTTAAATTTCTTGATCAGCTGCTCTTTGGCAATTTCCTTGGTCTCGCTCTTGCGGATCGTCTCGACGACGGCGTCGATGTTGTCGAGCGCGGTCGAGAGGCCCTCAAGAATGTGGGCGCGCTCCTTGGCGCGGTCGCGGTCGAAGGTGACGCGGCGGGTGATGACCTCGCGGCGGTGCTGGATGAAGACCGCGATCATCTCCTGGAGATTCATTAACCGCGGCTGCAAGCCATCGGCCAGGGCAATCATGTTGTAACCGAAGCTGGATTGGAGCTCTGTTTTTTGGAAGAGCTGGTTTAAAATCTTCTGCGGGTAAGCGTCTTTTTTAAGCTCGACGACGATGCGGATGCCATCGCGATCGGACTCGTCACGGATGTCGCTGACGCCGACAATAATTTTCTCATTCACCAGTTCGGCCATGCGCTCGATGAGGGTGGTCTTATTCACCTGATACGGGATCTCGCTGATGCGGATGTGGTAGCGGCCGCCGTTCGTCTCCTCGATTTCGGCCTTGCCGCGCACCACCACCGAGCCGCGGCCCGTGAGGTAGGCCTGCTTGATGGCCTCTTTGCCATACACCATGCCGCCGGTGGGGAAATCGGGACCCTGGACGAATTGGATCAGGTCCTCGACCGTCGCCTCCGGGTTTTGGAGCAGGTGCAGAATGGCATCGGAGAGCTCCGTGAAGTTATGAGGCGGAATATTGGTGGCCATACCGACGGCGATGCCGACCGTGCCGTTGAGCAGGAGGTTCGGGATCTTGGAGGGCAGGACGTCGGGCTCCTTCTTGGAGCCGTCGTAGTTCAAGTGGAAGCCGACCGTGTCCTTATCGATGTCCTGGAGGATCTCGTCGGTCAGGCGGGCCATCTTAGCCTCGGTGTAACGCATGGCGGCGGCGCCGTCACCGTCGATGGAGCCGAAGTTGCCCTGTCCGAAGATAAGCGGATAACGCAGAGAAAATGGCTGAGCCATGCGGACGAGGGCCTCGTAGATGGGGGCGTCGCCGTGGGGGTGGTACTTGGCCATCACGTCACCGACGGTGGCCGCGGACTTCTTAAACTTGGCGCTGCTGCGGAGCCCAATCTCGCTCATGGCGTAGAGGATGCGGCGGTGCACGGGCTTGAGTCCGTCGCGGGCGTCGGGGAGGGCGCGCGAGACGATGACGCTCATCGCGTAGCTCAGGTAGCTATCCTCCATCTCGTTCACGATCGGGCGCGGCTTAATGCGTCCGATGGACGAGAGAGTTTCGCCAAGCGAGGGCTGTTCGGCCTTCTTCTCGGGCTGGTCCTTGGGGGTGTCCTTCTCAGGCATAGAAAATGGGTGACCGGACGAGTCTAGCAGAGGCCGGACCGCCCGCGAAAGAAAGGCCCCGGAGCGGCTCAGGAGGCGGCTTAGCGCTTAGCTCGACTACCGGTAGGAGGAATTTGGAGGCACTCCGATTTCTCAGGCATGAGCCATCTCAGCGGGCATCGAGCTTTTTTTCAATCTCACTGAGAATCGGATCAACGGTTGTGGCCGTAAGCCGGTACTTCTGGGCGGCTACCGCTTCAACAAAGGCACGGAGCAGCTTGGGATCGTCGAAATCAAGCTTGCGGGCGGTAATGAGAGCGCCAAGCTTCTCGTCCAAGATTTGGCGGTAATTCTTGTCCTCATCATTGTCATTGTTGGCGTAGGCCACATCGTAGCTACAAGAGCGCAAGATACGGTCGAAAGCATCGCCCTTGGAGCCATTCGGCGAAGAGCGGAGGTCAAAGATCTCCTTCACTGTCATCTGGTAATCAGCGCCCTTATCGGCGAAGGTTGGAATGCGCGCCGCCTCCAGGTAGAAGAAGACGGGTTCATCGAGTCCGGGCCACCAGGCCATCATCACAGACAGTTCACTTTCGTTCGATTCGTAGGTGCGTATGCCACCATCGCGAGGCACGGACAGCAGCTTGCCGCGGCCACGTGTGTCCGGCCGGACAAAGACGCGGGCGAGCACCACGTCCTTACCGCCGAGCGAAGCGTAACGCAGGCTAACGGGCAGGGTGCTCTTTTGGGCGGTCAGTCCCTGTTGAGAGATGATCTCATCGGGCACGAAGGCCGCGGAAGGCTTGTCCTTTTGGAGAACCTTAAGATCGGGCAGACGCTTTTCCATCTGCCTGGCCACGGCGCGCATGAACTCTTGCTGCTGGCGCACCTCCTTCACCTCTTTGGTCTCCTTGGGATCGTCAGCGGTCTTGTCTTTCTTCTCGGGCTGAATCGGGAGCGGAATACCGCTCCGTAAAGGGCCATCCGGAGGAACTGGCTGGAGGTCCGAGGAACCCACGTCAGGGGTGACCAACGGGTCCTGGCGCACCGCCCCCACGGGCCAGTTATCCAAGGCACCCTCCGGACCGGCGGGACGCTTTAGCTTCTCACGCGGAGGTAAACGCATCTTTGTCGAATCGAAAAGGTCTTCGACGAGGGCAACCCCAACCATCAGCTGTTTCACATCGCCGCCAAGGCGCAGCGTCGCCTGTTTTTTGCGCTGGCGGTATTCAATTTCTGAGATCGCACCGCGCGCGATGAATTCTTTATCCTCAAACCAGCAGTCGCGATCGTACACCTGAAGATAGCGGAAGAGGCCGATCATCTCCGCTAGCTCGGCAGTGTTCTTTACGTGGGCCTTCCAATATTTCTTCAGCTCGTCATTGCCAGAGTCGGCTACCGCCTTGCTAAAATCACCGATCGCCTTCGATTCGGCTGCCACCGGACTGGAGCTGCTGTAACTACCGTCGATCGCACGCATGAGACGATCAGTCACGGTCACACTGTTGGATTCAAAATCAACCGGCACACGCGGGTCGCAAACGAAATCGCCTAAGCTTGGCACGGTGCCCACGTTCAGTTCTTTACTCTCGACGAACGCTTGCAGCTGGGCCTGTTCGGCAGCCAGGATACCGTGTGTGGCACGGCTACGCAGAGCCATCCGCGAGACGAATCGACTCGCGCGCCAATCCTTCACGCTGCGCCAGTCACCGTACTCAATGTTGAAGGAACCCTCAGACTGAATCTCAGCCGGGTCGAGGGGTTGTGAAACATCAACGTCCTTCCGATAATCGTCGGCCAGATCAACTTTCTCGAGACGATAAAATTCCGACATCTCGTGAGAGCCTAAGCGGATCGCCCGCTCAACCAAGGCATTAAATTCCTGGGGGGAGCGGCAGTATTTCTGGATGATCGGACTGCTACGCTTCTCAATCAGAAAAGCCAGAGCCGGCTCCGAGCCAGTCGGATCAAGCCCCCCTAAAGCATTTGGCACAGCACCGATTTTATCGAAGATCGGGCCGCCAAAGCTGTGGCCAAAATCTTCCACAAACTTGCGGGCACCATTGTGGCGCACGCCGTCCGACATCCATTCACCCACGTCATCCATCGTCTTCTCACCGGCTATCAGGATACCCACCACGGCGGCTGCCTTTACAAACCACGGGCCTTTCACGCGGGTAAAAGCGCGACCGGCCAGACTGGTCTTGCCGCGCATAGCCTGGCGCAGCGCGCGGCGTTCAAAAGGCATGGCACCCGCATTGACCATGCCGATCGCGCCCATGGCGAGCATGAACTCGGTGCCACCTTTAATCTTGTCGCGGCTCATGTACATCACAAGGCTGAGGAGGACTAGTTCCGTCGGGCCAAGATGGCTGACAGCTTTCCAGATCTCGGCGCCGGCGCCACGCACGAGACCGGTCTTCTCGAGAGAAAACATTTTCTCAAAAGTAGGGAACGTACGCAGGTCCACTCCAGGCTTGGCTTTAAACTCCTCCAGCAGCTTGTCATATTTGATTCGGAGCTCCTTCTCGCGGCCCGGCGGGATAAAATCGGGACGGGGCGGCAAGATGCGGTTGACGCCTTTCTGTGCCTGATGGAGAAGCACGATCGCACCACTAAGTTTAGCCGTCTTCTTCAGGAGAGAATCGGGCGGGCGGGCCTTCCCCACATCCTCGGCGTACTCGTCGGAAAGAACCAAAAAGCGCGTGGCAGCTTCGGTGAAGTCGGCGTAGGTCTGGGGCGAGACGGGCTTCTTCGCGTCGGTCTTCACCTGCATGTACCAAAGTTGGAACAGGGCCGTACTGCGCAACGCCTCCAGCCCCTCATACTGGCCGCGGAAGTAGTCACGCACTTGGGGGGCCAGGCGTTCATTCGTGGGCGGCTGGGGCAGGGGTTTTTGCAATTCCTGCAGCAGCAGAGTGCATTCCTCTGCTGTAAAATCCACACCGCCTTTGGCCTTAAGTGCCTCGCGTAGGGCCGTCTTCACAAAGGGAAGCAGGGCATCCAAGCTGACCTTGTCGTACTCGGCTTTGGCTTTGGCGTAGGTATCGAGACGGACACGGAAATCGGCGGCGTTCACAGGCGGTTTAGAACTGACCACTTTGTCCGGCAGACCGCCGTCGGGTTTGAGGACGTTACCAATCGAAAGCTGATGGCAATCACGCCAAAGAGCGAGGTACTGGTCGTAGACGTTCTGATAGTGCTTACGTACGTCCCCTACCGGGCTGGTCGGCGCGGTGGGTGCGTAGCCCTGGATCACGTCATTGAGGAGCGGCTTTTTATCGGCCGGTAAACCGCTTTGCAGGAGGACACGATCAACGATGCCCGGCGCCATCGCCTCGCGAGCCTGGAGATACGCGGCGCAGTCGCGCTCGTAGCCACGGATAGCCTTGCGCAACACCTCGATGTCGGCGGGAAGAACCCCCCGCTCATTCAGAATAATCAGATAGTCCGAAATCGTGTTGCCGCTTACGTCGATCGCTTCCCACTGGGCCATCAAGGCCGGGTCGGCGCCGGCCGGTAAGGGAGGCAGTGCTGAGCGGCCACCTTTCAGCATACGGAGGATGGTGGAGCGCTCAGCATCCAGCTGGCGCTGAGCATCGGTCACCTGACCGGGCTGAAGCTCATCAAAGCCCATGACCAGGAGGAGCCCTTCCATTTCACTCATCTTCAGAGCGGCGGGCTTGGGCTTCTTCGGAGCAACGTCTTCAATGGGATTTTTTGAGTGATAGTCGAACGATGCCGTTGAGTAGGTATCAATCGCCTCGGTCAGACCTTTCACCGCCGCTTTTCCGGCGGTCTTCACCTTTTGAGCTTGAACAAGAACGGCCAGACGAGCCGAAACAAAAGCCGCGAAAGCCAGCTTCCCCTCATCGTCAGCACCGGTTGGCAACGGCGGTAAGTCCTCGAAAAATGCAGAATAGAGATCATTGCGAGCCCCCAGGTCGAGCTCAACGTCCCGGATGGCAGACTGCAGGAGAATCACACGCGCATCGCGAGGGAGCTTTTTTAGCGTGGCCTCCAGCTCGTCGTACGTCTTGAGAGCCTCGGCCTCGTTCGGCTTACGCTCAGGAGCAGTCGGCGGTTGTTTGGTTTCGGGACCCATAGGGAATTAGAGGACTTTAATCTCACGGATCTCACGGATAAGACGACCGCGCTCGGTGGCGGCTTCGCGGATACGCGTGCGAATGACGGCGGCGTCGGCCACCGGCAGGCGACCCTCGCGGGCGGCCGCCTCCACCTCGGCCACCTTCTGCTGAATTTCAAGCGCTTCACTCCTGGTGATGGTCTTATCTTTCAAGGCTTCGCGAAGCTCTTCGGCAATAAGCTTCACATCCATCGGCTTGGCAGGGTCGAGGCCCGTGAAGATCTTCATGCGCCGAGCCCACGCCTCGTTCACGACGAACTCAGGAGGAGCAGAGGGATCGGCGGGCGGCGCGGCGCGGCCCTCGGCAACGATGCCGTGACGAGCCTCCAGGTCGAGGACGTTCTTGGTGTCGGCAGCCGTACGGAGGGAGGATTGCAACGAGGAAACGGCGGGCGGGGTGCCGGTGACGCCCGTCACGCGACCGGCGGCGTCTACATCAAGCGTCCAACCCTGGCCTCGGAAATTGGCCGTGCCGTCGGGCTTAAGATCACAAGTCCACTTGGCCGCACCTTCGCCGACACTGAGGCGAGCATGGCGTTTGGCAGCGTCCTGCAGAGCAGTCTTCAAGTCGGCGGGGAGGTCGGCCACCAACGGAGCAGCCTCCTTGAGCGCTAACTCGCTCTTCAGGTCTTCAACGAGGCGACGATCGGCTGCCCTCTCCCGATCAAGCTCGTTAATGCGCTCACGATTCAAGGTTTCGTTCTTCTTCAGTTCCGTGATCTCCTTCGCCCTCGCCTCATCCCGGGCTCGAAGATCGGAGAGCTCCTTCTTGATATCAGCCCCCTCGGGCCAGAAGCCCTTAGGGAAGAAGAGACGACCACTCCGAATGCGGTCGAGGAGGCTCGGGACGCCGTTGACGATGCGGAAAGGGACGGGACGGAAACCAACCGGCTTGCTTGTGAGGCCACCCCGGCCACCAAGCACATACGACGTCGCCAGACCGGCAGCACCGAAGACAATCCATTTCAAGACGGCTTCGTCGTCCCCCGCCATACCCGCGTCGGCCACCTTCGCGGCCACAGACGTATCCTGGTGACGCTGGATGTTGCCCATCACGAGCACTTCAAGCTTACCCATGGCGCGGCAGTAGGCATTCCAATTGCCACGCATCTGCAGGAAGAGAGCGACGAAAGCAGAAATGACACGCACGGCGTCCTTAGGATCGAGAGCGGCGATATCCTCTTTGGTCAGACCTTTCTTCATATATTCCTGGACCATGGCCGGATCGGCCCTCTTACCGAGAAGGAGGTTGGGGTCGGCTTTCTTGCGCAACGCGTCGAGCAAGGTGAGATCACCTTCGAACTCACGCGCCGGTTTCTCCACCTCAACACGTGACTTCTCGATGGCGTCCTTCACCGTCAACATCTTCGCCTCATGTTGGGCCTTGGCGCCGGGCCAGCGCTTGTCCCCCTCAAGATCTTTCCAATCCTTATCGCTGGTCAAATCAAAATCGGCCGGCAGGCCAAAACTCTTCACAATCTCCGCCATGTGGTCCTTGGCATACTCGCCCCCTTCTTTCGTAGAGAGAGCCTGCTTCATGGTGTAGTCAAGGGCGTCAGCCGCCGTGTCGCCGGCCGTAGCGCGCGTAATGCCAACCGCCACCTTGCGGGGTCCGTTCACCACCATGGAGCGGACGCCACCGCGGTACTTGGCCATCAGTGTCAGGACCTTGGCCGCCCGGATGCTGGCGTACTTGGTCCAGGCATGCTCGGCTTTAATGTCCCAACGCTTGGTGCTGAGCAGATGATCCGTCTCGAAACCCTTAGCTGGCCGACCCTCGCGCGGGCCCAGGACCATATCGAAGTGCTCGCGGAAGTTCTCGGTCATGGCGTCGATGCTCGAAGCGGCTATTTTCTCACCCTCCGCAGCCACCTTCTCGGCCGTCGGAATCTTGGGGGCCGCACCTACTGTGGCGGGCTTCTGGTAGTCACGCTCACCTTCGGGGATGGACCACTCTTCCATATCGGCGAGGTTCTCCAGACCGTTATGACGCACAAGTGATTCCAGCTCAACACCGAGGAGAGCGCCGACCTTCTGCAGCTCATCAATCTGGGCGCGGTATTTAGCAAAGATCGCCTGCTTATCAGCAGCAGTGACGGGTCCCGCCCTCAGCTTGAGCTTCAGTTCAACTTCGTACTCCTCGGCCTTTTTAAGAACATTCACATCGTTCTTACGCAGGGCCTTATCGATGAAGTCGCCATAGAGAGCGTTCACCAGCGCGTGCAGCGGATTGGTAGCCTCAACCAGGGCATCCGTGGCTTTCGTCACCGCCGCAAACGCCTCGGCGGTGGGAGCCGGGCCGCCGGTGGTACCCCACAGGGCCAGGCGAGCGGTAGAAGCAGCATTAAATTTGGCGAGCTGATCTTGCACCGCCTTCTCCTGCTCTGCATTCGGTGTCACGCCATAGGCGGCGTGTTGCCCCTTTAACACGAGATACCGATCGAGCATGTGGAAATTGCGCTCGAGGAGTCCGGGCAAGATGGTATAGAAGGCCTCTCGACCGGAAGCATATTTCTCTTCGGCTGTAGGCACGGGACGAGTCTTATCGTTTACCTGCTGCAAACGCAGGAGCTGAGCTTGAGTCTGATTAATGACAGCCAGCGACTCGATGGTGCGCTTTTCGTTTCCCTCAAATTGGCTGCGCAGGTCTTTGAGCAACTCGGCGTGGCGCTGATCCACCAGGTTCTTGGGCGTGATCTTCTTGCTGTCGAGATAGTCACGAGCCGTTGGGCCGGCACCACTAAAGTACTTGCGCGCGTCCTGCAATTGCGGGAAGCCTGCACGCAAGGTATCGATGTCCGCCGGGAGGGGAACCTCCTTCGGATGACGAGTATTCACGACGTCCTTTTTCTCGGGCATTTCGTCCATAGTGTGTGTGGGTGTGAGATGTGTTGAAACGCGAGGTGTGATCAGACGCCGCCCATCGTGCCCCCGGCGGCCTCAAAGGCGGTACCGGGACTGCCGCCAGTGATGCCCGGCGAAGCGAGCTGCTGGGCGGACTTTCCGAAACGACTGAACCAGTTTAGACCCGTACCGGTCGCCTGCCCCTCAATCGCACCGAAAGCACTGAAGAGGTACGGCGTGCCAAAGTACAGCGCGGCGGCAATAGCCGCCATCCGGCCGATCTTGCCAACCGTACCACCACCGAGCAAGCCCTCGACTGGCTTAAATGTCAGCCATTTCCAGAGTGTGCCGAGCACGGGGCGCTCCTGGCTGTACACGTATTCCGAGAACCAACCCTTCTCCTGGCGTACACGGTTGTCTTCCACCGAATTAGAAAGCTCACGACGGTCCACCGGTCGAGTGGAGCGGGAGTTGGGCATTTCAGGATTCTGGGTGTTGTCGGAGGCGCGGGACATAGAAGAAGGGGGAATCAGTGAGCGCGGTTGAAGGCGAGGAGGAGGCCGTGACGCAGGACGGAAAGATCGGCGATTTCCTGTAGATCCTGTCCACTCTTCGCCGCCGGAATCGCCTCAGCGATAAGTGCCACAAAGACATCCGGCCCCCAGGCAAAAGCGAGCTCAATCACGTCGTCCTTAGCGATAGACGACAGGTCCACCGTCTCAGCCAATTTGAGCAGATCTGCGGGCGAGTAGGCTTTCACTTTGGCTTCATCCTGAAAGCGCTTTAGGGTGGGGTCTTTCAAGTCCATACTGCGGAGACGGCTCTCACGATGCTTATCGTTATCCACGAACGTCAGCATTTCGACCTCGACCGAGGCTTTATCGCGTAGGTCGGCCGGCAAAGCCGTAAAAAGAGACTGTTCCGTAGCGGTGAGGTAGAGAGTGATCATAACAAGAGTGAGTCTGGCGGGAGAGAGGCAATAAATCTACCCATTGTACCATTTTTCTCCTTTCTTCTCAAATGAAGACGGCGTGCGGGTGGCTGCGGAACGCGCGACATTGACATGTATAAAAAATAGGATATTTTCTGAGCAATCGCCCGATCTTTTCATCACTGCACTGGAGGCAACAATGTCCCGTACGATTCTCTGTTATGTCCATCCTGAGGTGCTGGCCAATAAGCTGCGCCCGCATCAACCGCCGCCTGGAGAAATCGCCTTCTTCACGGCGATGGAGGAGTACTACCCTGATGTGGAAGTGGAAATCCGCCCCTGGCCGGAAGGAAACGTCAAAGCGCTCATGCGCATGCTGACCGGCAGCCGCCCGGCACTCATCAGACCGGCCTACTCCGTCGACACGAAAGATCTTAATGCCCTGGTGCGCTTCTGCCAGCAAGAGGGCCACGTGCCATTTATCTTCGGGCAGCTCATGACCTCAGCGGACGGACGCGAGACTGACCCGATACTGTGGCGTCGCATCCGCACGGCTGTGCGGTTAGCCAATCGCCGGCCGGCCGAGCCCGTCTCAGCCGACGAACCCGCAGCATTCGTCCTCGCGTAAACCCAACCCGGAGAGCCTCGTGTTCTCCCTCACCCAGTCCCCGCCGCTCGCGGCGGGGACGCTTTTCTGAAACAATCCACCCGTGCTCTCGGTCGTCTCCACCCCCATCGGCAATCTTGGTGATATGACGCTCCGTGCCATCGAGACCCTCAAGGCGTGCAGCGCCATCGTCTGCGAAGATACGCGCGTCACTGGCCAACTCCTCAAACACCTAGGACTCGAGAAGAAAGAGCTCATCAGCCTCCACGGCTACAGCGACCAGCGCAAAGTAGACACCGTCATCGCGCGCCTCCAAACCGGCGAGCACTTGGTGCTGGTGAGCGACGCCGGCACGCCCGGCATCAGTGATCCCGGTTTCATCGTCGTCTCACGCGCCCGCGCCGCCGGTGTACCGATCGAAACCGTCCCCGGCGCCGCCGCCTTTTTGGCCGCCCTGGCCGTGAGCGGCCTGCCCATCCACCACTTCCGCTACCTCGGTTTTCTGCCGCTCAAGAAAGGCCGGCAGACGCTCCTTAAAACCTTCGTAGAAGAGGAAGAGACCATCGTCTTCTACGAATCGGTGCACCGCATTGCGCGCACGCTCGACGAACTGGCCGAGGTGCTCGCCAGCCAGCCCGATCGTCCTATCATCGTCGGCCGCGAACTCACGAAGATGCACGAGGAAACGATCGTCACCACCGTCGCCGCCCTACCAGCCATCGCCAAAGCCATTACTCAGAAAGGCGAGTTCGTCGTGATGATCGGACCAGTATAAAAAGCTCCATCGTCTCGGGATGCCACCATTGAGTGATGGCCACCTTTTGCAGCGCGCAAAAGGTGGCGCCAAAACGCTGGCGCGCCGAGCCCACCTCCATGCGTCTGCCGTACGGTGCTCAAGTGTAGACCCTGGATGTCACCAAGGCTCCGGCCCCTTCACCCCCGGCACGGCGCGCGCCCCTCCGCAGGCAACCAACCGATGTGCGCCCTGTGCATTCTTTCATCGTGGAAGGATTATCGCGCCACGGGGGGGTGGATCGGCCCCGCCTCAGCCTGTCATGGTTCGACTCCGCTCACCATGACAGCGCTCTACGTCGCCCGCGAGGAGGCACGGGGCTGGGTGGAGGAGCTTTGGCGCGACGCGCTTTATGCTCCCAGAGACAAGCTCTTGAGCCCGAGTCCGAAGGACGATGGGCGAAAGGCTTGGCTCGCAGTCCCTTAGGGAGGTACTTCTTTGTTGCGCACAAAAAGTACCGACCAAAAGACAGGATCACGTCTCAGTGAAAGCACGAATCTACAGAAATTCCTTACGGCAGCACCACCTGCGGGTCGATATGCGCGCCGTCCTGGATGAGTTCGAAGTGCAGGTGCGGACCTGTCGTCATCGAGCCGGCGCCATATGTGCCGGGCGTGCCCCCGCTCAGTCCCACCACCTGGCCAGCTGTCACCTGGTCGCCGGCGGCAACGGTGAAAGCGGAAAGATGGCCATAGAGCGTGGCAAAGCCCCCCTGGTGGCCGATGAGCAGGTAGCTATACCCGAATTGGCCGCCGTCGCGGGCTACGAACACGATACCGTCGGCGGCCGCAACGACGGGCGTTCCCTGCTCGGCCGCGATGTCGATGGCGTCGTGCGGAATGCCGAAGTGGTCGGCGTACGACTCCTCGCGAAAGCCGGCCGTAACGCGGCCCGTCACCGGCCAGCCGAACACCGGCGCCGAGGCACGCAGCGGCGGCAGCTCACCGGGTTCGAGCAGCCCCTTTTCAATGAGGGCGCGCGCCGCGGTGCGGCGTAGCTTGTCGTCGATGTTGGAAAGTTCGGATTGGAGCGCAAAGATCTGCGCACGTACTTCTATCACCGTCGCCTTGATGTCATCGAGGGCAGCAACACTCCGGGCGTAGGTCTTGGAAGCACTGTCGTAACGCGCCTCGGCGATGGCGATTTCCTGTTGTAAGGCGTGACGCTCGGCTTCGGCTTCGGTCAAAGACTTGGCGAGCATCTCCCGCTGGAAGCGCGCGTCGTAGACCGTGCGCAGTTCGCGCGCGGCGGCGGCGAGCAGCTCGGTATCGCGGACCGACTCCGTTCCCAGAAGCGCCCGCGTCACCGACTGGCGCACGGCCGTCCCCACATCCCACGAACCGACCGCTTCCATCACGCCTTCAAGGGCGCGCTTCTGCTCGCGAAGCGACGCGCCCGAGCCGCTGAGCAGCGCGTCGGTGCCGTAGCGGGTCAAGAGCGTGCCGGCGGCAGCCCGCAAATGACCCAGGCGCTGGCGCACAGCGAGTTGGCGCTGGCGCAGACGCGAGAGGTGGCGCGACTCCGCGCGCATCTCGATCTTCGCTTGGTCACCGGTCATCTGGACGCTCATGCCCGAGCGATACTCCGTTGCCGCCAGCGCAATCACACGCTGCAGCGTCTGTTGAGTCTCGGTGCGGTCGGTGCGGTCGAGACGAGCGACAAGCAGCACCGAAGGCGCGCTCACCACCAGACAGACGGCCACGATCGTCAGGCGGGTATGGGTGTGCATTTCCCCTTAGTATAGCAAAAAACCGACCGTTCGGGAATGGCCTGACGCAGCCCGGCGAGGTCAAGGACAGTAGACGGTGACAGCGGCCCAACTCTGGTATGCTCGCCGCTGATGATCGCCCACCTCCGAGGCATCGTTGGCAAAGGACGGCCCGGAGTCGTAACCATGGATGTGCAAGGCGTGGGCTACCGCGTCCTAACACCCGTTTCGGTGTGGGAGTCGCTGCCCGACGGTGCAGAAGCAACCGTGCACGTCTCAACCTACGTCCGCGAGGACCGCTTCGACCTGTTTGGCTTCGCCGACGCCGGCGGCCGGGCGCTCTTTGAGGCGCTCATCGAGTGTTCGGGTATCGGCCCCAAGACCGGCCTTGAGCTCTGCGATGTCCCACGCGCCCTCCTGCTCCAGGCCATCGCCGAGGATGATCCGGGCATCCTCAAGAACGTGAAAGGTGTAGGCAAAAAAACGGCCGAGAAACTGCTGCTCGAACTCAAAGACCTCTCCGAAAAAGACCCCGGCCTCCTCGCCGCCCCCGCCGAGATGCGCGCGCTCGGCCCGCACCTCGACCGCGACGCCATCGCTGTCCTGGTGCAGCTCGGCTACACCCAGGAGATCGTGATGGAGACGCTCAAGGCGCTGCCGCGCGACCTCAAAACCACCGAAGACCGCGTTACCGCCGCCCTCCGCAGCCTATGATCACCCTTTCTATCGACGGCCTCCTCGGCAAAACCATCACCCCGGCCATGGGCCTGCCCGAGAGCGAGATCACCGCGCTTCGCACGCCGATGCGCCGCGCCATTGAGCAATTTTTGAAGGAACGCGGTGCCGGCGACCACGCCTGGGGACTCGACCCCTACGCCAAAAAGGTGATCACCCAAGTAAAGGAGACGGCCGCGGCCGTTAAACGCTCGCGCATCGAAACAGTGCTGTGGCTTGGGATCGGCGGCTCTGGTCTGGGACCAAAAGTGCTGCAGGAAGCCTTCGAGCTCCCCTCTTCGGTGGAGTTCGTGGTGGTCGATACCATCGACCCGGCCGCGCTCGGCGTCATCACGAGCGTGGTGGATTGGAGCAAGACGCTCGTGGTGGTGGTGAGTAAATCAGGCGAGACACTCGAGACGATGAGCGCGTTTTTCCTCTGCTGGGACCACCTCAAGCGGGCACGCAAAGGTGCCGCCAAAGACCGTGTCATTGCCATCACCGATCCTAAAGAAGGGGCGCTCCAAACTTTCTGCCTGGAGCAGGGCATCCAAACCCTGCCCATCCAACCGGGTGTGGGCGGCCGCTACTGCATCTTCTCGCCCGTAGGCTTGCTGCCCATCGCTCTCCTCGGCGGCGATGTGGACGCCTTCGTGCGCGGCGCCAAATCGATGGATACACGCTGCCAGTCGACGGTGCTCGAAGAGAACCCCGCCGCCCTCCTCGCCGCGGCGCAGTGGCTGCTCGATACCAAGAAGCACTACCCCATCCGCGTCATCATGGCCTACGGCCACCGCCTGCAATCGCTCGGACGCTGGAACCAGCAGCTCATCGCCGAGAGCCTGGGTAAGGCCGAAACGCAGAACCCCATCCCCATGGCCGCGCTCGGCACCCAGGATCAGCACTCGCTCCTGCAGCAGTGGTTGGCCGGCCCGCGCCGCTGCTGGCATCTGTTTATCCGCGAAAAGCAGCACCCCGCCTTGAGCCTGCCCGAGATCACCGACCCCGCCTTCCGCTGGCTATCGAAGCGCTCATTCGGCGACCTGCTCGATGCCTGCGCCGACGGCACGGCCGGGGCGCTCACGGCCCAGAAGCGACCGCACGCCTCGCTCACACTCGAGAAGATGGATGAACACAACCTCGGCGAGCTGTTTTTCCTCCTCCTCACGGAAGTGGTCCTGCTCGGCAAGCTCTATCGCTTGAACCCGTACGGCCAGCCTGCGGTCGAACTCGGCAAAAAGCGCACCAGGCAGATCCTTGGCATCCGCGACTGAGCCGGCGTAGCATACGGCCGTTTCCCCTTCTCTCCTTTTATGGCCCACTCCATCGCCGACGCCGACTTCCAGAAGGAAGTCCTCGAATCACCCGTCCCCGTGCTCGTCGATTTTTGGGCGCCCTGGTGCGGACCCTGCAAAGTGATGTCACCCATCCTCGAGGAGCTGGGGGCCGAGTACGGCGAGACGAAGCTGAAGGTGGTCAAACTCAACGTCGATGAGAACCAAGCGGTGCCTGGTCAATACAACATCATGAGCCTGCCGACATTCTTCATCTTTAAAGGCGGCCAGCCGGTATCCTCGTTCATTGGCAGCCGGTCGAAAGAAGACCTGAAGCGCGAAGTGGAGAAAATCATTGCCGCCTAGGTGCATGCGGAATTATGTCCTCTATGCCCTCGGCCTGATTGGACCGTTTTTCATGATCATGTACCGCGAATCAATTGGTGACCTTATCGGCGAGCCTAACTGGACGAAGTTCTTTGGCGGTACCTACGCCCTGGTCGTCTGGATCGCCATCGCCATCTTCTTTTGGACCATCGCCGAAATCACCCACTCCACCGACACGCTCT
Source organism: uncultured Candidatus Peribacteria bacterium (assembly GCA_964640945.1). Lineage (GTDB taxonomy): Bacteria > Patescibacteriota > Gracilibacteria > Peribacterales > Peribacteraceae > JAGOUB01. Next base: position 12,377 of record CAZXIV010000010.1, on the reverse strand, counting down.
TCCACTTTTTGACGTACATCGTCGGCGGGGCGAAGGAGGTCCAGGATTTTTAGGTCCGAAGAACCGCCAGGCCGCAGTCAGACTGGGACGAATGCGGTGACCTGGTTCACCGCTCACCCAAGGCTACACGCAGCCAGCGCGTCGCTTCGGCAAAGACGATGACACTGGCGGTACCGACGGCAATCATAAGCCAATCACGGAGCGACAACGGCGCCACTTGAAAGAGTTCACCGCCCACCGAGACGATGACCGCCTGCAACCCCACGATCAGACCGGCGATGAGGAGGAGGGGTCGATTGGAAAAGGGTCGCCGGAGGCCACTCTCCGTCGGACGCACCGAGCGGCAATTAAGCATGTTCCAGGCCTGGAAGAGCACGTAGGTGGTAAAGAAGATCGTCGCTTGGCGGACCGTCAGGCCGGTCAGTGCGCCGTCCTCGCCGCGCAGCCACTCGCCCCCCGCCAGCCAACCCGGCAGCTCGGGCGTGCCCCGCATACACCAGAGCATCCCCAGCATGACGACGGCGTAGAAAGCCGCCGTGACACACAGCGAACGCACCATCGAGCGCGTCACAATCGCCTCGTCGCGACGCTTGGGCGGCAGCCGCATCAGTTCCTTGCGCGGCGGTTCGCTGCAGAGCGCAAGCGCGGCGAACGTATCCATAATGACGTTGATCCACAGGAATTGCAGGACCGTGAACGGCGCCCTAAAGCCAAGGAAGGGCGCGACCAGCGTGATGGCCAGCGCGCTCAAGTTGATCGTGAGCTGGAATAAGATGAAGCGCTGGATATTCTCATAGAGCGCGCGGCCCCAGAAAACGGCCTTCACGATGGTGGCGAAGGAATCATCGAGCAGCACGAGCTTACTTGCCTCCTTGGAGACCTCGGTACCCGCGATACCCATCGCCAGTCCCACGTCGGCCTGCTTGAGGGCGGGCGCGTCGTTGGTGCCGTCGCCGGTGACAGCCACCACTTCTTCGCGCTGCTGGTGGAGCTTCACCATGCGTAACTTGTCGAGCGGCTGGGCGCGCGCCAAAATGCGCAATTTTGGCATCAGCTTGAGGATTTCGTCGTCGGACATGGCGTTGAATTCGGTGCTAGTGAGCAACACGGCGTCAGGCTCATCGAGCAGGCCGATCTCGTGGCCGATGGCGCGCGCCGTCTCGATGGTATCGCCCGTGATCATCTGCACCTTGATGCCCGCGCGGCGACACTCGCTGATGGCGTCGTAGACTTCGAGACGAAGCGGATCGCGGATGGCGACGAAGCCGACATAGGTCAACCCCATCTCAAGGTTGTCGCGCATGGCGCGCAGGCTGTCGGGGTCGCGGGCCGTGCCTACCGGCAAAATGGCGACGGCAAAAGCCAAGGTGCGCATCGCCTGGCCGGCAGCCTCGCGGAGCATCGCTTCGGTCGCGCGACGTTCTTCGGCGCTCCAAGGCACGATCTTGCCCTCTTCGTCCATAATGTGCGTGCACGAGGTGATGATGCGCTCGGGCGCGCCTTTGGAGAGCGCCACCAGGCGACCGTCCCAGTCGACGACCGTCGTCATGCGTTTGCGATCAGACGAGAAGGGGAAGACGGCCACGGACTTATACTTGAGGCGCAGGTCGCCGTAGGCGCCGCCACGCTCGCTGAGCCAACGCAGGAGCGCACCCTCGGTGGAGCTGCCGATGACAACCAGCTTGCCCTCCTTGTTCTCCAGGTAGGCGGTGGAGTTAACGGCGGCATTGAGACCGATCCACTGGGTGGCCGAGAGTTCGGCAACCTTGCCAGCCGGGTTGGCGGACGGAGCATCCGTAAGCCAACGGCCATCGACGGCCAGTTTTTCGACGTGCATCCGGTTTTGAGTGAGCGTGCCCGTCTTGTCGGTGCAGATAATGGTCACCGAGCCGATCGTCTCGCAGGCCACGAGCTGGCGCACCAGACAGTTGCTGCGCGTGATCTTGCGCATGGCCAGCGCCAGCGAAACCGTGACGCTCATCGGCAGGCCCTCGGGCACGGCCACCACCACGATCACCACCATGTAGACGAAGTACTCGAGGAGGAGCGAGAGGTCCTTGAACCAGATCGCCCCCGCCTCGGGACCAGCCGGCCAAGCGAGGTCGCCACGAAGGATGCCGCCGACCACCAACACCACAAAGACGAGGCCGGCGGCGGCGTAGCCGGCCCGGCTAATGAGGCGCGCCAGGCCCTCAAGCTTACGCTGGAGCGGCGTGGGTTCTTTGCTGATGGAGAGCTTATCGCGCACGCGCTCGCCGGCGTCGCCAGCTTCGGACTCGGTGCCCGCGAGCTTGCGGGCGATTACGCCGAATTCCGTGGCATCGCCCACTTCGGTCACCACCATCCGGCCGATACCCTCCACCACGTACGTGCCGCGGTAGAGGCAGTCAGCCTCGCCGGGGCCGTCGCGGTCATTCTCGGGGCCGTGCGGCTGCTTGAGAGAAGGCTCGGATTCGCCATTCATGAGCGACTGGTCCACATTGAGGTCGGTGGCATCGAGCAGGCGGCCGTCGGCCGGGATCTCATCGCCGGTGCCGAGCAGAACAATGTCACCGACGGCCAGCTCGTGAGCCGGCACCGTCGCCTGGAGCCCATCGCGCAGCACCTTCACGGCCGGAGGCTCCTTGCCCTCGTTCAGCAACTCGAACTCGCGGTCGCTCTTATACTCACTGAGGAACGCCACGCCCGTGGCCAGCAGCACCGCCACCATCACCGCGATGCCTTCAAAGAGGAGATGGCCCAAGGCCGCGCCCGTGGCGAGCAACGCCAAGGCCGAACCGAGGAAGGCGAACACCAGCCACTGCGTCTTTTTAAGAAGCACGATCGTGCCGAAGATCACTGCCATGCCAATCACGAGTCCGAGCGGCAGCTGATAGCCGCCACCGATCTTAAACAGATCGACCGTCATCGAGATGAGCGAGGCCGAAAGAAGAATCCGGATGATGGGATCCTCAAACTTGGCCGCAAACTTGGACCAGGCCGACTCCTTAGGGAGCGGCGTGAGCGCGTTCATGCCAAATCGCGCCCGGCTCTCGGCCGCCTGCTCGGACGACAATCCCCCGCCCGCCTGGTGCGGGAAAAACGCGAGGGTTTCGGAGGCGGTACGCATGGTAAAAAAGGTGCTGACAGTATAGCAAGCACCCACGTTTGGTCTCCAAATAAAACCCCCTCGTCCTGAGGGGGAGTCCGCTTAGAAAAATTCCAGGCGGATGATCCAGGTAAGGATCCAGACGACAGCCGAACCAAACGCAATGATACGCCATCGCCACGCCTGCTTCTTAAGCGTAGCACAATAGTCTTGACGGGCCGCCTGCCGCTGCTCATGCGGCGAAATCATCTGCAGCACATCCCTCTCTGGTACCGAGCCTAATTCAAAAGCATCCGCCCGCGCCCCTGCCATTTCTATTGAATCGGCGCGTTGTTCCAAACGTCTTGCGTGTCGAAGCATGAAGGCAGCCACGAACGAAAAACAGATCGTAACGTACAACATTTTTCATCTCCAAATAGAGAAAGGTAATCAGGGTAAAGAGCAGATATGGTGTTTGTAACATAAAAAATATATTTATACAAGTATAGAAACCGTGGCGACCATACCCTTACAACCAGGAAAAATCTTGATTATTATTCCGATAATGGTGGAGCTGAGGGGGTTCAAACCCCTGACCCCCTGATTGCAAATCAGGTGCTCTATCAACTGAGCTACAGCCCCACGGAGGAAGGATCCTTTCGAACGCCCGGGAAGGATACCTTAATACATCCTGGCTCCCAACGGCACTTCCCGTTCAACGGCAAGCAGTACGGTATTGCCATCCACATCAGGAAACCCCAACGTCAAAACCTCCGACTGATGCTTCCCAATCTGCCGAGGGGGAAAATTGACGACACACCCCACCAACCTCCCCACAATCTCCTCTCCATAATGAGGAGCCAGCCGCGCCAGCGACTTCTTCACACCAATTTCCGCTCCTAAATCGACAGTCAAAACGTGCGTGGAATATTTCCCCTCCGGAAAAGCCTCCACCGAAACCACCCGCCCCACGCGGATATCAATCTTCTCAAAGTCCTCAATAGTTGCCATAAAAGGAGGAGATGGAGGTGCTGGCGGGAATCGCACCCGCGAATGAGGGTTTTGCAGACCCTTGCCTTACTACTTGGCTACAGCACCGGAAAGCAGGCGCAGTGTAGCGTCACCGGCCGACCGGACCAACTAGCTGGCGACCGTTGGGGCGATGACCGGCTCCAGGAACGTCGCGTTCTGGAGGATGAGGAGCACTTTCTGCTCCAGGAGGGTATCAACCGAGAGCGGCAGCGCGCCCGTAAAGGTAAAGCCGCTGCGACCGCTCACCGTGCTCACTTGGTAGTAGCGCTGCACGGGCTTATCGGGCCGAAGTTGGGCGCTGTAGACGTGGATGGCCACCTCGCGGCCGTCGATCGCCACGGTCTTTTGGTCGAGTTTCTTGTATTCCGGCAGCACCGACACCGCCGTAATACTGGCCGTGGAGAACTGCTCGGGCGTCATGGCCGTGCGCATCACCTGGCGCGTGACGGTGACAGTGGGGAAGGCACCAGAGACCTCAGCATCGGCTTGGAAGGCAGCCACCACCTCGGGCGGCAGGCCGTTCTCTTGGAGTAAGACCGGATCGACAGCGTGCCAGGCGGCCGGCAAGCACGTGCCAACCACCCCGTTCCAGTACCGCGTCTGACAAACCGCGGTCGAGGCCGCCGTCGTGCGGCCGCTTGAACCACATCCCGTCAGGAGCGGAACGAGGAGAAGCGCAGAGAGGAGGATGCGCCGAGGCATGGCCAAATCGTAGCGGCAGAGCGCGCTATCCGCATCCGCGCTGGCCGTCACGGCTGGACACGACAATGAAACATTTTGGGATGGTAGAGGTCGCACGGAGCGCAGCTGCTAGAGTGCCTTCTTGAATACGACCATGCGACGTGCCTCCCTCGCCGCCGGCCTCCTCACCCTGCTCTTGGCGCTGCCCGGAGCGGCCTTCGCCGTAGGCACCCTCGAGATTTCCGACTCGGTGGCGGGCTTAAGCTTGAACATCGACCTCTACGGGCTGACGGCCAACACCACGTACTCTGTGCGCGTCGCCGGACCCGACGGCGCTCTGCAGACCGTGGCCGCCACGACCGACGCCAGCGGCTCGGCCCAGGCGCTGCTGCGCGGCGAGACGATGACGCGCGCTGGCCTCTATACCGCTACGGTCCTGCAGAGCACCCAAGACACGAGTGCGCAAACAAACTTCCAGATCTACCCTGACGAGCCCTCCATGTCCGTCTCGCGCCTGGCCGCCGACCGCCTCAGCCTGCAAGCCGACGGCCAAGACAGCGTCGCCGTCGCCGTCCGCCTCACCGACCGCTACGGCAACGGGCTCGCCGACCGACCGGTCGCCCTCATTCCCAGCCGCACGGCCGACACTGTCACCAGCATCGATGCCCAGACCGATGCCCAGGGTTGGCAACGCTTCTTCGTGACCACCAACCAAGGCGGCACCCTCAGCCTGCGCGCCACCGACCTGGTCAGCGGCCGCACACTCGAGAGCGCTCTCTCGCTCTCGGCCAGTGGCGGCATCGGCGGCGATGACGACCCCGTGTTCTTGGCCCAACTCACCAACCCGAGCGCTGGTATCGTCGACCGCTTTGAAGTCACCCTACCCGCCACGCTCCAGGCCGGTATCGAGGCGCAAACTTTCACCGTCCGGGCCGTCAATAAGCAAGGTGCCACCGTCCCGAGCTACATCAGCAAGGTGCGCTTCCGCTCCACCGATCCACTCGCCGAACTTCCCGGCCTGGATGACACCTATCAGTTCGTGGCCAAGGACCAGGGCGCTAAGACCTTCGCCCTCGCTCTCAAGCTACTCACGCCCGGCACGCAAACCGTCACCATCGAAGATAGCAACGATCCCGCCATCAAGGGCACCGCCACCGTCAACATCACGGGCAACACGCCCGGCGGAGGCGGCACCATCACCATCACGAGTCCCGCCCAAGGCAGCGCGGTAGGCGGCGGCAGCGTGACGCTCATCGGCCAGGGGCCCGTGCTCGTCAACCTCGTCTCCAGCGGCGGTCTGACGGTGGCCCGCGGCGCCACCAGCGAAGACGGCTCGTTCGCCCTCACCATCCCCATTCCCTCCGACCGCGACGACATCGCCTTGAGCGTGAGCGACGACACCGGCCGCTTCCGCTCGCCGACACTGCGCCTCAAGCTCGACCGCACCGCCCCCACAGTGGATCTCATTACCTTCGCGCCCGAGCGCCCCGTGAGCGGGCAGTCGGTGACGGCCTCGCTCAAGACCGCCGCTACCGACGTCACCAAGACGCAGCTGACACTCACCGACAGTCAGAACACCGCGCAGCTGCTCCCGCTCACCGCCATGGGCTCAGCGCTCTATCAAACCACCTTCACCGCCGGCGCGGCCGGCACCTACCAGGTCGACGGTACCGCCGTGGACCTTGTGGGCAACACCGGCAACCTCGTGGCCTCGCTCAGCATCCGGCCTTTGCCGCCCTCCAACATCAAAGTGACCCCGAAGGGCCAACTGATGGATGTCACCTGGACCGCCAGCCCGAGCAGCGTCGACGGCTATCGCCTCTACATCGGGCAGGAAGCCGGCAAGTGGGAGTTCGCCCTCGATACCCGCCAAACGTCTTCGCCCCTCACCACCACTGCCTCGGTGCGCGATCTTGATCCCGGGAAGTCTTACACCTTCGCTGCCTCGGCCGTACTAGGCGAATTGGAGAGCGACCTCAGCTCCACGGTGCAGCAGATCTCCCTCGGACTGGGCTTGGAGATCCAGGCCGCCGACGGCGCCCTAGTCCTGCGCTGGAACAGCCTGCCCCAGAGCATCCCGATTACAAGTTACGACCTACGCTTCGGCTTGCGCGAAGACAGCCTGACCGAGCAGCGCCTCCTGGCGGCCACCACCAAACTGGGCATCGAGTCGTACGTCATCGGCGACCTCATCAACGGTCTCACCTATTTTGTCAGCCTGACACCCATCGCCACTGGTAACCCGCTCCTTGAGCTGGCCGCCAAGGGCCAAGGCACACCGGACGGCGAAGGCCGGACGATGATTCCGGGCACGAACATTCCGCGTGAGGGTGCTCCCCTTCCTCCTGTAAACACCGATACCGGCCCTGCCGGCTGGGTGTGGTGGGCCATCGGCGCCTCGGCCCTCGTACTCGGCTTCATGCAGTGGTCCATCCGCCGGCGCGCGCGCCTGTCGATCGATCCCTCCCTCTGATCATGCCCGCCTCGTCTCCGTCCGCGCTCCGCTCGATCTCTATCGGCGGGGCCACGTTCGACCTGTTCATCCAAACGAGTGCCGGTGCCATTGAGCACGACGGCCAACGCGTGTTGCATTTGCCACTCGGCGAGAAGATCCTTGCCGGCGCCGTGCACGGTCGTAGCGGCGGCGGTGCCTGCAACACCAGCACCGGCCTGGCCCGCCTAGGCTTTTCCTCGTCGCTCTGTGCCGTGCTAGGTGATGACCAGTGGGGCCATCTGCTCCAAGATCAGCTCCAGAAAGAAGGGATACACACCGACGGTTTAACGATCGTTGAAGATGAGACAACGAGCTTCTCGCTCATTTTCTCAGCCGCCGACGGCGAACGTGTGATCGTCTATAGCGCCGGCACCAACGTGCACCTTCTCCCCGTCACCCTCGCCAGGGAGGCCATCGGCCGCGCCGACGTGGTCTACTTGAACCACATCCAACCGGCCAGCGTGACGATCGAAGACCCCCTCCTGGCGGCGCTGCTCGCAGCCAAGAAGCCACGCCTTACCTGGAACCCCGGCGGCACGCAGATCGAGGACGGCATGCGCGACAACGCCAATCGCCGCCTGCTTCAGCGCACAAATATCCTCCTGTTGAATAAAGAAGAAGCCCTCGCCTTCGCCGGTGTGCGCGGCGTCAAGACGGCACTCAGTGCCCTCAGCCAAGCGGGCCCGGAGATTGTCGTCATCACCGACGGCAAGCACGGCGCCCTGGCGACCGACGGCAAGCGCTGCTTCCACTGTCCCATTGCACCGGCACCGGTGGTGGATACGACGGGCGCCGGCGACAGCTTCGGAACGGCCGTCACGTGGGCGCTGGCGACCGGCCACGACTTGCCAACAGCGCTGCTGGCAGGTACGATAAACGGAGCAAGCGTCGTCGGCGCCATTGGCGCCCAACCGGGACTCCTGACAGACACCCAGATCCTCGCCGCCATCCGGTCCGTACCGATCTTGGTTGAAGAGACGACACTCTAACCCACTTCCTCCGTTTGTATGTCTGCTGACGCTCTGGTCCAGATCCAGGAATTGCTCGACAACGCCATGTCCTCGCTCAAGACCGCGAGCGCCATGATGCGTGATGTCACCGGCGTCGCCGACCCGTCGCGCGACCGCCTGACGGCCCGCGCTGGCCGCATGACCACCTCGGCCACGCCGAGCGGACGCATGATCGAAGGCGCCTTCGACGGCCAGAACATGATCGACAGCGCCGGCCAAACCTACCCTGTGCCCGCGAACTACGCCTCCAAAAGCAAGCTCGTGGAAGGCGACGGCATGAAGCTCACCATCACCGAAGAAGGCAAATTCATCTACAAGCAGATCGCCCCCATCGACCGCCGCTTAGCCAAGGGTGTCCTTATTCAAGAGGACGGCCAATATAAGGTGCTAGCCGAAGGGAAGGCCTACCGCGTCCTGCTCGCCTCCGTCACCTTCTACCGCGCCGAAGTGGGCGACCAGGTGACCGTACTTCTACCAACCCAGGGCGACGCCAATTGGGGCGCCATCGAAACCGTGCTGCCCAAGCACCTGGCCGAAGCCGCCGCCCGCGATACGCTCCTGGAGCCCAACCGTGAGTCCGACGGTGAAATGAGCCCAACCGTGGCCGAGGTCGCGCCCACGCTTGAAGACGAGGAGAAGCCGGCCCCCAAGCGCCGCAAGAAAGCCGCCTCCGCCGAGTAAGCCCCAACCACCGTTGACAGTCCGGAAGCGCCCGCCGATGATGCGGGCATTTCCGTGTTTCCCCCGACGCCAACGCTCCGCATCCTCTGGCTTGAATCCGGCGAATTGAGCACGATTGCCCGTGTCGTCGCCGCTGGGCACGAGCGCGGCCTGGAGGTGGTGCGCCGCCCGATGGAAGCGGTCATGTTCGCCGCCGATGGACACTCCCCGGCCGTCACGGCAGACGGCGAGGACCTGATCGCCAACTACGACGCCGCCGTGCTCCGCACGTTCATGCCGTTCATCTCCGAGACACTCACGGTGGCGCGGCTCTTCGCCTTGGCCGGCAAGGTGGTAGTAGACCGGAGCCTGGTGGACGAGGGCTACGCGATGGGCAAGATGCACGACACGCTGCGCCTGGCGGCGGCGGGCATCGCCGTACCGCGCACGCTGCAACCCCCCAGCGTGAAGGAAGCGCTGCAGTTCGCAGATGAAGTGGGCTACCCATGCGTCATCAAAGCCACCATGGGCTCCTGCGGGAAGCACGTCTTTAAGGCCGAATCGGCGGCCGCACTGGCAACCATTTTTACCGGCGAACCGCTCGGACACTGGCTGGTGCAAGAGTACCTGCCGGCCGAGAGCGACGAGCGCGTGATGGTGGTGGGCGGCCAGGCTCTTCCCCTCTTTGTCCGGCGCTACCCTGCCGTGGGCGACTTCCGCACCAACTTCGATTTTGACCGCGCGGTAGAGGCTCACTCGCTCGCTGACCATCCGGAATTGAAAGAGATCGCCGAGGCGGCTGCGAAAGCACTTCGACGCGAATTCACGGGGATCGACATTCGCCACCGCGACGGCCGGCCCGTCATCTTGGAAGCCAACCGCCGCCCGGGCTTTACGCACTTCGAACGAGCGACAGGCTTGGACGTGAGCGGAGCGCTGCTGGATCACATTAAAGAGCGCTGCCAGGCCGCCCGCGATCTGCTATCCTGACGCCCACTGTCCCACCCCCCGCTCACCCCGTGCCCGCTTCCGCCCGCCGCTTCCTTCTGCCCCTCGCCCTCGCTCTCGCGTGCACCGTCATGCTGATCGTCGGCTTGCTTTGGCAGCTCAAGTCGAGCGCCCGCGGACTGACAGCCACGGTGAAGCCCGGCGAGCCGCGCGCCAGCGTGCTGCCTGTCATCGAGACGATCGACCCCCGCGACACCGCCCTGATGGCCATGCGTGAAGGCGACGTGAAGGCCCTCCAGGGCCAGTGGACCGCCGCCCGCCTCGCTTACACCCAGGCGGTGGCGGCCGAGGGTGGCTTACCGGCGCTCCGCAAACTCGCCCAAGCCCAGTTGCAGCTCGGTGAGAAAGACGACTTGGCCCGCACCATCGAATCGATGCGCGCCGCGGGTGCCACCGGCACCGATATCGAGCTGCTCGAGGTGATCATCGCCCTCCGGGCCGGCGACGTGGCCAAGGCCCAAGCAGGCATCGCCGCTCTGCCGGCCGGTTCGCCCCAGACCGAGTACGCCACCGCTCTTTTCGCCATCCTGCAGGGCGACCACGTCAAGGCTGCCGCTTCGTTAGCCGCCGTCAAAGCCGGCAGCGAGCCGCTCCTGAAGAACTACGCCGCCATCTTGCAAGGCGCCTATGATGAATTCGCCCTTTTTCCCGAGAGCCCCAACATCCACCTGGTCACCCTCCTGGGCCGCGCTTTGGCACAGATCGAGGAGTGCCCCCTCGCCTTGCCGCTGCTCACGCAGGTGACAGTGCAACAGGCCGACTACCGTGACGCCTGGATCGTCCGCGGCTTCTGCGAGCTCTCCGGCGGCAAACCGGAAGAGGCACTGGTCTCACTCAGTCAGGCCTACGGCCTCGACCCCGAAAAGCCCGAGACACAGTACTACCTTGGCCGCTCTTATAGCGGCACGGGCGACCACCATAACGCCGTCACCTTCCTCAGTAACGCTCTCAAAAACGGCTTCCAACCCGCACGCACTGTCCGCGAGGCCCTCCTCGAAGAGGCTCAAGCCACGGGTAACACACTCCTCGGCCTCACGCAGGCGCAGGCGCTGGCCGCTGCCGAAGACGCCTCACTCGCCGATGTCGAACGCGCCGTCTCGCTTTCCATCCAAGCGACCGATCTGCCCGCCGCGCTCGCCATCGCCGAAGCGGCCACCAAACGCTGGCCCGAGGACGGCCGCAGCTACGACCTGCTCGGACTAAGTCTGGGAGCCGCCGGGCGCACGGACGAAGCTGCCCAGGCGCTCAACCGCGCCCTCTTCCTCAACCCCAACTTGAAGAGCGCCCAGGAACGCCTCAGCAGCCTTAGCCGCTGACAGCGAGTGCGTTTGTGTGGGCCTCCCAAGTGCCAGTAGACTCGGGTACATGAGCACCCCCTCCGCCCTTCCCGAAAACGATTTCCTCACTCTCCAACACGCGGTGCGCGAGGCCGGTTTGTTACAACGCCGAGCCTGGCGCTTCACCACCAAGATTCTCCTGGCTGGACTCCTCTGGTCGATCGGTATCGCCGTCCTCTTCCTGACCCAAAACCCCTGGCTGCTTCTGCTCGATGCCGTCTACCTGGCCTTCGTCTACGGCCAGATCGGCCTCTTGGGCCACGACGCCGGCCACCGCCAGATCTTCAACCGCACGGTCCTCAATGACGTGGTCGGCTACCCCTGCAGCTTCCTCATCGGCATGAGCAAGCAGAGTTGGATCGAAAAACACAACCGCCACCACGCCCACCCCAACCGCGAGGGCCACGACCCCGATATCGATTTCCCGATGCTGGCCTTCTCCGAGGAGCAGTTGCGCGACAAAACCGGCTGGAAGCTGTGGCTGGTCCGCCAGCAAGGCTGGCTCTTTCCCTTTTGGTTAACACTCATCGCCGTCTCGCTGCGTGTCAACGGCGCCCGCTATCTTTTGAGCCACCCAATCAAGGAGGTCTGGCTCGATCTCGGCCTCTACTTAAGCCACTTCGTCCTCTACTTCAGTCTCCTCTTTTTCCTCCTCTCCCCGCTCCAAGCCCTGCTTTTCATCGTGGTGCATCAGCTTCTCTTTGGCGCCTACCTGGGCATGGTCTTCGCCCCTAATCACAAGGGTATGGAGATGATCGCCGCCGACGCCAAGATCGACTACGTGCGCGAGCAAGTGCTCACCTCGCGCAATATCAAGGGCCATCCCTTCACCGACTTCTGGTACGGCGGCTTAAACTACCAGATTGAGCATCATCTCTTTCCGCACATGCCGCGCTTAAACCTGCGTCGCGCCAGCACGATCGTGCGCGAATTCTGCCAGGCTCGCGGCATTAAGTACCACGAGACGAGCTGGTGGGAGTCCACGATCGAGATCGGGCGGTCCATGCGGTCACTGGCGCAGCTCGCCCGCACCTAAAACAAAAAGACCACTCTCGTGGCCTTTTTGTGTTTGTTTGCCGTCTCTCCTG
>CAZXIV010000009.1:0-47910 GCA_964640945.1 uncultured Candidatus Peribacteria bacterium | reverse complement strand
CAGCGTTTTTTACTCCACTTTTTGTCGCGCTGACAAAAAGTGGAAAACCGTTGGTGGGCACCTGCTAGGAGAAAAGATTTTTATCGCACAGGAAAAGGACCAATCGTCTGAAGCCATCAAACAAGAAAAGAGCCCGCACTCTGCAGGCTCTTTTCTTCTGAAAAACAATATTTAGGAGCAACCACTTGTGACACCACAATCGAGACAGACCTCACAGGAGCCATTGCGCTTCATCTTCATACTGCTGCAGCTGCTACAAAGGGAACCAGTGAAGCCTTGGAGTTTGGCCAGGTCGGTCTTGGTGGGCGTGCTGGCTTCTTCGGGGGCGAGGGTGGCGATGCCCGTCTGGACGGCCTCAGGTGCGTCGGCGCTCTGGCCCTCGTCCACCACCGGCAAACGCATTGCAAACGCGTCACGGCTCTTGCTGCCCTCGCTGTAGGCCTTCTCGACGAGCTCGTGGTTATGCAGCTGCATGGCCTCCTCTTTAGTGAGGAACTTGAGGGCCATCCAACGAGCAATGTAATCCATGATGCTCTTCACCATCGGGATCTCGCCGTTACTCGTCATACCCATCGGCTCGAAGCGCGAGTGGGCCAGCTTGGCACAGAGCACACGTAGGGGCACGCCGTACTGCAGGTTCATCGACATCGACATGGCGAACATATCCATCACGCCCGAGAGCGTGGAGCCTTCCTTGTTCATTTTGATAAATAGCTCACCGGGCTGGCCGTCTTCAAAGAGTCCGACGGTCAGGTAGCCCTCGTGGCCGGCCACGGAGAACTTATGCGTCAGGGCCGGGCGCTCGTCGGGCAGCTTGCGGCGCCGGGCGGCGGGCTTGTAGACGATTTTCTCGACGATCTTTTCCACCACCTTCACCTCGGCCTTCTCATCCTTGGAATCGGATGACGTGGAGAGCACCTGGCTCATCTTGGAGCCGTCGCGGTAGAGGGCATTGGCCTTGAGCGAAAGCTTCCAGCTCAGCAGGTAGGCGCTCTTTACGTCCTCGATGGTGGCTTCGCTCGGCAGGTTGACGGTCTTACTGATGGCGCCGGAGATGAAGGGCTGGCTGGCGGCCATCATGCGGATGTGGCCTTCGGCGGCAATAAAGCGGCGGCCGTTCTTGCCGCAACGGTTGGCGCAGTCGAAGACGCTGACGTGCTCAGCCCGGAGGTGAGGGGCGCCTTCAACGGTCATGTGGCCGCAGATCACCTCGTTAGCCTCATCGATCTGTTCTTTAGAGAAACCGAGGCCCTTGAGGAGGTTGAACGACTCGTCGGCCAGCTGGGCGTCGGTGAAGCCGAGGCGCTTCATCGTCTCGTCGCCGAGCACGAAGCGGTTGAAACCGAAGCTGATCTCGAAGACGCTCGAGAGCTGAGCCTCGATTTTGGCGATGTCGGCGTCGGTGAAGCCCTTCTCCTTAAGGCTCTGGCGGTTGATGTGCGGGGCGCCTTCCAGGCTGAGCGTGCCCATGACGTAGCGCATAATGTCGCGGAGCTCCGTCTCGCCGTAGCCAAGCGCACGCATGGCGGGCTCGACGGATTGGTTGGCGATTTTCAGGTAGCCGCCGCCGGCGAGCTTCTTAAACTTTACGAGGGCGAAATCGGGCTCGACACCGGTGGTGTCGCAATCCATCAGCAGACCGATGGTGCCCGTGGGGGCGATCACCGTGACCTGGGCGTTGCGGTAGCCGTGCTCCTGGCCCATCTCGAGGGCGCGGTCCCAGCACTCCTTGGCAGCCGTCAGGAGGCCTTGGGGACAGGCCTGCTGGTCGATGCCGACCGGCGGCACATGGAGACCTTCGTACTCCTTAGCGGGGGCATCGTAGGCGGCCCGGCGATGGTTGCGGATGACGCGGAGCATCGACTCACGGTTCTTCTGGTAGCCCGGGAAGGCGCCCAAATGGCGCGCCATCTCGGCCGAGGCGGCGTACGACTCGCCCGTCAGGATGGCCGTCAAGGCGGCGCAGATGGCCCGGCCCTGCTCGCTATCGTAGGGAATGCCCATACGCATGAGCATGGCGCCCAGGTTGGCGTAGCCAAGACCGAGGGTGCGGAAGTGATAGCTCAGCTCGGCGATCTCTTTACTCGGGAACTGGGCCATGAGGACCGAGACTTCCAGGACGATCGTCCAGAGGCGGATGGCGTGGCGGTACTTCTCGACCGCGAAGGTGCCGTGCTCCGAATCGAAGAAGGTCAGAAGGTTGAGCGAAGCCAGGTTGCAGGCGGTGTTATCGAGGAACATGTATTCGCTGCAGGGGTTTGAGGCATTGATGCGGCCATCAGCGGGGCAGGTGTGCCAGTCGTTGATGGTGGTGTCGTACTGCACGCCGGGATCGGCGCAGCTCCAAGCGGCGTACGAGATCTGCTCCCAGAGATCCTTGGCCTTCAGCGTCTTGCAGGGCTTCGGCTCACGGTTCTCCTTTTTGGCCTTGCGGAGCTCCGTGCGCCAAAAGAGGTTCCAGTCGCCGTCGCGCTCGAGGGTCTCGAAGAATTCCTGGGAGATGCGGACGGAGTTGTTGCTGTTTTGGCCGGAGACGGTGCTGTAGGCCTCGCCGTTAAAGTCGCTGCTGTAGCCGGCCTTCACCAGGGCGGCCACCTTTTTCTCCTCTTCCACCTTCCAGTTTACGAACAGCTCGATATCGGGGTGATCAAGGTCCAAGCAGACCATCTTGGCCGCGCGGCGCGTGGTGCCGCCCGACTTGATGGCGCCGGCGGCGCGATCGCCGATCTTGAGCCAGCTCATCAGGCCGGAGCTCTTGCCGCCGCCCGAGAGGGGCTCGTTCATGCCGCGCAGCTGGCTGAAATTGGAGCCGGTGCCGGAGCCGTACTTAAAGAGACGCGCCTCACGCACCCAGAGATCCATGATGCCGCCCTCGTTGACCATGTCGTCAGCCACGCTCTGGATGAAGCAGGCGTGGGGCTGGGGGTGCGTGTAGGAGTCTTCGCTCTTCCTCACCTGGCCCGTGACGGGATCGACGTAGTGGTGGCCTTGGGCCGGTCCGGTGATGCCGTAGGCGCTGTGCAGGCCGGTGTTGAACCACTGCGGGCTGTTCGGAGCGGCCATCTGGCGGACGAGCATGAAGGAGAGCTCATCCTCGAAAGCCTGGGCGTCTTGCTTGGTGGCGAAGTAGCCATAGTTCTCACCCCACTGGCGCCAGCAACCGGCGAGGCGGCGGACCACCTGGCGGACGCTGCGCTCGGGACCGGTGACGGGCTGGCCTTTTTCGTCGAGCTTCACGGAGCCGTCGGCGTTCACCTGTGGCACGCCGGCCTTGCGGAAATACTTGGTGACGACGATGTCGGTGGCCACCTGGCTCCACTCCGCCGGGATCTCGGCATCCTGCATCTCGAAAATGACGGAGCCATTGGTATTGGTCACGCGGCTGGTGCGCTTCTCGTAGGTCACTTCGTCGAGCGGGTCGCTGCCCGGCGTGGTGAAGAGACGCGGGATGGAAAGTCCACCCGATTTATACAGACTGGAATGAGCACTGGCGGCGGACAACTCGTCACGCTCGTTCTTGCGGACACTTTTGACCTGGGCGGCGGCATTCGGGTTCATGGAAAATAAAAGGAAGGGATGAGAAGGGCCCAATGGACGCCTTCGGCGCAGGAAACACAGTATATTGTGTCCGCTCCTGTTCCAGGCACACAACATATAGCAATTTGCGGCTTATACAATTTCGCAGACTTGCATACGTAATTAGTTGCGGTTCATGTAACAGAAAAATTTTCAAACACGCTTGTTGCCATACAATTACTCTCAGAAAATCTGGAAGTTTTTCAAAAAAGTTTTCAGAGCGATGAAGATAGAGAGGCGTATAGAGGCTTTTTGGCTTCGTTCTGTCGCAGATTAAGAGTCCTTAAGGATTTATCGCTTCGTACTGAGAAAATCGGATGTATGCTCGGAGCCATGAAGATCGCCCTCCTCCTCGCGGGGAACAACCAACCCAGCAACTCGGCCTACCTGAGTGAACTCTTCGCCGCCGGCCTCCGGCAGGCGTACCCCACCGCCGAGATCACCACGCTCCGCCTGGCCGAGCTGGATATCCCCCATTTTACACTGGCCGCCTACGACGCCGACCACTCCCCCACCCCCGATACGCACCGCCTGCACGAGGTCGTGAAGAACGCCGACGGCATTGTGGTCGCCAGTCCTGTCTGGAACTTCTCGGTGCCCGCCCATTTAAAGAACGCCCTCGACCACCTGGGCGCCGTCTGCCTGGACCAGGCCACGCACTCGAAAGGCCAACTCAAGAACCGCCCTTGCTACTTTTTATTCACCGGCGGCGCACCGATGATCGCCTGGAAGGCCCTCTTGAACATCACCACCCTCCACGTCTCCGAGGCTTTCAAATACTACGGCGCCTCGGTCGTCAGCCGCCATTTTGAACCGAAGTGTCTCCCCGGCCGCGGCATGTTTGGCCTGGTGCTCGATAAACGCGACGGCCTGCCAGCCCGCATCCACGCCAAGGCAGCCGCTTTTGGACGCGTGGTAGAAGCCTACAAGACCACCGGCGCCCTGCCGCCCTTCCTGCAGCTGCGTCGCACGGTGGCCACCTGGGCTTATCGCATCGGCAATCGCGTGATGTACCCCGTCTCAAACGCCCAATAAAGGCCGGGCAGGGGTATTACGTATCAAGTATTAGGCATTAAGGGTTCTTCCCTGAGGCAAGAACCCTTAATACTCGATACCTCATACTAGATACTGATTAGCCGTTGCTGCGGCTAACGGCGACGCCGGCGCGGGCCTTGATCACTTCCTCGGCCACGTTACGCGGCACGTCGGAGTAGTGGCTGGGCTCCATGGCGTAGCTGGCGCGGCCTTGGGTCATCGAGCGCAGTTCTGTGGCGTAGCCGAACATGGCGGCCAGGGGCACCTGGGCCTCGATGATCTTGGCCGTGCCGCGATCGAACTGGTTCTGGATGAGTCCGCGGCGGGACGAGAGGTCGCCCATCACGTCACCGAGGAACTCCTCGGGCGAGGTGACTTCGACCTTCATGATCGGCTCGAGCAGCACGGGATCGGCGCGCTTGGCAGCCTCCTGGAAGCCGATGGAAGCGGCGAGTTTGAAGGCCATTTCGGACGAGTCCACATCGTGGTACGAACCGTCGAGCAGTTCCACCTTCACATCCACCACCGGGAAACCGGCGAGGATGCCGCGGCTCATACCCTCCTGGAAGCCTTTGTCACACGGGCTGATGAACTCGCGGGGGATGCGGCCTCCCACCACCTGGTTGTCGAACTCGTAGCCCTTGCCCGCTTCCTGCGGGATAAGCTTAAAGACAACGTGGCCGTATTGGCCGCGACCGCCGGTCTGCTTGGAGTACTTATGCTCGCCGTCGACGGTCTTGCGGATGGTCTCGCGGTAGGCGACCTGCGGGTTACCGACGGTCGTCTCCACCTTGAACTCGCGCTTCATGCGATCAACGATGATCTCCAGGTGCAGTTCGCCCATTCCCGAGAGCACGGTCTGGCCGGTCTCTTCGTCGGACTTCACGCGCAGGGTCGGATCCTCTTCTGTCAGCTTCTGGAGAGCCATACCCATTTTCTCCTGGTCGCCCTTGGTCTTGGGCTCGACGGCAAGCGAGATGACCGGCTCCGCGAAGGAGATGGCCTCGAGCTGCATGGGGTGGTCCTGGTCGCAGAGCGTGTCGCCGGTGCGGACGTCTTTCAGACCGATAGCGGCGCCGATGTCGCCGGCCTCGATCTGCGGGATCTCCTCGCGGGAGTTGGCGTGCAGGCGGACGATGCGGCCCACGCGCTCGGTGTTGCCGTTGCGGGTGTTGAGCATGGCCGTGCCGGTCTTGAAGATGCCGGAGTAGACGCGGATGAAGGTCAGACGGCCAACGAAGGGGTCGGTGGCGATCTTAAAGGCGAGGGCGGCCAGCGGCTCGTCGTTGCTGTGCTTACGCGTGATGGCCTCGCCCGTGGAGGGATCGGTGCCCTTGATCGCGGCGAGGTCGTTCGGGGACGGCAGGTAGGCCGTAACGGCATTGAGCACCAGCGGCACGCCCTTGTTCTGAAGCGAGGAGCCGCAGAGCACGGGGTAGAGCTTATTAGCGCAGGTCGCTTTGCGCAGACCCATGAACATCTCCTCGTCGGAGAGGGCGCCGGTCTCCAGGAACTTGTCGATGAGGTCATCGTTCGCCTCGGCGATCTTCTCGATGAGCACAGCGCGGTACTCGAGCACTTGCGGCATCATCGCTTCCGGAATTGGGATCTCGGTGATGATCTCGCCCATCTTACCCTCGAAGGTGTAGGCCTTCTTCTGCATCAGGTCGACCACAGCGTTAAACTCGCTCTCCTCACCGATCGGCAATTGAACGGCAACGGCGGACTTACTCAAACGGTCGTGGATGGAAGCGAGCGACATGTAGAAATCGCCGCCGGTCTTATCCATCTTGTTCACGAAGGCGAGGCGGGGGACGTTGTACTTGTCTGCCTGGCGCCAAACGGTCTCGGACTGGGGCTCGACGCCCTGGGAGCCGTCGAAGACGACGACGCCGCCGTCGAGAACGCGCAGCGAGCGCTCCACCTCGGCCGTAAAGTCCACGTGGCCGGGGGTATCGATGATGTTGACGGTGATGTCGACCGGCGTGCTGCCCTTGCCCGGGACGATGGCCTTCCAGTGGCATTGCGTGGCGGCGGCTGTGATGGTGATGCCGCGCTCGCGCTCCTGTTCCATCCAGTCCATGGTCGCCTCGCCATCGTGCACTTCGCCGATTTTATAGTTCTTACCCGTGTAAAAGAGGATGCGCTCGGACGTCGTGGTTTTGCCCGCATCGATGTGGGCGATGATGCCGATATTGCGCACGAAGGTTAGGTCCATAACAAGAGGATAGGAAATGAAGATGCGGCTAAAAAGCCGTTGAAATGCGCGGGGAGTGTAGAGGCAAGGCAAGTCGAAGACAACTGCGATTCGCCTAATCGGAGGGATTCAGGCCGACGCCGCGGGGGGCTTTTCGGAGGAGGGCATGGCCTGTACCAGGATGGGTATGATGGCTTTGCTGAGCAGGGCCTGGCGCTGGTGCTCACCGGGGACTTCTTTAAGACGCATCAGCAAGGGCTCCACCTGACCGTAGATATCCGTCCGGAGGGGCTCGGTCACCTCGGCAACGGGAATTTTAGACTCCAGGAGGAGAGAAAACCGAGCATCATCAAGGGCGAGATTCAGAAGATGACGGTCGGCCGGCGTGACAGCGGTTGAGGACATGTGATCGACAGCATACCGCAGGCCTAGAACCGATGCACCACAGGTCTTAGGCGACGGCCAGGGATTCAATCAGGTTCATCATTTCGGAGCGGAGGCAGGCCTTAAGGGATTCGGTTTGCTGGCCATTCGCGGCCTTCAGCCAGGGGCGGACGCGTTCGATGACGTTATAACGCAGCTTGTCATCGAGATCACAAATGGGAATACGTGATTGCCAGAGAAGCATGAGACGCGCTTCATCGAAGAGCGACATAAGCAGCTCATACTCGTTGAGCGAGAACCGGAGTTCGACGATCAGCGTTTCGGAAGTGCGGGTGAGGGTCATGGTGTGGGTGTGTGAGGGATATCTTTTTTCGCTAAAACATTATACTGATTTTCGGAAGTTTAGCAAGACTACGAATACGGTAAATTCCTGTTCCCTTAGCGGTAAGCTCCCTTTGGCGAATGCAGCTCATTTGAAAAAAAATCGCCCGAATTTTTCCCTTATCAGGCTATTCACGCCAAAGAAAAACCGCGACGAGCGCGGTTGTTCCATTAGCGTCACAATTTGCGAAGTATTACTTCGCCAAGTGCGCAAACGCCTTGTTGGCCTGAGCCATCTTGAGCACGTCTTGCTTCTTCTTCACCGCGCCGCCTTGTTCCGTCGAAGCGTCGAGGAGCTCGAGGGCCAACTTCTGGGCCATCGGAATCCCCTTGCGCTCGCGGGCAGCGTTGATCACCCAACGGATGGAGAGCGAGGTCTGGCGCTTGGGGGTGACTTCGGTCGGCACCTGGTACACACCACCACCGACGCGCTTAGGGCGCACTTCCATGAGAGGCGTGGCGTTGAGGAGGGCCTTGGCGAACACCTCGGCCGGATCTTCCTTGGTGCGGGTCTTGATGATCTCGAGAGCATCGGCAAAGACGCGACGGGCCACAGCCTTCTTGCCGTCGTGCATCATGCAATTGATGAACTTCTCAGTGAGAGGCGTGCTGTCCTTCGGGATGTATTGCTTCGGTAGGGTGGCCATAGGAAGAAAAGTATTAAGTATTAAGTATTAAGTATTAAGTATTAAGTATTAAGTATTGGGTATCTAATGGATAGATAATGGTAGTAGGTGATGGAGTAATTTCATACGTAATACCTCATACTGGATACTCAATCCTCATTTAGGCCTTCTTCGGCTTGCGGGCGCCGTAGCGGCTGCGACCCTGCTTGCGGTTACGGACACCTTCGCAGTCGAGAACGCCGCGGATGATGTGGTAGCGGACACCGGGAAGGTCTTTCACGCGGCCGCCGCGGACCAGGACGACGGAGTGCTCCTGGAGGTTGTGGCCTTCACCCATGATGTAGGCCTTCACTTCGTGGCCATTAGTGAGACGCACGCGGGCGATTTTGCGGAGAGCGGAGTTCGGCTTTTTGGGGGTCATGGTCGTCACCTTCAGACAGACACCGCGCTTGAACGGAGCGCCCTTATCGAGCGGTACCGGACGCATGTTGAGGGCGTTCCAGGTGTATTGGAGGGCCGGCGCCTTGCTCTTAGAGCGAGACGGGCGGCGGGGGCGGCGGATGAGCTGGCTGATGGTCGGCATGGGTGCGGGGAGTATACGGGGAGAAAGTGGTCTGTAAAGCTTATTTTGCCTCTTCCGCGGGCTTCGTGCCGTTCTCTTCGTGGAAGCGCTTGCGGTACACCTCGCCCGTCGGGATGAGGCGGCCGATGATAACGTTCTCCTTGAGACCGACGAGCATATCGATGCGCTTGGTGGTGGCCGCGTCGACGAGCACGCGGATCGTCTCTTGGAAGGAAGCGCCGGAGAGCCAGGAATCGGTAGCAAGAGCCACGCGAGTGATACCGAGGAGCAGCTGCTCGTAGCCGGCCGTGCGCTTCTTCTGCTTGTGCAGGCGCTCATTATCGAAGTCCACGTCGCCGCGGTCGCAGGTTTCGCCGGCCAAATAGGGCGATTCGCCGGCGTCGGTGATGCGGACCTTGCTGAACATTTTGCGGACGATGATCTCCAGGTGCTTGTCGTTGATGGTCTGGCCCTGGGAGGCGTAGATGTGCTGAACTTCCTGGATAACGTAGTTCTGAACGTCGTAGACGCCCTTCTTTTCCATGAGCTCCTGCAGGTTGAAGTGACCGACCGAGAGCGGGTCACCCACCTGGATCACCTGGCCGGTCTTGACGAGCATCGAGTCGCGCGGACCGAACTGGTAGCTGCGCTCCTGGGCCTCAAGGTGGTGGACGGTCACCTTGTGGCCGTCGACATCCGTCACTTTGCCGGCGATGGTGGCGCGGACCACGGACTTGTCGTACTTGGAGCGGGCAAGCTGGCCGCGGACCTCCACGGACTGGCCCTTCTTCACAATGACGTCGAAGCCGGCGGGGATAAGATAGACGTCGTCGCCCGGCTCTTCGGCCGTGACGGTGACCGTCGTCTTACCGCCCTGGTGGTGCACCTTCACGCGGCCGGCGATGTCCGAAAGGACGGCGGCGGTGCGGGGGTTACGTGCTTCGAAGAGCTCTTCCACGCGCGTGAGACCCTGGGTGATGTCGGCGCCTTCGGCGACGCCTCCCATGTGGAAGGTACGCATGGTCAGCTGCGTACCAGGCTCACCGATGGACTGGGCGGCAATAATGCCCACGGGCGTGCCGATCTCGACGGTGCGGTTGTTGCCCAGGTCGCGGCCGTAGCAGCGCTGGCAGATGCCGCTGCGGGTTTTGCACGTCATGACGGAGCGGAGTTTGACGCCTTCGATTTTGTGCTCGTTTAGGGCCTCAAGCATATCGAGGTCGATCTCCTGGTTGCGCTTGCCGATGGTCTTGCCGCCGACCTTGATGTCGTCGGAGAGCGTGCGGCCGAAGACGCGAACTTCGAACTTCTCGCCGATCTTATCGGAGTCGGCACGGGTAATCTCATGGCTCTGGACCGATGCGCAGTCATTCTCGCGGATGATAATGTCCTGAACGGCGTCAACGAGACGGCGGGTGAGGTAACCGGCTTCGGCGGTCTTGAGAGCGGTGTCGGACTTTCCTTTGCGACCTCCGTGCGTGGCGATGAAGAACTCGAGAACGGAGAAGCCTTGAACGAAGTTATGGAGGATTGGGAGCTCGATAGTGCGGCCGGCCGGGTTGGCAACGAGACCCTTCATACCTCCGAGCTGGGTGACGTGGCCCCAGTTTCCGCGGGCGCCGGAGTCGATCACGTAGGTGACGTCGTTCTCGGGCTGGGCCATGAAGGCCTTCACCATGACGGTCGAAATCTTGTTCTTGGTGTCCGACCAGACGTTGATGGCCTTGATGTAGCGCTCGTCGGCGGTGATGAAGCCCTTCCAGAAGTAGTTGCCGATCTGCTTCACCTTCTCGTTGGCTTCGTCGATCATCGACTGCCATTCCGGCGGCACCAGGATGTCCGAAGCAGCAATGGAGACACCGGACATGGTGGCGTACTCGAAGCCGATATCTTTGATGCGGTCGGCGAACTTCACGGTCGCCTCTTCACCAACGCGCTCGAGAGCGGCGGTGATCAGCGCCGAGAGGCGCTTCTTGGTCATCGTGTCCTTAATGTACGGTGAGCCGGCCGGCATGATGGCGTGGAACTTGAGGCGGCCGCAGGAGGTGTCGATGATCTCGGTCTCCCCTTCTTCGCCGCCGAACTTCGGCATGCGCACCTTAATCTTGGCCTGCAGGTCGATGGCGTCGGAGGCCAGAGCCAGTTCAACCTCGTTGCGGTCGGTAAAGACCATGCCCTCGCCCTTCTTTCCATCGTGAACCTGGGTGAGGTAGTAACAACCGATGACCATGTCCTGGACCGGGTTAATGATGGGTTCACCGGCCGAGGGCTTCAAGATGTTGCGCTGTGAGGCCATGAGCGTGCGAGCCTCGTCCTGGGCCTTCTCGGAGAGCGGCACGTGGACGGCCATTTGGTCACCGTCGAAGTCGGCGTTGAAGGCCGTGCAAGCGAGCGGGTGAAGCTGGATGGCCAGACCTTCGATGAGGGTCGGCTTGAAGGCCTGGATACCGAGACGGTGCAGGGTCGGAGCGCGGTTGAGGAGGACGTACTTGTCCTTAATCACCTCTTCGAGGATGTCCCACACTTCGCGGACGCCATCTTGGATGAGGCGCTCGGCGGCCTTCACGTTGTGGGCGAGTTCGCGGCGGAGGATCTGGCCGATGACGAACGGCTTGAAGAGCTTCATGGCCATGTCCTTCGGCAAACCACACTGGTCGAGGTTTAGGTGCGGACCGGCGACGATGACGGAGCGTCCGGAGTAGTCGACGCGCTTACCGAGGAGGTTCTGGCGGAAGCGGCCCTGCTTACCCTTCAACATGTCGGAGAGCGAGCGGAGCTTGCGGCGATCACCGGCGGTGAAGAGCGTCTTGCCGCCGCGGGCGGAGTTATTGAGAAGCGTGTCGACGGCTTCTTGGAGCATGCGCTTCTCGTTGCGGCAGATGACTTCGGGAGCGCCGATGCTCATCAGCTTCTTGAGACGGCTGTTACGGTTGATGACGCGGCGGTAGAGGTCGTTCAAGTCGGACGCGGCGTAGCGGCCGCCATCGAGCTGCACCATCGGACGGAGGTCCGGCGGCAGAACCGGAAGGCGCGTGGCAGCCATCCACTCGGGCTTGATCTGCGCCTGCATCAGCGCGTTGATGAACTTCATGCGCTTCATCACTTTTTTAAGGCGCTGGCCGGAGCTCTTCTCGCGCTCCTCTTGGAGGGCGATGGCGAGGGCGGGCAGGTCGATCGACATGATCACCTCGCGGATGGACTCGGCGCCGGTGCCGGCGCGGAACACGTGTCCGAATTTCATGTTCATCTCGCGGAACTTGAGCTCCGAGAGGACGGAACCGACGTGGAGGTTTTTGAGATCGTCGGCAGCCTCCTTGTGGTTGAGTTTGAGGGAGTCGAGGCGCTCGGCCACTTCCTTATCGAGGGCGTCGAGCTGGGCACGCGTGGCCTTGCTCTCGGTGAGCTGGGCCTTGGCCTCTTCGTACTCGCGCTGAATCTGCTTCTTGCGCTGGTCCATGGCCACCGCCAGTTCTTTCTCGGCCTCGCTCTTCATGTCGTCGGAGACGGTGATGACGATGTAGGCGGCGAAGTAGACGATCTGTTCGAGCGTCTTAATAGGCAGGTCGAGGAGCAGGCCCAGGCGGGAGGGCGAGCTACGGAGGAACCAGATGTGCGTGACGGGAACGGCCAGGTTGATGTGGCCCATGCGCTCGCGGCGGACGATAGAGCGGGTCACCTCGACTCCACACTTCTCGCAGACGACGCCCTTATAACGGATACCCTTATACTTGCCGCAGAAGCACTGGAAGTTCTTGGTGGGTCCGAAGATACGCTCGCAGAAGAGGCCGTCCGGCTCGGCACGCTGGGTGCGGTAGTTCACCGTCTCGGCCTTGGTGACTTCGCCGCGGGACCAACCGAGGATGTCCTCGGGGCTGGCGATGGAGAGCGCGATAGCGTCGAACGAATCCGTGGCTGACTGGGACGTCGAGTGGCCGTGCTGCATGGACGGGAAGAGGGAAGGGATTTTCGCTTGAACTACACGCGCAAGCGACCGTTGCCCGCCCGAGTGAATCGTCTGAATTCATCGGGGGAACAGCGGTAATGTGGGGGAATTATATGGATTTGAGGGGTTTGAGCAAGGGGCATTTTCTTCATTTTCTGGAGTTGGTGCCAACCAACGGTTTTCCACTTTTTGTCAGCGCGACAAAAAGTGGAGTAAAAAACGCTGCGCGCCGGGCCCCTCTCCATGGTTCTGCCGGACGGTGCTCAAGTAGCAGCCTGGTGCAATAACAGGGTAGTGCCCCTTCACCCCCGGCACGGCGCGCCCCTCCGCAGGCAACCAACCGGTGTGCGCCCTGTGCATTCTTTCATCGTGGAGGGGTTCTCTCGTCACGATCACGTTCTACAGCGTGGCCGCCTCGTGGTAGTGCTGTGGCGCGATTGGCGAAGGTCGGCGAATAAGGAAATCGTGCTGTTTGAGCGCGCACTTTCTGAAGAAAGAGTGCGCGCGAGTTCACGATTTCCGCCGACCGAGCCATTTCGCGCAGGCAACACCACGACAGCGGCCTGTTTCTTTCTCCACTTTCTTTGCGCCAAAGAAAGTGGAAACCAAATGATTGGTACTGGCCATGAGCGACCCTTATTTCACTCCCCCACTCCCTATCAACATCGTTTTCCCCTGAGAAATCTTGGTGGCACCAGAACCTATCTGCTTTACCCCATCAACAATCAAAAAGGCGCCGCTCTGCACGCGGCCGACCGTCTCTCCCACCTGCTTCTCGAGATCCTGGGCGGTCTTGATAAAACCTGAACCGCTCTTTTGCAAATCACTGAGGCGATCGGAGACGGAGGCGCTGCAACTGGCCAGCAAGACGGCGGCGAGCAGTAGGGGCAAAAGGAAAGCGACGGAGGTGCGGGAGAACATGGCGGTGAGGAATGTTGGTGTGGCCCGGCCCGCGGCCGGAGGAGTGTTGGTCAGTCTTTCTTGGAACTGAAGAGGCTCTTGAACGAACCGCCGGACTGCTCAAGCAGCTGGCGGAGATTCTTCACGTCATCTTCGCTGATCGAGAGTGACGACGACACGTTCTTGCCGCTCGGTACCTCAATGGTGGCCTTGAGTGATTGAGCGCCCTGCAGACAAGCGTGGAGCACGATGAAGGCCTGACAGTCGGCGCACTTGAGCTCAAGTAAAAGGAAATCGTCGCCGGTGCAGCGCACCGAGGGGATCTCAACCGGCACCGAACCGCCGCACTGGGGACAGCGCACTTGGGCGGCAATCCTCTGGATAATCTGATTGAGGGTGTGGGGGTCGAGCTCCATCCGAAACATTGTACCACGGAGCGCCCTTCGCACCAAGGAGAACGCCCCCTACACTAGCGCTAATGTCACGTATTCTTGGCACTCACGTCGGCTCAGCTCTGTTCGCTCTCCTCACCGCGGGTGCAATGCTGTTCGGCGGCAACATCGCGGCCTTGCTTATCACTCCAGAAAGCATCGAAACCACTGTCCTGACGCTCGCCTATACCAAACCGCTCGCGCTCTCGGTTTCGGTCGGCACGCGCGCTGGCGGCGGCATCGTGGATATCGCCCAAGACGGCGGCAACGAAACCATCCATGTCACCGTCCCCGCCGACTGGCAACGCACCGAAGTCTCCGGCGCCACCCTCGAGGATGCGAGCGCCACTCCCCTCTCCATTCACTGGACCAGCTGGCGCCTGCCGGCCGCCACGCGCCTGCGCTTTGCGGTGCCAACGCTGCCGCCCCACGCCGCCCTGTCACTGCCGAGCGCACTACCTATTTCCCTCACGGTCACCAAGATCGATCTAATCGCCGGCACCACGAGCCAATCGTCCGTCCTGGTGAAAGACAGCGAAGCGCCACTGTGGTAAGACAGTCTCCATCCAACCAACCATGCCCACCCCTACCTACGATCTCCGTTGCCTCCAGAAGAACCTGATTGCCCGCGACACGTACGAGCTCTTGTTTGAGCGGCCGGCGGGCATGGTCTTTAAAGCCGGGCAATCGGTGCTGTGGCACGTGCCACTGGTGGAGGACCCGACGGACATCCAGCCGCGCGCCTATTCCATCGCCTCAGGACCCGCTGAGCCCGAGCTGCGCTTTGTCATCCGCCTGAAGCCGGGCGGGCGCCTGAGCCGCTACCTGGTGGAAAAACTCGCAGTCGGGACCGCGGTGCATATGGTCGGCCCTTTTGGCCTCTTTACGCTTCAGCACGACTCCCCGCCTCCGGCCTACCTGTTCATCGCCACCGGCACCGGCCTTGCGCCCTTCCGGTCGCACCTCCTGGAACTCGGCGCCAAAGGCTACACCGGGCGCATTGACGTGATTTTTGGCGTGCGTGACGAGGCCGATCTTTTTTGGAAAGAAGAGATGGAACGCTGGAGCCAACACTTCCCCCAGGTGTTCTGCCACTTTGCCCTCAGCCAACCGACCGCTGAGTGGAAAGGTCACCGCGGGCGCGTGCAAACCTTGGTACCGCTGATCGCGCCGGACCTCGCCCAGCGCTCGATCTACATCTGCGGCAGCCCCGTGATGACAAAGGACCTAAAAACCCACTGCCTTGAACAGTGGGGCGTGCCGAAAGAGCAGCTGCACATCGAAGGCTTTATTTAAACGGAGCCCTAGCTTAAGCCATTTGCATCTGCTTCTCGATCTGCGGCAGGCGCTGCTGATCTGCCTGTTTGGAACGGGCCTCTTTCTCGCGAAGCGGCGCCAGGCGAGCCTCCCGGGCCGACCCGATGGCCTGCACCTGGTCGGGAGTCAGATATTCAAAGGCGCCTGACCCTTCCGCCCGGTTAGGATTTGATATCTGCTCCGGGTTCGGCGCATTCTGCCGAATAAGGCGAGATTCCATTGAGCCCTGATTGAAGAGGAAAAATCGCATCATACCCGTTGACGGAGAAGACGAGCGGGGGCGGTTTGGCCGAGCATGCGTTGGGCGAGCTCTTCATACGAGACGAAGCCGACGTTCATCTTGTCGTCGATGAATTCCGCCCGCGACGGACGGCCATGACGGTCATCCTGCCAGGCGGTCATCAAAGCGGCAGCGGGGGTGGCGACCGGCGGACGAAAGTGGACACCCATCGAATCGTAGAGGATGGCTTGGAAGCCGCCGTTCACCGGCTGGAGGGCGACGGCGGCGGCGTGGTCCTGCTCGACGCGCAGCGACACCGCGTTGTAGCCGCGCTGGCGGAGGATGCGCACGCCCAGATCAGCCACTTGCATGCAGCCGCCGGTGCCGGCGCGCAGGCCCTCGATGCCGTTATAGGCACCACGGCGTTGATCGAAGCGGAGGTTGCTGACCATGAGCTTCCACGGCTGTTGCTCGCTGGTACCGCCGAAAATTCCCGTCAGCCAGGCATTGGACGTTTCGAGATCGAGGCTGGCCGCAAACTGCATCAGCGCCTGCTCCGCGGCGCGGCCGTTGCCGGTCTGCTGGAGAAGGACGCGCGGCGGCGGGAGCCAGCCATTGGAGCGCTCGGCGATGGCGCGGTACGCCGCGGGCAAACGCGATGTATCGGGCACATGGATGAGCATGCCGGCAATCGGAGCGCGGATGGGCGCCGCGTCGCCACGGGCACCCTCGGGCGCACGCGGGTTGGGCAGAAGAGCGCCGGCGTAGTTGGCGCGGGCCACAAATGTCCCGTCGACCGCAAAAAATCCGGCCGAGGCGACGCGGCCGTTTTCGCGCATTTCGACGGTAGTACTCCCGGTGCGACCGACATCGGTGATGCAACGACCATTTCCCTGGTAGATGTTGCTCCCACCGGCGGTGATACTCCACGTCATGGGCACGCCCGCAATCATGACGTTGGTCGGAGCCCCCGACAGCGAGGGGGGGCCATTGAGAAAACACACTTGGCTACCGGTCGCAAAAGCGGAGAGGACACGACCGGCCTGCTGGCAGACGGCCCAGACGCGGCTGCCATCGCACTGGTAGGTCACTTGGCCGCCCTGCCAATCGGCCCGGGAGGCGATGGCATCGGGGAGTTTGGCGGTCGCAGTCTGGAGATTTGTCACAATTGCCCGGTAGCGGATGGGCGAGATGTTCAACTTGCGCATGTAGCTCAGCACCGACTGGTCGGAACTGATATCGAGGGAACCAGGGCCCAGGCCGTTAAAAAGGACAGGTTGGCCCGAAACGTTGAGCAACGCGAGCGCCTCGCGCACCTGGGCTTCGCCCAGGGGCTGTTCGAGCGCGCTCGGTGAGGGGCGTAATTCGTCTGTCCGATTAAAGCGAGGTTCGGGCAGACGATCGCGTCCCTGACGGTCGCGACGGAAATTGACATACACACGGCGGCCGCGCTCGGTACCCGCCGCCCCGACCATCTCACCGAGGCGCAGGTTGCCGCCGAGCGGGTGAGAATTACCGTTCCCATCGCCCCCGAAACCCAGCGCCCCCGCCACCCGGCGAACATCGGTCAAGGCCTGGTTCAAGCGCTGAAACCGTTCCATGCCCGCCGTCTGGATCGGACGACGGGGAACGAGCTGATTCGACGCAGCCTCCGGTGAGGGAGGCGGCAGGGGAGGGCCGCTGGTGAGACCCACTTCGGCCATGGCAAGAGAAAAGGCGAATTAGATAGCAGACCGGCGACTGGAGGCACCCAGCCGCGGCTTGGGAGGATACCCGTTGATCGAAGCGTTGGCGCTGTTATTGGACGAGATCACCGGACCTACCACCGGCGCCGGCCCAGCATTGAACGGAGGGGGCGTCAGGGCCGGGTTATTGCCACGGAAGATGCTGTTAATGTCACCGTTGAACTGCTGGAAAATAATACTGGCGTCGAGCGCGACGATGTGGCTGTTGGGCTGATTGGCCAGCGACGGGATGCCGGGAATACCCTGGGGAGCACGGGCATTGCCGAAGCGGCTCATGATGAGGTTCAGGCGCTGCTGGATGTCGCCGGCTGGCGTGCGGTTGGTATCGATGACGATGTAGCGCTTCGCGACGACACTGGTGGTGTTCGGCGCAATGAAGGTGTTGAGGCGGCGGGCGAGATCATTGGCGAATTGCTCGACCATCTCTTCCGGCGGATGATTGGGGAGGCCCGTATTCGTGTTTGAAGGGATGGCGGGCAGAACGTTGATCTTGCGCTCCAGCTCGGTGATGCGCGTCTGGATGAGAGTGCGCTGATTTTTAAGATCAGTGGTGAGGGACGGATTCGCGCGGTCAAAGGCGGCAAGCTCGTCTTGAGCGTCGCGCAGCTGGATCTGGAGATCCATGCGGTCGAGAGCGACGGTCAAAGCGGTATTGTTGAAGTTCGGGTTGAGCATGCTGATAATCGGCCCGAGGAAGCGAATCAGCTCCAGGAACGGCTGCGACTGGCGGGCAATGTTGTTGAGCGAGACGGGGCCGCTATTGGGAATGTTCGGCGTGGTGGCCGTAGTAGGCTTGGGGGCGGGGCCGGCGGCCGTGACGGTGGTGGCGACGCCGAGCTTTTCTTCACGATCGCGGAGCTGGACGTCGATGTCGAGGATCTGGCGGCGAAGCTCCGTCACCTGGGCAACCACGTTCGAGGGAAGATCTGTACCCGGCTTAGTAGTGACCAAGTCCTTGATCTGGGCATCTAATACGACCTTACGATCAGTGGCAACCTTTCGCAGGCCGGTGGGCGAGTTTAGGTGATCGAGAATGCGTTGGTTGCGGATTGCCAGATTACTACTCGCGGCGTCGACTTTCACCTTGTCAGCGCTGAGGTACTGCGTCTCGAAATCGCGTGCAATAAAATGGCTATGATCAGTACCAAGCTTTTCCAAAGCTTCCTTGGCTGCCTTAGCCTCGGCGTCAACTACCCTGGTACGCACAATATCGCGCGCATTAGGGTGAGACTCCGCCGCCTGAACGCCCTGTTGCAGGTCAGTGGCAACGGTGTACTCGTGTATAAGATCTTTTCGAGCTTGGCCTGCCGCTCGTGCGCCGAAGACGGCCTGGGCGGCCGGATCCCTGGCAATAGCAGCGTCGATCGTCAATGGATTGAACGTCGTATCAAGCTTAGTAGCAGGCAGCGTAACTCCTCCGATTGTACCTTCGACCGTCCACATCTGAGCAGTGTTGTTTGCCTTATCCCCCGGCTGGCACTTGAACGTCAGCGATAATACAGGAGACGTTGGATATGCAGGGGCTCGGTACTCTTTCTGCAACGTAAACTCAGCCAGCGTCGGCGGAGTCACAGCCTGACTCGTGTAGCCGTTAGCCAGAAGATAGGCCTTACCAAGGCGCAATTTCGACGGTTCATCACCCGCCATTTCAGTCGCAAGGCTGGTGCGGAGCGATGCTTTTTCGAGAGGAGATAGGGGCGAGGTAGGCTGTATATTTTGGAGCTTACTTATATGCGCGAGATGCGCGGTAATAATCTCGCCACGGGTAAACTTGTGATAGTCAAGGGTGCTACTGTCGGAAAGCTGCCGGATGGCGGCCAGAGAGGCAGCAATCTCCGTGCGGATCTCATCCAAGGCGGTGGCACGCTTGGGATCGGCGGGGGAGGCGTTCAGCTGAGTTAAGAGTGTAGCGCGCTGGACGTCCTGGTTTTTACAGAGTTTTGTAACATTTGCGCGGCTGTCGTTACGAACGTCGTACGCGCTCCGGAGGGCGGCCAAGGCACTGCGCGCGGCGTTCCTCACGTCATCATCCGTTCCATGCGTATTAGAGAGTTCGAGCTTGATCGTAGTGACGCGGTACTCAGCTTCTGTAGTGGTATGATCCGGGTCGTTGTTGAGCCGAGTCTCGACGCGGGTACGTGCTGCCTCGATCTCGGTAGCGTTCATGAACGGCGTCTCTCCGCCGGCCATACCGAGCAGGCGGTGTTCGCGGTGGCTGAGCGAGAAGGCCGAGCGGAAGAGATGAATGTGGACCATAGGACTGGGGGAGAGTGTGTTTTTGCTAAAGTGAGGAAAGACAGAGATAGGGCTCCGATCAACGGAAGGCGTCCTCGAGGGAGGCAAGCAGGGGTTGATCACTCTGTTTGGCGGCCGCCTCTTTTTCTTGGAGGGCGGACCGGCGGCTGGTGCGTACTTCCTCATTGACGCCGGACATAAACTTCTCAAACTCAGCGTCGAACTTGGCGTAGGCGGCTTCGTACCCCTGGAGGCGCACGGCCTTCTGTTCGGGGGTTTCACCGTCGTACTTGGCGTCGAGAAGCGGCAGATTCTCAAGGAGTAGGTCGGGTTCGATATCGGCCATGAGCGTGTTGTAGAGATCGCGAGCAAGCTCGGCGTTCTCGGTGTCCGACACGGTCGTGGATTGGGTATTCGTCATGGAGTGGTTTTTTGTGTTGCCCTTATTATAGCGGAAAGGCGGCTTTTTCTCAAGAGCCCCGGGCCACTGAGACGGTACAGCGCGACTGCAAACATTGAGTACGGAAAACTTGACTTTTTGCATTATTTTAGCTTAAATAAGCCATACGTTCTTTGGCACCACCCCGTTCCCTACCCACCCTCCTTTTCCAAGATTTGGAGGTCAGAGATCGTCGGCAGCGTTGCCGGCGATACCACACCACAGTTCCTCTCTGCCCTTCCTCTCGATACGGTGAGAAGGAGGATGCAGTGGGGAGCACAACTCGGAGAATCCCATGTTTCGTCTTTTTTTGTTAAGCCTTGGCCTTCTGGCCAGCCTCGTCGGCGTAACCAACGCGGATGAGAAAATCAGCACCCCAAAGAAGGAGGCCCCTCTCACCAAAGAGGATGATGTCAGTTTGAATTTAGGCTACGGCTATGGTGGCTATGGGGGGGCCATGGGGGGGTATGGCGGTTATGGTGGCTTTGGCGGCTTCAACCGCCCCAACTGGGGATACAACGCCGGCGGCTACCGCTACGGAAGTAACGGCGGTTACGGCGCGCGCGCCGGGGGCGGCTATAGCACCCACGCAAGTGGGGGTTATAGTACCCACTCAAGTGGGGGCTATAGTACGCATAGAAGTGGCGGCAGCTCTTCATATGGAGGCTACAGCTACCCCTATCGAACGTCCTACGGGGAAGTCAGCGCATACAGTTATCCATACCACTATCAAAGTGGGACGAGTGGATACGGATACCAAGCGCAATACGGCTACCCTGGCCAGGGGTACAGTAGCTACAACTACCCCACGACCTACGCCAGCAGCTACGCGACGGTCGATTATTCCGCCGCCTGGCGGACCTATTACGACCGGGAGGCACAGTACAATGCGTACTGGCGCCAAAGGAACCAGTACCAATACCGGTGGCAACAATACGGGAATGGCACCGCCTTCCAGTACTACGATACTGTAGGGAGAAACATTTCCACCTGGACGGACCACAACGGCGTTCAGCTCTCCTTGAATAAGAAGGAGGGCGTGCCGCCGGCAAAGCCGCTCATCGAAAACGATGGGCTCAGTATAAATCTAGGTCGGAAGGAGGCGGCCACGCCAAGCCCCGCGCTCCCGACTGTCGTATCGCCTCCTCTTGTGGAGGAGGATGAGATTGTCAGAGATTTCGGCCGGAAACCATAACGGTTTCTGACCAGAGGGAGCACTCCGTGTGTGCTCCCTTTTTTATGTGCCTCTAATATTGCATTTATTTAAAAAAGTTTTATAGTAATAATAAATTGAATCTTCATAACACCGACCATCCCCCTACACGAAGGAGCTCTGTCATGATTCTCTTGGCCGCTGGAGTCAATCTCGACGTCAGAATAGGTGTGTGCTTGCTACTCATCCTCATCGGAGCCTTATTACGCCGTTATAGCCATATTTTCGTGCTTAAGGAGAACTTGCCGCTTAAGGCTAACATACCCTCCTCGAATGCAGGTGGCACCATCTCCGCCGAGGCAGTGGACTGGAAGAATGCCTACCAATTCTCTCTCCGTGGAACCATTCTTAATATCCTAGGCATCATCATCCTTATGTGCGGCCTTCACTACACCTGGGACACCTTCACGGGTGACAAATCCAGTCTGGTGAACCAGTTTTTTGGTAAAGAGCTGAGCGGAACGAATCTCGGCGGCGGATCTCATCTCGACGTACCGCCAGCCGAAGCCGCCGAGTGCCGTTGGCACCAGGAAGACCTCCGGAAGGTAACAGTACCGGTACTGCCAGGTGCGGACTGGGTCATTCGCCACCAGGGTACTATCCGAACAACTGGTAACGGAATTTGGCTTATACCAACTAAAGAACAATACTATAATGTAGTCCGTGACGGGAATATGTATATCTATACTGGTGCATTCGCACTTGAAGAGGTGACTCTCTACCAAGTGCCCACCGACCCGAAGATGCCGACAACGAAAGAAGTGAAACTCACTCCCCGATAAGTCGCAACACATCGCCTAACCGACCAGCCGCACTCCGGCTGGTCTTTTTTTGCCTATGTAAAAAAAGACGGGATGCCACAGAGTGGGCATCCCGTCGGATGGGTAGTACTTCTTACGTAGCAGTCGGAGTGGTCGGAGTGGTCTCAAACTGGTCAATCTGGCGATCGATCGACCCGATGAACGGAACCAAACTGATCCGTTTTACAACAGCACCACCTGCCTTATCTTTTACCAGCAGCTCCCCCGCTAGGAAGAAAAGAATGTTATCCATGTAATCGGGGATCTCGTACGTGATACTCCCCGGCAGTAGGGCGTACTCCTCATCTCCACCGAATAGTCGTTTGCGGCTGATCTTTCCGGGAATCACGACCCACCGTTGGTTGAGGTGGCAGATCCCGACCGTTATAAGGAACACAATACCCAGAAAGGCGGTTAGACCCAGGGCAGTCTGCGCGTTCATCTTCACATCCCACGCTTCGATCAGCTTGGGGATCCAAGACAGGAACGATAGGTCCCAGGCCGTGGCGGCAGCGATGAGTGCGCAGGTCAGACCGAATACGACGGCCACCCATACGGCCGTGCTACGACCGTCGATGTCGAGGCCCATGGCCAAGAGCACGGCGACGAGCGCTACGGACCAGCACCAGCCGATCACGCGCTCGTCCATGAAGGTCAGGCCGACCATATTCATGAGTGCGCAGGTCAGGCCGACGACAATCAAAATCCAACAGAGGCAAAATTTTGGGTAGGCGACGAACGACATCGACACCGGACGCTTAGCGGAAGGCGCGGACATTGGAACTCCTTACAAGGAACAGGTTTGCGCTAGGAAATTCCAGCGCGATGGTTAGAAAAATCATTTCAAGGCGCTTCTTCCTTGATTATTTGACATAATAGACATTTATTTTTTAAAGTCAATATATATTTACAAAGTTAAATTATGTGTTATATTTCAATTAGGTCATTTGAAACAACGTACTGGCACAACACTTAACCTTTGGAGGTTCGCATGCGTCGCATCCTGCCTATTATGTTCGTAGTCATCGGTCTATCCGCAGCCGGCATCGTCGGCTACCAGCGCTTCTTCAAAGATAAGGGTCTGGAGACGGTCGAGGCCGCGAAGGTCGCCGCGCTCAAAGCAGCCGCCAACCAGCCCGACGACTACGACCGTAACAACGCCGTTGCGGCGGCCATCACGGCTCTCCAGCCGGACTACGCCGCTTCGCCCAGCAAGGAGAAGTTCGTGGCAGCGCTGAACAAGCAGATCGAAAACGAGAAGTCGATCGTTCGTCTGAAGGGCGACGGCACGACGCTATCGCGAGATGCAGACTTCTCCGCCGCCCCGCCGCCGCCGAGCGGCTCTACCGGCTCTCCCCCGCCCTACTCTGGCGGCCCCGTTGTCCCCGTCCCTGTCGCGCCAACGCGCGACGACAAGATGATTGCCGAGAACTCCCTCGCTGTCCTGGCTGCCGACCTCGTGCATTACAAACGCACGAGTGGGATCGACTTCGAAGTCGAGATGAACGCCAAGCCATTGGCTTTCACGCTCCCCGCCGATTTACTGCCAGCAGCGGTGCAGGCCGACCTGCTGGCGGACGCGCTTAAAGCCGTGAATCGAGCCCCCTTCTCAGGGCGCACGGTTGATAAGCTCCAGAAGATTCGCATCTTCTACAGCGACGACAACCGCCGTTTTGTAGGAGCCTACCTGTACTTCACGGGCAAGGAGTCCGACGGGCAGTCGTTGGTCCAGGCGGGGTACAAGTACGCTGTAGTAAGCGTGCAATTCCCCGACCTCACCTACCCGCAATCAGCATGTTCGTTGCTGGCGCGGAACATCCTGCAGAAACTGGAGGGCCTGCATGGCAAGGTGGACCGCGGCGAAGTCATCTATATGACGACGATCATTAAGATCGACCCCGTCATCCAGTCGAAGTAAACGGCCATCGCGGATGGTCAACCCAAACACCCCGGACCTACTAAGGTCCGGGGTGTTTTCATGAGCCGCCACTTGGCGGGGGTACGGAACGTAGGCCGGGGGGGAGAGCGCCACCGAAAGGATCCATGGATATGGCGTCCTCAGGGGTACGCTTGCTTAGTGACCACTTGGTATAGGCCTCGCGAAGTATATTGGCGGCATTCGGATCACCCGCGATGGCGCGCAGGATGCTCCCCTCGGTAATGGCAACCATAGGCGAAGCATGCTTGAAGTTGGGATCGATATCACCAGGAGCCCAGCGGACGTTCGTGGAGCCTGGCATCGCAAAGAAATGTAAATTATTAGGGGCTGGCAACGTCGCGCCGATCTTATTAAGACGCTGAAGCAAAGCAGCGACACCCTCTGGCATTTCGGCCGGCGCTGGCCTGGGCCGTACCCCCGACGAACCAGCTGCACCAGGAAGGTAAATCTTGCGCCAGACATCGAGCCAAGCAAGCAGACGAGTGGCTTGGGCACGGCTCAAAGTGATATTCGTCGTGCTAGCGGCATCGGTACCGTTACCGAGCTCATCACGATTATCAATCGTCGCGATCTCAAGATCATGCAGCGCCCTCCAGATAGGCGTATTATTCTCAGCGGGGTTAAGGGGGATGGTAACAGTACCGTCGGACGTCTCCTCTATCGTACGACGCGTCTCTGCCTCCCAGAGTTTAAAATTGTTGAACGAAACGCCGGTGCCTTCAATACGCTTGTAGGCTACCCAAACTGAGAGCTTCTTCACCTCGCGGCCGGAGATCTTGATTCCTTCGACGCTGGCGCTGGCGGTAGTGCCGACGAGGTCCTCGAGCAGACGGCCAATATCGGTCTCTTTGCGGAAGGTGTACTGTTTGTTATCGGCCCACCGACCCAAGTCCTTAAGAGCCGGCCAAGCCTCCTCCTCGGCAAAGCGCTGAACACGCGGCCAGGCGTCTTCTTTAAGGTACGGAAGAGCATCTTGTAGCACAAAGTCTCGGATGTCCGTGGCGCCACTGACGATGGTATCGCGCGTGCCGCGGGCGGCGGCAATCAGGCCTTCGCGCAGTTCGCGGGCGCGACGAGCCTCGACGCTCTGGAAGTCACGGAGCCCTTCCCACAGGTCATCCCCGGCGGTTGCCAAGGAAATATCAAGCATCGTCACGTCCGACATCGGCGAGCCCGCGGCATCGCTGGCGGTTTCCAGCGCCTCGATTTCGGTTGTCACTTGGGTGTCGGCGCGCAGGCTGCCGTCGCGCAGGCGGCGGGCATTGGCGCGGGCGATCAGCACGCGGTAGCCCTGGCCGGTGACGAAGTTATTCTCAATAAAGCCAAGCGCACGCTGCGGGTCGGCACCTTGGCCCAAGCTGACGAGGTACTTATCGGCCACCTTGAGGAAGACGCGCAACTTCTCGTTATCATTCAGGCCCGAGAACTGATCACTGATACCGCGATTGCGCTGGAACTCGCGGATAAGGTCGGTCACTTCTGGCGGCAGTTGCGTCGCCCCGGAGGGCGAGAGCGAGGCGCGCTTGGCGGCGTTGTAGGCGTTGAGGAACTGGCCGGGGCGCATGCGCAGAATGCCGGCAAGCGTGGCGCGTTCCTCCTCGCCGTTAATCTTGAGACGGTGCTCCAGGAGCGCGACCGCCGAACCCTGTTGGCTCGTGCCCATAAAAGGGGCGCGGAGCATATCGCGGAACACGCGGACGGCATTGGCCATTTGCGGGGCGCCCCATTGCTCCAGCGGGCGGGCGAGGAGATCTTCGCTGATCTGGATTCCGTAATTTTTCTTAAGGAAGATGGCCAAAACGGTGAAGCCAAGGCCCAGGCGCGCCCAGCCGGCAAAACGCGTCTTACTCTTGATGAGCCAGCCGGCGACCATCACGCCGCCGATCAGGAGGCCGGCGGAGAGAGCAGGGTCGCGCTGGAAGTTGATGGTGCGGCGGTAATCGCGGAAAGCCCCATCAAGCCAGTTACTGGAGCGGCGACTCATGAGCGACTCCAGGTGCTGGCGCGAATTCTGCTGGGCGTTTAAAAAGGCTTCGAGCCCTGAGCGAAGCGCTTCCATGCGATCAACAAGGTCGACGTTGAGAGCGCGGAAATTCGGCTCAAAGGCGGGGTTGGTCTGGCCGACGGCTTGCCACTCAAGCAGGCGAGCGTACATCGGACTCGTCTGGTCGAGCACGTTTCCAAAGACCTCAAGCATGCGCCAAGGCTGGCGCGGCCACAGCTGCGTCACGACGGCGGGCTGGATCTGGCCGCTGCGGATGGCATTCAGCAACACCTGGCCGAGATCGGCCGGGCGCACTTCTTCCCAGGTGCGGTTTTGGATCGATTCAACCGAGAGGGCACTGTCGCGCACTTGGCCGGGCACGTCGATGGGGATCCGGACGATGGTCTCGGCGTTCACCTGCTCGGCCACCCCGTCGTCGCCGGTCGGTTGATTGGGAACGCCTTTGAAGGGAGTATCGATGGTCATGGGTTATTTCTTTTTAGGTTCGGACGTACCGTAATTCCAAAAGGCCTTCATTTTTCCAAACATCCACCGCGGCGCGCGGACAGGCGCCAGCGCCAGATCGCCAATGCCCTGACCGACCGTGTCGGGATTCTTGAGGTACGTACTGCCGGGGAAAGCGTTCCAGATAGTGGAGACAGCGCTGACGACGGGGCGGATGAAGAAACCAGGCACCTTCTCAAAACCTTGCAAGCGGCTGGCAGGATTATTCTCCTGGCCGGGGGGGCTGTTCCAAGGCGTGTAGAACGAACGAACGGTGCCACGCACCAGCTGAGGGACACTGGCGGTGAGCCGCTCCTGCCAACGGAGGTCGTTATGGAGCGAAGGCCGCCAACCGCTGTAGAGCAAACCCATACCAAGCTTGCCGGGGGTGGACGTGAGATGGTGCTTGGCGAAGTTCCAATAGCCCGGGCCCTCCATCGATTTGTACACAGTCCGATTAAGTCCGGACCACTGCACGGCCTTGTTGGCAGCCAGCACCGAGACGACGCCGGCGGCCAGCGGCACCGTAAAGTACGAGGGAAGCAAAGCAGCACCGACGGCGGTACCAACCTGCACGACTGGTTTTACATAGGCAGGACTATTCGCTGGCACCAATTTTCCGGCCTGATGCGCGATGATCGCTGGTGCAACAACGCCCGTGGCGAGAGTTCCGACAGACGTCAGGGAGCTCGCGGCCGGCAATTTCCATCCCGCTTGATAAAGCGCATTACCCCCCGTTGTCAGGGTAGAGCCACCGAGAACGTTGGCATAGTCGTGATGAAAGTGCTTAGTAAGCTTACCCGTGGCATTCACGGGCGCGATAGTCGTCGCTTCGGGGGCAGGGACGATTTCTGTTGGTTTAGGAGTAGTCATCCAAATATTGTACCACAAAGACCGATCAGTCTCAATATACGATTTTACTCTTACAGCAGGGCTAAAAGCACTTTTAGGCTGATGCAGTATTTCCCAATTTCATCGCCTTTTCAGAATCATTATTTTTGCTTTCAGTTAGGGCTAAAACCGTCTTTGGTACCGAAGACTTATGAGGCGACAGTTTTTCCAATTGGCGAATGATAGAGCCGGTCGTGTTCCAAATGGCCCCGATGGGAACGGTGATAGGCGCGATCAACGAACGCAGAATCCGGCCCGTCTTGTTCGGAGTATAGTCGCCCCAAAGACGTTCATGAGCCAAAATCAACAAGCCAAACGTGACCGTCAGCGGCGAGAGTAGGCCGCGGATGAGCGTCATGATATTAAAGACAGCGGGGCTGGAGAT
This sequence comes from uncultured Candidatus Peribacteria bacterium, assembly GCA_964640945.1. Classification (GTDB taxonomy): domain Bacteria; phylum Patescibacteriota; class Gracilibacteria; order Peribacterales; family Peribacteraceae; genus JAGOUB01. Next base: position 20,203 of record CAZXIV010000009.1, on the reverse strand, counting down.
CCAGATACGCTCATGGAGCGAGCCCAGGAGTTGCAAGCCGATACACACGATGAAGATGTCGGTGACTGTCAAAATCAGCGGCATATCGAGCATCTTCATACTAACGCCGAGGAGGAGAGCAGTGACCAGTAGGGCGCTTATAATGACGGCTTCGGCGATGGCGTAGAAAAGGCCCACCGTAAACGAGATGGTGCCGCGGCGGCGCTCGCGAATGAGTGAATCGCGCACTAGGCCTTGGATCGCCGAATGATCGATGCCGTCAACTCCACTCTCCAGGCGGCTCTGCAGCCGGGCGATAAGGTCTTGCTGCACGGTGCTGCGGTCTTGCTGGGTGATGGGCGTCGCGGTCGAGTGGGCAGCATCGAGGGCGTTATGCAAGGCTTGCTGTAGGGCTTGCTTCGAATCCATGATAGGCAGAGACCCAAACGATGACAGGCCGGAAGATGCGCCCGTAAAAACCGGCAAGCCAATACGCAGGGCAAATTCACTAAGCGTCTTCTGACGCTGCTCCGCGGTGAGGGGAACCTGATCGAGCGCTGCCTTTAGGGCTTCGAGCACTTGCTCGTTTGGACTGAGAGCCATCGAATAAGTATACCCTATTCGGCCATGTGGCGCAATTTGTGCTGCCATTCGTCAAAATGCATCCACACCCACATCACCGCGCCCACGACGAGCAGGGCGACAAGAAACCAAGTGATCAGACCGATATTAGCCCCTGGTGGACTATCACTTTCTTCGGGAGCAACACCTTCGGGAGTCCTCAGTGAAGCCAAGAGGGCCCGAGGGCCGAGGCCAGGCTCGGCCAGCTTCTGAGAGTCATTATTCTTCAACTGGACGGGCTCCGTTGCCTCCACAGGATCACACTCATTTGTTTCTCCGGGAGTGGGAAGCGACGAACGGCACCACTGCCCATCGACGCCGCGGGCAAAGGAAACGCCGGACTTCAGGGCTGGCACTTCGACCGTATCGATCACCTGCGAGCCTCGCCGCAGCTCGGCACGATCGCCGCTGTCATTGAGCGACAGCTTTGTTTCGTCTTTACTGAACATGATCATGTTGCCAGCTTCGACAACCGTGCCATGCGTCACTAACCAGGGCGCACTGCCGCCATCAGGATCGTCGTCGAGCAGCCACCCGGAGAGATCGATATCACGCGTCGTGCGATTCTCAATCTCAATCCATTCGCTCTGGCCCTTTTCGGGATGACTCAGCACCTCACTGATGACGACCTCCCCAGCGGCCAGGACGGTGGGCGGCGGGGCAGCGTCATAGCGAGGCGGACTTTTTCCCATCAGGAAGGGCTCGACATTGTATTGGACGCTAGACGAAGCGGATGCGACACCACCACTCAAAAGCTGCCTAAAGTCTGGCCCGACCCGCTGATCTTCAGCGACCTTGTCATAGGCAACGACCTGGATCGGCACGTTGGCTCCCGGCGCGAACAGGCGGACCTCGTCGCCATCGTTATTGAGTGCCAGCCCCGTCTCGGGACGAGGGAGCGTCAGTCTTTGACCAGCCGGGATGTGCAAGCCATCGAGCGCAAAGGGACGACTGCCCTCGGACGCATCATCAAGAATCCAACCGCAGAGATCGATAGTGCGGTCGGTGTCGTTGTGCAGAGTAATCTCCTCGGCAATTTCGTCATCGTCCGCGGGATTCGGCAGCGCTCCCGCAATGGAAACCCCGGTCGCTGCCGATGGCGAACAGGAGCGCTGCCCAGTCCCGCTGGGTGAGGATGACGAAGACGAGGTAAAGAGCGACGACGAGCTGGCTGAAAGCACCGCCGCCGCTGAAGACGACACGGCTGCCCAAACATTCACCACCAGCGGCTGAGCCGCAATTTCGCCGCAGACAGTTTGGACCGAGAGCGACACGTCGTAACTACCAACGGCGTTGAAGGTATGAGACGACGGATTGCACGATTCAGCCACCAGCGAACCATCACCGAAGTCGATGCGACACGAGGTGTCGCCTGGCATCTCAGCCAGATCGGCGGTCACGTTGAGACTGACGCGGCCGATACCGGAGAGAGCACCGCCTTGGATGGCGAGGCGGGCAGTCGGCAAGCGCTGCTCGTTTGGCGCGCCGGGCGTAGGGCGGCAGAAAAGCCTCGTCGTCTGGTCAAGGAGGCCGGCGCTAACGCCCTCCACCGCCCCGTAGTAGGCGAACGTATCAATCACCGTCTCGCCGACCGCCAAAAACACCTCGCCGCCGTCGTTAGGAAGCGTAAGGAGCGACTGCTCCCGCCGAATAAGGAGGTGCTGGCCGGGCTCCAGAGTGCCGCCTGAGCCAAATACCTCAACGAAGCGGTACGAGCGCGATAGGCCGCGACGTTGCAACAGGACGCCGTTGATATCGAGCGTCTCGGTGGAAAGATTCGCCACTTCAATCCACTCGCCGTCGTCGTTCCCCACTGGATCGGCCAGCAGTTCGGTAATCCGAAAGCGGCCGCTGAGGGCTAGCGCTTGCAATTGAGCGGCATCGGGCGAGGATGCAGCGGAGGATAGGAGGGATGATGAAGCCAGAGGCGAGAGCAGCGGGTCGGCCGGCAGCGATGAGGCGCTAGCCGAGGACCAATCCCCTGCCGCACTCGCTGCTGCACCCAAGGCCAGCGATGCTGACGAAGAGGAAGTGGACAAGAACCAATCGACGCTCCCGGGGCTGCCAAGCAGCGGCGCGCCGGCATCGAGGCCGGTTTGGACGCTGGCCGTGCGCCAGTTGGCGGGATCGGCGCCGCTGCGCAACGGCTCGAAGCGCTCGGCCGTCGCCCAGATACCACCCCCGGCGCCGGTGTGGCCGGCCGGCTTGGAACCGAGCACGACGTCGTCGGCGATGGATCCGTCGGGACGACGGAGCTGCAAGTGGAGGTCGACATTCAGTAAGCTGACAGCGGTCGCCACGAGCGCAGGCTCGTGCGCGAGGCGCGATTGCGCGGCGGCGTAGTTACTGATGACGAGGGGCTTTGCAAGATCGAGCGGGCCAATGGTGAGGAGCAACTGTTCGGCAGAAGCGGAGAGGGAATAGATGGTCCAGCCGCTGAGCGAAAGACTGCCTGTGCCGGAGCTTGGCGAAAGTTCGATCCACTCGTCGGCGGCGGAGAGATCGCTCCCGGCCCAACTCAGCTCTGAGACGACCGCCTGGGCAGCCGCAGGGACAGGAATAAGCAGGAGCACGATGGCGAGGAGGAGTCCGCAAGGCATGCACCCAGTCTGCAAAGGCCGGCGACAGTGAGTCACAGGGGCACGTCTCGAACAAAGAGGCGAACGGCTAGATGCCAAGTAAAAGAGCCGTTCACTGCGGGACTAGAACCCAGGCGTCACCAATCAGCCCCGACGTCAACGGGAATTTTCGGCTCAAGATCGTTCGCAGGCCTACCCCCAGCCATAAAACCATCCTCGCCAGGAGCGGCCGAGACAGTGTACAGTGCGCACCGTCCGCCGCTCTTGCGGCCCACCGATGCACTCTCTCCTGTCTCTCCTGCCGGCTGTCGTCCGCTCCGCCCTCGCGGCGGTGGCGCGCGCCTTTCGGACCGGGACAGCTTCCCTCTCTATCGACGCAGAGCTTGCCGGTGACGCCCCCTTCGCGAACGTCGCTCAGGACGGACGTCTCATCCGCTCCCCCCAGATCCCATGTCTCTCATTCTTGGACTCATCATTGGCGCTCTCGTTGGCCTTGGCGCCGGCTACTTTATTTTCAGCAAGCAAAACAACCAGCTCAGCCAAGCGAAGCAGCAGGAACTCGCCGCTCTGGAGCAACAGCTCCGCGAGCTAAAGAGCCAGGTTGGCGACGCCAGGAACCAGATTAAATCCGCAGAGGTCGAGGCGAAAGCCAAGGCGACCGAGATTTTGACCGAAGCGAAGCTGCGCGCCAGCGAATTGGAGGTCCGTCTACAAAAGGACCAGGCCCGCTTGGAAGAGAAAGAGAAGAGCCTCGACGAGAAGGTAAAGGAGAACGACCGCCAGAAGGATATTGTCAGCACACGCCAGGCCGAAGTTGAGGCTCTCAAGACCGAACTCAGCGCGGTGGCCGCCGAACACCGCAAGGCCCTCGAATCCGCCGCCAAACTCCCGACCGAAAAGGCAAAGGAGCAGTTGATGGAAGCGCTCAAGGGCGAGTTCGCCGATGAGTTTGCCAAGGAGATCAAGGCCGAACGCGAGAAGATGATGGAGTCGGTAGAAGATGAGGCGCGCAACCTCATGGCCCAGGCCATGCAGCGCTACGCTTCGGAGACCGCGACCGAGTCGACCGCGACGGTGGTACAACTGCCGAGCGACGATGTGAAGGGCAAGATCATCGGCAAAGAAGGCCGCAACATCAACGCCTTCGAGACCGCTACCGGTGTCGACGTCATCATCGACGACACGCCGGGCGCCATCGTGATCTCCGGCTACGACCTGGCCCGCCGCTACGTGGCTAAGCTCTCGATGGAGAAGCTCATCCAGGACGGCCGCATCCAGCCGGCCCGCATTGAGGAGATCGTGGCCAAACAGAAGGAGCAGGTGGGCAAGATGATGCTCGAGTTCGGCAAGCGCGCCGTCGACGAGCTCGGCATTACGGGCTACCCGCAAGACCTGCTTAAGATCATCGGCCGCCTGCGCTTCCGCACCAGCTACGGCCAGAACGTGCTCAAGCACTCGGTGGAGATGGCTCACATCGGCCGCATGCTCGCCGAAGAGATGGGCGCCGACGTGCGCACCGTGGTGGAAGGCTGTCTCCTGCACGACATCGGCAAGGCGCTCGACCATGAGGTCGCTGGCACACACGTCGAGATCGGCGTCGAGATCTGCAAACGCTTCAAGATCCGCCCCGAAGTGATCCACACCGTTGCCGCTCACCATGAAGACATCCCGATGGCTTCACCCGAGGCCTTCTTGGTCGCCGCCGCCGACGCCATCTCCGGCGCTCGCCCCGGGGCTCGCCGCGAGTCGATTGAAGAGTACTTCCGCCGCCTGAAGGAATTGGAAGACCTCGCCAAGACCTTCGCCGGTGTGAACCGCGCCTTCGCTCTCTCGGCCGGCCGCGAGATCCGCATCTACGTCGATACGACAAAGATCGACGACTTGAAGCAACTGGAGCTGGCCCGCGACATCGCCAAGAAAATCGAAGCGGAACTCACCTACCCGGGTGTGATCAAAGTGAACGTCATCCGCGAGAAGCGGGTGGAGGAACTTGCCAAGTAATTCGCTCCGCCAAAACGCCGTCCGGACAGTGGTTCGGGCGGCGTTTTTATGAAGCCAGCCTGAACTGCGGACCGTGTTGTTCCACCATACCATCGCGCATGAGCTTGGACAGAATTGCCTCCAGCCACAGTGCATGCTCGCCCGCGTTCCAATCGCTGGCCGCGTGTGGGCCCAGCTCCAGAGCGGTGAGGCCTTGAGGATGATCGCGCAACGCTTCGATGAGGCGACCGCGCACCAAGCGATTGGGGGTGAAGCGGCCACTGATGAGGCGCCCCGGCTCTTGTAACATTTTGGCGTGGCGCACACCCTTGGTCGGCGCCGGCACCTTGAAGGCGCTCCGACACACATCTTTAAGCGGGCATTGCTCGCACTTGGGCGACCGCTTCGTACAGACGGCCGAGCCGAAATCCATCAAGATGGCTGGCAGTTCAGATTGTACTGAGGATGGCATTGCCTCCAACCAGCGACGATCGTCATCAAGCAGAATGCGGTCGGCGGTCGGCCACTCCCCGGCCGGTGTTTCAGGGCCGTGACAGACCCGGTGGAGAATGCGGCGGATATTGGTGTCGAGACACGGCTCGGCGACACCGAAGGCAAAGTTTAAGATCGCGGCCGCGGTGTAGTGACCAATGCCCTTGATGGCCATCAAGCCCTCGAGTGTCCGTGGCATCGCCGCCGCCTGCTCCGTCACAATGGTTTTCGCTGCATCACGCAAACGTAAGGCCCGACTGTTGTAGCCGAGCCCGCGCCAGGCCAGTAGGATTTCGGCATTACTGGCGGCCGCTAACGCCGACATGGTTGGGAACTTTTGTATAAAATTTTTGTACAGTATAATCACGCGTGAAACCTGGGTCTGCTGGAGCATCACCTCAGAAATAAGGACTACATAGGCTTTCTGATCGAGGTCATCGTCCGGCAGATCGCGCCACGGCAATGTCCGCTTATGGCGGCCGTACCACTCCCGCAACGAACCGACGATTTCCGATTGCGGCTGAGGTTTCTTCGACACGCGGCAAGCGTATCATATTGAGAGTCGTTTTAAGGCGGCGCATGATGCCTCCCTATGTCTAAAGCAATCACGCTCCGCACCGTGCTGGAACACATCCAGGCGATGAGAACCGCCCTGGAAGGACAAATCAACACTGTTGAGCAAAGGTTGAGCAAAAAGATCACCGCGCTGGATGAACGACTCAGCACGCAACTGGCGGCTGTTGATGGTCGACTCTCGATGCAGATCGAAAACATCGACCATCGGCTCGATACGATCGAGGTCGCCATCGTGAGCCAACGTCACGAACAACGCATCACCAGACTGGAGAAAGTGGTACTACGAGGCAAATCACGGGTTTAACCATAAAATCTGGGTTTTTAGCGTGACAAAAGCCCAGGGGAGGAGTTTCAATGCCCGCCCTTAGCGACCGGCCTCCTACTTTTTTCGTATGACGATCCTGCTCCGCTTGTTTTGGCAGCACATCCGTCGGCACCCTGGGCAATCGGCGCTGATGGCCCTGCTCATCGTCCTATTGTCCGTCTTGTGGGTAGCGGAGCCGGTCTACACGGCCTACGCCGTGGATCAACTGCTACTCAAGGCCCAAGGTGGCGACGTGGACCTGCTGCTGCTCTTTGGCACATGGGGGGCGCTCTTCGTCGCCATCTCGCTCTGCCAGGCGCTCGAGAAGTACATCCAGTGGAAGTACGTGATGCTGGCCGAGCTGGAGCTTTATAACGAGATCTATAGCCATACGCTGCGCCTGCCCGTGAGTTTCCATGCCGACCAGAAGACTGGCGAAGCCATGCGCATGATCGATGAGGGCAGCGGTGAGTTTGGCTCGCTCTTCCGCATCATCATCGACCTGGTACCGAGCTCGCTGGCCTCCATCGCCTTCTTCGTCTTGAGCTGGCAGATGCAACCGGTGCTGGCGATGCTGCTATTTTTGACGGTGGCGGTGTATTTTCTCGCCGTCCTGCTCGGCACGCGGCGTACGGCCCAGCTGCAAGACGAGGCCAATAAAGAGTGGGTCAAGCCGGGCGGCCGGGCCTACGACGCCGTCATGAACATCTTTTCGGTGAAGTCATCGGGGCGCGAGCACGACGAAGTCGGCCTGGTAAGCGGCATGATGGAGTCGGTCATGCGAAAGCAGCTCCGGGTAAACCGCAGCTGGGCGTTTTTGGAAGCGCTCAATTTCTTCATGCTGGCGCGCATTCTGCTCATCGCCGGCGGCGTGATGTTCTTCGCCGAAGGCGTGCTGAGCCTGGGCGGCATCACGTTCTTCCAGAGCTCATTCTTCCGCGTCCTCACGCCATTCGAGATCTTAGCCGGCGCACTGCCGCAATGGAGCAAGAGTCTCTCGAAGGTGCGCCTGGCCGCGGGCCTTATGGAACGAACGGTCGAAGACGGCCTCCAACCCGGGCAGAAAACAATCCCCGCCTTGGCAGGCCGGCTGGAATTTAGAGATGTGTCGTTCCGCTATCACCGGCAGAAGCAAGCGACGGCGGCGGCAACGAAGGATCATACGCAGCCGCACGAGCCCTGCCCGGAGTGCCAAGGTGAAATCTCGCCCAAGCCCGAGCATGAGCACGCCGTGCCGGCTAAGGCCGCGGCCATCACCCCGCCCAACGCCGCCATCAGCCACCTTTCGCTCACCATCAAGGCCGGCGAGCACGTGGCGCTGGTGGGCCAATCGGGCGCCGGCAAGTCGACCATCGCCACGCTCTTGAACCGCTTCTACGACGTGACGGACGGCGCGATTCTGATTGACGGCGTCGATCTTAAGCAGCTCGACCTACCGTGGTGGCGCCGGCAGGTGGGCCTCGTACTCCAAGAAAACATCATGTTCAACGCCACGGTGCTCGAGAACATCCGCTACTCGCGCCCCGGCGCCAGCCAGGCCGACGTGGAAGACGCCGCCAAGCGCGCCGCCGCGCACGAGTTCATTGAGAAACTGTCCGATGGCTACAACACCGAAATCGGCGAACGTGGCGTAAAACTCTCCGGCGGCCAACGCCAGCGCATCGCCATCGCTCGCGCTATCCTCAAAAACCCCAAGGTCGTCATCCTCGACGAAGCCACCAGTGCCCTCGACTCGCTCACCGAGCGGGCGGTGCAGCAAGGCATTGCCTCTTTATTAGAAGGACGAACCGCGGTCGTAATCGCCCACCGCCTTTCAACGGTACGCGCCATGGACCGCATCGCCGTCTTAGAAGGCGGCCAGCTTATCGCCTGCGCCCCGCACGACGCACTCATGAAGACCTGCGAGAGCTACCGCCGGATGGTAGAGCTCCAGCGCGAGGGCGTCCTTGCCGAATAACAAGGGCCTCACCAGAACCGGCCCTCGTCACCGAGCGGGAGGGGGGCAAGGACCGTCTGTCTTTAAATGTAATATTTACATATTTATTAATTTTAGTCAAATTTGGCGGATGAGCCCCGTTCTGGGAAACCGCTCAAAAAGAATGTTGACGAAAGGCGCTTCCATTCCTTACACTATCCCAGCTTTTTCGAAGGGGTGGCATATCCCCTTCATGCCCCCCTACCCCTTTTTCCCTTCCCAGCTATGGCTGAACAGAAGAAGTTTGAGCGCAATAAGACGCACGTGAACGTCGGCACCATCGGCCACGTCGACCACGGCAAGACGACCCTCACGGCTGCCCTGTCGATGAACTTCTCCCCGGAAGGCGAGAAGAAGGATTTCTCCATGATCGACAACGCTCCCGAAGAGCGCGCCCGCGGTATCACCATCAACACCTCGCACGTCGAGTACGAGTCCGCCACGCGCCACTACGCGCACGTCGACTGTCCCGGCCACGCCGACTACGTCAAGAACATGATCACTGGTGCCGCCCAGATGGATGGCGCCATCCTTGTCTGTTCCGCCGCTGACGGCCCGATGCCCCAGACGCGTGAGCACATCCTGCTCGCCCGCCAGGTGAACGTGCCTTACATCGTCGTCTTCCTGAACAAGATCGACATGGTGAAGGACCCCGAGCTCGTCGAGCTCGTCGAGAGCGAAGTCCGCGAGCTTCTCACGAAGTACGGCTTCCCCGGCGACAAGACCCCGATCATCCGCGGTTCCGCTTTGGCTGCCGTCGAAGGCAAGCCAGAAGGCATCGAGGCCATCAAGAAGCTGGTTGAGGCTCTGGACACCTACATCCCCGATCCTAAGCGTGAGACGGACAAGCCGTTCCTCATGTCGGTCGAGGACGTGTTCTCCATCAAGGGCCGCGGCACCGTCGTGACGGGTCGCATCGACTCCGGCAAGGTCAACATCAACGATGAAGTCGAAATCGTCGGTATCCGCGAGACCAAGAAGACGGTCTGCACCGGCGTCGAAATGTTCCACAAGCTCCTGGACCAGGGTATCGCCGGTGACAACGTCGGCCTTCTCCTCCGCGGTATTGAGCGCGAGGACGTCGAGCGTGGCCAGGTGCTCTGCAAGCCTGGTTCCATCAAGCCCCACACCGACTTCGACGCTGAGGTGTATATCCTCACAAAGGAGGAAGGTGGCCGCCACACGCCGTTCTTCAAGGGTTATAAGCCCCAGTTCTACATCCGCACAACGGACGTGACGGGTGAAGTGACTCTCCCCGAGAACGTGGAGATGGTCATGCCTGGCGACAACATCAAGTTCGTCGTCAAGCTTGGCGTCCCCGTCGCCTTGGAAGAGGGCACCCGCTTCGCTATCCGCGAAGGTGGCCGCACCGTCGGAGCCGGCGTTGTGACCAAGATCACCAAGTAATATTGACGGAGCATAGGAGGGCGTGGATACTCCCCGCCCTCCGATCTCCTCTCTACCCCCCTGTTCCTTCCTCACCCTTGGTATGACCACCCCGAAGAAGAAGACCGCCGAGAAAGTCGAGAAGAAGGCTCCCGCCAAGAAAGCGGAGAAGCCCGCCGCTGAAGCGGCTGTTCCGGCGACCAAGAAAGGTAAGGACACGGGCTCAATCCCCGGCATTCGCATTCGCCTCAGCGCCTTCGACTACCGCGTGCTCGACGAGGCGGCGGCCAAGATTATCGAAGCGGCCGAGCGCAGCGGCGCCGTTATCCACGGCCCCCTCCCGCTGCCCACCAAGATCCGCAAGTTTACCGTCAATAAGTCGTTCTTCGTCCATAAGAACGCCCGCGACCAGTACGAGATGCGCACGCATCGCCGCCTGATCGACCTGACGGAAACCACGTTTAAGACGGTCGAGAGCCTCCAGGGCTTAAGCCTGCCGTCCGGCGTGGACATCGAGATCCAGATGAAGTGAGTCCTAAGGACGAACCATTTGGGTCGCATCACTGAAGAAAACACGCCTGTCTTTTCTAAAGATAGATTTTTCGAATGTGGGCAGCTTGTTTGAAGTTGCTGGCTTCGTGAAGCCATATCTGCTCAAATATCGGCAGTTCATTCTTTCATAGTGGAGGCTCAGTCATGAGCTTGATTCGATACTGGCAGTGGGCCCGCTTCGTGCTGGTGGTTGTCTGTATTGGCGTCATTTTGGCGCTGGCAATCGTGCTGTCCGGTCTTTGGACAGCCGTCTGTTTTCTCATTGCGGTGTGCAACCGTGATAAGCCTAAAAAGCGTCAGCCCGCGCTGCCGCAAACCATTCCCGCGCTCTGAGCGCGGGTTTTTTACTTCCACTTTTTGGCCTTCAGACCGGCCTTGGCAGCGGCCTGCTCGGCGCGCTGTTTGCTGCTCCCTGTCCCCTCAGCCACTTTCTCCTCGCCGAGAAACACGGCACACACGAAGGATTTATCGTGGTCAGGACCCGAGGCATCGACGGTGTTGTAGTGCGGAGTAATACCAAGGCGATCCTGAGCCTTCTCCTGGAAGACGCTTTTCTCGTCGCGATCTTTACCCTGGGCCAAGAGGTGTTGCAGGCGAAGGAGGATAAACTTGGAACAGAACTCTTTGGCAGCCTCGAAGCCGCGGTCGAGAAAGATGGCGCCAATGACGGCCTCGAGAGTATTAGCGAGGAGCGAATCGCGGTCGCGGCCGCCACTGGCCTCCTCGCCATGGCTCATGAGCATGTATTCACCAAGTTGTAACTCGCGGCCGACGGTGGCCAAATGGTCGCGTTGCACGAGGGCGGAACGCCAGTTCGTGAGTTCGCCTTCAGGCTTGGAGCTCAAGTGGAAGAGGTACTCGGTGGTGGCCAGTTCTAAGACGGCGTCGCCGAGGAATTCCAGACGTTCGTTATGGCCGTGGGCGCGAGCCTCGCGGGCGGCACTGCGGTGCGTGAGAGCCTGCGCTAAAAGGTCCTTCTTGCGGAAGGAGCAATCAATCGCCTTCTCCAGGAGAACGAAGGGACGGGGCTGCGCAGTCATAGGCGGAGCATACGCATGGGAGCCTTAGGCATCGAGGCCGGCGGCGGGCGGGGCGGAAGGCGGCTCGACCGCTTTGGGCGGACGAGCTTCGTCGGGGCGGAATTCGTGGGCCAGGGCATTGAGCACACCGTTGACAAACTTACCGCTCTCGTCGGAGCCGAATTCTTTGGCGATCTCAATGGCTTCGTTGATGATGACTGGCACCGGCGTATCGGCGTTCTTGGTGAGCTCGAAGGTGCTGCAGCAGAGCACGCAACGCGAAATGGGATCCATGCGCTCGAGGCTCCAGCCGGGGGCGTGCTTTTGAATAAGCTCTTTCAACCCGCCTTCGCCGGCCAACGTGCCCTCGAGGAGAGACTCGGCAAACTCCTCATCGCAACCGCCGAGCTCGACGATATTGCGCTTGAGAGTGAGGACGGGATCAATCTCGGGACGGACCTCGCGCTCAAACAGCACCTGCATGACGGCGATGCGCGAGAGGTGACGGCGGCGGGCCATGGCGTCGGGAGGGGAAACGGACCAGAGGCCTTTTTAGGCCTTGATGCGCGTAATGCTCTTGAGAGCCTTGTCGCCCTGGCGCTTCGGCACAGCGGGAGCGGCGTAGGGAGACTGGCTCTTATTGCGCAGACGGACGACCTCCAGACCCACGTAGTGAGAATGTTGGAGGCGGGTCGCGCGCTTCGCGCGGTGCTTCTTTGGTGTAGGCTTCTTGGACATAGGTCGACGAGAGTGTAGCGCAGGCGCAATGGGCGCGCTAGCGGAACGCCACTCTAGCGGCAGGCCTAAAAAGCCGCAAGAACGCCATTTAGAACCTTCATAGGGCGCAGGACCTGGCTCAAACGGGCTTTTTCCGCTATACTATCTCGATTGATGCCCTTCATGACACTCCTGCCGGCTGTGCTGGGATTGCTCCTCGGAACCGCTGACGCCCAGATCAACCCCTGTCCTTTCGCCTTCGTGCCATGCGCCGCCGGCGGAGCCGAGGGGTTTAACGAATTCCTCCAAGAGGTGGTGTTTAAAGCAATGCGCCTCGTCTTTATCGCCGGGGCGCTGGCGAACTTCTTCTTCTACGCCTTTCGTTTGCTCATCCAGGCCAGCGATGAGGAAGCCACCAAGACGGCGAAGAGCGGCTACGAGCAAGCCATCTACGGCTGCGCCTACATGAGCTTGGCGAGTTTCTTTGTGGAAGCGTTCGGCGAGAGCGCGCGCAACACCATCGTGAACCCCGAGCCACTCGAAAGCGCCTTCAGCAACGTGGCGCTCTACATCAAGCTCCTGACCGGCGCGCTGGTGACGGTGGTGATTGTGGTGGTGGCGTTCCGCCTGGTGCTCGTGCAGGACGACGGCGAGCGCGACAAGGCGAAGAAACGTCTCCTGAGCGCCTTTATCGCGGTCGTCATCTTAACCTTGGCCAACACCGTCGTCGCCGCCTTTGTGCCGGGCGTAGGACTGGGTGTGCTCACACCCGAGATCGTCGGTATGGCCAACTATCTACTCACCATCTTTGGCGCGCTGGCGGTGCTGTGGTTTGTGGGTGCGGGCATCGTGCTGGTGATATCGGTGAACGAAGACCAAAAAGAGACCGCGAAGAAAGCCCTCTTTACGGCTGTGATCGCCATCTCCGTGGTGGTGAGCTCGTACATCTTGATCAATTTCTTCCTCTCGCTGTAATGCCCCGCCTTGCCTCCATCGCCGGGACCGCCGTCGGCCTGCTCACCCTCGCCTGGCCGGGCCTGGCCCTGGCCCAAGGCCTGGCGAGCGGCGCTGCCCAAGCCGTGGCCGGCGACCTGCCCTCCGGTGTAGGCGGCTGTAACGGCCTCGCTTGCGCCCTCTCAATCGTGGAGTTCGCCATCAGTCGCTTCCAGCTTTTAGTGGTAGCCGCCGGCACCTTCTCGTTGGTACGCAACGCCTTCACACTGCTCAATACCTCCGCCGAAGACGATCAGGCACGCTCCAAGAAAGCGATCGCCGTTACCCTGGCAGCCGTGATGCTCGCCTACCTGGCGCCGGTGATGTTACAAGCGTTCTACACTGCCGGCGGCGAGGAAGGCATCCTGGCCAGCGCGGAGGGCGTGACGGCCGGCTCACAAATCGTCACCGAAGAGATTTTGGGTGTGGCTCGCTGGGCGCTCACGAGCTTCGCCGTCATCTGCATTCTCGCCATCATCATCACGGGCATCCGCGCGCTCACAAGCACTGATGACGGCGGCGGCCGTCTGAAAAGCGCCGTCATCTCGATTATCGCCGGCGGATTGCTCATCATCACGGGCGAGGCCATCAAGGCTGCCCTCGGCGTTACGGACTTCGGCGTCCCTACCGGCGGCCCGCCAGATCCCATTATCGCCCGCGGCGTCCAGATCGTGGCCGGCATCCTCGGCATCATCCTGCTGGTTGCCTTGGCGGTGATCATCTACGCGGCCATCATGATGATCCTTTCGGCCGGCGACGAGGACCAATACGGCAAAGCGAAGAGCCTCATTCTGCGCGCCGGCACCGGCCTCATCATCATCTTCTTAAGCTACATGCTGGTGAACTTTATCTTGGAGCTCATTGGCGGCTAAGGAGGGCTGAAACAGCCCTATCTCTGAAGGAAAAGTCTGAGTACATATTGTATACAACAAATCGTGCTGATCGCCCTCGAAATCCCGGGGATCTTGGCCTAGTGTGCGGGGGCATGACTGTCATTGATCCACGTGTCTTTCGGGCCTACGACATCCGCGGCCACGCGACCGACCAACTCTCGCCTGAGCTCTACCGATTGATGGGGCAGGCCTTTGGCTCTGAGGTGCGCGCCCGGAGCGGTAAGGACCAACCGAGGATCGCCGTGGGGCACGACTGCCGCGTGACGAGCCCCGCCTTTGAGGCGGCGTTGGTGAAGGGACTCGTGGCCGCCGGCTGCCAGGCACTCCGCATCGGCCAGACGCCGACACCACTCAACTACTTTGCCATCTGCCACTTCGGCCTCGACGCCGGCGCGCAGGTGAGCGCCAGCCACAACCCTGGGCACGATAATGGCCTCAAGCTCTCGCTCGCCGACGCCAAGGGCTTCTTCGGCGCCGACATCCAAGGAATCCTCAAGCGCGTCCAGAACCACGACTTCGATCTGAAGGATGGCGGGAGCGCCGAAACCCTCGACGCCACCACACCATACAAGGCTAACCTTCAAAAACAGTTCCCCGACGCCGCCAAGGGCATGGCGATCGGCGTCGACGCCGGTAACGGCGTGGCCGGCCCACTCTACGTTGAGATCCTTCAGGCGGCCGGCGCGAGCGTGGACGGCCTCTATATTGAGCCCGACGGCACCTTCCCCAACCACCACCCCGACCCGAGCCAGCGGAGCACGCTCAAGGACCTGCAAGCGCTGGTAACCAGTAAGAAGCTCACGATGGGTATCGCCTTCGACGGCGACGGCGACCGCGTGGGTATCGTCGATGAGAAAGGTCAGATCCGCTCCAACGATGAGATCCTGCTCCTGATGGCCCAGGACATGCTCAGCCGCAACCCCGGCAACGCCGTGGTCTACACCGTTACCAACTCGGGGCTTATCCCCACCGAGGTAGCGAAGATGGGCGGCCGCGCCGTGATGAGCAAGGTCGGACGCTCGTTCGTGCAGCAGATCATGCAGAAAGAAGGCGCCCTGCTCGGCGGGGAGACATCGGGACATTTTCTCTTCGGTGAGGGCTACTTCGGCGTGGACGACGCGGTCATCGGCGCCCTGCGTGTGCTCGACATCGTGCGCCGCGCGGGCAAGCCGCTCTCGGCGATCTTGGCCGAGTTCCCGACGGTCTACCAGGCCGAGGAACGCCGTCCTTACTGCGATGACGACAAGAAAGGGGCAGTGGTGAAGGCTGTGACCGAGTATTTTCAGAAGACCAACCCGGTGGAGACAATGGACGGCGCGCGCATCGCCTTTGCGGACGGCGCCTGGGTGGGTATCCGCCAGAGCAACACCACGCCCTGCCTGACGATCAACATCGAGGCACGCAGCGCTGCCCAGCTCGACGAGCTGCAGGCAATGGTGATCGATTACTGTAAGACGCACCACGGGTTAGCCGTCTAATCTTTATGTTCTTCCGCAAGCGCAAACCAACGGCCGAGGACCAACCTAAGAAGAAAAAGTCTGGCCTCCTCAATTCCCTCATCGTCGGTCTGGTGATCGGCGGCGCGGTGGGCTCAATCGTAGGCAAGAGCCTGATCGAAGAGAAGGAGAATAAGAAACCCAAGGACGAGTGAACCGCGCTCAGTCGGCGAACTCCATGGAACTCCGGATGCGAGCGAACATCGCATCCGAGAATGCCACGGGCGTGACGCCCGGGACGTCCGTATAGGCGACGTTGGTATCGATGAAGTCGCGGACCACCACCAGCGTCCGACCACCGCCAAGAGCGACAAAACATTCGGTACGATTCTCCCCTTCTGAGCCCATGGTGAGACAACGGGAGGGACGGCCGCCGAAGTAGAGGTGATCGGCGAGCAGAGCCTCATCGGCGAGTGACGATATCGGCAAGCGCGTCTCGTAGAAGCCGATGGACCAATCGGCGAAGACCGGCGTGCAGTGCTCGAAGAGGCCAGAAGCGCCGCAGCGCTCAGCCTGGAACACGTGCTTGAACGCATATCCCTTCAACTCGGTATCGTACATCCGCACGGTGCTCGGCGTATAAATGAAGATCGGATCGGGCGGCAGGACGCTAAAACCGAGCAGAGCCATGGCAGCCGCGGGGTCGTACCCCATCGCCGCCGTCGGCGGCTCAGTCCCCTCCAGGGGCTCGTAGATGCCAAACGAGGTTCGGGTCGGATCGCCCAAGCGGTAGAGCATCTCGGCCATCTCGCCGCGCGTGAGTGGGCTGTCGAAGCGGGTGATGCTCTCGGCGACGGCGCTCCGCTTGAGCAAGGCCTGCGTGTAGGGACGGAACCAGATCGAATTTTGGTCTGAGGAAAAATTGGCATCGGCCGGATTGGTGGCGAGGCCGAAGGATTTCACCAGGATTTTGGCGCCATTGGCAAAATTGACGTCGATGCCGGGCTTGAAGGTGCCATCAGGGAAGCCACTGATGATGCCGCGGTCCTTGGCGGCGCAGATGTAGGGCGCGTACCAGGCGTCTTTCGGGACATCGGGGAACGGCGCGGAGGCGCATGGTGGCGGGGCATCGGTCCCGCTGGCCAGGAGGACGAGCTTGGTGAATTCGGCGCGGTTGATGGAACGGGCCGGCTGGTAGGCGCGGCCGGTTGGCGTCTGGACACCTTCGGCGATGCCATCGGCCTTGAGAGCGTAGATGGCGCCCGCGTAGAGCGTACAACCGTCGACGTCGCTAAACGACGACTCGTACTCGGCAGGATAGCAAACAGCCACCGCCCCGGCCGGAACCGCTGATACAGCGGATACGACGCAGGCGGCCACAGTGAGGAGGGAGAGGCGGAGCATGATCATGCCTCCTATTCTAGCAGACTCGATTTCTTATTCATCCAACTCCCCGGCCACATTCTTTTCCATTAATTCCTTGAGACGCGTCTCCGACTTGGTCTGCGTGAGGGCCCACATTAACTTGGCGATGGCGCACTCAGTCGTCATATTCTTGGCCGAAATGATACCCAGCTGCTCAAGGGTAAGCTGCATGTGGTAATTATGAAGATCGATGTTGCCGCGAATCAACTGCGAGACGATGACGACGGGGATTTTGCGATCGTTGGCGCGACGAAGCCAGGGCAGAAGCTCTTCGGGCAGCAAGCCGAGGCCATAGGCGCGCATGACGATGCCGTGCGGGGCGGCATCTAAGACGGCATCGAAGTAGCGCATGGGCGCACCGGGATGGAGCGTTACGCAGACCACGTTGCTATCGAACTCCGAGCGGCAGACGAGCGTGCGCTTGCGGCGGACGGTGCGCATGGGGTGTAAGTCGACGCTGGTGTGGAACTCGGCCAAGGGGGCCAGCTTCGGCGTCTCGAAAGTTTCGAAAATGGCATGGTCGGTCTTGACCGCGCGGTTGCCGCGGAGCACGCGCGGGCCGAGCGTGATGCACACTTCGGCCAGATCAAGCTGGGCACTGCGGACGGCGTAGACGATGTTGACGCGGCCATCGCCGCCGATGTCGTTGATAGGCAGGATGGAACCCGTGAAGACGATGGGCTTGCTGAGATTCTGCAGCGCAAAGCTGAGCGCCGCGGCCGTGTAGCTCATGGTGTTGGTGCCGTGGATGACGACGAAGCCCTCATAGTCGTCGTAGACGCCGGCAATCGTGCGCACAATCTCGCTCCAGTGCTCGGCGCGGATCTCGGACGAGAGGATGTTCTGCAACGAGAAGAACTCCAGCGATACCTCCTTCTGGAGCTCGGGCACGAAGCGGTGGATGTCTGTGACGGAGTCGACCTGCTCGATGCGGCCGGTCTTTTGGTTGCGGACCATGCCAATGGAGCCACCAACGTGGATGACTGCGATTTTCGGTCGAGGCATGGAGGAATCCTACCGAAGCATTTTCAAAAGAAAACGGGCGCCGTCCTCTTTACGAGGTCGGCGCCCGGTTGATCTCGATCCGTTGATCGAGAGTGCGACCGGCCAGGGTCGCGCTCCCTACCTGCGTTTGGCGAGAAATGGGCTCGCCTCCTTGTGTGTTTGTGTGCATCCCGAGGGATTCGGGAATCGACCGCTTCTTGTAGCCCGGAAGCGAGGCATTGTGTGTGTTTGTGCAGGTAGATTCCCTCCGTATCAGGAGGGATCCTATTGGGTGCGGGCGGCTAAAGTCCGCAGGCATAGGCAGGGAGGGGTGAGGGGCGACTGATCGCGGAAGCAAGCTCCGAATAAGGAGTGCCCGCCGTCGTCCCTCGCCTCTCCCGCCGAACGGAGCTGAAAAGAGCAATCCAGATATTGTACCTTAAGAACAGATTTTGCGCAAGGAGTGAAAGGACTCTAGGATTGCGGACACATGGCTTCCGCCCCGAGCGCCTTCGGCACGCTCGTCTTACTCATCGGCCCGAGCGGCGTGGGCAAGAGCTCGATCGTGAAGGAGCTGCGGACCCGCCACCCCGAGTACCACCTCCCCCGCTCCGCCACCACCCGCGCGCGCCGGCCGGGCGAGGGCGACGAGTCCTATTACTTCTTGAACGACGCCGAATTCGACCAGTGGATCGCCGCTGGGAAGTTTTTGGAATGGCAAGTGGTGCACCAGACCGCCCGCTACGGGACAGTCACCGCCGAGATTGTCGAGGCCGTCCGCGCCGGCAAGATCGTATTGCGCGAGATCGACATGCAGGGGCTCGAGGCGCTGAAGGCCCACCCCGAACTCCTGGGCGAGACGCCGATCCGCCTGCTTTCCATCTTCATCCTGCCCGAAAGCACCGAGCAGCTGGTGGCGCACATTACGGAACGCGCGCCGCTGCCGCCCGCGGAACTGCAGCACCGGATCGAGAGCATGGACCACGAGCTCGCCAAAGCGGCGCTGTGCGACGCCAAGATCGTGAATCGCGAGGGGAAGCTAATGGAGACGGTGGATACAGTGGAGCGCCTGATTACCGGCGCCTAAAAAAGCCCCTACGCTCGGTGAGCGAGGGGCTGGGTTCAATGAGGATGAACCGTGGATACCCCGGTGAAGGGGTTAGCGAGTTTTAGGTTGTGACAGACCGATTCTTTATGCCCTCGGATTGTGCATTAAGTAGGTGAACTTCCCGCGCAGCCGATCCGCGCGGGTTCAACGATGGTAGGTTTAACGACTGCAACGATTGTGGTGGCGGCCAAGGTGGCCGCCTGTTTTTACTTCATGAGGCAGGACCGTTAGTAGACGGTGGCCGGGGGCGGACCCCGGATCCAGAAGTCACCAATGGGACCGCG
This sequence comes from uncultured Candidatus Peribacteria bacterium, assembly GCA_964640945.1. GTDB lineage: Bacteria > Patescibacteriota > Gracilibacteria > Peribacterales > Peribacteraceae > JAGOUB01. The sequence goes on along the minus strand of CAZXIV010000009.1, from coordinate 900 downwards.
GACGGATTGGATCAGACCGGTAATGAAGGGTTCGTACTCGGCGAACACAGTGGTGGCGACGGCCTTGACGGCCACTTTCGCAAGACTGCGTATCGCCTGCACGAGCACGTGTCTCCCCCGCGGAGACAACGACTCCCTGTCTAAGGGCGGGCCTTACTGGCCAGGATCTCGGCTACTTGCTGCGCGAGTGATTGCTGGCGAGCCGCACTTCGATCCGACATAAACTGTGACAGAACAGGAGCGCCGTACCGCACGAAGGCGGCAAGGATGCCACCGCCGGACAAGCCGGCGATCCAGGCCTGGGCGTGCTCGACAATGGCAACGCCTTTCATGATTTGTTCGGGGCCCCAGTGGCCCATAACCAACATAGTGACGGCGTAGACCGAGGCCCCGCCGACGGCGGCAAGGACGCCCACCACCCCCTTAAGGGTGACAAACAACGCTTTACATGCCCACATTTTCAGACTCCTTCCACTAGGATGGTTGAGCGAGACATTTTCTGAAGCTGTGAACGATCCACTTCTCCAGGCGCCAAGCTCGGCCGAACCATACGCCCGCCAGACGATCCTTAAAGGGGGTTCGCCAAGGACGATAAAATGACTCTGTAAAAGGGGTTTTTTCCGCGTCCTCTTCTTCTGCCGGCAATCTGCTTTTCTTTGCAAAAAATCTCTCTAGAATTAATGGCCCACGCAGACAAATAGCGCAAAAGATACTTTACTCTGTAGAATGCAAGGGTCGTGAAAACGCGCCTTGTCGGCGTCCGGTCTCCTTGGTACCCTGCCGTGGCCCTAGAGCGCATGAGGCGGCGCTTCGGTTCCTTCCCTCTTGTGCGCCCGTAGTTCAGCCCGGATAGAACGCCAGATTGCGGATCTGGAAGTCGTAGGTTCAAATCCTGCCGGG
>CAZXIV010000008.1:0-49294 GCA_964640945.1 uncultured Candidatus Peribacteria bacterium | reverse complement strand
GGCGAGAAGAGAGACGAAGGCGAGGTCACCCGCTTCTTTGGCAGCCTCGAGGGCGAGCTTTTTGGCGGTACCGGTCGGCAGCCATTTCGCACGTTCGGCCTGGAGATTCGGGAGGGCGGCGGCCGGCTGGGGACGCGCCGGCTCGGCGTCGGAGCCTTCAGGAACGTCTTCGGGGCGTTGGACCATATAATGTCATTATACTTTATTTAATTGATGTTGTCTATTACTTCACTGTCAAAGTGGCAATCGTCGTGCCGGGGTAGTAGTAGCTCAAAATCGCCTCGGCATTCTTGCCCTCATTCGCCTGGCCTTCCGCACCGCAGCCGCTCATCCCCACACCATGGCCGTTTAAGGGGAAACCAGCGCACCAGGGATCATCTTTAGAGGTGAAGACCTCCGCGTGCGGGAAGTTGTTCCAGCCGACCTCGCTCGGGGTGCGGGTGCGGCCGTCATCACTACTGAAGTACGGCGCCTTGATGATAGAACTACCGATTGTCAGGACTTGCGAAGCCGTGGCATTGACCGCCTTCAGCCAGCGCGGATTATTTTCCTCCAGCGTGACGCCGGCATAGGCCTGAAACTCCGCCGGACTATCACTGCCGTCGTAGGGCATGCCCGCAAACTTGCGGTTGGCAGTATCCATATAAAAGGCGGCATAGGTGCGCGCGGCAATCGCGAAGGCGCGCTGCTTTTCGTAAGGCTCAGTATCGGGTTCTTCGCTGATGCCACGCATGTAGTCCTCCAGCGGCACTTCGTTGATCACCACTAAACGGTCAGCGATGATGCGGCATTCGATAATACCCCGATATTTGCGGTCGCCGATGGTCGTCATGCCGTCGGTACCGGGCGACAAGCGAATAACTGCGTCTGAGAGAGCAATCGCCTGACCACGCATCAGGCTGCAGTTGCCATTATCGCGGGCCAAGAGATAGGACGTGGCTGCGGCAATGGTGTTTTTGCCCACCACGCTGCCCGCCGGGAGCGTAAGGCCGGCGGTGTCACCATCACTGGCGGCCGTGAGGCGAAGACGAATGTTGGCCGCTGGCAACGTCACGCTTTCACGGGAGGAAGAGGCGGATGAACGCGACGACGAGGCGCGGCTGGAGGAAGAACTGGCCGACGGCCGGGGACGCGACGAAGAATAGGAAGAAGAAGTGACTGAGCGCGATGAACGACTGCGACTAGAAGCAGCCGGTATATCACCGGGTGCCAGCGGCATGCGGCGACCTTCGGTCTGCAGGGTGAGTGTCAGCTCACCGATGGTAAACCGGCTGGTGCCAGTATCGCTCGGAAATTGGAGCTCGAAGGTGACAGGCAGACTTTGGCCGGCGAGCACACGGGCGGGCAGCAGGGCTTTGCGGTTGAGACGCTGGCGGTCATCGCCCTTGACCAGCCATAAGCCCATGCCGTCATTCGTTCGCGTAATATCGCCAACCGAGGCGCCTTCCATGTAGCTCTTCTCGGCGCCGTACGTGAGCGTGATCAGTGTCTTCATGCCTGGCCGACCGGTGACGGTGGTGGAGGCGTAGGTGTAGAAGCCAGTTTTTTTGACACTGGCCGACGAAGATGCCGACGATGAATCGCTGGGCAGGCCCCGATCACGCAGGCGATCAAGACGGCGCTGCTCCGCTTGATCTACATGGGGTTTACTCGAAATATCCGGCCACGCCGGGAAGGTCACGCCTTGATCGGGCGTATCCGCCTTCAGGTTGGCGCGCACCTGATCGAGAACGCCGTACATGGCGAAGCCGGGGCAGTCAGTTGAAACAAGATCGCGATGACCCACCACGGCCGGCATGCTCTCGCCGTGATAGGTCACAGACTTGGAAAGATCAACGTCGTACGTGTCGCCGAGTTGTAGGAGAAGTTTCTGGAGAGCCTTCACCTGGTCCTGCGTGGGCCGCTCCTCATCAAAGTTGCCTATCAGCGAAATACCGATGGTGCCGACGTTGTGACAGTAGGCATGACCGCCCACGACCGATTTGCCGCCGGCTTTCCCTTCGTAGACCTGGCCCTTGTCATCGATGATGTAGTGATACCCAACGTCGCCCCAGCCGCGGCTGTTGGCATGGAATTGGTAGAGAGCGCGCATGCGCTCCAGGCCGCTGCGACCGTCTCCGGCCACCAGGCCGGCCGTGTGGTGAACGACAAAGAGCTTCACTGTCGGCGAGTACTGCTGCGGCCATTTCAACGTCTTGCCGTCGCTACTGGTCCGGACAGTGGAGGCCACCTTGAACTCCTCGGGATAATTCACCTGGTCGGCGAGGCAATCTTTTTCGCGTTGGCTCCCGCCGCCGTTATCACCGGGATCGGTGGTACTTGAACCGGAAGAGGGCACGCTGCTAGCAGGCTTTGCGCTCGTGACGGTCAACGATTCATCGGCTCCCCACTCACTGCGGGAAAGAATGAAGGGTGTGCCAAGCTTGCCGGAGGCGGCGGCGAGCTGCACTTTGATCGGAGCGTCGGCAACAGTGATCGGATGAACGACGGGGTCGGCGCCGGCGACACGCCAATGCAGGCGCGTGACACCGCGGGGAAGCATGAGGAGATCGCTTTCCGAGAGGGTGGGGTCCTGCTCGTTCTCCACCGCGAATTCGTGCCACTCGCCGTAGCGACCATCAGGCAGGGCGGCCCGGACGGCCACACTCTTGGTATCCGCCTCAAAACGCACGCTCACGGCGTCGATGCCGTTCGGAAAATCCTGCACCGTCTGGTGGGGGATCGCGGCACTCAGGAGAGCCACGGCGGCGCACGTCAGGCAGGTCAGCATGAAGAGATTGAAGTGTAGCACCGCGGCCGGGAACGCTGATGTTTTCAGGACTTTTTTTCGAGCAGGCGTTCGTACGCCTCCACCATGGGTGCTAGGCCGAAACGAGCGCTGGCGGTTTGGCGAGCATTGTCGCAGAGGCGCAGGCGGAATTCCTCGTCGTCGCGCAGGCGGATAAGGGCGGCGCGCAGGGCCGCGGCATTTCCCGCCGGGACAACGAGCGCGTCGATACCGTCGCGAAGTTCACCGGCGATACCACAGGCGTCGGTCACCACCGTGGCACGACCGGCGGCCATGGCCTCGGCCACCACCAGCCCGAACGGGTCGTGGTCGCGCGAGGGCAGCACGAGTACATCACGCTCAGCCAGGAATTCGACGGTATTCAGGGGTGGCGAAAGGAGGAACATGTCGCTGCGGGCTGCGGCAATACGGGCGCGGATCTCGCCCTCCTCGCGGCCAGCGCCAACCATCGTGAGCGTCACTTCGGACAAGCCATTGACCGCTTCGATAAGCAGATCAACGCCCTTATCGCGCGTAAGGCGGGCAATGCAGCCGACTTGGAGCGGACCGGTGCGGGCGGGCGGCAGGGGCAAGACCGCGAAACGATCGGTGTCGATGCCGTTGCCGACGGCGTGCGTGCGCTCGGGGGGCCAGCCCATCTTTATATAGAGCGCGCGACTGAGCCCAGAGACCGCGACGGTCTCGGCCAAACGGGCGAATGTGGTCAACCGGCGGCGATAGGGATTAAGCCGAAGCCAGCGCCCGATGCGGTCGTGCTCAATCCAAACGACGCGCGCGCCAGCGGCGGCCAGCGGCTCGGTGAGGAGGAGTTTTTCGGTGAGGCTCAGCATGCAGACAGCATCGAAGGGAGGGAGATCGGCGAGGGCACGCTGCAACTCAGCCTTCATGCGCCGCTGCCGCCAGCGAAAGCTGATAGCCAAATCACCGCGTACCGGCGGCGGGCCGATCTGGAGCTCAAGCGCGGGAAAGCCGGCCTCACGCGTGAGGTTAAGGAGAGTCGGGCAGCTGCCCAGGAACATCACCTCGTGGCCCCGCTCACGGAGACCATTCATCAACGAGAGCGTCTGTACTTCGGCGCCGCCGTAGCTGCTCTCGAGAGGGAAGCGGGTGAAGAGGATCCTCATCAGAGTCAGCGTAGCACGATCAGACTGCCCACTCCGTGAGCAGGTCGGCCAAGCGCTCAAAGGCATCGCCGCGGCTGGTGCAGACCACAGCATCCGCGCCGGCGGTTTTGGCCTCGGCGGCGTTCTCCGCATTGTCGGCCGAGCTCACGAGCGCGATTTTGGCCTGGGGGAAGGCCGCGCGCACGGCGGCAATGATGGCCGGGCCGTGGGCGGATGGGATGTAGTAGTCGATGAACGCCACCTCCAAATCAGGCAACGTCGGGAGGAGAGCGATGGCGGCTTCGGTCGTCGCGGCTTCCACTGTCTGGCCGTGCCAACCGTGACGCGCAACCGAACGCAGGAGGGCGCGCTTCTCTTCGGAATCGTCGGCGATGAGCAGGGTGGCGATGGCCCGATCGTAGCAGGCGGGAGGGCTAAAGCGAGCGTGCTATTATGGAGGCCCATGTTTCGACGGATGGATCTGCTTTTACTCGGCGTGGCGGTGGGACTGACGCTCTTCGGACTGGCGATGATCGCGAGCGTGTCCGTATTTAAGAGCTACCAGCTGACACTCGATGACGCCGGCGGCCCAACCAACGCCTTCTATTTGTGGCGCAGCTCCTTCCACGTGCTCATCAGCACCTGCGCCATGCTCGGCGTCTCACTCATTCCCTACCGCACCTGGGAGCGCTACGCCTTGCCGCTTTTCGGCCTGACAGTCCTCCTGCTGATTACGGTGCTTGGCATCTCCAGCTTAAGCAACGACTACGGCACGGCCCGCAGCTGGCTCGTGATTGCCGGTTTCTCCATCCAGCCGTCGGAGATCCTCAAATTAACACTCGTCTTTTATATGGCGGTGTGGCTCCAGAAGCGTGAGCAGCTCGTGGCCACCTTTAAGGAAGGCTTTCTCCCGTTTGTGACACTGCTCGTGCTCTCCACCTTTCTCGTCGCCATCCAGCCCGATCTCGGCTCCTTCTTGGTGCTCTCCAGCATCGCCGTGACGATGTTCTTCATCGCCGGCGGCAGTATCTTCCACCTCTTCACTGGCGGCATCATCGCCGCGCTCGTGGGCCTGCCGATGATTTTGCAGGAGGACTACGTTCGCAATCGCTTTAAAGCTTTCCTGGCATTCAATGACCCCACCTTCAGCGAGACGATTGGTTTCCAGATTAAACAGGCCCTCATCGCCGTGGGTAGTGGTGGGCTCTTTGGGGTGGGCTACGGCAAATCGGTGCAGAAATTCGGCTACCTGCCCGAGGTACAGGGCGACATGATCTTCTCGGCCATGGGCGAGGAACTCGGATTCATGCGCCTGCTGATTGTACTTGGTCTTTACAGCGTGTTCGTCATCCGCGGCTATAAGATCGCGCGCGAGGCCCCCGACCGCTTCGGCTTTCTCGTGGCGACGGGCATTACCACTTGGGTGGCCTTCCAGACCCTCCTGAATATCTCCGTCAACCTCTCCCTCTTCCCGCTCACGGGTCTGACACTGCCGTTCATTAGCTACGGCGGCTCGTCGCTGCTCACGCTGATGATCGGGGTGGGCATTCTGCTCAACATCTCGGCCCACTCCACCGAACAGTCCTTGGCCGTGCGCCGCCCCAAGCGCGGCGACCGCTCTTCCTTTCTCCGCTCTTAAATGGCCTCTCCCCGCATCCTCCTCGTCGGTGGCGGGTCCGCCGGCCACTTAGCCCCCCTGGTGGCGGTCTGGCGCGAGCTTCAAGCACTGCGTCCTGAAGCCGAAGCCTTCGCGCTCGCCAGCAACCGCGGCCACGACCGCGAGTTCCTCAGACAGGAAGATATCGACGCCGTGATTGTTCCTTACCCGTGGCGGTCCATCATCCTGCCGTGGACGCTGATCATGATCTTCGCACGTGGCTGGGCAACGATCAGCCACTTCCGCCCGACGGTTGTCTTTAGCAAAGGGGGACTGATCAGCGTGCCCGTAGCGCTCGCGGCGCGGCTCCGAGGAGTGCCGATCGTGGTGCACGAATCCGATGTGATCATGGGCCTTGGTACAAGCGTCGTACGGCGATTGGCGACCGCGGTCTGCCTCGGCATCGACCCCGGCCAACCCGGCCGGGCGATCGTGACCGGCAATCCCGTCCGTCCGCTCATCCTCCACGGCGACCGCGCCCGCGGCCTGGCGCACACCGGCCTCTCGGGCCATAAGCCGATCGTCTTTATTACCGGTGGCAGCCAAGGCGCCGAGGCCATCAATCGGGCCGTGTTGGCGAACCTGCCGGCACTGCTCGCCCATGTCGACATCATCCACCTCACGGGCAAAGGCAAGAGCGGCGCGCCGAAGCAGCCGGGCTATTTCTCGGCCGAGCAATCCGGCGGAACGATGGGCGACCTCTTCGCCTGCGCGGCGCTCACCATTATCCGGGGCGGCGCGGGCAGCATCGCGGAATGTGCCGCCACCGGCACCCCGGCCGTCATTGTGCCGATCGAGGGGCTGGCCCAGGATCATCAGGTGCACAACGCCGAGCGCGCGGCGGCCAGCGACGGCTGTATTTTTCTTCGCCAAACAGACCTCGAATTGCATCTCACACCACTCATCATCACTCTCGTCCAGGACCCAGCCCGTCTGGCAGGCATGAAGGAAGCGATCAAGAGCCTGTACGTGCCTGAGGCCGCGAAGCGAATCGCAGAGGTCATTTTGCGCCTGAATGAGTCGGGTTCAGCGCAGCCGTGAGAGGAAAAATTGTGCTCAAGCCCCTTGCACTCCAGGGGGGCTGATCATTAGCGTGGGAACCTATGGTTAAGTTTCTTCTGCCGCTCTTCGCGTTGGCCCTACTCCTCATGGGTTGCGCTCCTTCCCCGACCACCGTCACCGAGCCGTACGGCACCGGTAGCACGGTCGTCATTTCTTCCTCTTCTTCCTCAGCCGCTATGTCCGCCGCCAAATCTGCCGACGCTTCGCTCCTCTCCGGCAAGCACACCGTCACGCTCAAGACCTCAAAGGGAACCATCACCCTCGAGCTCGACGCCGACCGCGCGCCTAAAGCCGTCACAAACTTTGTAACCCACACCAAGGAGGGTTACTACGACGACCTGATCTTCCACCGCGTCATCAACGGGTTCATGATCCAGGGCGGCGATCCCGACGGTACCGGCCGAGGCGGTGTGAGCATCTTTGGCGAAATATTCGAAGACGAGATTATCTCCCCGATGGAATACAAGCGCGGCACGGTGGCGATGGCCAACCGCGGCCCCAACACGAACGGCAGCCAGTTCTTTATTATGCACAAGGACTACCCGCTCCCGCCAAGCTACACGATCTTTGGCCGGGTGACGGAGGGCCTGGATGTGATCGACGCTATTGCCGGCGTAAAGACGGACGCCAATGACCGCCCACTCGAGCCGGTGACGTTCACGGCTGTGTCCAAATAAGACCGACCTTAAGCGTAAAAAAGGCCCGCAGTGCGGGCCTTTTTTGTACTAAGTTGAGGGTTATTTCAAAAAGCCCGCCACTTTTTCCATCGCTTCGGTCACCTGCTCGGCGGAACTCTTGCCTTGCACCTGCATGAGGAGCCAGACGATCACCGCCACGAGCGCGATGCTGCCAGCGACGATGCCAAACTCGCGGACGCCGAGTGGCACCTTAAGGAAGGCAAGGATCAGACCTACCACGCAGGCGGAGAAGACACCTAGCACGATGCCGGCGCCAAGCGTGACGAGTACGAGCTTCTGGCGGTTATCGGCGTTATCTTGGGGCGTACCAGCGATGGCTGTGAGCAATTCGCTCGAGAGGATGACCGGCTCCTTGCCCCACTGTTTAAAGAGGCCGAGCACTTTCCGCTGCAAGACCAAGCCGACCAACGACTGGAAGGAGACGGCGGTCTTGCCCTCGACGATCGCGCGTACGGGATCGCTCTTGAGGGGGACTTCAAGGTCGCTCTGGTTATTCTGGGAGTAATCCATGTGCGGAGTGTAGCAGATGGAAAAACCCCGATCCGGCGGACCGGATCGGGGTTGACGAGATTGTTCGTCCGTTTTTGGGTTAGAGCTCGCGCCCCGTGCGTAGGTTAGTGTTGTAGAACCAATGAATCGGCTGATTACTGGAGACAATCGACCCCCGCACGAACCAGCACCCACGATCACCTTCACACTCAAGGCCGTTAATACGTACCCTCACTACTTGGCCGTTGAAGGTAAACTCCACGACTTTTTTGTCGAAGAGCGCGTGCATGAGGTCCATCTTCTCAGGACCGTGACTAATCATCAGCTGCTGCGCCATATGGCACCTCCTGTGGGGAAAGAACCAGGATCGCTCCCGCATCTCCAGGAGCCCAGAACCGACTTTTATGATTATATCATGGTTCGACTCCGCTCATCATGACACGCTTTCTTGGCTCGGCGGGGTACATGCCGCAAAACAAGGTCTGTACGCCAGTATTTCTCCTATAAAGAAGCCGCCGCGGTGGGACCGCGGCGGCAGGAGCACAGCTCCTTCAGCAGATTGGGATCGCCGTGGACCCCTCTCGCTCGGCACTGTCGTAATACCACACACAGGTCTCGCCCGTTTGCAGATAGACGATCACTACCCAGCGGTGGCACGGATCATCCGTTGAGACGAACGGGCGGACGCCATCGATACGGACGAGATGCGGGACACCGTCGACCTGAAACAGTTGGCATTGGCGATTCGCGAGTCCTTGGATGAGAGGGTAGCGGGCGGGCCCATCGGTGATACGTCCGCAAGCCGAGACGGTGAACGTGGTGCTCATAACAAACCTCCTTAGCGACGAATTTAACGCGTTCTACCGCTGTGCTACAGCGGCCCGTGCACTCACGGTTTTGGGTACTGTACACCTTTTTAATTTCTTGTCACCCCCTGCGCGGAACGCAGACGCTTGAGCGTTTCGGCCTGTCCGAGCACGCCGGCCATCTCGGTGGCGCCGGGGCTGAAGGGCTGTCCCGTCAGCGCGGCCCGGAGCGGCCAGAGGATTTGGCCGAGCTTCCAACCCTTCTCTTCGCCCTTGGCCCGGAGCAACGCAAGAATAGTTTGGTCGTTCCAGTGGGCGGGGGCCACGGCCTCGAGGGTGACGACGAGCGTGGCGAGGATTTCGGGGAGAAGTTCGGGCGTCACTTTCTGCTTGGGGTTGGCGAGCAGCTCGACGCTGACGCTCTGGGGCGCGTGGTAGAACGGCTTCAACATGGCGGCCGTCTCGTGGAAGAACGTCACGCGCTCGCGGATGAGCGCAATCTTGGCGGAGAAATCTTTGTCGGACGCGATCTGGGGCAATTCGGCGGCCGCCTCGCGGCAACGGCGCTCAAACTCATCGAGCGGCAATTTCCGCATCCACTGGCCCTGGAGCCAATCAAGTTTTTGAAGATCAAAGACCGCGCCCGCCTTCTGGACGCGATCGAGACTAAACTGCGCAATGAGCTCCTCTTTGGTAAAGACATCCTGGGTGGTGCCCGGGTTCCAGCCAAGCAACGCGAGAAAGTTGATCATCGCCTCGGGCAGGTAGCCTTTCTCGATGTATTCCTTCACGGAGACGGAACCTTGGCGTTTGCTGAGCTTAGACTTGTCGGCGTTGAGCAGGAGCGGCACATGGCCGAACTGCGGCGGCGTCCAGCCGAACGCCTCGTAGAGCAGAATGTGCTTCGGCGTGGAGCTGAGCCACTCCTCGCCGCGCAGCACCAGGTCGATCTCCATTAGGTGATCGTCGACGACGTTCGCGAGGTGGTAGGTGGGAAAGCCGTCGCTCTTCATGAGCACTTGGTCGTCGACGGTGTGACCCTTAAACGAGACTGGGCCGCGAATGGCGTCCGCAAACTCAATCGTCTTCTCGTGCGGCACCTTCAGGCGCACGACGTGCGGTTCGTTGACGGCAAGCTTGGCGGCCACTTCAGCGGCCGTGAGGTGGGTACACAGGCGGTCGTACATCGGCGCCTGTTTGCGCTCTTCCTGCTTCTTGCGCATCTCTTCCAGGCGCTCGCGCGTACAAAAGCAGCGGTAGGCGTGGCCCTCCGTAATCAAGCGGTTGCAGTGTTCGCGGTAGATGTCCGTGCGCTTCGACTGGGTGTACGGACCGCGCGGGCCTTTCTCGCTGATCTGGCCGTCGATCATCATCACGCCTTCGTCGGGGACGATGCCGGCCCAGGCGAAGGAATCGAGAAAGTTCTGAACGGCGCCTTCGACCTCGCGTTCCTGGTCGGTGTCCTCGATGCGCAGTACGAACGTGCCCTTGGTCTGACGGGCGATGAGCTCGTTATAGAGCGCGGTGCGCAGGCTGCCCACATGGAGCAAGCCGGTGGGGGAGGGCGGAAAGCGGGTTCGCATCGCCGGGACTATACAGGACCAGGCCGGGGGTGGGTGATATACTTCGAGCATGGAAATCCAACCACTTGTCCCGGTCGGAACGAAGACCACGATGCGCATCGGTGGCCAAGCCCGCGCCTACGGCGAGATTGAGACACAAGCGGATGTGGAACAGGCCGTGGCCTACTCGGTGCAGAACGCGCTACCGCTGATTATTCTCGGTGGCGGCTCCAACACCGTCTTCGCCGATGGCGTCGTGGAGGCGCTCGTCTGCCGCCTGAAAAACAGCGAGACAAAGATTGAGGGTAATACCGTGATCGTGAAGGCCGGCGTGATCCTGGGGTCGCTCATCAACGAGTTGGCAGAAAAGGACCTCGATCTTTCCGCTCTCACAGGCATCCCCGGCACCATCGGCGGCGCCATTATCGGCAATGCCGGCCAAGGCTTCGGCGGAACCTGGATCGACACCTATGTGCGCAGCGTGACCGTCTACATGGAAGGTCGCTGGCAGACGCTGTCGCCGGTCGCTTGTCGCTTTCGCTACCGCGAGAGCGGCTTCAAGGAGATCACCGGCCCGCTGGTGGTGTGGGAGGCAACTCTCGAGGTGCCTTCCCGGCCGGGCGCAGAGGTGAAGGCCGAGGCCGAGCGACTCTTGCAAAAGCGCATCGACGTGCAGCCGCATCTCAAGACCGCCGGCTCGGCGTTCAAGTCGCTGCCCGACGGCACGCCGGCCTGGAAGCTGATTGAGGCGGCAGGCCTGCGCGGCACGAAAATCGGCGATTTGGAGATCAGCCAAAAGCACTGCAATTTCTTCACGAACGCCGGTAAAGCGACGTTCCACGATATCCTCGCCCTGACCAAGCTCATCCGCGAGAAGGTACCCCAGATCGAGGGGATCGAGATGCGTCTCTACGGAAATGATGGGCAGATTGTGAAGCAGCACTAAAAAACCCGGACGCGGACCGCCCGGGTTTTTCTTGGATCAGTTCAGAACGGGAGATCCTCGACCTTCACTTCGCTCTTGCCGTAATCGATATCGGGGATGCCGGCGGCACCCACGCCCACCGCCGCGCCGGCCTCGCTCGCGCGCCGGCCGGGGGCCTCCTCACCAAAGGGGCTACCTCCGCCACTCGCCGCTTCGGCGCGCATGGAATCCATGGCGGTTTGGTTTTTGATGCCGAGCATGGAGACGCTATCGGCCACAAGTTCGGTGGCGTAGCGCTTCTGGCCGGCCTGGGTCTCAAAGCTGCGCGTCTGCACGCGGCCGGAGACGAAGACTTTGCTGCCCTTTTTGAGCGAGCGCTGGCACTCGTCGGCCAGGTCACCCCAAACGACGACGTTATGGAACTCGGAGCGCTCCTTCAACTCGCCGCTCTTATCCTTCCAGCGGTCGTTGGTGGCGACGCCGAGCGTGAGGACCTTCTGGCCGCTCGTGGTCGTGCGCAGCTCCGGGTCGCGCGTGACGTTGCCGATGAGGTCGGCACGGTTGAGGCAGTTTTTGAGTTGTTTGGCGCCTTCAGGGGCTTCCATGGCACCGTCCTTGGCATCGAGGATAATGAGATCGAGCGCGACGACCTTGGTCTTGCTGCGCTTCTCTTTGGTCTTTTCATCTTCCCAACTGTCGGTCTGCAGACGGCCAGAAATAAAAAGCTGGGAGCCAGCCTTCACAAACTGTCCGGCAATGCCGGCCATGGGGCCCCAGACCGTGACGGTGTGGAAGCTTTTGCCGTCCATCATCTGTCCGGAGTCGGACTTAAAGGAGTACGGCACGACCAAATTAAGATCTGTGACCGCGGTTCCGGTCGGCGTCTGGCGGACGTCGACGGGCTGGGTCTGGTAACCGATGATGTTCACGCGATTAAGGGAAAACATGCCACGAGGGGGGAAGAAGTAGAGGAGGCCACGGCAGCGACCGGTGGTGTTGACCAAGGTGTACACTCGGACACCAATCGCCGCAACCGACTGCCGTTGATTCTACGGTGAAAAATGTTCTGCGTGTACTGATAGAAACGCAGCCGAAAATATGTCAACGACAAGGCGGAAAACCGCTTTGGGATGCGGAAGAACTGGCGGCACAATAGTGAACTGTAGAGAAGAGATGCACCGCCCCCCCTCCGCGACGTGGCTGCTCAGCGCGATCCTGGTGACAGGTCTGGCGCTCGGCGCTGCCAGCGCGCGGGCGAGTGAACCGCTTCTGTTGGACGGCGACGAACCGGAAGATTTGGCTGAGCTGCGCGATGAAACCGCCAAGATCGACGCCGCCATGGGCGCCGCGGTTTGCGGCGGCGTGCTGCAGGATGAGCCGGTGGGCAAGAACCTGGGTGAGGCCGTGCCGGTGATTGTTGGTCTGCCCGGACGCCTGGGCCAACCGCTCGGGGCGGTCTTGAGTGGTCTTGGATTGAAAGATTTCCTGGGCGGCCAGTTGGACGACGGCTTCCAGTACCCCCCTTCGGCCGTGGGCCTCTCGACCCGCTGCCTGCCGGGCGTCACGGGACTGCGCAAGCTTGTCTTCGCCCAAGACCGCCTGACCTACGTCCACACGCCGATCATCGAAGCCCCTTTCTTTGGCGATCCACCCTGCCTCACCACACCCGGTGATTGCGAAAACTTCTGCCGCGAACTCAACACCTTCACCTATCCCGACTGTGCCGTGCTTAAGGGCGACGGCAAACGCGGTATTGGTTGCGCGGTCTGGTGCCTTAAAGAAACCTGCACCGACGGCTGGACAGACAAGTGCAGCGAGTCGCTCAGCGATGTAACTGGCGGCGCCTTGGCAGATTCGCCAGAGGTGCCGGAGCTACGTGTGTACCAAGGACGGTTGGTGTTCTTTGCGGATGGCTTTTACCGCGATTATGAGACGCTGGCACCGGTGTTCAACCAAACCGGACAATTCCTCAATGAGGGCGAGACGGAGTTCTTCGACGAGCGACTCAACCTGGATACCCCTCAGCCCGCCTATCCCAACTGCGTCCCCTGTGCGGGTGAGGAGTGTCGCTGCAGCCTGCAAGTACCGTCCGCGCCGGAGAAGAATCCGGCCTGTCTGCTTGTGGTACCCGATGTCGACGTGGGCCAGCCGAGCCTGGTGAACCTCCCCCAAGCTGATGCCCAGCTCTGGCGCGCCTGCCGGTCAGCCGGCCTCAACGCTGTGGAGAGTAACGATCCTCGCCTGGACCAAGAGCGAACAATTAACCCCCAGGAATGCTTGGAGACATTCGGTGACCAGGGCCAAGGCTTGGCAGAAGGTGTGTATGCGTCGTTCTTCCGGCAATACGACGCCATTGCCACGCGTCGCGCCTTTACCCAGGTGGCCCCCGCCGACCAAAACAAGAAAGAAGCGCGGGTCGCCTGCTACGGCTTGTACGACGAGTTCGATCCGCTCAACCGCCAGACGGAGATGGTGCCCGGCGTCTCCGACCAGGCTGCCAAGGACGCGCGTTGTGTGATTGACCTCGATACCACCAACTTCAACGAAACCCAGCTCGGCACGGGCAACCGTCCCACACGTCCTAACCCCGCAGACTTCACTTCGTTCGGACGTTCGAGTATCGGCGTGACACCCTGGTACCAGGGATTGGGCGGTGCCTTCTCACTGTTGCACGCCGACGACAATGGCCAGGCGGATACGCTCGCCACCGCCGCGCTGGCGATCACCGCAACCGACACCGCCGCCCTCCAGGCCTTGCCGCAGTTGCACCGGGCCAGCCTGACCGACTTTGACGAGTCGGGCACGCACCGCACCATTGTGACGTGGTGGTCGCATCTGACGGCGGTGCTGAATGAGGCCACGAGCCAGCCGGTGTTCACGCTGCTGCTCTCGAAGCTGCCGGACATCGCCCCCGACCCCGAAGACCCCCTCTTCACAAACGTCGTCCCGGAGAAACTCCCCGCCACCGACCCCACCGCTCCCTTCGAGGTGCAGCTGGGTGTGGGCGAGGACCTGCCCGGACAGGTGGCCGACTTCCTGCGGCGCAACGCCATCTTCCGCGTGGAGGAGACGCCGATGCCGGCCCTGCTGCCTGCCGGCACGCCGGAGGACTGGCGCGCTCTGGCCCAGGGTTGGTGCACCTACGTGACCGGCAACGAGGAGTATGCGGACTTCGATGACGGCGGCGATGATGAAGGCGAGAGCGCCGAGGGTTGCGACGAGTCGACGCTCGTGGGCGGCGCCCCAGAGACGGCCGCCTTCCTAAAAAAGCTCGAAGAGTACGCCACGCGCATCGAAGAAGTCGCCTCGCTGCGAGCGGAGTTGGCCAAAACACTCACTGCGCTGCTGGTAGCACGCCAGGACCAGTTACAAGTTATCGCCAATTGGCAGCGTCAAGCGAAGGCTGCGGTGCTGCCAACCACCGCAGAAACCGAGCGCATCGAGCGGCTACGCAAACGCTGGCAAGAGGTGAGTCGGGCGTACACTGCCGTCGGCGCGGTCACCAATATGCCGTGGTGCATGAACCAGCGCTTCACCTTGCCCATCACCTGGCTCCTCGACCCGTGGTTGCCAAGTCGCGAGCAGGACGGGCTGATTTCGGCGGATGGCCTGCCGCTGCCGTTTTTCGAGAAGCGCCGCCAGGATCTGGAACTGGACTTCTCGCTGCTCGACCTGCACCAAGGACACATCAGTGTGCCCGTGTTGAAACCGGTACAGGTGCGCTTGGACCTGGCCAAGCTCGCCCCACCCGGCAGCGACGATGAGTTGAAGATTCCCCGTAAACTGCCGGAATTCCCGCGTCTCACGCCTATCAAAGACGCCCTTCAGGAGGCGCGTCAAACGCTGGCCAGGGTGCAGGTCTTGAGCGAACCACCGTTACCACAGAGGCCGGCGTTTCTCTCCCTTAAGCGGGAAGAGGAATTGATGACCGCCCTCGACGAAGCGGAGACGATGATCACCGGCATGAACGAGGCGTACCGGCGTTTCTGGGAGCCGCTTGCGGAAGAGCATACTGATGATCGTGAAGCGCTTTCGTGCGCCTTTTGGGGGGAGGGCATCTGCCACTACAGCGAGATGGAACTAGCGGAGACGTTGATGCGCATGATGTCGCGCGTGGCTGTCTTCATGGATGAGGATCTGCTGGCCCTCCGCCCTTTCGGCCGCCTCACCTCCACCGCCTGTACCCTGGATACTGGCGGCTGCACGCCGCTGCCACCCGTCTCCCGTCCGGCCCCCCAAGGCTGGCAGGTTGTGGCTCCCCGTGACGACTCGAAAAACTTGGACGATTCACGTCGCAAAATTCGGGCGGCTACACTGCCGACAACGATCGACGACTTCGCGGCCGCCACCTTGGCAGAGATCCCGTGGAGCTACGAGGGACCAGACCTCCTCCCCGGGCTGGCCGTACCGGAATTCTTTGATCTCATCGCGCCGGCGTCGTCTTCTTCCGCGCCCACCCCATGAGCCCTCTCCGCCGCCACCTGGCACCCCGGCTTTGCTGCCTGCTTCTAGGCCTCATTTTACTGGCGCCCACTGGCGCTCTAGCGCAAGGGCTGCAGAACTCGATCAATAGTGCCATCGACCAAAATCTGGACGAGCTCACAGCCTGCATCCAGGTCAGCTTCCGCCAACTTTCCCGCCAGCAGAGACTGTTTAGGACGGTCCTTCTTGGCCGCGGTCCCGCCGCTTCGGCACCGCAGGGCACGGTGTGGCATGATGACGAATCGGGGTTGGCCTGGCTCAAGGACGACACCAACACCTGGCACACCATTCCTACTCAGAAGGTCCGCAGCGACAGGGAGATGGAAAGCGCCGTCGAGAAGGACCCCGCCTGGACCTCGCCGTTTCGGCGCGGACTCTTTAGCACGCGCACGACGCTGACTTCATCTCTCATCCCCCCGCTCACGCAGGCCTACCGAGCACTGCAGTGCCGCCTCGAGACCGTCTGCCGCCTCACGACCGGGTTGGCCGTTGGCGCGGAAGGTGCGCCCACCGTCGATCAAACCGTCGATGGCTGCTTGTCGCCGGAGGAGCTGGGTCTGACGGGTGTGACTGAGTGCAAGTTCACGACTGAGCGCGCCGCGCGCGACGCCGTCCAGGCCGACCAAAACTGCCGGGACGCGGTGGGTGCCGTGCTCGCCCACGAAGCCGAAACCCTCCGGTTGCTCGTGGCCTACGACGCCGCCACCCGCACCTCTCTGCAGTACGTCGGCAACTTGGAGCGGCTGGTGAGCGATATTCGCTACCCGCTGCTTTGGCCACTGGTAGAGCTTGGAAACCTCGTCAAAGACCTGGCCCGCGTGCCTTGTTTCCTTGGTATCTGTGCTCCGTAAAAACCCGCCGCCAGCGGCCCGAAAGCGACGGCTGGCCCTCGGCCTGCTGGGCGCGCTCGGACTCTGCGCGTTCACCATTCGCCAGGAATTTGTGGACTCGAGCCTTATCCGCGGACTCGAGCTTTCGCCGTGCAGCATCGAGGGCACGCCTTTCGCCGACCTGCCCCTGAAAGAATGGGATGACACCTACCACCGCACGGTCGATGCGGTGGTGACCGAATTTTTCGCCGAGGAGAGTGGCAAAGATTTCTCCCTCGACTGCAGCGCCCTAGACGAAGGCGACGGCGCGGCTGTGGCCGGGGCCGACTCGGCCCTGAGCATACTCGCCAAACAGCTACCGCCGTGGTCCAACGGCGAACGGACGGTCACGCGCCTCTCGACCACCGACGTACTGCGCACCTACTTGGACGCCTACGCCTGCAGTCTGCGCGAAGCCCGCAACTCGCTTTTTCTCGAAGCCGATGGCGAAAGCGGCACAGAGGGGAACGACGGCGACTCGCCGGTGGATGTCTGGGAAGACGACCCGACCCTGGTATCGATCGACCGCGGCCAATTAACGCGGTGGATGACGACGGACGGCTCCACCATCGACCGTGAGCTGGCCGTGAGCGAAGAAGCACTCGAGCGGGTGCTGACCTTGATGGCCTCCGACCAGCGCACTGCCGGCCTGAAGACCCAACTGCGGTGCCTATTGGGAGCCTCGGCGGATCTCCGCAACGCCATGGGCCTTTTCTCGCAGGCATCGGCCTGCATGGGCCGACTCTGGGACACTAAGGCCATCTTCCGCGATGCCCCCCGCGCCACTAACGAATGATGCGCCAGCCTGCCGCCATCGGCCGAGGATGCCTGGCGATACTCTGTGCAGTCACACTCAGTGCGCCCAAGGCCGAGGCGGCGTTCGACAGCCTCTATCGCACCATCAAAGCCGATGTCATGGCGGAGCAGTCGACCTTTCAGGTGAGCGACGAGGTGGCGACCTTTGCACAAGCCATCCTCACCCAGGCCGGCAAAGATATTACGCTTGAGCAGGTGCGCCTCGCGCTAACACTCCCGGCCAGCGCCGTCTGCAACGCGGGCCAAGCGGACAATAGCGATACCGCCGCTGATGATCCGGGGAATGAGGAGGAAAACGGCGACCGTACCGACTGCAACGAGCTGGTGCGGCGCGCCATCGAAATCATGAAGCGCGAATCGCTCGTGCGCGAGCTTGGCAACAGCCTGCAGCCAATCGCCACGACAGCCGAGCTCGCCACCGACTCCTACCCGGGCATGGGCAGCGAGAGCCTACTGCTCACGGCAGCCATCCGCGCCATTTGGGGCACCAACGCTACGGGCGATGACCCCTCGCTCCAGGTGCGGACGTGGCCCGAGAACGACAGCACCATCGCCGGCGATCTGCAACAGATCGATGCCATCCTCTCCAGGATGTCGGACGAGGAACGGACCGGCGCCACCTGGCGGGCGCTCTACGGCACGCGTTTTGCGAAGGGTGAGTTAGGAGGCCAGAACGAGGCCGACACGCCCGCTGATCCCGATAATGCTCCGGGCACCGAACGGCAATATCTTTGGAAAGAGCAGCCCGAGCTCGACCAAGCCCTGCTCAAACTGCGCGCCGATTTATTCGCCGCTGACGCCGGCGATGAAGATGATGAAAAGCGTGTGATTGATCTCTTTCCACCCCAGAAGATCGGCGACAACGTCGTGTGGGTGACGAGTGACGATGTCGGCCTGCGTCAGCGCATACCGCTCCACCCGGTTCTTCCGTCGCTGGGCGACAGTGTGCCTATTAAAGGTGGCCTCTGGCCCCCAGCGCCACCAGGGCCGACACTGGCACCGTCCAAGCCATCCGACGAGAACGACAGTCGGGGGCTCTGTCTCATTCCCATCGCCGCCGACGGACACCTCTGCCGCGCGCCAACGGGTGAGACGTCGCCCTGCCGCACAACCGTGGGGCCGCAGGCGGGCACCATCATCTTGGCTGCCTGCGCCGGTGATGAAGAGTCTACAAAACTGACCCCCGCCGGACCCCTGGCCTGTGAAGACCTCGATTGGCACTTAGGCGGATTCTCGCCCGACGACCAGTGTCAGCCCGAGTTGAAGTGCGACCCGGTCTGCAACGACAACAGTGGAACTCCTAACCCAGAAGAGGAATTCCACGTGTACAGCAAGGTCGACCAAAATGGGCAGGAGGCCATTGTTCGTGGCTGCATGAAGACCGGTGACCGGCTCCTTCCCGGCTACCGGGCTCTGCAGGCGGGTGCCGGCCTGCGGCTCATCTGCGAAAGCCAGAATAACGTGGCTTTAAGTGATCTTCTCCCACCCGAAGAACTGGAGGTGGTCTGCTGTTCCCAAATCTCGGAGATGGCGACGGTAATGTGTCGAGCGATGGAGGAGGACGGCGTCTTTACGGAGGGGAACGAACGGGCGGTGTCGAAAGGCGGCGAACCATTGAGTGTCGGCACGTGCGCCATGGCCTTCGCCATCGACTCTTGCGGCCCAAGCTGCGGCGGCCCACTACCCGCCGGCTACCTCGACGAGCTGATTGAGCGGGCAAATAAGAATCCGGCCGGCCGGGCCACAGAGTGCGAGGAAGCCGTGAACGAAGAAGAGGGTCGTCTGCGCGCCTTGCTGTACGAAGCAGAAACGATCAACGAATCGTGCTCGCCCGACCGCTTGGTAGAAATGGACAACACCATCCTGGCCAACACCTGCTACGCCGACCGTTGCCTGGAGTACTCACTCAAGCTCCACAACCTCACGCCGGCATTTGGCGCGCTCACGACGTTCGACGCTCAAACACCGCTCTCGCCAGCAGTGTTCCCTCGCCAAGAGCCGGAGGAGGCGATCGAAGTCGCCCCGTTGCTGCCCGACCGCCTGCCCACCGATTACTCCCCAGGAGAGATTGCCAAGAATTTTGATATCGGCGTGTGCCAGATCAACGGCCTGCCGCCGCTGACGCCGCCGGTGCTCTGCGCGGTGGATCCACTCCGGCGCCTGACGCTGCCCATGGTTGAGCCCTTTGGTCAGCAGGCCAACCTCGATCAACAGATTGGTGATCTCGCGCTCGACCAATCGATCTTCCGGCTCTCGGGCTTGCCGGCCGGAATCCGCCTGGGCGACGATCTCTTCCTGGAAACACTCCGACCCGTCATCCAGGAGTTAAACGATTCGGTGGAAGGCACCGTGCGACTCCTCAATGAGCTGCCCGACATCGAATTTGCCAACGAGCTCTGTCCGCTATCGCCCACGCAGGAGCTGGAATCGTCTCGTTCCAACTCGTCATCCTTATGAGGCGTCCGTTCTTGATCATCGGCGTCCTGGCGACCACGGCCTTTCTTGTGCCGCTGCCGGCCGCGGCTCAGGCCGCGAAGCTCTGTGACGGTCTAAGGGGGGCAACGGCGCTCTCGCCTTACGTGCAGAAGGTACTTGAGCGCGCCGACGCCGGCCTGTCGTTCGCTCAGCAGGGAAATGATGATGGCGGCGACATTGAGCTCTACTGGTACAGCCTGGTGGAGAATGCGGGCGCGACGGTATTGCAAGGTATGGATACGGAACGCCGCATTACCGGCGCCATCCAGGACCTTATCGACCGATCGGCCTGCCTGCGCTACGACGCACTGCTCATTTCGTGTAAAATTGAGGAGGTGCGCAAGGCTTTGAATACAGCCACCAGTAAGGGGATCGGCGCGCCCAGTGCGGAGAAGTCCTTCAAACTCCAGGAACTACTACTCTTCCTCTTTAATCGCGACCGCTACTTATCAGCGGGAGCGTTGGACCCCTGGTACGCCGATCCCGACTGGGGCCGCGTGTACGCCTTTGATGCACCCACGCCTGGCTTCTGCTGCCGGAGCGGCGACAACGGCCTAGCCTGCGAGACGAGTGATTTCCTTGAGTGCAACCCCGGCACATTCTGGAAGACGGCGGATGACTGCGCCTACGAGTGCGAGGTCGCCGAATTTCCCGACCAAGATCCGCGCCTTTGCCCCTACGATTCCGATTATGCCATGCCCACTGAGGGGGGCTACGGCTGCGATGAGACCGTGATGCCATCGGTCGGTCTGCTAGCCGATGAGAAAGACAGCCTGACGAAGCTCCGCGCCGCTGTGGAGAAACTGCGCAGTGATGCCTTTGGCAGCAGCTCGTCGGCTGCCAGCCGCCCGCCCGCGCTCGTGGGCTGTGCCTCTACCTTCGGCCACTGCAGCGACGGAACAAACCGAGCCTGTCAGACCAGCGGCGACTGCGAGACGGGAGCGAGCTGCGTCTTCCAGAAAGGCACCTGCCTGAACGAACCATCGGTCCAGTGCCGCGAGGACCGGGACTGCCCCGATGTCCCGACGGGAACGACCGAAGACGGCGAGACGGCGCAGGCATCGATCTGCGTGCTGCCGCCGGTCTCGCCGCCGGCGACCGTCATTCGTCGGGGCCCCTTCAGTCTCATTCCCGACCAGCTACGGTTGGTGGAAGCGTTCATCCAGTGGAACCGCCGCGTTGGTGCCAGCCGCCCCTTCCGCTCCGATTTGGCGGCCGAGCGCGAGGGGGGGCAGGCTGATGATGAGTTCGTTGATCCCTTCCAATTTCTTACCGACCAGAACGACCGCAGTATCGCGCGCCAGGCGGGCGCCGATGAGGGCACTCTCCAGGGCCGCCTCATGCCACTCAGTGATGCTTCCGATCAGCTGCAGGCCATGCTCAAACCCCTGCGTGAGGCCATCGCCGACTTTAGTGAATTGGCGGCGGGCGCCGACGGCGTACGCAAGTTCGTCCGAGCGTTCTCATCGTATCTCCTCCGCAACTGCCTCGACGATCCCTGCCAAACCGACCTCGAGCGCGTTTGGACCATCGCCAATACCGACGAATGCTTCCCCTACGCCGACGGCAGTTATTTGGAGGACGACTGTACCGAGGCAAGCCAGTCGCGCGCCCAGAAGTGCGCCGACGCCGCCGGTATCATGGTGCAGGTGCCAGCGTGCTCCTCCTCGTCCGCAGCCACGAACGGCACCTAACGCTGGGACAAGGGCGGAAAGTGACCAACGGACTTGCGGTGCACGGCACCGTTTCTGGGTATGATGGAGGCGATGAAGGCTGAAGATTTCGTGCATCTCCACTGCCACACCACGTACTCCCTCCTCGAGGCCCTACCCGCCCCTGAGGAAGTCGTGGCGCGCGCCAAAGCGCTCGGCCAGACGGCGGTGGGCATTGCCGATAAGGGCTACACCTACGGCTTGATTGAGTTTTACCAGGACGCCAAGAAGGCCGGCCTCAAGCCCATCCTTGGCGTGGAAGTGTTTCAGGCCGCCCGCACGCGCTTTGATAAAGAGAGCGGCACCGATACCCGCAGCGCTCCGCTGGTGCTCATCGCCGCCACTCAGCAGGGCTACCAGAACCTGCTCGAGCTTTGCACCTTGGCCGGCCTCGAGGGCATGTACTACAAGCCGCGCGTCGACGCCGAGCTGCTGAAGAAATACGGTCAGGGCCTCATCTGCCTAACGGGCCAGCTTTCGGGCCTTATTCCCCAAGCGGCCTTAATGGAAGATGGAGAGCGCGTCCAAAAGCTGACGGAAGACCTCTGGAGCTACTTTGGCAAAGAGAACGTCTACTACGAACTTCAGGACCTGGGGGGCTTGAATGGCCAGGCCGAAGCCAACCAGCAGCTCATTCGCTTTGCTCGGGAGCTCGGGGTGCCGCTCGTGGCCACCTGCGGCAGCTACTACTGCGAGACGGGCGACGCCGAGGCCCACGACGTTTTGCTCTGCATCCAAAAAAGTTCGCTCGTGGAGGACCCGGGTCGCTTCTCAATGCGCGACAGTGACTACTCCATGCGCCCGTTCGAAGAGTTGGAGAAAGCATTTGCGCACGTACCTGAAGCGCTCGAGAACACGCGTGTCATCGCCGACCGCTGCAATGTCGATTTTGAGTTCGGCAAAAACCAGATCCCGCACGGCCCCACTCAGAACGGCCGCAGCGAAGATGAGGAGATTGAGTACTTGGCGCGCGAGGGCTTTAAGCGCCGTTATCCCGTGAGCACACCCGAGCTGGAACAGCGCTTCGACTACGAACTTTCCGTCATCCGCCAGGTGAAGTTCTCGGGCTACTTTCTCATTGTCGCCGACTTCGTGAATGAGGCCCGCCGCCGGGGGATCATGGTGGGTCCCGGCCGCGGTTCGGCCGCTGGCTCAATGGTGAGCTACTGCCTGGGTATTACCAACCTGGATCCCATTCCTCAGGGACTGCTATTCGAGCGCTTCCTCAACCCCGAGCGCATCTCCATGCCCGATATCGACCTCGACTTCGCCGACGACCGCCGCGACGAGGTGTTGGAGTACGTGCGTGAGAAGTACGGCCGTGACCGCGTGGTGCAGATCTGTACCTTTGGAACCTTGGCCGCCCGCGCCGCCGTAAAGGACGTCGGCCGGGCCTACGGCATCTCTTTCTTAGAAATGAACGCGCTGGCCAAGCTGGTGCCGGAAAAGCCCGGCACCACCCTCGACCAGGCCCTGGCCACACCCGAAATGAAGGCCGCCTACGACGGCAACGACGCCTACCGGAAGATTATCGGCATCGCCCTTAAGCTGGAGGGTAAGGCCCGCCACGTCTCGGTGCACGCCTGCGGCGTGATCATCACGCCTAGGCCTGCGATCGAGTACACGGCCGTACAAAAGGCTCCTAAAGATGAGGATACTATCATCACGCAGTACTCGGCCAAGCCGCTCGAATCGCTCGGTCTGCTGAAGATGGACTTCCTGGGACTCATGAACCTGACGGTGATCCAGACTACGCTCAAGATCATCGAGCGCACGCGCGGCGAAAAAGTGGATATCGAGAAAATCCCCATGGATGACCAGGCCTCGTTCAACCTCCTTAAGGCCGGCACGACGACCGGTGTCTTCCAGTTGGAATCGGCGGGCATGCGCCGTTACCTCAAGCAGCTCAAACCCACGCGTTTCGAAGACATCATGGCCATGTGTGCGCTCTATCGCCCGGGTCCGATGGAATCGATCCCGACATACATTAAAGGCAAGAACGACCCCAAAGCCGTGAAGTACGAAGTGCCCGAGCTGGAGCCATTCTTGAAGGAGACCTACGGCATCATGGTCTACCAGGAGCAGGTCCAGCGCGTGGCCCAGGAGTTCGCCGGCTTCAGTCTCGGCGCGGGTTATTTGCTCATTAAGGCCGTGGCGAAGAAGATCCCGAAACTCCTCGCCGAACAGAAGGAAAAGTTTGTGAACGGGGCGGTAGCGATCGGCAAGAAGAAGGAAGTGGCCGAACGCATCTTCGCCCTCATCGAACCCTTCGCCGGCTACGGCTTCAATAAATCACACGCTGCCTGCTATGCCCGCATTGCCTACGAAACAGCCTATTTGAAGGCCAACTACTCGGCCGAGTTTATGGCCGCCCTGCTCTCGAGCGACAGCCAAGATACCGACCGCGTCATGATTGAGATCGAGGAGTGCCGCACGATGGGCATCGACGTGTTGCCGCCGGATATCAACGAGTCGCGCAAACAGTTCACGGTGATCACCGCCAAGGACCGTCCCGAGGCTGAGGGCCGCTGGGCCATCCGCTTTGGGCTTTCGGCCGTGAAAGGCATCGGCGAGAGCTCGGTGGACCTGATCATTGCTGAGCGCGACCAAAACGGCCCCTTCACCAACCTGGAAAACCTCGCCCGCCGTGTCCCTTCTAAGGTATTCAACAAAAAGCTCCTTG
This sequence comes from uncultured Candidatus Peribacteria bacterium, assembly GCA_964640945.1. Lineage (GTDB taxonomy): Bacteria > Patescibacteriota > Gracilibacteria > Peribacterales > Peribacteraceae > JAGOUB01. The sequence continues at coordinate 25,167 of CAZXIV010000008.1, read as the reverse complement.
AAGCCCTAGCGAAGTCCGGCGCCATCGACCGCTTCGCCGAGCGCGCGGCGGTGATCAACCACTACGACCGCATCACGGCCTACGCCAAAGACAGCGGCGCCACCGGCGGCCAAAACGACCTTTTCGGCGCGGCCGGACTGGTGGAGGAGGCCACGATCGATCTGCCCTTCACGCCGCCCGCCTCACCTCAACAAAAGTTGATGTGGGAGAAAGAGACGCTCGGACTCTACGTCTCGAGCCACCCGCTCGCGGGCCTAAAGAGGTACATCGCCAAGAAGGCCCGACTGATCGAGAGCCTTGGCCAGAAGGATATCGGCAAGAAGGTGACGGTGGCCGGTATTGAGGAAGGCTTTAAGCCGATCCGCACCAAGAAGGGCGACACCATGAGCATCCTCACGCTCGAAGACCCGACCGGCAAGATCGAGGTCACACTCTTTCCTAAGGCCTACGGCGAACTGCAGGCGCAGCTAGGCCAGCCCGACACGGTGCTCGTGGTAGGCGGCACGCTCGAGGCCCGCGCCGGACAATACCAGGTGATCGTCGACGCCATTAAGCGCGCGTCACTCACCACGATGATCGAACGGGCCAAGGCCGAGAAGTTCTGGGATGAAGAAGAGGCCAAGCGCGGCATTCAGCCGGTGCGCGCGGCTATTATTGAGGATGAGGAGGACGAGGATGCCGTGGCGGTGGACGAAGACGGCAACGTCGTCGCTGGGCAAAAAGCGGCCCCTGCCGAGAAGATCGACAGCAGTCCCGGCCTCGCTGGCCCACTCTCACAGTGGATTCTGGCGGGCATGCCCACAGACGCGCCGCTCGCGGCCCTCGGCCTCGCGGAGGGCGCCGCGGAACCGGCCCAGCCGATCTCCATCCACACCGTCGCCCTGCCGGCCCGCGCGCCAAAGCAGCTCCTCCTCGATTTAAAGCAGGTGCTCGAGACGTTCCCCGGCTCCGAGCGCGTGCAGCTCAAGATCGGCGAGCAACTGATTGATGTGCCGCTGACCGTGAGTATGTCTGTTGTGCTGCAGCAAAAGATTGATGAGGTCCTGGGCAAGTACGCCGCCAATGCTTGATGGAGATTCTCTCGGTCCACGACGGCCTGGCGGTAGAGACGGCCTGCTTGGTGCTGCGCCAGGGCGGCGTGATCGTGCATCCCACCGAGACGTGCTACGGCCTCTGCGCCGACCTTACCAACGAGACGGCCGTGCGCCGCCTCTTCGCTTTGAAGGTTCGCCCCGAGACACAACCGGTGAGTGGGCTCTTTGCTTCCGTCGCGGAAGCGGCGCGCTGGGTCACGTGGACCGAGGAAGCTGAGTCGTTGGCGGCCCAGCACCTGCCGGGCCCGCTGACGCTTATTCTGCCTATCCGCCCCGATGCGCCCGGCACGCTCTGGCCGTGCCCCCAAGGCAGCCAGACGCTTGGTGTGCGCGTGAGCAGCCATCTCTTCGCCGGCATTCTAGCCGCGGCCTACGGCGCGCCCATCAGCACCACCTCCGCCAACCGCCACGGCGAATCGAATCCCTACAACCTCGAGGACCTCAAGCGCACCTGGCCGACAGATGGACCGGACCTGATCATCGATGCCGGCACGTTGCCGACAGTGCCGCCCTCGACGGTCATCGATCTGACGAAGGGGGGAGAGGTGCGGCGGCAGGGCGGGATGGATATCTCACTTTGATACTCTCCCCTACACTCCGCTCATGAAGTGCCCCCAGTGCGGCAGCGAAGACACCGGCGTTGTGGATTCTCGCCTCACAGAGGAAGGCAAAGCCGTGCGCCGACGTCGCGAGTGCAGCCAGTGCGAGCACCGCTTCACCACCTTTGAGCGCCAGGAGGCAGCCGAAATCATCGTCGTGAAACGGGACGACACGCGCGAGCCCTTTAGCCGCGAAAAACTGCAGCGCGGCATTTGGCTCTCGTGCACCAAGCGCCCCGTGAGCCAGGAGCAGATCGACATGATCATTAGCCGGCTGGAGGAAAAATGGCGTAGCGACGGCGGCGAAGTGGAAAGCATCACCATCGGCACCGACGTGATGAAGGAGCTGAAGAAGCTCGATCAAGTCGCTTACATCCGCTTTGCCTCCGTACACCGCGAATTTAAGGACGTGGAGGAGTTTAAGGAGGAGCTGGGAAAATTATTTCGCAAATAAAAAACCCAGCGCGTGGCTGGGGGGGCTTTCATTACTATTAGGGGGCGGGATGTGTATCATATCTGATGGATTTTTGGGTTTTTCGTCCTAAAACAATCATTTCCAGAATCAAGGCTTCAATCTTTCCATTAAATGAATCTCTCGATAGATCTTGCAAAGTGTCATTGCTGAAGGGGATAAATTCGACGTCTTCTTTTTCTGCACACCGGTATTCCTGATAAAGACTATCCAACGACTCGGGATACAGGTGTCGTATGCCCCAGGTATGTTCAGGGATGGTCGGATCCTGCGCGCCGACTTTCACGCCATCAGAGACTCTCAGTCCGTTTTCAAATGCCTTTTCGAGCATCTCTCGAATTGGCATCGAAAACACCTTCTCCATCTGTATCAGACAATCCAGAACAGGGCTGCCGAGTACAAGAATCCGAGCGACGACGAACGATGTCTCTGTTTTAGAACGAGGCTCAAGTGTGACGACTTGATACAGCCATTCAGCAAACAGGTGGCCGTGGAAACTGGTGACAACAAACCCGTTCATGAGGGACGCTGCTTCCGCGCCGGGTTTTTTCTTCATGAGAACTCCTTCGTTGGGATGACCGGGGAACGCCGGTGATGTGAAGACATTAGATAGTGTTATTGTTTTTATTATCTTGTCAAAATTAACAGCGAAAGCCGATGTAGGCTCAAGCCTGCGCGATCAAGCACTAGTGCGATTGACAGGACAAACCGGGCGTCTAGAGTGCGGCACCATCTTTTCTCCTCTTCTTATGAACGCCAAAACGCTTGCCCAGGAGGCCCACTACCTCATGTCCGACTACGCCCTCTGGCAGGGCTCAGCCTCGCCTTCGCCCCGCCTTACCACCCAAGCCCGGTGCAACGCTTATATGAACCGCATGGCCCTATTACTCAGCGCCCTAAGCCCTGATCAGACCGACGCGACCGAATGCCTCCACGCGATGTGGGTCGAGAGCAACTACAGTCCCGAGGTGGCAGGGGCCGCCATTGCCGCCTATGAGCAGGATCTTGCGAAGAATAAGCAATTGGAGGCGGAACTACTTACTGCCTCATCGCCGCTTATCCAAACCTCCCTCTAAGAAGCGATATTCCTTCCCCGACGACCGCGAGGGCAAGGACCAAGAGGAAGATTTAGAGGAATTGAGTACAGTCTTCGGAAGAAAGTGATACAAAAAAACGCCCCTGGAGACCAGGGGCGCATGTCAGGGTTGCTGACGGATCGAGTGCTGAATCGCTCCGAGGAACGTATCCAGAACGCTATAAGTTTCTTCCTCTTTCATGAGGAAGCCTCGCTCTGCCAGTTGCCTTAAGAAAATATCCCAAAAGTCCGGGTCGATCATCCGCCAGGTCGCCATGGCCGCCAAGAGATCTGGGTAGGTGAACGGCACCCACGCCCTATGATCTTGGCAGTATCTGACAATGTAGTAGGCAGCGATCTCTAGTTCCGTTTTTCGGAATCCGCTACCGGTAAAAGTGAGTTGATCTTTCAGCACGATATCGGACGGACGGACTGTCGCGAGAGTGATAGCCATGTGCCATTCCTTTGTAAAGAACGTTGAATGAACAATACTAATTTAGTAGTATTTTACACTAAAAGTATATTATGTCTAATATATGTAATGGTTCAATACCTTCGCAACACCCTGCGATACGGTATAAACATGCCATGTACCTCAAATCCGCACCTTCCTACGTGTTCAAGGGTGGGGCCTTCGACCTCCTGAAGTGACCCTCTCTTAGCAGCCACTACGACCACCCGCCCCGCCTCCGAGATTCGAAGAGCGGGGCTTTTTGCACATCAAAAAAAGCAGGAGGCGCATAGCCTCCCGCAAATCGTACTCACTTCTTCTCTTCATAATATGCGTCCGCCACATCATTCACTGTCGCCGTGATGACAAGCGCCCGTTCCACCCAGAGGACAGATTCTGGAGGATGGATCGTCTGCTGGTGCATGTGTCCGATTCCCTCGTTTACGGGATCCGTCCCGCCCCAAACCTCAATGAGGCGGCGCAGGTGCTGGCCACTATTTGCACCCCGGCGGTACAGGGCCCTGCAGGTAAGCTTACGATGCATGCAGTGCTGGTTGCGTTTAACGAACTTCATCGCCAGCCCGGTGATGACCGCTCCTCGCCCACCCAGGATTTTCAACCAGACGCCGTCAGCAGCCTTCTTCTCGATCGTGAAGCCCAGCCCTTGGAGCTGATCAAGCTCCGACAGCGGTTTGGATCGCAGGATGACTCCGCCGATCAGATCTACAAACGGTGCCAGGTCCACGCTGCAGTCCTGACTGAAGGCATGCACAACGACGCGGAGGACCGCCTCATAAGCGTCCGTGGTTTCGATGGATAGGGACTGTAGGACCAATCTACGACTTTTCGCCATAATTGCTTGTACCTCTTTGTTGAAGTGTGATGGGAATGACCTAAATGCTATTTATATGTATATTTTATATATTGTCAAATTATCACATACTCACGGGACTGACTCTGCGCCCGGGAAGCCCTATACTCCGCGCATGTTGCGCACCCACACCTGCGGAGAACTCCGCCCCAGTCACGTCGGCACCTCGGTCACGCTCTGCGGCTGGGTGAATCGTCGTCGCGACCACGGCGGGCTGATCTTCCTCGATGTGCGCGATCACTATGGAATCACGCAGATCGTAATCAACCCCGAGGATCAAGCCACCTTCACTGCCGCCGAGAAGGTGCGCAGCGAGTGGGTGCTCAAGATCGTCGGCCAGGTGGTGGCCCGCAGCGAGGCCGCGGTCCGCAGTGAGCAGCCGACCGGTGCCATCGAAGTGAAGGCTGTGAGCATCGAAGTCTTGAGCGAGGCGCAGACGCCTCCGTTTGAAATTGATCAGGAGAAGGAAGTGAACGAGGAGCTGCGCCTAAAGTACCGTTATCTCGATCTCCGCCGCCCGCGCATGCAGGAGATTATGGGCAACCGCGACAAGTTGATCACGCATATCCGCGAGTACATGCACCGTTTGAACTTTACCGAAGTGACCACGCCGATTTTGGCCAACAGCAGCCCTGAAGGTGCCCGCGATTACCTGGTGCCGAGCCGTCTGCACCCGGGCCAGTTCTACGCCCTTCCCCAGGCCCCGCAGCAGTTCAAGCAACTTTTAATGGTGGCCGGCCTCGACCGCTACTTCCAGATCGCCCCGTGCTTCCGCGACGAGGACCCGCGCGCCGACCGCCACCCCGGCGAATTCTACCAGCTCGACTTGGAGATGAGCTTTGTGACGCAGGAGGATGTGTGGAACACCGTCGAGCCGCTCTTTGTGGAGCTCACCGAGAAGTTCTCGGATAAGAAGATTTTGAACCCCGGTAAGCCCTTTCCGCGCATCCCCTGGAAGGAGGCCATGAACCGCTTCGGCGTGGATAAGCCCGACCTGCGCTACGACCTTGAGATTAAGCCGGTGACAGACCTTGTGGCCGGTTGCGGCTTCTCGGTATTCGCCGGGGCCGTGGAGGCTAAAGGCGTAGTGCACGCGCTGTGTGTGCCCGGCGCGGCCGACTTCACCCGCAGCCAAATTGACGACCTGACGGCCACCGCCAAAGAGATGGGCGCCAAGGGCTTGGCCTACATCCTCGTAAAAGATGAACTCCAGTCGCCGATTATCAAGTTTCTTGGCGACGACCTGGCCAAGAAGCTCGTTTCGCACGTGGGCGCGAAAAAGGGCGACGCCGTGTTCTTCGGCGCCGACAGCTGGAAAGCAGTTTGCAAGGCACTGGGAGCCGTGCGCATCGCCTGCGCCAAAATCCAAGGCCTGCAAGATCCGAAGAAGGCGGCCTGGGTGTGGATCACCGACTTCCCGATGTACGAGTGGAGTGAAGAAGAGAAGAAGGTCGACTTCTCGCACAACCCCTTCTCGATGCCCCAAGGCGGCATGGAGGCGCTCATGACTAAGGACCCGACGGAGATCCTGGCCTACCAGTACGACATCGTCTGCAACGGTTTTGAGCTCACCTCGGGCGCCATCCGCAACCACTCGCCGGAGATTATGTACAAGGCCTTTGAGATCGCGGGCTACACCAAAGAGGATGTCGACCAGAAGTTCGGCGGCATGATCAGTGCCTTCAAGTTCGGTGCCCCGCCCCACGGCGGCTGCGCCCCCGGCATCGACCGCCTGATGATGGTGCTCTGGGAGTGCCCAAGCATCCGCGACATCTACGCCTTCCCCAAGAACGGCAAGGCCCAGGACGTGATGATGAACGCGCCATCGTTTGTGCAGCAGAAGCAGCTCGATGACCTGCACATTAAGGTAGTGGCTCCGAAGTAAGGTTTTGCGCTTGTTCCTAGCCAGGAAATACTTTGACGGTATGTCAAATATTCTTTACCATGCGCGCATCGTTCGTTCACAGGAACGGCGTGCTGATACATCGCGGCCAATGTGGCCGTGACAGCGTTTTTTCCATGGTGCCGGTGCAGCTCTTTAGCTCGCCGGTCTTCCACCAGGAGTACAGACCATGACCATGACAACATTGCTCAATAGCATCAATGCGGTGCCGAGCGCCCAAGACCGCCTCGCTCTCTACGCGAAGCACGGCCTTAAGGAGTGGGCGACTAATCTCATCCATCGCTCTGTGCAGAACGGAACGGCCTTCTTTTACTTCGACTGGCACAACCCAGACAGGGTTTGTGCACCGCTCCCACGATGCAAAGGGACCATCAAACGAGGCGACGGGGTCTTCCTCGTTTGCCATAAGGGCAGCAAATTCGAAACCTTCCAAAACCACGCGAAAAATGAAGGCCTTGATCAGATCGCGTTCGAGTTGGGTTGGGAGAAAGAGGCGCTCGACTGGACGCCGGACATGCGCCTCGACCTCATTCGAATCGTCGGCAACCAAGCGCTCGCTCGACCCCTCAGCCAATGGACTCTCCGGCAAGCGGAGGGGACGATTCAAGCAGTGCGCCAACTGCTCCCCACGCAGGATGCTCTTGCTCGCGACCTCTCAGCCCAGCACATCGTGTTCCATCTGCGGGAGGCGGATTTTGGCAGGATGCCGATGTACCTCACGAGGAGCCACAATTGTGCCGACAACCTAGAGCCCGACGTCTTGGTACGCTGGGTCGTTTCAGAACTACGATCGCTCGGCTGGGATGAAAGCCGGATCCGCAAGGAGCTGGCGGAGTGGATGCACCTTAAGGATGGAACCTGGCCGGAAAGCATGCTGGCCGTGGCCCAACATGAACTCTTCACCAATTTTCCGGACATGCGACGTCAAGCCCTGCGGCGCTACTGCGCGAAGATTCTTGAATTTTGGCTTAAGGACCGCCGGCAGACGACGTTCCTGTTGGAACTGGCGAGACTTGGACTCTTCGACCACCACGACCAACCACGGTTTGAGGAACGAGTCCTGGAATGCCTGGGTGCCGGCGAAGTGACCAACTCCGATCAGATCGTGCGGGATTACGGCCCGGTGATCTGGCGTCAGGAGCCGGCCGAAGCGGCAGCACTCTTGAAGCGACTGGCGGAGCAGGCCATCCACAATGCTGTGACCAACGGGCAGTTCAGTGTGGCGGTCGCTCTGAGCAAGCGCTTTAAGCTGGAACCAAACGCTCACTGGAATGCCATGGCCGATACGCTCGAACAATCCACAACCCTGAAATAGCAGCACGCCATCCTGGCGACAACGACAATTTTCGCCGTCTCCCCACCCCCGGGGAGACGGTATTTTTTCGTGAATAGCTATTTTCTGGCTTTTCTGTACACTATGGCTTATATACACTATTTGTTGTATAATAGTATAAACACATGACACCTCAAACCGACGACCCTCAGGCAGATCAGGCCCAGCGCCAGGCTGATGTGGCCCAGCTGATCGATAACCGCCAGGAGCAGGTACACGTTGAGCGCGAGCGCCAGCAGAAACGTGAAGCCGGGCTGGAGGCCGTCACCAAGCTGCAGCAGGTCGAACTGACGAGTGAATTGAAGGTTATTGAGGAGAAGCGTGCGGCCGCCAAGATTTGGCGGGCGGAGCAAAAAGAGAAGAAGCGCGCCCTGGCCCTTGAGCGCCTGCAGCAGCAGAAGCTCTTGGAGCATGAGCTGCAGGTGAAGGCCCAGGCCCAGGCCGAGCACGAGAAGCAAGCGGCCTACATGAGCAACGTCCACCGCATCGCCGCTCAAAAGCGCTTCAAGGCCACTGAGCACGCCGCTGAGCGTGAGGAGGAGCAGCTCAAGGACGACGCCGAGCGCCGCGAACACAGCGCGAATGTGACGACTGAGATCCAGCACCAGATCGTCATCCAGGAGATTGAGCACAAGGGTGAAGCCCGCCGTAAGGAGCTGGAGCGCCAGTTTCACAAACGCCGCCAGGACTTGGACGTATGGGCCCAGCGCCAGGGCACGCAAATTACCGGCATAGTGGGGCCGCTCTCCACCCGCGACCGCCTCACGCCCGACCAACGCCGCCGCGTGCAGATGGTAGAGCAGGAGCGCGCCCGCAATCTCGAAACCATCACCTTGGAGGAGCGCCAGCAGATGCAATCACTCGACCTAGCCCTCACCCGCGAGCGTGAGGCCGCCAAGCGCCTGTATGAAGGCAAACTTGGTAGCACCGCCCGGGCCCGCCACCAGAGCGAAGACCTGGCCGAACGTGAGCGCGCCGACACGATCGAACGCGCCGCCGTGCGGGCTAATAGCACCGCTGGCCCAAAAGAAACCAGCGCCCAAAAAGAGAAAGCTATAAAAGAGCAGGCCGCAAAGGTGGCCCGCCGCCAGGCACGCACCCTATACTGAGCGTACGCCGGGGTGGCGAAATGGCAGACGCGCCAGCCTTAGGAGCTGGTGGGAGCAATCCCATGGAGGTTCAAGTCCTCTCCCCGGCACCAGTCCCCGTTCTTCAAAAAGCACCCCGCCGAAGCGAGGTGCCGCCTGCCGGTGTTTAGGCGCGTTTCGCCAAACGCACAATCGTTACAAAGAGCACCGCCCCGATGACGGCCATGACAATGGTCCCGAGTGTGCCGTAGACCGTGATGCCGAGGAGCTGGAAGATCCAGCCGCCGATGACAGCGCCGATGATGCCGAGAATGATATCGCCGATCATTCCGTAGCCGGTGCCACGAACGAGTTGGCCAGTGATCCAACCGGCAGCTAAACCAACGAGGATGAGCCAAAGGAGGTTATCCATAAGGGGTGGAATGGGGGAGGATAGAAGGCAAGCCGAGTGCGTATTTCCAAAGACGCCCCTGGTGAGTCCTTCTTACCGATAAAAAAGCCACCCCTGGTCGGGGTGGCAAACTCTGACGATGGCTTCTTTACATGGGTAGACGGCGATGTTTTTTAAGGCCCCAAATGATCCGGAAGGCCTTAAGCAGGAGCAAGATGTAGTAGGTGATATCGATCTGCCACCAACGATACCCCTGCCGGGCCGAGGTCTGTTCGTGGTGATGATCGTTGTGCCAGCCTTCGCCCAGAGTCAGCAGCGCAATGAGACCGTTGTTCACACTTGTATCCTTGGTATTAAACCGACGCCAGCCCCAGATATGGCAGACGCTGTTCACACAAAACGTGGCGTGATAGAGCACGATCGTGGACACCACGAATCCCCAAGTGATACCGGGAATGCCGTCGATCATGTAACAAAGCGCGGCGAGTAGACTGGGGGGAATCCAATGGTACCGGTCGAGCCACTGCAACTCTGGGAAGCGCATGAGGTCGGCCATAGGACTGACCGATGGACCGTCCTTTTTAAAGTTCCAACCAATATGAGAGTGTAACCAACCCCCCTGCCTGGGGGAATGTGGATCCCCAGGCTCATCTGTTTTTGCATGATGATCGCGATGGGTTTTAGGCCACCAAATAGGCCCTTTCTGCACCGCCGTACAACCGAGCCAACCGAGGATGAATTGAAAGACACGACCCGTCTGAAAGGCGCGATGGGCGAAATAGCGGTGATAACCGCCGGTGATTGCGAACATCCGGACGACATAGAGCGTCACCAGTAACACGATCGACGTGGTGGTGGGGGGCACAAGAAAGAGAGTAGCGAGAGCGCCGAGGTGAAGCGCTATGAACGCGATTTTTGTCACATACACAGGCAGCATGGATACCGTCCTTTTTAAAGAAGCCGATAGTTGCCAAAGAACGACGCCTGTCGCTCTGCACATTGGCAATCGGATAACAGGAGTTCCGTCAGTGTACGCGGAAGTACTGTCCTTCACAGGTGAATATGAGCATTTTAAACGGCGAGATGGCGATACGAACGGCGACGCTCCGACTGCTTCGTAGAGGCTATTGTAGAGAGGTAAAGGGCGTAATCGCGCATGGTGTGCACCTCAGTTGGATCGGCGAGCTCGGGGGCATCGGCGATGGCTTGCAAACGAACACTGAGGGCATTGATCTCCAGTGTGAGTTGGTCGACGGTTTGGACTTGGGTGCGGTAATCCGGCCGCAACACGCTGAGACTATCCCATAACATGACTGCGGAGAGGATGTTGCCTAATTCCGACCGCAAACGACGGGCAAGAGCGGCCACGTTCACAAACGTCTGCTCGCGGGGTAGTGACTGCGGACAAAGCTCAATCGCCGCCGTACAGGCGAGCCAAGGTAATTCAGTGGCGTTCTCGGGCGTGGTCATGCCCCGATCCTACCCCTCACTCTTTTTCTGCCAATGCCTCGCCCTGCCCTTTAGTGTTCTTTTTCGGTGCCTTATGCAGCAGCTTCACGTGCTCGGCGAGTAGTCCTAACCAATCACCATCCTTGGCTCCGGCCTGGAGTTTCGATTCATCGACACAGAGTTGGTTGCCGCGAATCTTCCACTCGGGGTGCTTCATCACAAGCTGCATGATTTCTTGTGCGGTTAGGTGGGGGGCGAGCGTCAGCATCAGCTCACGCTTGTGTTTGCCAATCTCTTCGGACTTCACGCGCACTACCCCGGCCCGGCGGCAAGCGAGCTTAAGGCGGAGAATGGAAAAGAGTGATTCCACCGGCTTCGGCGGGTCGCCGTATTCGTCCTTTAAGTCGGTGTGGAACTCTTTGAGAATGGCCTCATCTTCGGCGGAAGCGAGTTTTTGGTAGACGGCGATTTTCTCGCCAGAATCAGGGATATAGAAAGTGGGGATGAGCGCCTCGATAGGCAGAAGAATTTCCGTTTCTACTTCTTCGTGCACCTCGGTGGCGCCGGCCTTCAGCTCGGCGACGGCGTTCTTCAGGATGCGCAGGTAGTGACTGACGCCGACGGAGTTCATGGTGCCGGCCTGACTGACGCCGAGAATCTCGCCGGCGCCACGGATCTCAAGGTCGCGCATGGCCACCTGAAAACCTGAGCCGAGCTCGCAGGCCTCGACGATGGCGCGGAGGCGCTTCTTGGCGTCGTCTTTGAGGCGCTGGCTGTGATAGAGCAGATAGGCGTAGGCCTGCACTTTTCCGCGGCCGACGCGACCACGTAGCTGGTAGAGCTGCGCTAAGCCAAATTTTTCCGCCTCGTTGACAATGAGCGTGTTGGCGCGCGGAAGGTCGATGCCGTTTTCGATAATGGTCGAGCTGACGAGGACTGTGAATTTTCCCTCTTTAAACCCAAGAATACGCTCCTCAAGCTGCTCCGGCTTAAGTTGGCCGTGGCCCACGACCACTTTGGCTTCGGGCACCATCTCCTGGAGTTTTTGGGCGAAAGCGTCGATGGTCTCGACGCGGTTATGGAGTACGAAAGCTTGGCCGCTGCGCTTCAATTCTTTTTGGAGGGCGTCGCGTACCAGGGCATCGCTGTATTTGCGCACCTCGGTAATAATGGGGAGGCGGCCCGGCGGAGGCGTGGTGATGGTGGTGATGTCGCGGAGTTTGTGGAGGCCCAAATTGAGCGTGCGTGGGATGGGCGTGGCCGTCATGGTGAGGATATCGACGGAGGCGCGCATCTCCTTGAATTTCTCTTTCTGCTTCACGCCGAAGCGCTGTTCCTCATCAATAACAAGGAGGCCCAGATTGAAGAACTGGACGTCATCCTGCAGGAGGCGATGGGTACCGATGACGATATCAATGTCGCCTTTTCGGAGTTTTTCCAAGACGGCTGTTTGCTCCTTTTGAGTGCGGAAGCGACTCAGCATCTCGATGCGGATGGGAAACTCCTTCATGCGCTCCTGGAAGTTTCGGTAGTGCTGGTCGACGAGGATGGTAATGGGGGCGATAACGGCCACTTGTTTGCCGCCACGCACGGCCTTAAAGGCGGCGCGAATGGCCACTTCGGTCTTGCCGAAGCCCACGTCTCCACAGACGAGACGGTCCATTGGGTGGCTGTCCTCCATATCCCGCTCAATGTCCTCAATGGCTTTGCGCTGGCCCGGCGTGAGCTCATAGGGGAAACCGGCGGCAAACTTTTCTTCGGCTGATTGGTCGCGGCTGAAAGCGAAGCCTTTGGCGGCCGCGCGCTTGGCGTAGAGGTTTAAGAGCTCCTTGGCCACTTCCTTCGTCTCTTCTTTTAGTTTCTCCGTCACCTTCTTCCACTCAGCCGTGCCGAGGCGCGTTAGTACGGGTTCGTCACCCTCTTCATGCACGTACTTACTCAGCTTGTCGGCCTGGTCGACCGGGATAAAAAGTTTATCGCCCTCGGCATACGACAGCTCTAGGTACTCGCGGGTGGCGTTGTCGATCACCTTCTGCGTCATGCCCTCAAAGCGGCCGATACCGTGCTCCATGTGGACCACGTAATCGCCGGCCGAGAGGGAAGTGATGAAGTCGAGCGAGAGCTTTTGGACGCTGCGTTCGCGACTCTGTTTTTTGAGTGAGAAAATTTCGCGATCGGTCAGGAGCGCGCACTGCAGGTCGGGATTCTGGATGCTATGCGGGAGCAGATCCTCGAGGCCGGACTGCAGCAGGGTGACGGCGCCGGGACGTTGGTTGGCCGGGAGCTCGAAGGGGATGGATTCTTCCCTGAAGATGTTCTTCAATTCTTCGCTGCGACGACTGACGATCACGAGGTTCCACTTTTGATGGAGCTTGTCTTTCAGGTCGTTCAGGAAGTCCGTGAGGGTGTAGAACTTGAGGATGGAGAGGTAGCGCAGGTGGGCGTGCTGATCGCGACCCTCGGGAAATGAGGTAAATCGCAGCACGGAGCGGTGGAGCGGGGCTTCCACGTCGTCTTGGTCATCGAGCACCAAGAGCGCACCCCCGGGGATTTGCTGCGACAAGGGAGCGGTGTGGGCGTACGACATCGGCAGTAAGTGCAACGGCCCTTCATGGGGCGTCACCTGCGAGAGGTTGGCGACATCGACGGCGACAATCTTCTCGATTTTGTCGAAGTGGAACTCCACCCGGTATGAGTGCGTTGATTGAATGGGGAAGATATCAAGCGTGTCGCCCAGGCGGCGGTATTGGCCCGGCGAGAGGTACTGGTCGGCGCCGTGCTCATAACCGCGCTCGAGCAAATCTTCGACGAAGGTGGTGAAGGCCAGGTCGGTGCCCGTCTTGAGCGTCAGGCGACGCTTCACGAGCTCGGCGTAGAGCGGCAACTCCGCCTCAAACACGGCACGGCTCGTGAGGAAGACGGACGGATCGCCCTCCATGAATTGGAGGAATGACTGGAGTAATTCGGGCGTGAGCACTACTACACCCTCATCGTCGAGGTGACCGGGGAGCAGCCCGGGCTCTTCCTCAAAAAAGCGCAGCCAGTGTGTGAGCGCTTCCACCTGAGTGTCATCTTGAGCAATCAGCAGCGTCGGCGAGCGCTTAAATGTGCGCAAGTGCGACACGAGCATAGCTTTCGCTGTCTCATTACCAGCCCCCGACACGGTGAGGTGCCGATGACTTTCCAGGAGACTCGAAAGTTCCTGGTGCGTTGTTTTTCCGATGAGGAGCGATGCTTTCATCTGTCTGACGCCACACGGTAACGCCCCCCTCCGAATCTCGGAGCGAGGTCACCTCTATTATCGCTTATTCCTCAAGTAAACGCAATGGCATGATGAGGTGCAAGAAACCAGGAACCCCCGAAATGGTGAAGATTGCGGGGTGCATGCCGTCATTCACCTTCATCTCGACAGTGTCGCCGCCCACATGGGAGAGGAAATCGAGAAGATAGGCGGAAGAGAGGGCGATACGCGTGTCGTTGCCGCTAATCTGGGCTTGGACCTCGGCCTCATCGCGGCCGAAAGCAGTCTGCGGGGTAGCGATGGAAACTTTGCCGGCCTGGGAGCGAATGGTGAGGTTGTTGTTCGCCTCCTTGGCGAAGTAGTGCAGACGGCGGGCGGCCGTGGTGAGTTCGCTCGTCGGAAAATGTAGCAACGACGGCGTCTCCTTGGGGATGATCTGCTTGTAGTCGGGAAACTTTCCTTCAATGAGGCGAGAGAGGAGACGGGTGGAGCCGACATTAAATTCCACCTGCTGCGAGCTCAGCACAATCTCGACCGTGGGCGCGGACTCACCGCCCTTGCCCGCTTTCTTGCCAGCGAGGACCGAGCGCAATTCATCGAGCACTTTCACCGGGATGATGCAGGTCACGTCCTGGCCACTCTCGGGCATGGGCAGGCGGATCTCGGAGAGGCGGTAGCTGTCGGTAGCAGCGAGAATGAGTTCACCCTTCTCACAACGCACGAATACACCCGACAGGACGGGCCGCAAGGCCGTCCTCGCGCACGAGAACGTGACAAGGTGGAGCGCATCGAGCAACAGCGAGCTATCGACCACCAGGGCGCTCTGACGCTCGATGGTGGGGATGGCGGGATACTCAGCGGCGGCTTCACCGGCGAGGTTGGCTTTAGCCTTGGCCGACGAGCACTTTAACTGGGTACCTTCTTTGGTTTCGAAGAGCACTTCTGGATCGTTGTTGTACTGCACAAAGTTAAGCAATGCCTTGGCGGGCACCGTCAACGATCCCTCGTTTTCCACTTGGGCCTCGATCGAACTCACAATCGAAAGCTCCAAATCGGTGGCGCTGATCGTGCACCGTTTTCCCTCCGCTTTCAGGAGAACATTTCCGAGGATGGGCAGCGCCTGTTGCGCACCGATAGCGCGGGTCACCACTTGGAGCGCCTGGAGGATGGCCGGAGTTGTACACAGAAACTTCATACGTAATGAAAGGAAGTACATATATCATATAGTGAATTAGTCATCTTCATACCCTCTTCCGCGGATGTGAAAGTTCTATCGCTATGATGTGGAGAGTAGGACGACCAAAGTTCACATCACGCCGTTTCTCGCCATTTTCGAGGGTTTTTCGGTAAGAGTCGGCTCGGATTTCCCCTGTAGGCGCTGTGGAAAACTTGTGGATTGGCCCTCTGGGAGGGCCTGGTGAAGCCAAATCTTATTTATTGGCCTGGTGAAGCCAAAATCCTTTTACCCTGTGGGCAACTATGGCTTCCATCCGCATTCCCCCTATAAATGCTTTCCACATCTCTCCACCTCATTTGAGTTCAGCGAGTGTACTCATCTTTCCATTTCTTGCGCTCACTGCCCTCTGGATGTGGGGCGCTTGTCTTATTCTCCCGCACTTCCAATTCTCCATTCTTCACGTGCACATAACGGCGTTCAGCCACGTCCTCGGTGAGGAGTACATGACTGCTCACAAACGAATCGCGGCCCACCTTTACGCCCGGGGAAATACCGACGCCGAAGCCAAAGCGGCAGCCCTCGCCGATGGCCGTGCCGAACTTCTTTAAACCGGTGGGGAGTTTTGTACCGCGGATGGTCGAGGAGATCTCACCTTCGTCGAGGCGAAGGTTACCGGCATTACAGCCGTTACCGAGGGAGACGTTCTCGGCCACGACGCTGTCGCCCAGGTAGTCACCGTGCGTCCAAACGTGCGGGTAGAAGACGCAATTCTTTAATTCGGAGCGGCCGTTTAGGGCGCAGTGATGGCCGTAACTACCACCGCGGATGATCGTGCCGTAGCCCACCACGGTGTGGGCGCCGATGTAGGCTGGCCCGGCGATGATGGCGCCCGCCAGTACCACCACTCCTTCTTCAATGCGCACTGGCCCGTCGATGACGGCCGTCGGGTGGATCTTGGCGGTAGGGTGGATGATCTGCTCGTCGATCGCACGTAGGAAGAGCGGCAGCGCCTTGATGGGATCCCACGGGTACTTGAAGGCAAACCACTCGCCCTCATACGGCGCGAGCACGTAGTGGCCGTTCTTCATGAGGATTTGCTCGGCTTGCGAGTAGCCGTCTCCCTTCTCGTCGGGGATGTCTTTCAGTGCTTTCAATAACGCTTCACGCTTATGGGCATGAATGACGATGTTCACTAAGTCACTCGGCTCCTCGCCGGGCTTAGGCTTTTCCACGATCGACAGTATCTTTTCGCCCTGCACCGAGAAATATCCACCAGGGAAATACGTCGCCATGCGTTTGCCGAGCATAACGCCGTCGGTGCCCGGCTTGGCGGCTGCGGCCAGCACACTCTTATAGGCGTTGATATCCACCAAGTCGGTGCCGGCGACAACGAGCACCCACTCGTCCTTCATTTGAGGCAGCGCGGTGAGTAGTGCCCCCCGTGTCCCCAGTGAGCCGTCGTCGGCTTGGACAATCACCGGCACGTTCGGCACCAGGCGGCGCACGTCGGCCTCGTTGGCGGCGCTGGCCACGACGGTGATGTCGGTGAGTCCGCTCCGGCGCAGCACCGCGAGTTGGTGCTCCAGCGGCGTGGTCCCGCAGATTGGCACCAAGGCCTTATCCTTAAACGGCCAGAATCGCTCTGATTTGCCGGCGACGGTGAGGAGGACGTGCATGGGTGGCGAAGAATGGGGCGGGTTTATGGTACCTCCTCCCAGGTGAAGGAAAGAGTGCCGTCGCGGTCGGTGCGGCTGAGCACAATCCCGGCCGCTTCCAAACGGGCCAACGTCGCCGGGCTGGGGTGTCCGTAGCTATTACCGCTGCCGGCGGAAACAGCCACCCGCCGCGGTCGGACAGCCAGCAACCACGGGATGGTGGTAGAACTGTCGCTGCCATGATGGCCGGCTTTTAAAAGGTCACAACGCACATCGGCCCCGCTCTTCAAGATCTCCGTCTCACCGTGGGCTTCCAGGTCGCCGGTGAGGAGCGCTAAGCATCGTCCATGCCACCGTAGGGCGAGTGTCACTGAGGCGTCGTTCACGTCGCCGTCCCACGGTTTCCCGTAACCATCGAGTGGCGGCCAGAGCACATCGAGGCTCAGTCCGTGGCCAAGCGCGATGGTGGTGGCTGGGTCGCTCGGCAGCACCTGCGTACCCGTCTCGGCGAGAGCCGTCAGCAAGGCCCGGTACTCGCTGCCCTCGGCGGCCGTGCCGGCCAAAAGTGCGAACCGCACCGACCCGTATCGGACGACCGTGGGCAACCCCACCAAATGGTCGCGGTGCGGGTGCGTGAGCACGATCATATCGATCGCCTGGTCGGCCACCGGCAGCACGGTGCCGAGCGCACGGAGGGCGCTGCCATCGGTCCCGCCATCGATGAGAATGCGGAGCCCGCTGGGCGTGCGTAGCAGTAGGCTGTCGCCCTGGCCGACGTCGAGCACGTCCAACCGGACGGGGCCTGTCTCTCGCAACCGCACATCGCGCACCAGACAGCTCGCCGTGAGTGCTACGACCGCGAACGCAATCAGGCCGGTGCGACAGAGCGTACGTTCGTCAGGCACTCACGTACCTTAAAAGAGCCCAGTGACGGCTGGGGGAGGATGGCTGTCAGCCGCAAACATCCGGCCTCTCGCCGGCCTCGAGGCGGTTCAGCGCTGGGGCAGAACCCGGCGCGAGAAGGCGGCCCCGGCGGCCGCCCCGGTGAGAATGAGCGTCAGTGCGATTGAGGCCGGTCCTGACGACGTGAGGGGCGAATCTGTCTCAGTTATAGAGCCGGTGAGCGGGCGCGTCGGCGCCCATGAGGACGAAGACGATGGCGTGGTGCCGCTGAGCAGGCGCAGGACAGCCGGAGAGGCCGAGCCGTCGGGATACATCGCCACCATCGAGACGGCGAACGTGCCCGCTGGGATGCGCAGGATGCGCACCTCGTTCGGCTCCGCAGGAGTAGGCTGCCAAGGGCCGAAGGTCTGGCCCCCGTCGATCGATTGCGCGACGGCCAGGTTGGAGATGACAACCGTTGGGTCGAGGGTCCACTGCAGATCGATATCCAGGTAGCCATCCTCACGGGCATAGGGCACCAGGGTGAGCGACCGAATGGGGCTGGTCACGACGACAGATGATTGGCTGGAGGAAGAGGTGCGACCAGGCGCCGTGACGGTGGCTTGCGACGACGTAGCGGTCGCCTCACGACTCGATTGGGCCACTGAGTTGGTGGCGGCCTGGGAAGAGGAGCTGACAACGGCGGTGGGGGCAGACGAGGTGGCCTTAGACGAAGCACTGGCAAGGCTGATAAAGGAGAGTTGGCCGTCGTTTGCAAAAACGGCGA
The DNA here is from genome assembly GCA_964640945.1 of uncultured Candidatus Peribacteria bacterium. GTDB lineage: Bacteria > Patescibacteriota > Gracilibacteria > Peribacterales > Peribacteraceae > JAGOUB01. The sequence goes on along the minus strand of CAZXIV010000008.1, from coordinate 6,699 downwards.
GTCGATCACCAGTCTTAGGAATGCCAAAAAACGCCGTCTTCGACAGTGTCAGGCGGTGCTGGCCGGCGCTCAGGGCGGCCGTCTCCACGACCAGTGACGAGTCATCCAACGTGAGCGAGCGCACGGCCACCGCTTCGTTTTTCGGGCCGGTGACTGTTACCGCGGCCCCATCGGCCACCAGCGAGAGGGCAATGGGTACGTTGAAGATAACGCGCAGGTGAGTGGCATCGATAGCCGTCACTTTCAAGGCATGCAGTTCCGGAGTGCGGTCGCGACTGGAGCTCGCAGCAGCTTTGGTCAGGGCTTCTTCGGCGAAAGCTGGGCTTTCGGACCCGTCGGCGCCGACGGCGATCACGGCGACGTACACATCACCCTGGGGTGCGTTTGTGACAGTGAGTGTGGTTTCGGCGTTGGCTGTCTCTTCGTGATCGTCGTAATCTCCGGCATTTTTTAAAATAGAAGCCGTGCTCCAATACACCCGGTACGAGGCAATATCGTCGCCGGCGCTCTCCCACGACACCACAATCGTCGTGCCCTGGCGTTCGGCACGGACGCCGCGCACTTCACTCGGCTGCCCGGCCGCAGAGGCGAAGAGCGGAAGGGCAAAGACAAGGAGAAGGCCGAGGAGACTATGGCGGGCAGAGGTCATGTTTGTGTGAGGTTTCCCTCTATTATAACAGAAACTGTTGATTCCTCTCCTTGTGCAAGGTTGGGAGGTGTGGTGTAGAGGATTAGTGGGAGATATTGCCGACAACACTGTAAATAGGCGTCAAAATAGCGAAAGCGATGAATCCGACCAGTCCGCCAATAAAAAGGAGGAGCATCGGTTCGAGCACCACGGGCAGCTTCTGGGCGGTTTCAGCGGCTTTGCGGTCGTAGATGTCGGCGATTTTCAGCAGAATCTGGCTGAGCGTGCCTGAGCGCTCACCCACCACAATGAGTGAGGTGACTGAGACGGGGAAAAGTTTGCGCGAAACTTTCAACTCAGCGAATGCTTTTTGGAATGACTGACCCTGCATGATCTCCTCCGTGACGGCACCGTAGAAATCGCGGTAGACCAGGACACTCGTCACTTCCGTGAGCGAACGCATGGCTTCGGGCAGGGGCACGCCGGCCTGGAGGAGTCCACCGAGAATCACGCCGAAGCGGGCGATGGTGGCCGAGCGCGCCAGGGGGCCGATGCCCGGGATGTGGAAGGCCACCCACTGCAGCGTGCGCTTTACGGGTGGCACGAGGGCGTTTCCTACAAACACCGCCAGTAAGCTGCCAATACCAAGACCCACGACCAAGCCACCGTTTTGGGAGGAGAAATTGGCGAAGGCGATGAGGATCTTGGTGGCCAGCGGCAGCGGCGCGTTGAGAGAAATGAGGACCTGCACCAGGTTCGGGAGCACGAACACGCCGAGGATGATGACCATCGCCATCACCAGCACGATCACGATTGAGGGGTAAATCATCGCCATCTTCACTTTCGATTTTAGTTCGCTGTCCTTCTCCTGCTGCACGGCGAGGTAGGTCATGTTTTGCGCGAGCGAGCCGGCCTCTTCGCCAATACGCACGAGGGCGATAGCGTAGGTGGTGAAAAAGTTTTGCTCCTGCATGGCGAGCCAGAGCGGCGTGCCACTCTCCACCGACTCAACGATCCGCTGCACGATCTTCTTCATCGCCTTCACTTTGGTTTCTTCCAGGATGGTGCGGAGAGCGTCCGGCAGCGGTAAACCGGCACCGAGGAGGGTGGCCATATTCTCCACAAACGTCGTTTTCTCTTTACCCATGCCCAGGTAATTGAGCGAGACGATAAAGTTGGCGATTGCGCTCGGCTTCTTTTGTTTGGGCGCCACGGCTATGTCCCCCGGAGTCGCTGGGGCGGGAACAAGGGCCGGCGTCGGGACGAGTGTGGCCATGGATTACGCGGGGGGAGGAGTGTTCTTCCCGGTAAATTTGTCGAGGTTGGGGGCGGCCACGCGCAGGAGCTCCTCCAGACTGGTGACGCCGCGCTTCACTTTTTCGAAGCCATCCTCGAAGAGCGAGGCCATACCCTGCTGGCGGGCGAGGACGTTGATGTCGGTGCTGCTGGCGCGCTTGACGATGAGCACTTCCATCTCGGGCGTGATGGGCATCACTTCATAAATGCCGACGCGGCCGCGGTAGCCCGTCTGGCTGCAGTGTTCGCAGCCTTTGCCGCGGTAGAGCGAGAGGTGGCCTTCGGCTGGGAAGATAGCGTCGCCGGCCAACGGATAGAGCTTGCGGCCCTCCTCGCGCGTGACGTTGACGCTGATGCGGCAGTGCGGGCAGAGGCGGCGCACGAGGCGCTGGGCCACCACCACCTTGAGCGTGGAGGCGACGAGGTAGGGCTCGACGCCCATGTCGAGCAGGCGCGGGATAGCGGTGGCGGCGTCGTTCGCGTGGAGAGTGGAGAGCAGGAGGTGGCCGGTGAGCGCGGCATTGACGGAGATGGAGGCCGTCTCGCCGTCGCGGATCTCACCCACCAGCACGATGTCGGGGTCCTGGCGGACGAGGGAGCGCAGGCCCGAGGCGAAGGTGAGGTTGGCCTTGGGGTTTACTTGGATGTGGTTCACGCCGGGCACCTTGTATTCCACGGGATCTTCGATGGTGGAGATGTTCACGTCGGGGTGGTTGCGGAGCTTTACGAGCGCGTAGAGCGTCGTCGATTTGCCGGCGCCCGTGGGGCCAACCGTGAGGAGCATGCCGAAGGGCTGGAAGGCGGCCTTTGTCAGCACGTCCTGCTGCTTCTGCTCGAAGCCCAGGTCGCTGAGGGTGATGGTGCGCACGTACGACGAGAGCACGCGCATGACCACCTTCTCGCCGTCGACCACCGGCACAATCGAGACACGGACATCCATGGTCTCGCCACCGTTGAGCACGCGGAGTGCGCCGTCTTGGGCGGCGTAGTGCTCGTCGATGCGCATATTACCTTCGATCTTGATGCGGTTTACCACGCCCTCGTATTGTTCCTTCGGCAGGCGGCCGACCTCGTGCAGCACGCCGTCCACGCGGAAGCGCACGACCACGTTCTTCTCCTGCGGCTCAAAGTGGATATCCGAAGCGCGCAACTGAAAGGCGTCGGTGATGATTTCCTGGAGCAGGATGGGGGCAGGCTTCCGTTTCTCCTGGATGATCTCCTGGAAGCGTGAGGCGAGGGGCTTGCGGTAATGCACAAGCAGGGCGTCGATGGCCGACTGCGGCGCGTAGACGAAGACGATCTGGCCGCTAAATGACGAGCGCACGGCCGCCGTCTTACCAGCGCCGATGCGGTTTAAGAGGGTGTTGAAGCTGCTGCTGGACACCTTCTCATCGGGGATGGCGCCCTCAACCGCAGGCAGGAGGGCATCGTTCTGGTCGATGTTTTGGCGGAGGGCTTCTTCTAGGTTGGGGCGGGTGGGATCGGCGGTCGCAACTGTCACGCCCTGCTCGTCGCGGGCGACAATGACGCATTGGAAGGTGCGAGCGATCTCTTCAGGGAGGGCCGACATCAGTTCGGCCGTCACTTGGGTATGCTCGAGGTCGAAGTGCACCAGTTGGAAGTGCTCGGCCATCGCGCTCTCGAGGAGATCTTGGGTGAGCAGACCCATCTCGAACAGTGCCTGCTTGAGCGTCAGTTGGTGAAGCTTGGCATCTTCCTGGGCCTTCGCGAGGTCCTCGGGGGAGAGATAACTCTGCTCGATGAGCAGTTTGCCGAGGTCGTCGTCAGAGAACGGCATCGTCGGAGGGGGAAGCGGATTCGGCGGCTGGTTCGGCGGGCGTCTCGGTCTCCTCTTCAGCCGGCGTTTCGGTGTCGGCCACGGGAGCCTCTGCCGCCGGCGCGGGTGTGGGTGCGGGCGCCTCAGGTGCAGCCGGCGCGTCGCCAAGAATTTTGTGGACCGTGGCAACGATCGACTTGAGCGGGACGTTGGACTTCACCAGGTAATCAACTGCCCCGAGTGCCTTGGCGCGGTCGAGGTCTTCGACCTGGCCGAGATTGCTCAAGACCAGGATCGGCGTCTGCGTTTTGCCCTGGAGCGCTTCTAAAATTCCAAAGCCGTCGAGCTCAGGCAGGATCATGTCGAGTAGAATCAATTTAAAGGTACCGGTCTGCGCCTGCTTCAGTCCCTCGGTGCCAGTGGAGGCGACGGTAATGTCGTAGCCTTCATGTGTCAGTTTAAGTTGGAGCGCGTGCGCTAATGGTCGCTCATCCTCCACGATCAGAAGGCGCGTCTTGCCCGTCTCAGGGGTGGGAGCCGGAAGGGGAGTTTTTGTCTCTACCATGCGTAAAGAATCTCTTAAGTATAGCAGAAAAAGCCTGTTTGGCCAAGGTACGGGCTCGGGCGAGGGTCAGGGTTCGAGAAAGGCTTAATGGAGCTTTTTTAAGAGAGTGGCCGCCGACCATTCAAGGCCTCGCGGAGCGTCCCCTGATCGACAAACTCAATGTCGGCACCCATCGGCAAACCGTGCGCCAGGCGCGTGATGTTTGAGGTGAAGGCCGAGAGTTTTTCCTTCAAGTAACTGGCGGTTGCCTCGCCTTCAATATCAGGATCAGTGGCGATGATCACTTCGCTCACGCCCCCTTTGGCGATGCGGTCGACAAGCTCACGAATTTTCAATTGCTCGGGTCCCATGCCGTCGATGGGTGAGAGCACGCCATGCAGAACGTGGTAACGCCCCTTGTAGCCCGAGCGTTCGAAGGCCACCACCTCGAGCGGCTCCTCCACGACTAGTACTGTCGCCGCGTCGCGCGTGGCGTCTTGGCAGAGCGAGCAGAGCGTCTCGGTCGCCACCATCTGACATTCACGGCAGTACGTGAGCGAGCGTTTTAATTCTAAAAGCGCCTGGCCGAGGCCCTCGGGCGAGGCCCGCGAACTCCGCAAGAGAAAAAACGTGAGGCGCTCGGCCGACTTTGGGCCGATGCCCGGGAGCTTCTGGAGCTCCTCAATCACGCGGTGGATTTGGGGTGGTAAAAGCGACACGGTCCAGAGGATAGCACCTGTCCTTGCCAGGGGGGTCATTCGCTCCTAGCATCGTCCACCACGTATGCCTTCCAGCCAGCCAAAAACGCTTTCTGAGCTCGATCACGCCAACTTCGATCGGGCGCTCCTGGCCAGTCATCTGGTGCACTGTGCCTGGCACACGGCGCCGGTGGTGCGCCAACCGGTGTATACCGAGCGCGACTTCAACGCGTTCTTCCAGCGACGTCTCCAGGACTGCCTGTGCCAGCCGGAGTTCCAAGCGGAGATGCAAAAAACATTTCCGGAGTTCCCAACCTTGGCAGTGGCGCGGGACGACCTCTCCGGCCGCCGTAAATTCTTCCGGCATCTCTACACGCAGCTGGCTTCACTCAGCACCAAGGTGCACAGCCGCATCGCCCCACCTGAGCGTATACTAAGCGAACTGCGTCTCGATCTTTGGAATGTGGAAGCCGGCTACATTGTGGCCGAATCGCCTGCCCATCCGCTGTGGAACATGGGGCATCCCGGCACATCACCCCAGTCTGAGCAGTCGGTCCGCCTCCTTGATCCCACCCGCCAGGATCGTGTCCTTGCGGCTCAATTACGCGGCGGCGGTCGTCCGCACAAACACGGACCCGATGGTCCAATTTCATTGCTCATCAAACGCGCTCTCCCCGAACTCCTGGTTCGCCATGAGGATTGCCGCGTCATCGAGTACGCCGTCCACTTGCGGCAACGTTTACTGACGATTGTCGGCGACGCGACCGATTGGGATGAGGCGATGAAAAAAGAGTGCCTCACTGAGATTGTGAACGAATGGGCTCTCATTACTCTCGATCGCGATGAGCAGGCCTTGCGCGCGGTCGAAATGCAGGTGGGTGTGGATCGCAATGATCCCTTACCAGTGGTCCGCAAAGCCCTTATGGAGCCGTTTCTCGCCACGCCTGATGGCGACAGGATTTGGGCGAAGGTGCTTGAGGAGCGCACCCTCCTGGCTGTGGACCAAGGGGACGAAGCCGGTTACGAAGAGGTTCTTGAGGCCTGGAATCGGGCTCTGCAGGTGTCACCCATACCACCGTGCGTGCGCCCGTCGCTGGGGTTGGCACACCTCGCGATTTCAGCAAACACCAGCAATTTCCGCGATTTCCGCGACCGCATCGCGCTCCACCCCGACGGCGACGAGACGGCCGCGAATTAAATCTCCCGACCGGAGCGCAGCGCGCGGTCTTGGTCACGCTTCTTCAGCACCTCGCGGCGGTCGGCCTTCTTGCGGCCGCGGCCGATGCCGAGGACGAGCTTGATGTACTTTCCCGCTTTCATCTCCATGGGGATGATCGTGACGCCGCGCTCTTGGCCCAGCGACTGTAGACGTTCGATCTCATTTTTCTTGAGCAGCAGCGGTCGCGTGCGCTTGGGTTCGTAGTGCTCGTTGTTTGCGTATGGGTACGGGCCGATCATCAAACTGGAAATGGCCGGTTCGCCACGTTGAAAGGTAACGTAGGCGCCCGCGAACTGTACCTGCCCCGCGCGACACGATTTCACCTCCGGTCCCGTCAGGCGCAGCCCGGCCTCCACGGTTTCGAGGATCTCATAATCGAAGCGGGCCCGGCGGTTACTGATAACCTTCATTTGGCTAACTGTACAGGTATACTTACCCTGTTAGTAGGAGTCCCGAGTTCAAGAACCAATCCGAACACCTGAGGTGAATCCTCTACCCTCAGGTTCTTATGGCACAGCACAAGAAACTCTCTTCCGA